>NZ_JBBMQP010000012.1:0-2037 GCF_038900115.1 Hoeflea sp. AS60 | reverse complement strand
CTGTCTTCGATCAGCGCTGTCTGGACCGAGGCGTGGATCTCGCCTGAAAGCTGGTCAACCGCAATCGGTGCCTGAGTGCTTGAAAGGTTCAGCACAGCGTTGAACAGGCTGCCGGAGCTTAGCGAGTAAGCCCCATCTCCCGCCGCGCACTGGTTGGTGCTCATGCCGGAAAGGCAGAAGCTTTTTGAAACGATAGAGGACGTCAGATATGCATGAGTGGCGTCGTAGCTGACAGCGAAATCGAGGAAGGCATAGTCATCGGTCACGCTGCTGAACGTACCGGCCACGCTTCCAGCCGTGATAATGGTGTAGGTTCCGGCGGTATAGGTGGTGCCGTTGTCGGTTCCGTTCTCTGGCTTCACCTTGATGGAACTGCCGCTGTTGATTGTCACGGTGCCGGTGGCATTGAGCAGGTCGTTATTGGTCCCGGCTGTAAACCCGCCGGCGCTCAATTCCACCTCGTAGACCGATCCGGCATTCAAGGTAACACTCGCTGCATTGAGAGTGCCGATGGAATTACCCGGCGCCAGGGAACCGCCGGAGGCGATGTTCAGTACACCACCCAATTTGCCGGTGCCGCCCAGTTTGCCGCCAGTAATGTTCAGCGTGCCGGTAAAGCCGGAAGAATCGCCGTTCAGGAATGTCTCCCCGGCGAGATGGTTTATCGTGCCGGAGCCGGAGATATCGGCTGAAAAGCTATAGGCACTGTCGGTGTGGTTGAAGGTGAGCGTACCGCTGCCCGCGCCAAACTGTACTGTCGCTGTCTCAAGTGTGCCAGCCGGGGCCGCCGCATCTCCTGCCGCCGCTCCGATATTGAGTGTGCCGGTGGAAGTTGCGAAATTAGCGATGGTCATTGATGAAGCCTTGGCCGTGCCGCCTGCGGATATCGTCAGTGTGCCGGTTGCGATATGGCCAACAATCAGTTGGCTCGAATTGATCCAGGTCGAATTCGTGCCGTTTACCGTCACGGTCCCGGTACCGCTGCCAGAACCTCCGATATATGCATTTGAGTTGCTGACCAAGCCGCCGTCGGTGATATCCAGCTTCGCGGTTCCGGATTGGCCGACAGACAGGCTAAACGAATTTACCCATTTGGAGCCGGCACCATCCACCGTTACCGTTCCGTTACCACTCGTGAAGTTGCCAATAACTCCACTCGAATTAGTGACCTTGCCGCCAGCGGATATCTCAAGGGTAGCAGTGCCGGCACGGCCGACGGTAAGAGTACTCGAATTATCCCAGATCGAGTCCGCTCCGGTCACCGTAACTGCGCCAGTCGCTAGGTTACCATATGCGATAGTGCCGGCGGTGTTTCTGACCGCGCCGCCACTCGTGATATCAAGCGTTCCAGTGCCAATATAGCCGACATCGAGGGTGCTTGAATTGGTCCAGATCGAGTCCGTTCCGCTTACCGTTACAGTGCCATTTCCGGTACCACCATTTCCGATGTAGCCGATCGTGTTGGAAACCTCGCCGCTAGCGGAAATGGCAAGGCTGCCAGTGCCGGTATCACCAACAGCAAGGGTGCCACCAATTGCCCACGGGTCAGGTTTGGTGCCGCTGCCGCCGCCGATCACCGTCTCTGAGGTGCCGTCAATAGATTCCTGGGCAAAAGCCGGGGCGGTCATCCCGGACAGAATAGCAGCCATAGCCGTTCCCGCCAGAAGCATTCTGTGAACCGCCGTCCCCAAGAGGATTTGGGGGTTGGTTGTCTGGTCTGATCTCGATGTCATATGTTTCCCCTGATCGTATCAATCCGGTTGGCGGCAAACCTGTTCAAAGAGGTAAGCGGCGAATCTTGAGGTTGAGGGATAAATGGGCAGGGTCGCGGATAGGTCGCGTATTGGAGGCGGCAAACGCTGGCAGAACGAAAGTCACACGGATGGGTGGTGCAAAAGGCATCTGGAATTTCTCACTTTGGAAGATAAAGCGCCCGCGAAGCGACTTTCAGAATTTGACACTGAGGTTTGCCTTGAGGCTTTGATCACTGACTCCAGATCCGAACTGACCGCTATAGGTGAAGCCAAGCGTTGCGTC
>NZ_JBBMQP010000011.1:0-3496 GCF_038900115.1 Hoeflea sp. AS60 | reverse complement strand
TTCACATAACTTGGAATTATTCGCCCTTTGCAAAATGCGAGACATACCCCCGATGTGGTTCTTGTCGCGGATTTGATCGCAGATCCGAACGACAACAATTTCGAATCAAATCGAGATACGGAACAGAGCGAGAGGGACACAGTTGATACGCTGATTACCACGATCAAGGAACTGGGCCGAGGTATCACGCATTACAACGGTCCGCAGAAGTTGGCGGAAAACGCATCGCAGCACAAGGACGACATCGTTCTCTCGATCTATGGTGGAAGAAACTCACGCAATAGGATGGCTCTAGTTCCCGCCGTTTGTGAAGCGTTCAACCTCAATTTCATCGGTCCCGATGTTTATGGCCGGATCATCGCGCAAGACAAGGAAGTATCGAAGCGCTTAGCGCTCGACTGCGGGCTGCAGACACCGACTTGGCGAATAATTCGAAACGAACAAGATGTTATGAGCTTGGATAAGGCTGCTTTCCCCTGTGTGGTAAAGCCACTGCTCGAAGGCAGTTCAATTGGAATTTCGCAGGCGAATCTTGTCGACAATTCCGAAAGCGCCGCGCGCCTAGCTCAAGAGCTTCTTGCAAGCTTAGAGCAGCCCGTCCTGGTAGAGGAATTCATTTCAGGTCGTGAGACTGCATTTGTCGCAATTGAGAGCAAAGGCCAAACACACTGGGCGTATTCGGAGATTGTCATCGGGGGCGCGCCGGACTTCTTTCGCGGGAGGTTGTTTGATGCCGAGGAGAAGGCCAACCCGACTCCTGGGCGGACTGTTAGGAATATCGATGACGAGCTTGATCCCACCGATCATGAGAATATCAAAGGTCTCCTTCGGGCCTTTGGCCGTTTCGGGTATTGCCGCATTGATGGTCGGCACGCGGATGGAAAATTCCATTTTCTCGAAATGACTCCCGACGCATGGATCGATCCGAAGGGGCAGTTCGCCATGGCATTTACCGAAAAGGGCTGGACTTACAGTGACGTCATCGACGCGGTCCTCACTTCAACAGACTAAGGCCCTCCAGATCGATCAACCAATGACTCAAATAGACCGGGTGCCAAGGCTTACCGCCGAGGAATTGGTGGGTGTCCGGTGGGAGGTCAGCTAGGCCGTAGCGGTATTGCCAGTATTCGAGATCGTCCTCTCGCGACGGACCGTTGTCGAACGGGAAGCGCCGCGCCGCCTCGTACTTTTCCGTATCGCCATTGGCGGCATAGACCACAGCCATGTTGAAACATACCGGCCAATATATGTCGGTGTCGGCAAAGTCGTGATTGGCCAGTAGCAGGTGGCACTTTTCCGCGCTGTCGACTGCGCTTTCCAAATTGCCTTGGCTAAGGAGGGCTATGCTCAGGTTGCTTAAGATCGTTAGCTCCGAAAAATCGTCACGTGCGAAGCGCAGGGCACCAGAGAGTTCATCGCTGCAGTAGCGGAAGTCTGGTTGCTCGGAGAGAAGTTCCACTGCGCAAGCATTATTAACGACAATGTGTTGGTCGCGTACCACCTGCGAAAGCGCGATGGTTGCCTGGCCAAGGGTTGTGCGTGCTCCGTCGATGTCGCCGGATCGTGCCATGAGCAGAGCGGCAGGCAACTGGGAATAGGCCATCGACTCGGGTAAATTGTGCCGGTGGAACCATGCGACGCTCGCCTTAAGGCTTTTCAAGCTACCTTCAAGGCCGTCGACAATTTCGAAAAAACGGTAGGCATAGCCGACTAGTGGGCTTGTGCGGTAAGCCTCGTTCGCGGTGATGGCCTCAAGTATTTCGCGCGTCTTACCATGTTCTCCACGGCAACCGACAACAAGGGCTTCGACCAAATCGGCGGCCAACAAAGTCTGGATATCCGCCGTCTCGCATCGCAAAGTCGCAATAATCTGCAGTGCCTCGACGTGCCCACCGCTCTCCTGCAACGCGCAGGCGCGCATCAACTCAGAATAAGAAGTGCGCTTTTTCAGCAGTGACAAGAGCGTTGTAGCTCGCCGCCAGTCGCTTGCCGAATATGCCAGTTCCGCCGCCCATTCTACCAAATCGTCGTGCTCGCCGCGGAAAAGCTCCGGGTTTGCTTCGATCGCAGAAGCTACAGCATCGACGTAAATCGTGTGATCTTGGGTGGCCCTGACCTCTCCGGTTAACCTGTCTGCGGCGCGTTTCAGGCCCTGCATGTCCTTCGTGCGCGCGCATAATCGGAAGTACTGCCGCAGTAGATTCGACAGACCTTGGGTGCCGAGTTCTCCCTCCATGATTCCGGCATAGTTGTCGCGTAACGCCTTTTCCGATAGCGCTAGCAGCCCCTGTACGGCCGGCGTCTGTTGCAGCGATTTAGCAATAGTGTCGTTGCGCAGTGCGATCAAACCATGGGTTCGCACCAAAAATGCATCTTGGTCTTCAAGTTGGTCAAGCGCTTTGCCTATCTCCGAATGCAGGGCTCTCGGATCGATCCGCATTGCAGCCGACGACAGGGTTGGCAGATCAATAGCTTCCACATGGGCTTGGATGATCGAAAGCAGTAGCCGTTGCAACGATGGCAATTGAGCGATGTGCTCGCTGATCGTGTCAGAGAGGTTTGCAAGTGTCCGGCCGATGCGCGAGACATCAGTCAGCGACTGGCCGACACCAACGCCAAACTTCAATTCAACGATGGAACGCAGATTTCCGTCCCACGAGAGATAGTAGTCCGATGTAAGATCAAAATCGCTCAGTACGCTTGTGCGGATGAGATATTCGAGGTGGTCGGCGCTCAGGCGGACAAGGTCCAAAATATCGATGCCAGGGCGGCGTTCAGCCGCGCGGAAAAGCAGCTTATGGTGCTCAGGCTCGAACCTCCCAGTCTCAGCAGTATATTCGAATACTAAGTCGGGCCCAGGACCGCGCTCGACTAGCAATAGTAGGGTCCTCAAGCTCTGAAGGTCGATATGCTGGACTTCGCGAACAATAAGGATCAGAGCGTGATCCCTGAGGACGTATTCTGTGTAGGCGGCGCAAATTGCGACCGCGTCGGCCTGGTCGCTGATGAGCAGTTTCTCCGAGGCATACCTCCCAAATAGGAGCGCGCGTGCGGCATAATCGAAGACCACCTTATAGGCGTGCTTCAGGCTTGGCATTTCCGAAACGACATCCAATGGGTTCTTCGTAAGGACGGCATCTTTACGGCGCGCTTTGAGAAAACCTGCAAGCGTTGGCCAAGCACCACCGGTCAAATCTGCCGTTCGGTCCAAGCTCTCGGCAATACGCTGCAAAAAGAACCCTTCATGCAACGAAATGGCACCCACTCGACCACGCACACTCGGATCGACGACACAAGATGCTTTGCTATTGAGAGGCATCGAGTTGATCAGGCGATCCGTCAACGTAGATTTTCCGAAACCTGCCGGCGAGCGAACGACGACCAAGGCTGGACGTTCTTTCACCTTCTCCAGACAGCGCTGCAGAAAATCAAGTTCGCCGTCCCGGTTTACGAACTCCAACCCGTCTATTGTATCCATAATTCCAAGTTATGTGAA
>NZ_JBBMQP010000010.1:0-14456 GCF_038900115.1 Hoeflea sp. AS60 | reverse complement strand
CTACGCCATGCTGGACGAAGCAGCCATGGCCGCATAACTTAAACCAAACGGTCTCCGGTAAATCCGGTGCGGTTCAATCCTTATTCTACCAGGTATCCTGAGCCTGCTGCAAGAGCTCGCGTCATCTGGGATCAAGATTTTGATCGTTGACCATTTGGACAGACTGACCCGCGACGAAGGCGACATGTCTTTCATTTTCAAGACACTCACGTTTCACCAAATCGAGTTGCATTCCGTTGCACAGGGCAAGGTCGAGCGGAATACGGCGGCTATCATGGCTATAGTCTCCCGCAACCAATTGGAATCGACCGCTTATGCGGTAAAGCGGGGCCAGCACGGTCAGATTCGCGCAGGGAAGAGCGCAGGTGGCAAGCCTTACGGCTACAAGAAGCCAATAACGGGGCAATCTGGTGAGCTTATCATAGATGAGGGTGATGGCATCCTGATGGGAGAAGCCGCTGTTGTTCGGCGCATATATGCCGAGCGCATAGATGGAAGAAGCCCGAGGGAGATCGCGGGGCGTTTGAACGCCGAAAAAATCCCCGCACCATCTGGAGACAAATGGAATTCCTCCACCTTGAATGGCTCCCGCAAACGACGGAACGGAATCCTGCGTAATCCGATTTATAAGGGCATAAGAGAGTGGAATAGAGTGACAATGGTACGTGATCCGAGTTCAGGCAAAAGGGTCAGCCGTTCAAATAAGATTGCCGACATCGTGACTCACGAAGTCCCAGAATTGGCAATTGTTGACGCCAATTTATTTGACAGAGTCCAATCTCTGTTCCCGACGGATCGCGAACATCCGTCCACATATCGCCGCGCAAAAACCTTGTTTTCTGGAATGCTACGCTGCGGTTGCTGCAATGGCGGCATGTCTATGAAAGATCAGAGCAGCGGTCGTATCCGCATGCAGTGCTCCACGATGAAAGAATCCCGCTCATGCGTGAACTCCAGCGCGTACTATCTTGATGAGATCGTAGAAACCACGTTGGCTGGCCTCAAGGATCAGCTGAGCCAGACAAAGGCCCTCGCTGAGATGATAAAAGGATACAATTCAGAGCGATCTCGTCTGGCGGGTGAAACCATCGAGCAGACTCGGATTGTCGACAAGCAGATCGCGGAATTGAAGCAGCGCGAGACCAGATTGTGGGCGGACTATGAAAAGGGTGTCTTGGACGGTGTCTTGGCAAATGAGCGGATTTTGGGAATTCGCAATGAAATTGGTGACCTGGGAGAGAAAAAGCGAGCCTTACCTTCCCTGCCTGAGACAGTCGTGCTCCATCCATCGTCGGTCAAAAAGTTCGCCGTTTTTGTTGATGACATGGCATCCATGTACGCCGTCCAGATAACCGATGAAAATCGAGAGGCCGCAATGGCGATCCGAAAGCTTGTTGATGCGATTATCATCACACCGCAGGAATTTGGCACGCATATAGAGATCAAAGGACTGATTGGCTTGCTGGTTGAAGCGGCAAACCGGGCTTCGCATGCACCGAAATTGGGGGGAATAGTGGTAGCGGGAGAGGGACTCGAACCCCCGACACGCGGATTATGATTGAGGCTAGGATAACTGTTACCTAGGCTCATTCTGATCCAAGCCTTTTCACGTACCGATTGAATGCGTTCAGGATTAGCTCTCTGAGCTGCCTCAGGCTTTTCCAATTAGCCGCATTCAAGCCCACCGGAAAATGCGCCCCATTGCAACCCAGATGATCGAATTCTAATCGGATCAGAAAATCCAACCGACCTGGCTCGGTTCGCTGCAAGTCGATTTGCTGGTTCAATAGACTGGCGAGCTTATATCGGCGATTGCACGACCGCCGCCAGCGAACGCACGAAGACATCAGCCTTCCTCGCCTACTTGAATTACAGTCTGATGTCCGATTGCCGTCAGGAAACTGCCGAACCAAGCCTCTAACGCAGAACTAACGTTGGGCTCACTCCTGTTCTGCATTCCTGAAGAGCGAAGATTTTCACCATTCGCATGAACCGATCTGGAGGACACCATTATGCTGTTCATGAAGGGCCACGGCGGCCATGCCGTATACGAATACAGCGACTACACGCGCGACAACAGGCGGATGGCGAGGGATGCCTGCGGGTATCGGCCGGATGAGACATATCCGGCATGGGACCCAGGCAAACTCGGCCAGTTTGGCTATATCTGCGACGGCGCGTCAGGCATTCCGGCCAATTCCAAGACCCTCGATGCGTTGCGTGAAATTGCCACTGAAATGGTCGATCAGACCCCGCAGGACCATGACAACTCGCAGATTCCCGCAGCCTTCACCTATATCGGTCAATTCATCGATCACGACATCACCGCAGGAACCGATCGCGAGATTTCCGTCTCCGAGATCGACGTTCCCGACCTTGCGCCGCTGAAGCCGGCCGAGGTCGAGGCCAAGGTTGCAAACCTGCGCACGGGGAAGCTGGATCTCGACAGCCTTTATGGCGGAGCGGTGCTTCAAGGAAGCTTCGCAAAGCAGATTGTTGACGGAAAACTGCTGCGTCATCCGGTCTGGAAGGCGAAGCTGAGACTTGGCAAGTCGACACCGACCCCGCCATTCGCTGCCGAGAAACCTGAAGACCCGGCCCGCGATGTGCTGCGGCTGGGTCGCCTGATCGACAGCGGAACCATTGATCCCGACGATATCGGCTCACTGTCAGCCGACCTGCAGGATGCCTTTTCCGGTGCTCCCGGAGAGGTAAACCGGCAAAAGGCCGTCATAGGCGACGGGCGGAATGACGAGAATCTGGCCGTGTCGCAGACCCACCTCGCCATGGCGCGCTTTCACAATGTCTGCGTGGTGCACGCCCATACGATCGGCGGACCCAAGGACCTTTCTTCCGAGGCCACGTTCAATTTTGCGCGCAATCTGACCCGCTGGACCTACCAGTGGCTGATCTTGCACGACTATCTGCCGCGCATTTGCCAACAGGACGTCCTGGCCTCGGTTCTCGCCGACAACGCCCCGTTCTACAAAAAATTCTTCGATCGGGTGGGACCTGGAGATGGCTCCCGCTTGCCGATGCCACTGGAGTTCTCAGTCGCCGCCTTTCGCTTTGGACACACGATGGCGCGCCCGGACTATGACTGGAACAAGCACTTTGGTCGCGGTCCCGAGCCGATTGCAGCGCGCGGAGACTTCCGCCAACTCTTCCGGCTGACGGGCGGCGCCTCGCCGCCAATGCACGTCGTCGTCTCGGCAATGGGTGACATCCAGCATTTCCCCACTCTACCAGACAATTGGGTGGTGGACTGGAGCCGCTTCATCGATGACAGCGGCAAGTGTCCGGACCGTTTCACCCGGCGCATCGACACCCATCTGGCGCCGCCATTGCTGGATATGTTCAACGAACCCAAAGGCATGCATGCCCGCATGCGGCACCTTGCAGAACGCAATCTGCGCCGGTCCTTCCGTTTGGCCATTCCCTCGGCGCAGGCCTGCATCGCGAAAATGGCGAAGCACAAGATTGCCATTACACCGCTGTCGCAAAAGGTCCTGCGCAGTGGCCCCGGCGGCGCCGCGCTGGAGCGCGCCGACATGCTCGATGCGACGCCGCTCTGGTACTACATCCTGCGCGAGGCCGAAGTTCAAACCGACGGCGAGACTCTCGGACAACTGGGCAGCCGCCTGGTGGCCGAAACCCTGGTGGGGCTGATCGTCAACGACCCCAACAGCTTCTGGTCCCAGCCGGGCAGCGACAACGGACGCTGGCATCCGCAGGACTCGATCAAACCCAGGGGCAAGCCGATCACCTCCTTTGAGCGGCTCGTCGAAGCTTCCGGTCTGATGTAACCGAGCCACTTGAGAACGAAAAAGCCCACGGGCCACACACCGTGGGCTTTCTCATCTTCGGCAAGCACCGTCGTGTGCAGCACCATTGAAACTTGACAGTGTTGAGCCAACCTCAAGCGGATCTAGTGAACGCGTGGCGCCAGCATTGTTTGATGATGAAATGACAATCTGCAGAGGGGCTCACAATGTCGGACACGTCCCATATCTATTCCAAGGAAGCCGCCCGCTACGTTTCCATCGCATCCGCCTGGTTTGTAACCCTGCTGGTCTTGTACCTCTTCGTTTCGGCCGTCCTGCAGCATTTGCACTTTGCGGAATACGGCGCCAGCAATCTCATTGCCGGTTGCGCGACCCCGGAATGTCAGCGGCTTGCACTTGAGTCCGACATTCAGAACATGCGCTCTGCACGTGTCGGGTACGCCTTGATCTACCGCTTTTCCCTATCCGCTGCCGCCATTGTGGTTTCTCTTGCCACTATCATTCTCGGCTCTGTCCTGGTGTTCGATCGCGTCCGTTCACCTGCCGAAAACGCGGCAGAAATACAGGCATCCGAATTGAAGCTGATGGCCAATTCGACCTTCCCCGGCCTGATCATGGTTTTCCTCGGGTCCTGTACCCTGTCCATTACACTCCTGTTCACAAACTCGCTTTCTCCCGTGGTGGAGGTCCGCGACGTTCCGGTGTTTGTGCAAGACCTCAATACATGGCGAAATACGGTCGGCATGACAGCCGGCGTCAAGATATCACCTGCCGAGCAGGCGGACGCCACCGACGAGGCTGAGGCGCAACAGGACGCCGCCAGGACCGGTCGCGAGCTGAAAGACTTCAAACTGCTTTTGGATGAACAAACCGAACCGCAAAACGGAGGAACTTCAAATGACCCGTCCTGAAATACTCGCCGTTTGTGCGGCCTGCCTGCCGCTCATGGCCATGAGCGATGTTGACCCGCAACGAACCGCCGCCGTCGATCAGATGGCAAATGCCTGTATTGCTGATCCCACACATCCTCAGCACAACAGCGACCTCTGCCGTGCATTTCTTTACGGCACCTATTATCAGGCCCGTTTTCAGCAGGCCTCCCCTGCACCGGACATAACGCTTCAGAACGGCGACCAGGGATCGCCGGGAGTTCTAATTCAGCAACTCCTGCGCCGGTCGCCCAGCACTCAGTCGCTGGATGTGGAACAAGACATTGAATACCAGGATCTGAGAAAACTTGAACAGCAACTGAGAGATCTTGAGAAACAAATGAAATCAGTCACGCAGGATATGCTCATCTTTACTGTTCCATCAGAAAATGTTGATAACCAGTCCGAACAGATTGTGCGCTGATTGGGTAAAAATTCAGGCCTTAAAGATGCAAAGAAGAACTTTCCAGGCCCAATTTCGAATTCTTTAAATTAAAAAAGATCAAATATAAATCCAGAATACAGGCGATTTTTTAAAATTAAAAATCCAATATTTGAATAAAAATAGATTTTACATTTAAAATATCGCCTGCCGAAACATGAATTCGTCGACACAAGTGAAATGAATCGTGGATTATATTTTCGGAAGAAGCCGACGGTCATCAACCGGAAGGCAAAAGCGCCATCATACCCCAGCAACCTTCAGCAACATGGGAAAATGAAATCGCGCCATAGCCGGGGGCAAGAACCTTGTCGAGCACGGGATTTTGAGGCCGGGCATAGCCGAAACGTGTTCCCCAGCTGTTTCGAAAAATGAACCAGCCTTTTATCTCGCCCTCGGCTGCGCCCGGGTCCGGCACCATTCCTATAATGCACACCGCATGGCCTATCTTGTTCGAACCTGCCTCTTTGACAGCATCCGTAAGATCCGGGATGACGCCGGTCTTCCACGCATTTCCAACCGTCCAGGGAGAGTGATTGCCGGTCGGATAGACCGGCAGGGTAATGGAAACGGCCGCCCCACTCAAAAGGCTCGCCTGAATGAATTCAACTACAAGCGATTCTTTTTCGAAGAACGGCTCAGTCAACTCGTTCTCGATCTCCGGCCTGCGATGAATTTTTAAAGTCACAAAGACCCTGCTTTTATCGAGCCTGTTAAGCAGGGCTTCGTCCGATACACTTTGGGACACGGGGGCGGTCCAAGCGGGGTCGTTCTGGATGTATTTGTAGGGAAGCCTCTCTTCTGGCGGCACGCCGAAATCAATCAACGCCCTTGCCGCTTGAACCAGAAAGGTTGCGCCGGAGGTGTCATTCCCAGGCTCCTTGCCGGGTCCAAGGTGGCCAAGTTCCTTGCGTGACCTGGCATAGACAAACTCTTCCGCGTAATCGACCCCGGTCGGCGGATCCTGGCTTCGCAGGACATCAAGCTCCAACGCGGCCAGCGCCGCAAAGGGCACGCAGGTGCCCCGGGATGTACCCTGATCGCGCACCGGCCAGATCTTGCTTTTCGGATCGTAGAGCATTTCGGGACCAGTCCTGAACAGCTTCAACTGAGGACGGAAACTGATTTCCGCTTCTGCCAGCACCTTCACAAGCTCATCGAAGTTTCTGATCCCAGAACTCCTGGGCTGACCGTCCGACCCAATTATCGACAGTACCGGGGTCCCGCCAATCTCCTCCAGTTCACGCCGCACATTGAAAACCACGCCTCGCGCGTCACGCATCTCCTGTGCCCTCCTCCGGAACGGCTGGGTCAGCGTCCGCGGGATCCGCAAGTATGTCCGCAATGACAATACTGTCTTCAACGGCCTTGAAATGTGCCAATTCATTTTCGACCTGGACTTCCAGGGCCTTCATTGCGTCTGTCTCCAGAAGTTTTTCCGCCAGCATGTCCGCAAGCGCTTCGCCGGCACGCGTATCGCTCTGGTAATGAAGACCTGCGATCTCGCGATTCTCCGATATTCTGCCGGCGAGGCTGAAGAGATAGGCTTCAAGCGCAGGGGCTTTCGCCATCGCAAATAGCACCTTGGCAACCAGGTAGGATTGCGTGGCATGGCCGCTGGGAAAGGACGGGTGCGAAGGGGTGGCAATAACCGGCATCATTGCCGGATAGATCTGCACGGGTCGGGGGCGCATGAAGATGCCCTTGGCCTGCTGGCTGAACATGCCGCCGATCAGGATGCACAGGGTGATCACTTCCCGCGTCGCCCGAAGGTTCACGTCAGACACGCTCAGCATGCTGTTGAAGTAGTGATCGAAGGCACCTGCCTGATCGACGATCTCGCCAGCCCGCCGATCCAGGAAATCAGCCCGCAGCCGCAGGATCGACTTGATTTCGCTTTCAAGTGGAGTCCGGTCCCCGTTGCCGTCGCCCGGCGTCTCGCCTCCCTTGGCATTGGGGAAAAGTGGGAGCAACGCCGCTTCGAGATCCGCATCGGAAACTGGTCCGATCTGCTGCAGGATGCCCGGAATTTTGCTTGTTGCCGAAAGCTTCGGGTCCCAATTTTCGCTTGGGAAGCCCAAGCCGCTGGTTCTCGAAATCAGGTCGAAGGGTTTCGGAACATCCGGAAAGGATGGCAAAAGCGGATCGACCATCGGCAAACTCGCGCCATTGGCCATACCGGAGGCAACGCCGCCTTGCACCCCACCCTGCACCCCGCCTTGAACGCCCCCTTGGACGCCCCCTTGGACGCCGCCCTGAACGCCCCCCTGACTTGAACCTCTGTTGATCATCCTCGTCCCCTTTCACTCGTCGATCAGGTGCTACAGAAGGACCGTTAGTCCAACGTTATCGCCCCTTCACACCGGCAGGCCTGCATCTCGCAAATGCGCAACCATTTCGCGACGCTTGGCGAGATCCCGAAAAGGCGGACCGGATCCGTTGGGATAGACTATGGCTCCCTTTCCGAAGATCTTTCGGTGATGCGCCACCAGGGGCTCCACCTCCGATTTTCGGTCGGATGCCCAAAGCGACGCAATCGTTGTGCGCAAATTGGACAGGTGGTTCGGGTTCAGTTCAAAACTGATCTTGCCGTGTTCAACAGCCTCTCCGAAGGCGCCGGTGGAGTAATATGCCAGGCTGATGAAATGGTGATAGCGCGATATGAACGGGTCCAGCGGGGAGAGCTCCAATGCCTTGAGTCCGTTCTTGATCGCGCCATCGGCATCGCCGGAATAGGCCAGCCCCGGTACGGTCCAAATCAGCGTTTCACTGTCGTTGGGCATCAGCGTCAGTGCGTTGTCGAACAGCTTCAGGGCCGCATCGTAATCCTCGGAGTTGATGATCCGGCTATGGGCCAGGATCGCACGCGACCGGCCATCGCCCGGGGAATATTCAATGGCTTTGGCCGCGTTTCGTTCGAGGGCTGCGAGATCATCATGCAAATGATCGCTCCAGCGTTGCCAGATTTTCAATGCATGCCAATCGGCCTTCATGCTGTAGGCGGGCCCGAACATCGGCGCCAGGAGGATTGCCCGATCCAGCAATTGCCCGGCCTCCACGAAAGACGCATGGGACAGATCCAGCAGGAGATCCTTGGCTCGGAGGGTCAGGTGATACGGCTCCAGCTCTCTGGAGGCGAAACGGATGGTCCTTGACAGCTCCGTCTGATCGATGTTCGGCGAGATCTGGTTTGCGATCAGGGCCGCAAGCTCGACCTCATAGCTCAGAGCCGCGCCAAAAGGGCGCTCTATGGTCAGCGCGTGGAGGATCTTTTCATCGTCCAGATCGACGACCTGCGTCGCGATGGAAATGATTTCGCCACGCGGCCTCATGCTGCCGAAGACGGCATATTTCGCGTTGAAGGTCTCAGCGACTTCGCGGGTTGTCACGTCGGTACCAAGATAGTGCCGTGTTGAATTGCTCGATACGACAGGAATGGTCCGGTTGGAGGCAAGCCGACAGGTCACCTCGTCAAGCAAACCCAGTGACACGAACCGCAAGTCGGGGTCATCCGACAGAACATTGTAGGGCACGACGACGACACCGTTTCGCCCCTTCCGCCGAACAGATGACGCGACACCGGAGGCAGGCGCATTGATTGAAAGCTTGATCTCGACCGCCAGATCTTGCGTCTCCGCGGATGGTTCTGCCGCGAGTTGGTCATCGACGAGTTCGCAGAAGGAATTGTACACCTGCAGCGCAGCAGCGCTCTCTTGCAGATCATACAGAGCGCTCATCAAATGGCGCACAGCCCCCTCATTGAACTCATCCAGTGACAGAATGACTCGAGCCAGTTCTTTGCGGGTCGATGCGTGCACATCGTTGCGCTCCAGGAACGCCTGCAGCATTTCGACTGCTTGCAGCAATACGCTGTTCCTGAATTCCGCGATCCAGTTGGCGTACTCATCGCCAATGTCTTCGAACTCCGTCAGCAAGTCCGATAAACGGCGGAAATTTCCATGCAATTCCCCGACGGACATGAGATTCGTACTCATATCGAGAAGCTCGTCGATATCGGTTCGATAAGCGCCCGGAACAAAACCCGCAGTCTCTCTGTTCAACTCCAACAGGCTGTTGGAATGATCGCCCAGAACACGCCTGATCTCAAACAAGGTCTGGCGCAGCGAGATGCGGGCTTTGGCATGATCCGATTGCGGCCAGAAAAAACTGGCAAGAAAGACACGATCGATCTGCCCCTTGCCGCTGAGTGCAAGATACGACAGAAGTGCGCGCGCTTTGCGGCCGGGGAGTTGAATTCGCTGAGTCCCAAACGAAACTGAACAATCAGTCATGCAGTGTATCAAAAAAGGCTTCGACACGCTGACACCCCCGTTTCGACTGCGAAGGCAGTCGCTTCTTTTTGTTAGCAAGGGCACGAGTTTTCAACAAGCTTCATGGCCATCCGCTCGGAGCTTTCGCCAGCATTGATTAGCCACGATCCGGTGTCGGCGTAATTCTCTTCTGAAAAGCCGACATTACTGAAACTGCGCCTTGAATAGCCCCGGAGTTCTCGTCAAACACATCCTTGCCCGATCAAAGTATCATCGCGCCGCGTGGCACTACATCGCCACGCGCGAGCCGATGCGGAACGGCTACATTGATAGCTTCAACGGCAGGGTGCGGGATGAGCTGGTGAAGGAGAGCCTGTTCTTTGGTCTCGACTATGTCCAAAGCACCATCGCCGACTGGGGGCAGGCTGCACCACCGCAAGGCCTTGATCTTCGCTCGGCTACAAGGACCCGGTGGCCCCTGGCCGCATACGGCTCCAGCGCCGCGCATCATGATTGTTTCGTGCCTTCGCAGGTTGCTCACACCACGCCGACAGGCGTAAGAAAAGCAGCTCAGGCGCCACTCCGCGTCGGATGACAACCCCGTGTCAGGTCATGACCACCTGCAATATATCCGAAATTTTGGTAGCGGGAGAGGGACTTGAACCCCCGACACGCGGATTATGATTGAGTCAAGGTGTCCGCGCGATGTGCCTCAAGTCCAAACAGCTTGTTTCGGTAGGTCGCTGACCTGGTTGAAACCGGCCTTTCCGATCCGTACCGATTGTTCTCAATTCCTCTCATTCAAGTGCAGCTACATTGGCTCCCCCATGGCACCAAACGTCAGAAAGAAAAAAGCTAGTGAACGCTCTCCGCTATCAACTCTGAACGCCGAAATATCTCTTCAGCAATTTCCCTTAAAGTAGCGTTCTGAATAAGCTGGATGTAATATCCTAAAAATTCGTGTCTCTGTTCAGTATCCCGAAACTTACCCGTATAAATACTTGCCTGTAACACAGCGTCAAGACGATCGAAGTCCTTCGCCAAAATAGAAAGTTCGTCACTACCACGTTCGAAACGATCCCATATATCATACGTGTCCGACAGCCGCTTAAGATTTCGGAACTGAGCATGGGCGCGAATTCTTAGTACAGCCTCATTTTCCTTCGCCTTGGTTTCACCATCCTTGGGACCATAGTCACCAATGTATGCCTCTGCGAGATCATGATAGAGTATGATCCGTGACAATTCACCTCGCTCGGCTACAGAGATATCCGGCTTAGCCTTGTCCGCAAGCAGGTCCGCCAATAACATTGCCCCGAACACATGCGACGCAACAGTCTCTACGGCATTATCATTATGCCCAAACTCTCTTTGGACCCATCCCACTCTAGGAAGCATTTTTATCACATAAAGCCCAACGATAGCGTCCAAATAGGAATACTGATTATTGGTTAAACCAATTTTCAGCATGTTTAAGTAGGCGTTAATTGACTGCCCGACCGATAGGCTACTTGCTAATAGACGCTCTGCAAATTCACGTTCTGCGAGCCTCTGTTGACTATTCAATTCTCCAAGCTCAAGCCGATAACGAACGAGGGAAAAATAAGTAATTATACATATTCTATCATACTCGTTGAGATTTCCCTTAGCCAATGCATCATTTATCTTGTCACCCAATATCTTTCGGCACGAGGACCATCGTCCACCTTTATCTTCAAGTTCGAGCGCTACCGTAATACCCATGCTTGCGAGCTGGTCTCCGTAATATTCAAGATGAAAACCTCTGTTCAGGCTATCCTCGTGCGGATTTGAAAGCAGCAACTCTATGTACTTATCTGTAGCACCGCGATCCCCCTTTAAAGCGGAACTAATGTACAAAGAGCGCCTAGCAATTCTTAGGGCGCTGCTTTCGGCTTTATCGTCTTCGAGCATCATAGCTGCAATTTCGAGAATTTCGTCAGCCTTTCGGCGACCCTTTGTGGAGCGCGCCCTTCCCGCTAGGTAAATTGAATATGCAAGTCCCGTATAATTAATATCTCCGATTATCTTCTTCGCCGTATTTAAAACTGAATCTTCAATATTTTCATTCTCCAAAATATCTTTGACGCAAATATTCACATCATTTGAAAATACTAAAGAAAAAAATATTTCCTCAATAATATTAAAATTATGAAATACATCCGATCCATTTTTATTATATAATGACAATATGTACACGATTGCATTTGCAACTAACGCTGTCTGTACCATTTTGGGTAAAGTCGCGTACTTGCGCCGATATTCCTCCAAATATGATTCGCGTTCTTTTGGGTATCCGGCGATTGCTAGTTCCTTACAATTCGTTCTCAACGCTTCAACGCATATTTGTTCGAAATAATCGTCACTTTTTTCTTTTGAAATCTCATCACAAAGCATTCTCATTGCTCTAAGTATAAAATTAGTACTATTTTTTACGTTATTAAAAGCATGTCTCTTGTAATTATCTATAAATAGTGAAATTGAAAAATGATTCACATAAGGAAAATTCAAATTCCCCATTTCATTTACAATGTTTTCTGCGCTTGCTCCAGAGTTTGGCAAGCCTGTTTTAATTAATCCCTCTACAAGTTCGAGAAACGTGACTCTATCTAGCCTATATACTTGCTTAAACTCAAATATTTCAGCAAATTCCATTCTGTAAATTGCCGGTGAAATTGGCTCATCTTTCAAAATGTTGGACAGCTCAAAGTGTTCAACTCCAAACGAAAGTACCAGGCAAATCTCTTTTGATGACAAAAAGTCTTCAAGGTGATCGAATATCTCCCATTCCTTTTGATCACCGTGAAGCTCATCTACAAGAAAATAATATCTTAATGCTTTATCGGAAAAATCCAAATTATCAATAATACGCTTAACTTCGTCTCTGACCGAAGACCTTTTTGCTCGCAACAATAGCTTTTGCGCATTAAAAAATTTTACACCACACCTATCCCCAAATTCACTCTTTAACACCAATTCCAAAATTTTTAGCGCTGCACTTTTCCCACTCCCACTGCGCCCTTCCAGCAAGAATTTCCCACCTTTCGGGCTTTTCCTGATAACTTCGACAAATTCAGAGAAAGGGACAAGTAATTCCTTGCCCTTTTGTAAATCACCATCTTTCTTTTTTCGCCTGCGCAGATTGGCGAACCTCTTATCCAGAGCGTCAAAATCACTAGCATCTTCGATATATTGGCCGGGGTAATTTGGAAGATAATCGTCATCCAAATTCTCTAATTTTATTGCTGAAGCTAGATCCGACCCCACTTCACCGTATGTGTATCTGTCCTCCAGAAGGCTCTTCAATGTCTGAACAGCGTTTGACATGGCCCAACGCCGAAAAATCCCCTCGCCGACAGCATCAAATTTTCCTTTATCCGAGTTCGCAGGATCACTTATTGCGCGGATCGCAAAAAAAGGCGGTTCATCCCTTATTGCCTTTAAGCCATCAGCTATAAAGGCGCTTTCCATATCGGCAGCAATATAATTTCTGTCGCTTCTTTGAAGGACATCTCTCTTAAAATTCTCTGATTTGATTAGCATATTGCTTACGGCGAAAGGACCAACAACAATACTTGGACTTGTAGACAAAATGGCCGAACTTCTCCACTTTGTTATTTGAGAAATCTCATCTTCTGAAAGATCAACGCCGTGCGCGGCAGCGTATTCTTCCAAGGTAGGCAACTTGTTTCTTTCCCTAAAGGTGATCGAATTCACCAGGAGCTGGGCGTCCTTGCTGACTAAAGCGGGCTTCATTCCGACTTGGATTGAGTATCCGACATCGCCTTCGTCTTGCGCTGCCGAACGATAGTCAAAAATATTCAATTGGGAGGGAACGACTACATCACCGACTTTGGCATCTTTCAGACGACCAGAGATGCCGACATTAAGAACAATCTTTGGCTTGAATTTGGTTGCAAACAATGTAGCGGCGTCGCGAATGCGGGACCCAACTTCTCCGGCAGATACAAAAAGGCCACGCCGACGAACATCTGAAGCATCAAGAAAATCAAAGCTTTGATACTCAAAATTCTGATAGACTCTTGGAGACGAAAGTGAATAGAAACCACTTGATGAAAGGGCTTCACTTTCTTCCGTAAGCGCGATCAAAAGTAGTACATCTATTGTCATCATCGCTCCTAAGTGAGTTATGCCAAGCCTAATTGCACCCGCTAAATCACAAGCCGAACGGGCATGACCTCAGCCAAAAGCCCTCCACCTTTGAACATCCGTCTCAAACCATACCCTGACACGCGGACGTTGCAATCTTAATATGCACGTCATGAAAAAGAAGCTGACGCCCAAGACCATTGAAGCCCTGCCACCTGCGACAGGCAAGCGCTACGAAGTACAAGACGCCTTGCTGCCCGGCCTGCACTTGCGTGTGTCAGCCACAGGTGGGAAGGTGTTTGGGGTATCCCGCCGCATTGCTGGGCGTATGAAGCGCATTCGCATTGGCGCTTATCCTATCGTGTCATTGGCTGATGCGCGTGAGAAGGCACGAGACATCCTGCGCGATATCGAACTCGGGCAATACGATCAGAACTCCCCTTCTGTGTTTGACCCTCGCCTGTCCCTTGGCGAGGTCGTACCTCAGTTCATCGAACTTTACGCCAAGCCACGTAACAAGGACTGGCGCGGAACCGAGCGCGTCCTGCAAAAGTTCTCGCCTTTGTTCCCCTGCCCCATCGATCAGATCAAACGCGCTGACATTGTGCGGGTACTCGATACGATCATTGCCGGTGGTGCACCGACACGGGCGAACCAGGCGCTGGCTGCGATCAAAAAGCTCATGAACTGGTGCCATAGACCGCGGCATGATCGAAACATCGCCTGTGGCTGCTCTCAGGGCGCCCACGAAGGAGATTGCGCGTGATCGCGTGCTCACTGATGAGGAAATGATCGCTATCTACGGTGCTGGCGCATGTGAAGGCTTGAACCGCACCGGATTTACCGGAGACCGTTTGGTTTAAGTTATGCGGCCATGGCTGCTTCGTCCAGCATGGCGTAG
>NZ_JBBMQP010000009.1:0-21536 GCF_038900115.1 Hoeflea sp. AS60 | reverse complement strand
AATCGGGTTCCCAGACCTGCAACCGGCAAAACAGCTTTTCTGACTTTACGTATCTTCGTCATGTATTTTCCTCATTTCTCATCGATGGTCTTTTCGGTGCATTCTGTCGCCGTGGCGGCAGTACGCACCATTTGTTGGAAAGAGGCAAATCCAAGCGCTCGGGCATCAGATATGGTAAACGATTTGTTGACAGCTCCGGGCTATGATTGTCGTTCAGTCACCCGCAACAGCCCTAAAAAACAGGATGCTTGGAATATGATCCGATCACCCAGGAAATTTGTACGCGCCGCCAGCCTTTGCCTCTTTGCCGGTGTATTTTCGCCCTTATCGGCACACGCCGATGCAGGCTTTCAAAAATGGGTCTCAGGCTTTTACAGCACTGCGGCGAAATCCGGAATTTCACGCTCGACCTACGACAGAGCATTTAGTGGCGTCACCACGCCAGATCCAGTGGTACTCGAAAAAGCACGCTATCAGCCTGAGTTCACCACCAAGGTTTGGGACTATCTGGATTCCCGTGTCAACCCTTACACCATCACCAAGGGACGGGAGATGGCATCCCAGCACGCCAGAACATTGGCTGCCATAGAGCGCCATTTCGGCGTTGATGCATCGGTTTTGCTCGCCATCTGGTCGATGGAATCCAATTACGGTGAAATCCTCACCAAGACAGATCGCCTGCACTATGTGCCGCAAGCGCTTGCCACCCTTGCCTATGCCGACAAGAAGCGCGCCAAATTTGCGCGTCAGCAGCTTGTCGCCGCTTTGAAAATTCTCCAGGCGGGTGACATTTCCGCGAGGGAGATGACAGGATCGTGGGCAGGAGCCATGGGGCACACCCAGTTCATTCCGACAAGCTATCTAGCCTTTGCAATCGACGCCGATGGCAACGGACACCGTGACATCTGGAATTCAATCCCGGACGCATTGGCAACTGCCGCAAACCTTCTCAAGAAGAATGGCTGGCGCACCGGCGAAACCTGGGGATACGAGTCCGTTCCGCCGCGAGGTGGCAACAAATATGATGGCCAGACCAAAACTCTGTCCGAATGGGCATCTCTCGGCTTCACCCGGCCGGGAGGCAAGAGCTTTCCCTCTGGCGGCCGGCGCGCTGAACTCAAGATGCCGGGCGGCGGTAACGGTCCGGCGTTCCTGATGACCAAGAATTTCTTCGTCATCAAGCGCTACAACAATTCGGATTCCTACGCTTTGGGAGTCGGTGTTTTGGCTGATGAAATCGCAGGCTATGGAGGCGTCGACCAGCGCTGGCCGCGGCCGGAAGGAACTCTCGACGTCAAGGAAAAGTTCGAACTGCAGACCCGGCTCAAGAAGCTTGGATTTTATGACGGCGAGATCGATGGCAATTTCGGCTCAGGTTCAAAGGCCGCTATCGCAGCCTTCCAGTCCCGTGTCGGCTTGACCGGCGAGGCGATTCCATCGCAGAAGGTACTTGATACCATCCGCCGCTATTGAGAGCCGAAGCGCTTCGGGACCCAACCAGTCCCGGAGCCGAACAGGAGACGACTTCCGCGTGTCTGACCGCAAACCATCGCAGCAGCTTGCCCTCTTATTGCTGATCGCGGCGGTGACCGGCCTTTCTGTCGTACAGTTGGCCGGGCCCGCTGCCGCTCAGGAACGGGTGGAACGCAAGTCCTTTCTGCAGCTGTTGTTTGGCGGTGGTGGATCCACACCCAAGCCGGAAAAGCCGCAACCATCGCGCACAAGCCGCGTGAGCAGGCCCGCGCCCACTCCCAGCATTGCCGCGCCCCAGGAGCCGGTTGTCGAGAAACTCGATAACGCCCGCAAGATACTTGTCGTTGGTGATTTTCTTGCCAATCGCGCCGCAGACGGCTTGAGTACGGCATTCGCACAGGCGCCCGGTGTTGTGGTTGTCGACCGCGCAAACGGATCATCCGGTCTGGTGCGTGATGATTACTACAATTGGCCCGAAGAGGCCCGCAGCATCGTTGAAGAAGTCCAACCCTCGATCATCGTGGTGCAGCTTGGGTCCAATGATCGTCAGCAACTGGTGGTCAACGGCGAACGCGAACCTGTCCGTTCGGTCAACTGGATGGCTGAGTACGAACGCCGCACCCAATTGCTCATCGACGCATTGCGCGGCAGGAATACTCCAATTCTGTGGATAGGATTGCCGGCGTTCCAATCCCCTTCCATGACCACCGACATGGTAGCGCTTAACAGTGTTTACCGCGCGCAGATCGAAAAGGCTGGTGGCGAATTCATCGACATCTGGGACGGATTTGTCGATGAGGAAGGCAAGTTCATCTTCACCGGCTCCGACATCAACGGACAGCAGGTTCGGCTTCGTGGATCAGATGGCATCAACGTGACCCAGGCAGGTCGGCGCAAGATCGCATTCTATGCCGAAAAGTCGATCCGGCGGCTTCTGGGTGATGCTGCTGCGGAAGGTGTCTCGGCTATCGATTCAGCCAACTTCCCCGAAATATTCATGCCGCCTGCGCCCGGTGAAAACGCAGCAGCCATTACCCGCACGACACCGGTAGCAATGACAGACCCGGCCCTTGACGGTGGATCTGCGCTGCTGGGCGAAATGCCAGCAACCGCAGGACTGGTTCGCTCGCCACGTGACCAACTTGTGCTGGATGGTATCTTGCCTGAAGCACCTGAAGGGCGCATTGACAATTTTGCCTGGCCGCGAAAAGCCCCCTAGGAGCTCTGCCGATGCCGTGCCCAATTCATTTTTTTGAGCACGGCATACAAGCGATATGATCAGCGAGGCAGATCTGTAGTCCCCATGAGGCTCAGATCGATTTCCCGCGCAGCCTGACGGCCTTCACGGATCGCCCAAACAACCAGACTCTGGCCACGCCGCACATCACCGGCTGCCCAAAGCTTGTCCACAGACGTGCGGTAATCATCTTCATTGGCCACGATGTTGGTAGACCCGCGACGGTCGGTGTCCATCGACAGTTGCTCGCCCAGATCGCTTACGACACCGGTATCAAGAACGCCGCGGAAACCGATGGCGACAAACACCAGATCAGCCTTGATGATGAATTCCGAGCCTGCCAACGGCTTGCGCTTTTCATCGACGTGACAGCATTTGACGCCAGCCAGAATGCCGTTCTCGCCGACCAGCTCGAGTGTACCGACCTGGAATTCGCGTACAGCGCCTTCAGCCTGCGAAGACGATGTCCGCATCTTCGTGGCCCAGTAGGGCCAGACTGCGAGCTTGTCTTCCTTTTCGGGAGGCTGTGGACGAATATCGAGCTGTGTAACCTTGACGGCGCCTTGGCGGAATGCGGTGCCGACGCAATCGGATGCGGTGTCACCGCCACCGATCACCACCACGTGCTTGCCACCGGCAAGAACCGGATCAGAAGGCCAGCCGACATTGTCGATGTTCTCGCGGGCAACGCGCTTGTTCTGCTGAACCAGGTAAGGCATCGCGTCATGCACGCCGATCAGGTCCGCACCCGGAATGCCAACATCACGCGGCTTTTCCGAACCGCCGGTGTAAAGCACCGCGTCATAGGACCCAAGAAGGTCCTCCATGCTCTTGTCGACGCCGACATTGACGTTGCAGAAGAAAGTGACGCCCTCGCCTTCCATCTGCTCGACACGACGGTCGATGAAATGCTTTTCCATCTTGAAGTCCGGAATGCCGTAGCGCAGCAATCCGCCAGGACGGCTTTCCCTCTCGTAGACGTGGACTTCGTGGCCAACGCGACCAAGCTGCTGAGCCGCGGCCATGCCTGCAGGGCCTGAGCCAATGATGGCGACCTTCTTGCCGGTCTTGGCAGTCACAGGCTGCGGCACGATGAAGCCCATTTCATAGGCCTTGTCGGCGATTGCCTGCTCCACTGTCTTGATCGTGACCGGTGCATCCTCGAGATTAAGGGTGCAGGCTTCCTCGCAAGGCGCCGGACAGATGCGACCGGTGAATTCGGGGAAGTTGTTGGTCGAATGCAGGTTGCGGATCGCCTCTTCCCAGTTGTTGTTGTAGACCAGATCGTTCCAGTCAGGGATCTGGTTGTGAACCGGACAACCGGTCGGACCATGGCAATAGGGGACGCCGCAATCCATGCACCGAGCCGCCTGCTTTTGCACTTCCTGATCGCTCATCCTGATGGTGAACTCGCGGAAATGGCGAATGCGGTCAGAGGCCGGCTGATACTTCGCCGTCTGCCGGTCTATTTCGAGAAAACCCGTTACCTTACCCATAATCTACTCCTTCACCGGATCACGATCGCGGTTCCCGATGCCGATACCATCAGCATCGAACCACTGGATCCGGTTGAAATATTTTCGTAGTCAAGATCGACGCCGATAACGGCATTCGCACCCAGTTTTTGCGCCTCGTCCTGCATTTCGGAGAGTGCGATTTCACGCGCCTCCCGCAGGGCCTTCTCGTAAGCGCCCGCACGGCCGCCGACGATGTCACGAATGCCGGCGAAGATATCACGGAAGATATTGGTTCCGAGAATGGCTTCGCCTGTGACGATACCTTTATACTCGGCGATCTCCCGGCCTTCGATGGTGTTGGTGGTGGATGTGATCATTGATCTCATTCCGCCGCCACGCCCATGCGCATCCGCTCCATGTCGATGAGCGCACGGCGATACTCGACCGGCATCACCTTGCGGAACTTCGGACGATAGTCTGCCCAGTTGTCGAGGATTTCCTTTGCACGGGTGGATCCTGTATAATGCATGTGGTTGGAAATCAGCTGGAACAGCCGTTCCTCGTCATGTCGGGTCATGTCACCGCTGACATCAACCCGGCCCTTGTGCGCAAGATCGCCGCCATGGTGATGCAGCTTCTCAAGGATGTCGTCTTCCTCGGGAACAGGCTCCAGTTCCACCATCGCCATGTTGCAACGGCTGGCGAAATCTCCTGCTTCATCGAGCACATAGGCAACACCGCCCGACATGCCGGCAGCGAAGTTACGGCCGGTTTCACCGATGACCACGACAAGACCACCGGTCATGTATTCGCAGCCATGGTCGCCCACGCCCTCAACCACCGCGATGGCGCCCGAGTTGCGCACGGCAAAGCGTTCGCCGGCAACGCCGCGGAAGTAGCATTCACCCTCGATGGCGCCATAAAGCACGGTATTGCCAACAATGATCGAGTTTTCAGCCACGATCGGCGAATTTTCCGGCGGACGCACAATGATGCAGCCGCCCGACAGGCCCTTGCCGACATAATCGTTGGCGTCGCCTGCGAGGTCGAAAGTCACACCATGGGCCAGGAAGGCGCCGAACGACTGCCCGGCAGTTCCGGTGAGTTTGACCGTGATTGTATCTTCAGGCAGCCCCTTGTGGCCAAACCGCTTGGCAACCTCGCCCGACAGCATCGCTCCAGCTGAGCGGTCAACATTCTTGATGCTGACGTCAAACTCGACCTTTTCCTTGCTCTCAAGTGCCGGCATCGCCTTCTCGATCAGTTGCCTGTCGAGAATATCGGCGATCGGATGGTTCTGGCGTTCGGTCCAGTAGGTCTTGTTCTTGGGCGCATCGGGCTTGTGGAAGATGCGGCTGAAATCGAGCCCCTTGGTCTTCCAATGCTCGATCATGCCATTCTTGGCGAGCAGTTCCGACTGACCAATGATCTCGTCAAGATGGGTGTATCCCATCTCGGCGAGCAACTCGCGCACTTCTTCGGCAATGAAGAAGAAATAGTTGATCACATGCTCGGGCGTTCCCTTGAACCGCTTGCGCAGCACCGGGTCCTGTGTGGCCACACCAACCGGGCAGGTGTTGAGATGGCACTTGCGCATCATGATGCAACCTGCCGCAATCAATGGCGCGGTGGAGAAGCCAAACTCGTCAGCACCAAGCAGGGCTCCGACCACGACGTCACGTCCGGTCTTCAGGCCGCCGTCGACCTGCAGTGCGATCCGCGACCGCAAACCGTTGAGCACCAGGGTCTGATGTGTTTCGGCAAGGCCGATTTCCCAGGGACTTCCGGCGTGCTTGAGCGACGTCAGCGGTGATGCGCCTGTGCCGCCATCATAGCCGGAAATCGTGATATGGTCAGCGCGCGCCTTGGCAACGCCTGCGGCAACGGTGCCGACGCCCACTTCGGACACCAGCTTGACCGAAATGTCGGCCTCCGGATTGACGTTCTTGAGATCGAAAATCAGCTGCGCCAGGTCTTCAATGGAATAGATGTCATGGTGCGGCGGCGGCGATATGAGACCGACCCCTGGCGTCGAGTGCCTAGTCTTGGCAATCGTTGCATCGACCTTGTGGCCTGGCAACTGTCCACCTTCGCCGGGCTTGGCGCCCTGCGCGACCTTGATTTGAATCATGTCGGCGTTGACCAGGTACTCGGTCGTCACGCCAAACCGGCCCGAGGCCACCTGCTTTATAGCGGAGCGTTCCGGATTGGCGCCGCCGCCATAGAGCGGCAGATAACGGTCCGGCTCTTCGCCGCCCTCGCCAGTGTTCGACTTGCCACCGATCCTGTTCATCGCGACCGCAAGCGTCGAATGAGCTTCCCGGCTGATGGAACCAAACGACATAGCGCCGGTTGAAAACCGCTTCACGATATCGGCGGCAGACTCCACCTCATCAAGTGCAACAGGCTTGCGACCGGTTGCGTCCGCCTTACGGATCTCGAACAAGCCGCGAATGGCGTTCATCCGCAGGGTCGAACGGTTGATCATCTCGGCAAATTCGCGATAGCGATCCTTGGCATTGCCGCGCACCGCATGCTGAAGCGTCGCAACCGCATCCGGCGTCCAGACATGTTCTTCGCCACGCATGCGGTAGGCGTACTCGCCGCCCACATCCAGAGAGGTCGCCAGCACAGGATCGTTGGAGAAGGCCAGACGATGACGTTCAGCGGTTTCACCTGCGACCTCAGCCAGCCCGACGCCTTCGATGGTTGTCGCCGTACCCGTGAAGTAGGTGGCAACAAAATCGCTGGACAGGCCGATCGCGTCAAAGATCTGCGCACCGCAATAGGACTGGTAGGTGGAGATGCCCATCTTCGACATCACCTTGAGGATGCCCTTGCCGATGGCCTTAATGTAACGGGACACAATTTCGTACTGATCGACTTCCGGCGGGAATTCGCCGCGCTTGTGCATGTCGAGCAAAGTGTCGAAAGCCAGATATGGATTGATCGCCTCGGCGCCATAGCCCGCCAGGCAGCAGAAATGATGAACTTCACGTGGCTCACCGGTTTCCACCACAAGGCCAACCGACGTGCGCAGGCCCTTGCGGATCAGATGATGATGCACGGCTGCCGTCGCCAGCAGCGCCGGGATCGCGATCCGGTCAGGCCCGATCTGACGATCAGACAGGATAATGATGTTGTAGCCACCGGTCACAGCTTCCTCGGCGCGGTCGCAAAGACGATCAAGTGCCGCCTTCATGCCTTCCGAGCCCTTTTCGCTCGCATAGGTGAAGTCGAGCGTCTTGGTGTCGAAGCGATCCTCAGTGTGACCAATCGAGCGGATCTTCTCGAGGTCTGCATTGGTAAGGATAGGCTGACGTACCTCGAGTCGCTTCTTCTTCGCAGCGCCCTTGTGGTCGAGAATGTTCGGACGCGGCCCGATGAAGGAGACCAGACTCATCACCAGTTCTTCCCGGATAGGGTCGATCGGCGGGTTGGTCACCTGCGCGAAGTTCTGCTTGAAATAGGTGTAAAGCAGCTTCGACTTCAGCGACATCGCGGAAATCGGCGTGTCGGTCCCCATCGAACCGATGGCTTCCTGTCCCGTGGTCGCCATTGGCGCCATCAGGATTTTCGTGTCTTCCTGCGTGTAGCCGAACGCCTGCTGGCGATCGAGCAACGACACATCCTTGCGCAACGCCCGAGGCTCAACCGGCTTGAGGTCTTCAAGAATCAACTGGGTGCGTTCAAGCCACTCGCGATAGGGGTGCTTCGCCGCCAGTCCGGACTTGACCTCGTCGTCGGAAATGATGCGGCCTTCTTCCATGTCGATCAGCAGCATCTTGCCAGGCTGCAAGCGCCACTTCTTGATAATCGAGCTTTCGTCAACCGGCAGAACGCCGGCTTCCGAGGCCATGATCACCCGGTCATCATTGGTGACAATGTAGCGCGCGGGGCGAAGACCATTCCGGTCAAGCGTGGCGCCGATCTGGCGGCCATCGGTGAAGGCAACTGCCGCCGGACCGTCCCATGGCTCCATCAGAGCCGCATGATATTCGTAAAATGACTTGCGCTCGGTGCTCATCAGCGCGTTGCCGGCCCAGGCTTCAGGGATCAGCATCATCACCGCATGGGCCATGGAATAGCCGCCGCGGATCAGGAATTCGAGCGCGTTGTCAAAGCACGCCGTATCGGACTGGCCTTCATAGGAGATCGGCCACAGCTTGGAGATATCGCCACCAAACAGCGGCGAAGACACCGATGCCTGGCGCGCTGCCATCCAGTTGACGTTACCGCGCAGCGTGTTGATCTCGCCGTTGTGGGCAACCATCCGGTAAGGGTGGGCAAGCCGCCACGACGGGAATGTGTTTGTCGAAAATCTCTGGTGAACCAGCGCGACAGCGGACTCAAAGCGCGGGTCGCTCAGGTCCTTGTAATAGGCACCAACCTGATAGGCCAGGAACATGCCCTTGTAGACAATTGTCTGCGTCGACAGCGAGACGAAATAGAAGTCCTTGTCGCCGTTTTCGGCTTCATTATGGACCCGGTTCGAAATCACCTTCCTGAGAACGAAGAGCTGCCGCTCAAACGACTGCTGATCTTCCACGCCCTCGCCGCGACCGATGAAGATCTGAACATGACAGGGTTCAGTGGCGGCGATTTCCGGTGCCTTGGACAGGGATGAATTGTCAACGGGCACATCACGGAAGCCGATCAGAGACTGACCTTCGGCCGCAACGACATCGGCAATGATGCCCTTGAAATGATTGCGAAGCGTTTCATCCTGCGGCATGAACACAAAGCCGACCGCATACTCGCCTGGCGCAGGCAAGGTGAGGCCCTGCTCGGCGAGGTCTTCACGAAACAGCCGGTCGGGAATCTGCACCAGAAGCCCTGCACCATCGCCCATCAGCGGGTCGGCGCCGACAGCTCCACGGTGGGTCAGGTTCTCAAGCATGAACAGGCCGTCGCGCACGATCTGGTGCGATTTCTGGCCTTTCATATGCGCCACGAATCCGACACCGCACGCGTCATGCTCATTCCGCGGATCATAAAGACCCTGTTTGGGCGGCAATCCAAAGGTGTGCGCGGTGGCCAGCTTGGTCTCGGCAAGAGACTCACAAGCGTTAACTTCCGTCACAGATGGTGAAAGGTCTGCCATCTTCATTCCTCCTTCAAGACCGCCATCGCGGTTGATCCCGGCCCATCTTTCGCCCCCGCCGGGTGCGGCGACGCTTTACGTTCCGGATACATCTGTCGTCTGGCCTTGCGCGCCAATCAAGCCTCACCCGGAGTGTGCGGGCGCGCGGCATGGTTTTGTATCACGAAGGGGCAATGCGGTCACCTCGAACAGATGGATCGCAACTTGGCGGATACCGCCACAAACCCCTTGTATCTGCCTCAGCCTGTGCCATCCGGCCATGACAGACACAAATAGGACAGCAAGGCTGTCCTATTTCGATTGTTCTATGACAGAATGCAGGCACTTGCGCAAGATACCGCACCCAAAAAACCGCAAGCATACGACCGTAAATGATCAATCCGCCGGCATGAGCGCAATATAATTGCGTCAACTTGAGCTTTTCGGGTGGTTTGCTGTCGCCAACGGGGAATCAGACACGGCTGGATCCCTGACCAGACACAGCAACCCTGCCCGCAGCATAGCGTCGTTGGCCGCATCAAGCCCTTTGAAAGCCCGAAAATTCATGCAATAGCCGGACACACCCAAGCTTTCGGAGACCCATGCTCATGATCTTCACCTCGGACAACTGGGCTGGCGCTCACCCGGCAATCGCAGCTTCACTCTCGGCACACTCGACCGGCTTTGCTCCCGCCTATGGCACCAGCGATCTTGACCGCAAGGTTGAGCAGACCTTCAATGAGGTATTCGGACAGGAAGTCGCGGTTTTCTTTGTCGGCACCGGCACGGCAGCCAACTCGCTGGCATTGTCAGCGGTCAACCGGCCGGGTGGCGTTTCATTTTGTTATCGCGAAGCCCATGTCATCGCCGATGAATGCGGTGCGCCCGAATTTTTCAGCCATGGATCGAGGCTTGTTCCAGTGAACGGGCCGAATGGCAAGATGGACCCGGCCATGCTCGAAGCTGAAATCGCCCGTTTCCCTGAAGGCTTTGTGCATGCCGGCCAGCCGATGGCGATCACTCTGACCCAGGCCACAGAGGCTGGCACAGTTTACACACCCGAAGAGATCCGTGCGATTTCGAAGATCGCCAAGGCGCATGGGCTGCCGCTTCACATGGATGGCGCCCGCTTCGCAAACGCGCTCGTAGCGCTAAGCCTTACACCTGCCCAGATGACAGCTGAACTCGGTGTGGACATTGTATCTTTTGGCGGCACCAAGAATGGTTGCTGGTGCGCAGAAGCTCTGGTGTTTCTCGATCCCGCAATGGCCAAACAGACGCCCTTTATCCGCAAGCGGGCGGCCCATCTGTTCTCCAAGAGCCGCTTTATAGCGGCCCAGTTTGACGCCTATTTTGAGGACGACCTTTGGCTCAGCATCGCCAGGCATGCCAACGCAATGTCTTTCGGCCTGCAATCAGGTATCACCAATTCGACCAATGCACGACTGGCGTGGCAGAGCCCTGCAAACGAGACCTTTCCAATTGTGACAAAGGTGCTCGCCAAGGAACTCGCTGCAAAAGGCGCGATGTTTTATGAGTGGCCGACGCCGCGCTCGGTGGCCCATCTGGTCGGGCCGGAGGAAACCATGCTCAGGCTGGTAACCAGTTTCGCCACGACCCAAGACGACGTCGATCAGTTTATCGGCCTTCTGGGGTAGCGCCAGGTCCGGCCAGTCAAAACAAGCATATCGAAACAATAAATCCCATCACAGCAAGCTCACGCTCAAGTGATGCCCGATAACGTGCGCTTGATTTCCAAGTGATGCGTCATTTTGTCATGCTTCTCCTACCGGACGAGAACAACCCGGAAATAGTTTCAAAAACAACGAAGGAGAACAGCATGTCGCAGAAAACACTTATCGGTGCATCAACTCTCGCAGGCGCGGTAGCAATGGCTATCTCGGGTGCAACTTTCCTCGCTTCAACCCAGGGCGCGTCTGCAGCCACGGAAAAATGCTACGGCGTGGCCATGGCTGGCAAGAACGACTGCGCAGCCGGTCCGGGCACCACTTGCGCCGGCACATCCAAGGTCGATTTTCAGGGCAATGCCTGGAAAAGCGTTGATGCAGGCACCTGCACCACGATGAGCCTCGAAGGCGGACGCATGGGGTCGCTGGAGCCGCTTGATCGCGACATGCCAGCCTGATCCGAAAACACTTGATAGACGGGAATTACGAAATGACGCAATCCGCCCTCACATCGCCGATTGTCGAGGCACCGCGTATCCCGAACGGCCCGCTCCCGCCACGTGCGGGGGCGGGTCTGAAGACCGAACACATCGACGCCATTTTGTCCGATGACTACAGGATCGGATTTCTCGAAGTCCACGCGGAGAACTACATGGGCGACGGCGGGCCTGCACACCGCGGCCTTGCAGCCATTCGCTCCGAATTTCCGCTGTCCGTTCACGGCGTAGGCCTCTCGATCGGCTCTGAACACGGTATCAACAAGGATCATCTCGAGCGTCTCGCCAGAGTGGTTGAGCGCTACGAACCCGCGATGGTGTCGGAGCATCTCGCCTGGTCCAGCCATGACGCAGGCTATTTCACCGACCTTCTTCCCCTGCCCTACAATTCGCGGACACTTGACCGGGTGGTCTCACACATCTGCCAGATTCAGGACCGGCTCAAGCGGCCCATACTGCTTGAAAATCCGTCCACCTATGTTGCATTCGAACAGACGACCATGAGCGAGACCGATTTTATTCGCGAAATCGCTCAGAAGTCTGGCTGCGGATTGTTGCTCGATATCAACAACGTGTTCGTTTCTGCCACCAACCACGGCTGGAAACCGATACATTACCTGCGTGATTTTCCACTCGAGCTGGTGGAGGAAATCCATCTCGCGGGCCATGCCGAAGATATCGATGATGAAGGCGATCTTCTGCTGATCGATGCCCATGACCGCCCGGTCTCCGAGGCTGTCTGGAAACTCTACGAGATTGTCATCAGCCAGGCAGGCGCGATTCCGACGCTTGTAGAATGGGACAATGACGTTCCCGAATGGCCGGTGCTGCGTCGCGAGGCCCGTCTCGCCGATGCCATCCTTGATCGGCTTGGTCCCGCTTCTCTGCTCGGCTCACGCCATGCTGCGGAATGATGCGATGAACGAGCGCGGGCAACTCGATTTTGGCGCGGCCCTTCTCGATCCGGACCTGCCCCTACCCGAAGGGGTCATTGGACCCAACGGCAAGAATGCCCAAAAACGCTTTGCCGTCTATCGCAACAACGTGACTGTCAGCCTGATCGACGCGCTGACGGGCATTTTCCCGGCCATCCAGCGGCTTGTCGGGGAAGGTTTCTTTCGCGAGATGGCGAGAGTTTATCTGGCCGAAGAGCCTCCGCGCTCAGCGGTCATGTTTGAATATGGCGTCGGATTTGCTGCATTTCTCGAACGCTTTGAACCTGTCGCCAAATATCCCTATCTGGCCGACGTGGCGCGGCTGGAACGGGCGTGGCTTGATTCATTTCATTCAGCTGACGCCGAACCTCTAGGCGCTGATACTCTCGGCGCGATCCCGCCCGAACATCTTGCCGAGACCATGTTCATGGCTCATCCCGCAACCCGCATCGTTCAAAGCGGTTTCGCTGCAGTGTCAATCTTCTCGGACAGTCGCGAGCAACGGCCACTCGACGGTATAGATCCAGCCGAGCCCGAAGATGGTCTGATCACCCGGCCGCATGACGAGGTGCAAGTCCGCCGGTTACCACCGGGCGCCGCCATGTTCTTCACCGCTCTGATCGCAGGCGAAACTCTCGGCGAAGCCGCAGGCAGAACGATAGCCAGATATCCAGATTTCGACCTGCCATCAGCCATTTCAGCCATGCTTGAAGCCGGTGTCTTTTACGCCTGTTCATCCGGCCAGGCACTTTCGGAGCAAACCACATGAAATCCGCGATTGATTTTGCCACCGATCTCCATACCCGCATTTTCGGAGTCCTCGAACAGCTCGGTGATAGCTGGCTGCTTGGGCTGATCGCACGCTTCGCTTTCGCTGCGGTCTTGTGGGGATACTTCCTCAACTCGGCAAAAACCAAGGTCGGTGACGGTCTGATTGGATTCTTCTCTATCTCGTCGGGCGCCTATTACCAGATAGCCCTCCCGGCGGTGGAAGCTGCAGGAGGCGATGTCGATGCGGTGTCCTTCTTTCCCTGGGGCCTGATCGTCTTCATGGGCACCTACGCGGAATTCCTCTTGCCGCTTCTCATTGTCGTCGGCCTGTTTTCGCGCCTTGCCGCGCTCGGAATGATCGGTTTCATTGCCGTACAGACATTCGTTGACATCACCGTGCATCAGATCGGCGCGGAGAGCATCGGCGCCCTGTTTGACAGGTTTCCCGACAGTATCATCGCTGACCAACGCTTGCTGTGGATCGTGCCGCTGACCGTCATCGCAATAAAGGGACCAGGATTGCTGTCCGTCGACGCCCTGCTGTCAAGATGCCGCCCCCATAGCGCCCCATACGTTGCTGCATGATCGAGCCCGATCCATCAGGCCCTCAGCCATGAAAAATGGCGCTCAGTTTCCTGAGCGCCATGATGGCTGTTCCAGTTGAGAGGAGAGGATCAGGCCTGCGTGGCTTCAATCTGCTTCGGATTTGTCCCAGCATCATTGCTGATCGCAATACGCCGTGGCTTCATTGCCTCGGGAATCTCGCGAACAAGATCAACATGCAGGAGACCGTTGCGGAGAGTGGCTCCGGTTACCTCGACATGTTCAGCCATCTGGAAACGGCGCTCAAACGCGCGTTTGGCAATTCCGCGATAGAGGAACTGCGTGCCTTCGGCCTCATTGTCGTCAGCCTTCTCACCCTTGACCGTCAGCACGTGCTCACGCGCTTCGATCGAGATCTCGGCTTCGTCAAAACCTGCAACCGCCATTGTGATGCGGTAGGTGGTCTCGCCGGTGCGTTCGATATTATAGGGTGGATAGGACTGTGACTGATCGGTCGGGGCCAGGCTGTCGAGCATGGTCAGCAACTTGTCGAAACCAACAGTGGAACGGTAGAGGGGTGAAAAATCAACGTGACGCATAAGTGTCCTCCTTCAGAGCGACTAGAGTTTGCGTTATGGCTTCTGGGCTGCCCCGCATTGGGCGACATCCCTGCCAGCAGACCCGGTTTCCGGCGCCTGCAGAACCAATGTGGGAACTGCTCAGGTTCGGTTCAAGACCTTTCTAGGCTCCCTGAAAAATACGAATATCTGCGCGTGAATGCCCGATGAATGGCCTGTTCGGCGGCGGTTCAGGCAAGGCCCCCTATTCTCGCCAGCATCAGACATAAACAGTCTGGCTCGCCGGGAACATCCCCGTCCCTTCTGTTCCGGGCACCTGGCCGGGGCCGCTCGCAAGACGGCTCCGGCCTTTTTCCTGACCTTCTTCGCCTTTTCCTTTTGACCAAACACAGGGGAAGCACTAATCGGAAACATCATGAGCGATGACACCCCCCTGCTGATCGAAACAGATGGTAATCCGGTACCCGGCAATCATGTTACCGGCTGGTTTGACAGCGTTCGCGGCAAACGGTTGCGCTATGCTATCTTCAAATCCGATGTTCCGGTGGCACGTGGCACAGTAGTACTGCTGCAAGGCCGCAACGAATGCATCGAGAAATACTACGAAACCATACGCCATTTCACCGGACGCGGGCTTTGGGTCGCCACCTTTGATTGGCGAGGCCAAGGCCTATCCGATCGGCTTCTGAAAAACCCGCTACGAGGACACGTGCGCAGGTTCAGTGACTTTGAAGCCGATCTGTCGACGTTTCTCGAAACCATCGTCCTGCCCGAAGCAAGACTGCCTTTTTGCCTCGTCGCGCATTCGATGGGCGCGCTTGTCGCGCTATCCATGGCGCCAAAACTGGCAAACCGCATCGACCGCATGGTTCTTACGGCCCCGTTTGTCGAACTCTCAAATCAGTCCGCGCCGAAGTGGCTCATAAGGTTGGTCACCCGGCTGATGCGCATGACCGGGTTAGGTTGGGTTGGATCAGGCCTAGACAAGTTTCCCAAACCGTTTGCAGACAATCCCCTGACGACCGACATCGGCAGATTTTCACGCAATCAGGCTCTCTACATAGCGCATCCCGAGCTTCGCCTTGGCCCACCCAGCATGGGGTGGGTCAATGAGATGCTGAATGCCATCGAGCGCGTCGGCAAGTTCGAGCACCTGGACCAGATCAAAGTTCCGACTTTGCTGATCGGCGCTGGCAATGACACGATAGTGGAATCGCAGGCCATAGAAAGCCTCGGCAACCGCTTTCGCGCCGGCCGTGCCATCATGATCAATGGCGCACGCCACGAATTGCTTCAGGAAGCCGATCGTTACCGTATCCCTGCCCTGGCTGCCATCGACGCGTTCATACCGCCAGATCAGGCCTCAGAACCCGCAATCATCTCTGGTTGAGCAGTTCCAGAACCGCTTCATGCAGCTCTGCCGAACCGCTGGCGACGATGTTACCGCCCATTTCCGGCCGCCCGCCACTCCACGTGGTCATCACTCCGCCGGCCTGTTCGACCAGCGGGATTAGGCCGCCGACATCATAGGGCTTCAGGTCGGATTCCACCACGAGGTCGATGTGACCGGACGCAACCATCGCGTAAGCGTAGCAATCGCATCCATACCGCGCCAGTTGAACGCTGTTTTCAACCCGTTTGTAGGATGGTTCAAGCGTCTGAGGGAAAATCGATGGCGAGGTCGTCATCATGATCGCCTGATCAAGTGAAACGCCTTTCCGCGTGCTAAGCTTGGATCGCTCCCCGTGGCGCAGGACCATTGCTTCACCCGGCCTGGCGATAAACCGTTCACCCGTAAACGGCTGATCCATCATCCCCATGACCGCCTTGCCCTTGTGATACAACCCCACAAGCGTGCCCCAGACTGGCAAGCCCGAGATGAACGCACGCGTCCCGTCAATCGGGTCGATGACCCAGACATGGTCCCGGTCAATGCCGACATTGCCATGCTCTTCACCCAGGATACCATGCTCGGGATACCTCTCGGTGATGATCTGGCGGATCGCCTTCTCGGCGGCACGATCGGCCTCGGTCACCGGGTCAAACCCGCCAGCTTGTTTGTTGTCGATGGTGACGGGCATGCGAAACCGCGGAAGCGTTTCGGCAGCGGCCGCCTCTGCGATGGAGTCAAAGAAAGCGATATCAGGAAGCATTGAGAAATCCATGAGAAACAAATGATGGCGGGGATGGAAGATGCCCGTATCCGCCGGATACCTGACCCGGCTGACAATGAATTGCAAGCGCAGCAGACAATCCTCGCGAGTCACCTCGCACAAGCACAAAGAACAAAGCAAGGGCAGTTGACATTTGTGCGCTGCAACATTAGCTTTAAATCACAGTCTTTGACTGTGAATGCCCTCCTTGGGCGTTTCCTCCCTAGATTTCACCGCGCCAACAGCGCGGTTTTTTTTGACCCTATCATCAAGTCAATCTTGCTGCCTGAACCGCAAGCTGCCGGTTAGGCTCTACCTTTGAGGAAGTCTTACTCTGCGGCCAGACGGTCTTCTGAGAGACCTTCACGCACATAGGCCATCATCTGACTGGAAAACTCCCACAAATCCGCTTTGAGGAGATCAAAGCCCGGTGTTTTTTCCAGACTTGTTTCATCGACATAAAGACCACGATTTATTTCGATCTGCAGGGCATGCAGGCCACGCGCCGGGCGTCCATAATGTTCGGTTATAAAACCACCAGCATAGGGTTTGTTGCGAACCACATGGTAGCCAAGCCCTGACAGGAATGAAACAGCAGCGCGCGACAGGTCATGCGCAGCACTGGCGCCAAAGCGATCCCCAATGATGATGTCAGGGCGGCGGTTACCGCCAGCGACCCGAACATTGGCCGGCATCGAATGGCAATCAATCAAGATGGCCTTGCCGAACTGAACATGGGTCTGCGCGATAATCCGGCGCAAATTGGCATGATACGGGCGGTAGACCCGCTCAATGCGCGAGAGCCCCTCTTCAACGCTCAACCGCCCCCTGTAGATATCCATGTTCTCTGCCACCAGCCGCGGGATTGTGCCCAATCCACCGGCCACGCGCATCGATCCGATATTGGCAAACGGCGGCAACGGGCCGTCGAACATCCGTGGATCAAGCTCATAGGGTTCCCGATTGACATCAAGCCAGGCACGCGGGAACTGCGCTGCCAGCATCGGCGCACCGAGCTGAACCACGCTGGCAAACAATTCATCGACATAATGATCTTCCGAGCGACGGATCGACAAACGATCGAGCCGCGACACGTTAAGGAACGATTCGGGATAGATCCGGCCGGAATGCGGTGAATTGAACACAAACGGCTCGGTTTGCTCCAATGGCCGGTGGATCTCGAAAGGAGCAACTGCGGGCAAGCCGGCATCCGGCTTATCACCCGTGCCGGACCTTTCGCTGTCTTTCATATCTGTCCCTTTGCCCCCGCAACTGCCTGAATCACCTTGCCAGTTGCCCCCACACCTGTCCAGTCCGGGACAAATCGCATCGTAAAATCGTCATCATTCACCTGATGTTTACTGGAACGCCCCCATATAGAGGATAGGCAGTGCTCGACGAGCCCGATGACAGGTTTGGAAAAAGAATGACCCCGAAAATTCTCCTCGCAGAAGACGACAATGATATGCGCCGGTTCCTGGTCAAGGCACTGGAAAAAGCAGGCTACGAGGTCCGCTCCTTCGACAATGGCGCCAGCGCCTATGATCGCCTGCGCGAAGAACCCTTCTCGCTTCTGCTGACCGACATTGTCATGCCCGAGATGGACGGCATCGAACTGGCCCGCCGGGCCACCGAACTCGATCCCGATCTCAAGGTCATGTTCATCACCGGCTTTGCAGCGGTGGCGCTCAACCCGGACTCAAAGGCTCCGAAGGATGCCAAGGTCTTGTCCAAGCCGTTCCATCTTCGTGACCTTGTCGACGAGGTCAACAAGATGATTCTGGCAGCCTGACAAGGCACCAGCAAACAGGCTGACTTTGCGCAACATTCTCGTTGCGTTTGCCCGGACACGTTTGCCCGGGCGTCGTCGTTGTATACGGCTTTTTTCATACCACCAGCAGGCCTTTCCCCACCTTCGGCAAACGGTAAGAAAAAACGCAGTGTTTTCGTATTGACGGCGCAGGGGTTTCTGTGGTGTATGCGGCCCATCGGATGGGCGTATAGCTCAGCGGGAGAGCACTACATTGACATTGTAGGGGTCACAGGTTCAATCCCTGTTACGCCCACCATCCACCCTCAATAAATTCAATAACTTAGCGTTTTTTGACCGAAATACGTTGATTTGCTCTGCAAATCGACCGTATCTTAAGTCATTGGCGCTGCAGGGGAAATTTTCGTCATTTGCAGACCATTTACAGAATTTCTTTGTCTCGTCGAAGAAAAGATCATGTATGTCTGCAAAACCGAAAGCAGGAACGATTGAGGTTTTTGATGGGGTCTACATAACTCCAGTAAAGCAATCGAAATACCTACAGATCTACTTTCGGCACAAGAACAGGACCTACAGGAAGTCAGCCAAAACCGCCGACGTTGATCTGGCGAAGAAGGCTGCACACAGTTTCTACAAGGAAGTTCTGAGCAATCCGAGCCTTCAAACAAAGAAGGTTCCGTTTGCAGAATGCGCTGACCGCTACCTCAATTCAATCAAACACGAAGCGAAGCACCAATATCATAAAGAGACTTATGAGCGTCATTTCCTGCCATTTTTCGGCAAATTTAGTACGGTCGCAAATCTCACTGAAGCGGATGTGCCAGATTATATGGACTACCGACGCAACAAGGGAACGAAGCCGCCGACACCTTCTACGCTCAACAGAGAGAATGTCGTGTTGCGACAGCTGTTGAAATATTCTGAGAGAGCGGGCCTCATCAAAAGGGCGCCGTCAGTCCCTCACCTATCAGAGAAGTCTACAAAAAACCGGCGGCCTCATTTCACACGCGACGAGTACCGCATTCTGCTCAAAACTGCGCGCTCGCGCATAGGTGAAGCACAACGCGATAAGCTCTTGCACCGTCAGATCGACAATCGACGCTTGATTTATGACGCGGTCATTTTTCTTGCAAATTCAGGCCTGCGTGTGGGCGAACTGCACGCACTAACTTGGCGTGATGTCGATTGGAACAATGGTGATCTCAGGCTACCTGGTATCGGCAAGGTACGCAGTACTAGAACCGTTATTCTAAAAGGGGCTGCGGTAAACGCGCTGCGTCGCATTCAGAAACGGCGTTTGGCACAACATGGCGGAACGCAGGCAGCAATCGCCAATGAACTGGTGGTATCCTTGCCAGATGGCACACCCGTAAAAAGTTTCAAAAAGGCTTTTGGCAGCCTGCTTCAGGCTACGCAGATTGCCACACCGGCCAACGGGATCAAGCATTCTTTGACCTCGCTACGGCATACCTATGCGACCTTTGCCATCACCAACAAACAAAAGCGCGTTCCCAAAAGCGGTTTGGCCAAACAGATGGGAACTTCGCAGAAAATGATCGAACAGCACTACGGACACGAAGAAGTTGACGATTTCAGAGACCTATTGAACTAAGGAAAGTACTAACCTGATCGTCCTAATACAGCTATTTGTTGTTATTTGGGCTGTATCCGCTTTATCGGTCTATTCCGATCTCTCATTTCTGAGCTAATATCGCGCATATGGATGTACAATTATGCCCCTAAGAAGGCATGAACTAGTCGACTGAAATCCACAGAGGAAATTATGGAAATCAAAGACCTAGCGGGGCTGTCAGAACCAATAACAAGGCTTATTGATAAGATTTCCGATGCGACAGGCGTTTTATATGAGCCCAAAAGAATAGTCCGTCGCGCAAAAGCTGAAGCAAAGGCTCATGTAATTGCGGCACAAGCGGATATTGAAGCGAGCGATCTCCGCCGGCGCGCGTTAATGAGGCTTGTTGATGAAGAAGCTAAGAAACAAGAAAATATGGAGGCTATATTAGATTTAGCAGTCCCACAGATAACAAATGAAGCAAAGCCAGACAACATGGACGACGACTGGCTTGTAAATTTCTTTGATAAAGGCAAAACGATATCCAATGAAGAAGCTCAGAAAGTTTGGGCCAAAATAATATCAAGTGAAACGAACTCACCAGGCAGCTTCTCAAAGCGAACAGTAAACACCCTTCACTCACTCGACAAAATAGATATAATTAAATTTGAAAATCTATGTAGATTTACATGGCGAACTCCAGATCTATTTCCAATAATATTTAATATTGATGACGATGTATATAAGAACAACGATCTAACTTTTATAAACATAATGGATTTAGAAGAATTAGGACTCGTACATTACGATCCTGTTAACAATTATCAACTTAGAAATAGAAAAGGTCACTCTCAATTATATTATTTTGAAAGAATTATCGGATTATATTTCGGTGATGATGATAACAAATCGCTTGACATTGGAAACTTAATACTAACACAAACGGGTAGAGAACTTGCAAAACTAACAAATGTTGATAGGGTAGATGGCTACTACGAATATGTAGCTCAGAAGTGGAAAAAGTGGATAGAAGAGTGACATTTTTTATTCGCAAATTCTAAATCATACCAGCTCCACCGCATTACGCAGCATGTCGTCGTTCACGTCGATATATTTTTGGGTGACACTTATGTTTTTGTGACCAGCCAACGCCGCCAGTACGCGTACGCTGACGCCCTTTGCTGCAAGCTCGGTGATGAATGTCCGTCTGCCGGTGTGCGATGTGGCTCCATCAATGCCAGCACGTGCATACAAGCGCTGTAGATGCTGCGTCGCAGTGTTCGAGCTGAACCGCTGGCCCTTTTGGGTTGCGAATAAGAACTCGCTGTGTGTGCGCGCATGTGCTTGAGCGATGTAGATTTTCAGTTCCCGCCGCATACGCTGCGGAACAAACACGACACGTGCCTTATCGCCTTTCGTCTGAGCAGCTTTCAGCGCGATCTCTGATCGAACATCGCCGTTGTTGTCGATGACATCGTTTAGTCGAAGAGCCGCAACCTCCCCCACCCGCATCCCGCACCAGTGTGTGAGCAGCAGCATTGTGACATCGCGTAGTGGATAGCGGCTGCATGATTTTGTGACGTCTATCACCCGCTTCAGTTCCGCCTTAGTGAGCGTCTTCGCCTGCGCCATCACGTGCCCCTAAATGTAACAATTGCGTGCACTTAGTGTATTTTCTGAGGTATTGATCGGGCAACCAAACTGAACCGCCCCGGGTTTGCCGGAGACCCCAACTTGTGAGAAGTAGGGTCTATGACAAGCAAGACGACGAACAAAT
>NZ_JBBMQP010000008.1:0-60590 GCF_038900115.1 Hoeflea sp. AS60 | reverse complement strand
ACCGTCGGCACGGAACTTCTGGTCAACACCGCCACCGCGGGTTCTCAGTTTGAGCAGCAGATCACGGCGCTGTCGAATGGCGGCTTCGTGGTGACGTGGACGGATTCCAGCCAGGGCGTCGGCGGCGCCACCGGGGACACGAGTGAATACGCGGTCAAGGCGCAGGTGTTCGGCGCGGACGGCACCGCCGTCGGCACGGAACTTCTGGTCAACACCGCCACCGCGGGTTCTCAGTCCCACGCACAGATCACGGCGCTGTCGAATGGTGGCTTCGTGGTGACGTGGACGGATTTCAGCCAGGGCGTCGGCGGCGCCGCCGGGGATACGAGTGCATACGCGGTCAAGGCGCAGGTGTTCAACCCCATCGACTTCGTTGGCGCAATCGCGCAGACCGATTTCGTGCTCAAGGGTATCGGTATGTCGGTAAGCGACATCGATGCCAATGGTGGCATCGAAACCATCACATTGGCGGTGGACGAAGGCGGGCTGACCGCGACCGCCGGTGACAGCGGCGTCACCATCGTATCCGGCAACGGTACCGGATCGGTGCTAATATCGGGCACCATCGCCCAGCTCAACGCCTTCCTCGGTTCGGGCGGCAGCAGCAATCTGGTCTATCTCAACGACAGCGATACGCCAGCGGCAAGTGCCACGCTCAGCCTGACCATCGACGATGGTGGCAACACCGGCGCGGGCGGTGCCCTCACCGATACAGCGACTGTGACTTTCGCCATCACAGAGGTCAATGACGCGCCGGTGATGGCGCCAGTAACGCAACCCACCGCCATTGTGGAGATTACAGATGCATCGGCGCAGGATATCGCGGCGGTCAGTGGCACGCTTTCGGTCACGGACGTTGATAGCAGCGATAATCTGACAGCGCAGGCCGGGGTGCCGGTGATCAGCTGGAGCGGCGGGGTTCTCACAGCGGCGCAACAGTCAGCCTTGACCGGAGCCCTGGCCAGCGGGGCGCTCACCCTGGGTACAGCCGCATCGAATGGCGGCGTTGTGGGCATCGGTTACAGCTGGGATCCTGCTTCAGCCGATCTTGATTTCCTGGCGTCGGGCCAGACGCTGACGATCAGCTATGATGTCACAGTGTCTGACGGGACGGCGACCTCAGGATCGCAAAAGCTTACCTTTACCATTGACGGTACCAACGACGCGCCAGTGCTCAATGCAGCTATCGATCCCGCAATCACTTCTGCCGAATATGCGACATTGCCGGGTGTCGGCGGCGGCACGCTGGTCTCAGATCTCGTCGCCCGGATCGGCGACGGCGGGCTCGACAATGTCACCGACGTTGATTCTACCATCATAGGCATCGCCATCACCGGCCAGAACACGACCAATGGCACCTGGTATTTCTCCACCAATGATGGCGCAAGCTGGAGCGTGATCACCGCACCGACTTACGCGCATGCGCTGACGCTGACGCCTGAGGCGCGCGTCTTCTTTGTCCCCGATGCCGGCTTCTCCGGTGTTGTCGGCGACGGGCTGACAATTCGGGCTTGGGATGGCAATGGCGGCTCCAACGGCAGTTATTCTAACGCCAGCACCTACGGTGGGACGACCGGTTATTCGACCAACACTGACATGGTGTCCATCAGCGTGAGCAGCATCAATCACGCGCCGGTTGCCATGGATGACGCGCTGCCCGTTGCTGGCCCCGGCCAAGGCGAATTCCTTGTCAATCAGGCCTTTCTGAATAACCAGGAAGTTCCAGCGATCACTGCGCTGAAGGGCGGCGGTTTTGTGGTGACATGGACGTCCGAGGACGGGCAATCGGCTGACACGAGCGGTTCCGCAATCAAGGCGCGGATCCTTGATGCGCAGGGCAATGAGACCGTTTCGGAATTCCTTGTCAATGAAACCTACGAGAATGACCAGCAATACTCTGCGATCACGGCCTTGGAGGGCGGCGGCTTCGTGGTGACGTGGCAGTTTGGTAACGGACAATCAGCAGCCGCGGGCGATACCGCCATCATGGCGCGGATCTTTGATGCCGCTGGGAATGAGACTGTCTCGGAATTCTTAGTCAATGAGGTCTATCAGGATCGCCAATACTACCCCTCGATCGCTGCGCTTGAGGGGGGAGGCTTCGTGGTGACATGGGTGTCATTTGACCGGCAATCTGCTGACTTTAGCAGTTCCGCCATCAAGGCGCGGATTTTTGACGCGCAAGGCAATGAGACCGTTTCGGAACTCCTGGTCAATGAAATTTATTCGAATAGTCAGTCTAACCCAGCGATCACGGCGCTGGAGGGCGGTGGCTTCGTGGTGACATGGGCTTCCACGGACCAGCGATCGGCTGACACAAGCGGTGAAGCGATAAAGGCTCGGATTTTTGATGCTCAAGGCAATGCGACCGTTTCGGAATTTCTGGTCAATGAGGTTTATGAAAGTGCCCAGCGCGACCCCGCGATCACTGCGCTTGAGGGCGGTGGGTTCGTGGTGGCATGGACGTCCTATGACCAGCAATCAGCTGACACGAGCAGTTTTGCCATCAAGGCGCGGATCTTTGATGCGCAAGGCAATGAGACCGTTTCGGAATTCCTCGTCAATCAGGTCTATCAGGATACTCAATACACGCCCACGATCACTGCGCTTGAGGGCGGTGGGTTCGTGGTGACATGGATGTCTCAAGACGTGCAGTCGCCTGACACGAGCGGTTCGGCCATCAAGGCGCGGATCTTTGATGCGCTAGGTAGTGAGACCGTTTCGGAATTCGTGGTCAATGAGGTCTATCAGGGTTATCAATACGAGCCAGCGATAACCGCTCTGGCGGGCGGCGGATTCGTAGTGACATGGAAGTCTTATGACGGGCAATCTGCTGACGTCAGCGGTACCGCCATCAAGGCGCGCATCTTTGATGCGCAAGGCAATCCGGTTGTCACCCAGACTGACACGTCGGAGGACACCGTCTTCCAGATCGATGTTGCCGATGTTCTCGGCAATGACACCGATGCAGACGGGGATACGCTGAAAGTCCTTGAGGTCGATGCTACCAGCGTGAACGGAGCCAGCATCACGCTGATCGACAGCGACAGTGATGGCACCTTCGACCGGATCGACTACGATCCGACAATTGCTGCGGCAATTCAGGCATTGGGCGAAGGCGATACGCTGGAAGACAGCTTCACCTATACCATATCCGACGGCAATGGTGGCGAAGCCACCGCAACGGTGACGATTACCGTCAGAGGGGCGGATGAGGCGCCGGTATTAGGCGACGCGGGTGACAATCTGCTTTTTGGCGGTGCCGGTGGTGATCTCCTCAATGGAGGTGCTGGCAGCGATACTTTGACAGGCGGAGATGGAGCCGACACCTTCGTCTTCGATGCGGCTGCCCTGGCCGATGCTGACGCGGATATTTGCGATTTGATCGCCGACTACAATATCGCCGAGGGGGATGTCATCGATCTTTCTGCGCTGCTCGGATCCGAAACTGTTGTCGGCCACGTGGCGGACTACGTGAAGATGAACGGGGCATACCTGGAAGTCGATGTTGATGGAACAGCGGGTGCGGAGGGTTTTGTTCAGATCGCGGAATTCACCGACATCCCGGCAGCGCTCGGGCTCAGGATTCTGGTCGATGAAGATCCGTCCGCTGTGACTGTGGTTATCTGACCGCAACAGCAATTTGCGGGTGACCGCCCGGGCTCTTTCTCGGCGCTCTCCCGCAAGTGGCTATGCAGCCAGTTATGCGATGAAAGCGCCCGAAAGGCGGCCGCCTTTGCAGTGCAACGCTGCCGAGATCTTACGCTTGAAAGTCGCCGAATGGCACCCCGGTAAACGAGGGTGTCATTAGTGCTGCTGGTAGTTGCTCAGGTTTCGTCTGGCACCGGCCGGCAGGAGGTTCTGACTGTCAGGCTTGGTGCGACCCTAATGATCTGGGGCTGAGGGTCGACCTTGCCTTCGATGCGGGCGAGAAGAAGTTCGGCGGCTTTGGTACTCAAGGTGGTGATGTCCTGGGTCAGGGCGGTAATGCTCGGGTTCCAGCCTTCGGCCGGGTGAAAACCGTCAAAGCTTATCACCGACACATCTTCCGGTACGCGCAAGCCCATGTTCTGCAGCCCGGCCATGGTGCCCAGCAACTGGGCGATGTTGATACAGGCTATGGCGGTTGGCGGCCGGGGCAGCGTCATCAGCTTTTGAACGGATGCGAAGGCATGCTCACGCAGATAGATGCGGTGATGGATCAGTTCATCGCGGACATCGACGTTGGCCGCTGCCATGGTTTCCAGAAATCCCGCAAAGCGTTCATCCGATGAGGAAATGCCGGGGCGACCCACCAGAAACGCGATGTCCTTGTGGCCGAGCTTGAGCAGGTAACGGGTGATCAGTTGGGCCCCGAAATGGTTGTCGTCCGTGACTGAATCGAAGCGCGAGTTTTCGATAACCCTGTCGACCAGAACCGCGGGTGTGTGGACGGCGGCCGCCAGACGACCTGCGTAGTCTTCCCCATGGGTTGTCGGCGCGATGATAAGGCCTGCCACACGATGGGAACTGAACAGTTCGATTTCGCGGAACTCGCGCTCGGGATCGTCGTCATTGCTGGCAAAAAGCATATTGTAGCCGATATCCGACAGGGCACGCTGCATGGCCTTGGCCAGGTGCGCCGCCCAGGGAGTGGCGATGTCCGGTACGATCAGGCCAATGGTTTTCGAGGTGCCCATGCGCAGGTTCCGCGCAATCGGATCGGGGTGGTAGCCGGCCTTCTTGACGGCTTCCCAGACGCGTTCCTGCAATGCCTTGCTGACGGGCGCGGTGCCATTTATCGTGGCCGAAACCGTGGTAATCGATACTTCTGCGATACGCGCCACGTCCTTGATAGTCGCCAATTGTGTCCCTTTCCCTGCGGAGGCGGCAGAATACACAAAACGTTACGTTGTCGCCATTGAATGCTGCTTGCACCGCGCAAATCCACACATTCATGGCAATTGCCCCGCTGCTGCCCCTTGTCAGATGTTGCCAGACTCTGTATTCACAAATCGTTTCGTGCGCTCTAATCGTCAATTAACCGGCGGAAATGAGCTATTGAGGAATAGCGAAACGTAACGTTTTGTGCCGCCGGGAGCGGTTGGGAGGAGATTATAATGGTAGGATTAAAGTCACTGTTGGCCTCGATGATGGCAGGCGCCATGTTGAGTGCCTGCGTGTCAGTCGCAAGCGCGGAAGAAACGTTGCGTTTGCGCATGAATGGCGACATCAACACGCTGGACCCGATCGCCACGACAAACTTCACCATCCGGAATGCGGCGTATCTGATGTACGATACGTTGTTCTCTATGGACGCAAACTATGAAGTCCAGCCACAGATGGCAGAGGGCTACACGCTCTCGGACGATGGGCTGACCTACACGATCACCCTGCGTGACGGCCTGAAGTTCCACGATGGCAGCCCGGTCACCGCTGCTGATGCGGTCGCATCGCTTCAGCGCTGGGGCAAGGCTGACGGTTTGGGCAAGACGCTTCTTGCCAAGATGGCATCCATTTCCGCGCCCGATGACAAGACGATCATTATGCAGATGAATGAACCCTGGGGACAGGTGATCCCGGCGATCGGCAAAATCTCGTCAAACATTCCGGTGATCATGCCTGCAAGCATGGCTGCCAACGATCCTACGGACCCAGTGGTCACGCCTATCGGCTCGGGACCATACCGTCTGGTTCCCGAAGATTGGGTTCCCGGCAGCATTGCCGTGTTCGAGAAATTCGAGGACTACCTGCCGCGGTCCGAACCGTCCAGCATGGCTGCGGGTGGCAAGGTTGCGCATTTCGACCGGGTGGAGCTGGTCTATATCCCCGATACTGCAACCGCAGTGGACGCGCTGATTGCCGGGGAGATCGACTGGATCGAGGAAGTGCCGTCGGACATGATCGCCTTCTTTGACGGTGTGGATACGGCCAAGCCGATCGCTGCGCGTCAATCGGGAAACTCGATGCAGCTGGTTGTCAATCATCTCAATCCGCCTTTCGACAATCCCAAGATCCGCAAGGCGCTGCAGTGGTCGCTTGAGCAAACACCGTTTCTGCAGGCAGCTTATGGTAATGCCACCGAACGGTATCTCGAATGTGCGGCGGTGTTCTTCTGCGACACGCCCTATGCGTCCGATGCCGGAACCGAAGCAGTGCTGACACGCGATCTCGACAAGGCGAAGGCCTTGCTCAAGGAGGGTGGTTATGACGGGACCCCGGTGCTGTTGATGCACGTCACCGATATTCCTGCGCATGACGCCTATTACTCCGTACTCAAGCCCATGCTTGAAGAAGCTGGCTTTGTGGTTGAGGAGCAAATCACCGACTGGGCAACCGTTGCAACGCGCCGCGCGAGCAAGGAGCCGGTGGCCAATGGCGGCTGGAACCTGTTCTTCACCGGATGGGGTTTTGTCGACCAGTCTAATCCGATGACCAATGTCTATGTCGCAGGTGCCTGTGGCGATGGTTGGTTCGGATGGGCCTGTTCGGAAGAACTGCAGGACCTGCGCAAGAAGTTCGCAGATGAAATGGATCCTGCGGTCAAGAAACAACTGGCCGAGCAGATGCAGATCCTGACCCATGATCTGGTGAGCTACGTTCCGCTTGGGCAGAGCTTCCCCTCGCAGGGCATTGCTTCAAACCTCGAAGGCTTCATCGAGAGCCCCGTGCCCTTCTTTTGGGAAGTACTTCGTACTCAATAGGCAGTAGGATAGGGGCCATCCGGTGCATGTCGGGTGGCCCTCATATCAGAGGTTTGCGATGCTCCGTTACATTCTTGGCAGGCTTCTGGCTGCTATCCCGATCTTTGCCCTGGTGGCGATTTTCATCTTCTCGCTTGTGCACCTGATGCCTGGAGATCCGGCTGTGCTTCTGGCCGGAGACAACGCCAATCCGCAGCAGGTGGAAAAGATCCGTGAACGCCTGCATCTGGATCGGCCGGTTGTCGTGCAGTTTGGCATCTGGGCCGCGAATGCCCTGCAACTTGATCTTGGTGACTCCGTCTACTCAAACCAGCCGGTCACAAAACTGATTGCTCAGCGTATAGAGCCCACAATGGTGCTGGCCATCGTGACGCTGATCATCACGGTCCTGATCTCGGTCCCGCTCGGGGTGATTGCCGCCTGGCGCGCCAACGGGCTGGTTGATCGGCTGATCATGGCTTTCGCAGTGCTGGGATTTTCGCTGCCGGTGTTCGTGATCGGCTATCTGCTGGTCTATGTCTTTGCAGTGAAACTGAAATGGTTTCCGGTGCAGGGCTACAAGCCGTTGGAAGATGGCATTCTGGCAACGCTTTACTCTGTGACCCTGCCGTCAATTGCGCTGGCGATGGTCTTTGCCGCGCTGATTGCGCGCGTCACGCGCGCCTCGATGCTCGAGGCCTTGAACGAGAACTACACCCGTACAGCCCGCGCCAAGGGGCTCGGCACATTCCGCATTCTTGTCGTGCATGCGCTCAAGAGTGCCGGCGTGCCAGTCATCACAGTGATCGGCATTGGTTTTGCAACACTGGTTGGTGGCGTTGTGGTCACCGAATCCGTCTTCAACATTCCCGGTATCGGCCGTCTGACCGTCGATGCCATTACGCGACGCGACTATCCGGTCGTCCAAGGGGTCATCCTGTTCTTCTCTGCCTTGCTCATCCTCATCAATCTTCTCGTCGATCTCAGCTACGCGCTGTTTGATCCACGCGTGAAAGGGTAGGGCCCATGTCGGATAACATAATCGCCGATATCCGTCCGCCCAAGCGCTTCCGGTTGGGCCGTTTGATCACGTGGATCGTCCGCGAGCCCATGACTGCATTTTGTGTGGCGATCCTCCTGTTCTTTGTTCTTGTCGCGGTTTTTGCGCCGCTGCTCGCGAGCGACCCGATTGCGATCAACCCGGCAGAGCGGCTGACCGGCCCTTCGGAAAGCGCCATCTGGGGGCGCGATCATCTGGGGCGGGATGTTTTTGCGCGTGCGGTGTTCGGGTCACGAACATCCATGCTTGTCGGATTTTCTGTGGCGGGACTGACGACCGTGTTCGGCGTTGCCATTGGCATCTATGCCGGCATGTCGAGGATCGGTGGCGCTGTGATCATGCGGTTGAACGACGCCATGATGGCGATCCCCGCGATCCTGCTGGCAATCGCCCTGGCATCCCTGATGAATGCGGGCGTGGTTACGGTGATCATCGCCATCACGCTTCCTGAAATTCCGCGCATGGTGCGGCTGGTGCGCTCGGTGGTGCTCGGGGTGCGGGAGCAGCCTTATGTCTCTGCTGCCACTTCGATCGGAACATCTGGCCTCGCCATGGTTTGGCGGCACATTCTGCCCAACACGCTTGGGCCGGTCCTGGTGCAGGCGACCTATGCCTGCGCTTCTGCGATCATTGCGTCCGCCGTGCTCAGTTTCCTTGGTGTCGGCACCTCGCCGGAAATTCCGAGCTGGGGCGGGATGATGGCCGATGCACGATCCTATTTTCGTATTCACCCCGAGTTGATGGCCTATCCCGGTGCGCTGCTGTCGATGCTGGTGCTGGTGGTCAATATACTTGGCGATCGGCTGAGCGATGCCCTCGATCCCCGCAAGACCAGGAGGGGATCGCTATGACTGCAATGCCACCCCATATCGCTGCCGGGCAGGATGTGCTGACGGTCAGCAATCTCAGTCTGGAGTTTTCCAACGGCTCCGGTGTCGTGCGAGCTCTCGATGATGTTTCCTTCACGGTGCGCAAAGGCGAGATTCTGAGCCTTGTCGGCGAATCCGGCTGCGGCAAGAGCGTCACCGCGATGTCCATCATGGGGCTGTTGTCACGGCATGGCGCGCGCATCGTATCGGGGTCTGTGCGTCTGGGAGATCAGGAATTGCTGGGCGCCAGCGAGCGCACCATGCGACAGGTGCGCGGCAATCGGATTGGGATGATTTTCCAGGATCCGATGACTTCGCTCAATCCGGTCCACACAATCGGCATGCAGATCGCTGAGGTGGTGCGCAAGCATCGCGGCCTCCATGGCGAGGCTGCCAGAGCACGGGCGCTGGAAATGCTCGAGCTGGTGCGGATCCCCGATGCCCGAAACAGGCTTGGAGCCTATCCGCATGAATTGTCCGGCGGCATGCGCCAGCGGGTGATGATTGCCATGGCGCTGGCGTGCGATCCCGAACTGCTGATTGCAGACGAGCCGACGACCGCACTGGACGTGACGGTGCAGGCGCAGGTGCTCGATCTTATTGCTGACCTGAGACAAAACCTCGGCATGAGCGTGATCTTCATCACCCACGACCTTGGTGTGGTGTCGAGCACGGCAGACCGGATGATGGTGATGTATGCTGGCCGCATCGTTGAAGAGGCGCCGGTAGAAAAGCTCTTCGCCCGCCCGTCGCACGGCTATACGGCCGGATTGCTGCAATCGCTTCCCGGAACGCAAACCCGTCACCGCGGTGTCCTTGCTGAAATTCCCGGATCCGTGCCGCGCCTGGACAAGGTTGTGGAGGGTTGTGCTTACGCACCACGCTGCAGTTTTGCGACCGCTGCCTGTCTCAATCCCTTGCCGCCACCGCATCAGATCGGGCCAGAACACTCTGCCCGCTGCATCCATTCGGACACGGTTTACGAGGCGATCAGACACACTGAAATCGTGAGGGCCTGGGCATGAGTTCCGCACCCTATCTTTCGCTCGACAAGATCAGCAAGACCTTCGCCCTGGGACGCGAGAAGTTCGGCGGGCCCGAACGCTTCCTGCAGGCTGTTGACCAGATCTCACTCAATGTGCCGCGTGGCGAGACACTTGGTCTGGTCGGAGAGAGCGGCTGCGGGAAATCTTCGCTCGCGCGGCTGATCATGCAGCTGGAAAAGCCCAGCTCGGGCACGATGACATTCGATGGTGTCGATCCCACGAAACTCAATGCCAGGGACCTGAAGGCGGCGCGGCAGCGCTTCCAGATGATCTTTCAGGATCCCTATGCATCGCTCAATCCACGCATGAAAGCGCGCGCCATTATTGCCGAGGCACTGGTGAATTACCGCAAAGGCAGTGCTTCAGAGATCAACCGGCGTGTTGAGCAATTGGCCGTGCAGGTTGGCCTCAGCGCTTTTCATCTCGACCGGTTTCCGCATGAACTTTCCGGTGGGCAGTGCCAGCGTATCGGCATCGCCCGGGCAATCGCTCTCAGTCCTGATCTGATCGTGGCCGATGAGCCGGTGTCAGCGCTTGATGTGTCGATCCAGGCGCAAATTCTCAATCTGATCGTAAGGCTGCAGGCGGAAATGGGGCTGACGCTGGTCTTCATTTCGCATGACCTCTCGGTCGTGTCCCATGTCGCCGACCGGGTTGCCGTGATGTATCTGGGCCGGATTGTCGAGCTTGGCAGAACACAAGATCTTTTCGGTCAGCCGGCGCACCCTTACACCCGCACATTGCTCTCCGCGGTGCCACTTCCGATGCCGGAAAGCAGGGGCAAGCGGTCCCAGATTGCCGGCGAATTGCCGAGCCCGCTCAATCCACCTTCCGGATGTCATTTCCGCACCCGATGTTCGTTTGCCAACGCGCGCTGCGCAGCTGAAGTACCGGTGCTCCGCGTAATTCAAGGTGCGCAGCAGGCCGCGTGTCATCATGCCGAAGACATCAAGGCAGCTCTCAACCAAGACAAGATAGAGATACACAATGCTTGAGACAGTCGTGCTGCTTCCCGGCCTCCAGTCAGACCACACATCATGGGCTTATCAGATTGAACACCTGAAAAGCCGCTATGATGTTTTTGTGCCAACCGGCTATCACGCAAAGGCCAGCATTGCTGAAATGGCAGATTACGTGACCGGCCAGTTGCCGCAGCGGTTTCATTTCGTTGCCTGGTCTATGGGTGGCTATATTGCTTTGCAGATGCTGCCCGCAGTTCGCGACCGTCTGATCAGTTTTACCCTCATCTCCACGTCTGCCCGGCCTGAAGACCCGACCAATACGGAGCGCCGGCTCGATAATCTTGCGACTGCGGAGCAGGAGGGGATGGCCGCAGCCAATGAACGCAGTCTAGCGTTCAGCTGTCTGGACGTTGACAGCCTTGAGGCATCTCAACGTGAGTCCTTGAAGCAGAGTGCCGTCGACCTGGGCGTCGATGCCTATCGCGCGCAGCAACACGCGATCATCGGGCGGCCTGACGGGCGAAAGAACCTGCCTCTGGTCAAGTGTCCGACACTGGTGATTGTCGGCGATGCTGATGAGGTTACCCGTCCTGAGTGCGCTCTGGAAATTCATGCCGGCATAGCGGGCTCCGAATTTGTGATGATCCCAAACACTGGTCATTGCCCGCCGCTCGAGCACCCCCAGCGGGTCAATGGTCTTCTGGAGGAATGGTTTTCGCGTCATGCCGAACCTCAAGTTCAGCCTTCTGCGCAGGCCGAGAGCACTTAAGGCCCGGATCGTGCCCTGATCTACCCCTTGGGTTTGGGCTGCCTTCAGTTTGATGCAGACTATGAGGATGATGCATTCCAACATCTTCCGTCAGTGCTGACACAGATATCCTCGAAATTCGTATGAGCAAATTTCCTGCAGCCTCCCGGGTGTGATGTTCGCGCACGATTAGCCTGATTGTGCCGTAATTTCTGATATTTGCAGGCGGATACGGCCGTTCTCTTGCCGTGAATTGAGGTAAGGTTAGTTAGGTTTGGTCAGGCAAATTTCGTTGAATGGCAACTTGACTAATCAAATTTTCATGCTGATAGTTGGTGCATGACAAACTTGGAACCAACCGTTTCCCATCCCCGTTATCGCGTCCTTGCCGAGGCGCTTCGTGAGGCAGTCGTGGCCGGGGAGTATCCGCCAGGCGCTCAGCTTCCAACGGAGGCAGAACTGGCAAGCCGGTTCGGCATGAGCCGCGGCACTGTGGTCAAAGCCATCGACACGCTGGTTGCCGAAGGGATCGTCATCAAGCGGCAGGGGGCAGGCAGCTTCGTTGCGCTGCCCGCGTTGCACCGGCGGTCGTCGCGGCTGATGTCCTTTTCGGAAACCGTCAACGCACAGGGGCGCACCGCATCCCAGAAGGTGTTGTCCTACGGGCCGGCAGACAAGGAAGAGGCTCGCGCCTACGGCGCTCATGAGCCCTCGATGCTTCTTGCCCGCATGCGGTATGTTGACGGGGTGGCAGCTACCATCCACCGGTCTTTCATTCCCGAAAGGATTATAGAGCGGCTGTCGGCGGAAAAGCTGGGGCAGCTGCTGAAGGGCAATGCCTCGCTGTATGCAGCGTTTGAGGACGCAGGCCTGTCGATTGGTCGCGGTTCGGAACATGTTTCGGCCCGGCTTGCGACCCCGGTGGAGGCTGAGACGCTCAACATCCAGTTGCCTGCTGCCCTGATGGTGGTGATCCGGCAGAGCTACGATCCTGAGGGAAACCTGATCGAGGCAGCCGAGGCCGTCTATCTCGCCGACTACTACACATATGATCTGGAATTGGTGCGGGGCACGGCTCACGAGGTGCCGCACCGGCTTCGTATCGTGCTCGACAATACAAATAACAAAGATCAACAGGAGAACTAAAATGATACTCAAGAAGCTTCTTGCCGGGATCGCGCTGTCCCTCGTTGCTGTCCCTGGCTATGCAGCCGATGCGCCGGTTGCGATGATTGTCGCTCAAGGCGGGCTGGGCGACGGATCCTGGAATGACACCGCCAATGTCGGCTTTACCGCCGGGATCAAGGAGACGGGCCTTGAAGGGCGCGCCATCGAGTCGAACGATGTGGTGGCACAGGGCGAGGAAATCATGCGCCGCGCGGCGGACGCGAACTTCGGCCTCGTGCTGAGCCTCGAATATGCACATGGCGAGCCAATGCAGGCGCTGGCTCCCGATTATCCCGAAACATCCTGGGCCATCTTCAACCAGGTCCGTACCGGCGACAACATTGCGTCGGTCCTGTTTGGCGAGCATCAGGGGTCCTACCTCGCTGGCGTTCTTGCCGCGAAGATGACCACGACAGAGGGTGTCGAGGGGATCAATCCTGAGCCAATCCTGGGCGTTATCCCGGCGGTCAAGAGCCCCGGCATCGACAAGTTCGTCGTCGGTTTCATTCAGGGTGCGAAGTCCGTGAACCCTGACATCGAAGTCAAGGTTGGGTACGCCGAAACCTTTGGCGACCCGACAAAGGGCGAGCAGATGGCGAATGCCATGTTCGAAAGCGGCGTGGACATCATCTATCACGTGGCAGGCGGTACTGGCCTGGGGGTGATCGCCGCAGCCGAAAGCACCGGCCATTATGCCATCGGTGTTGACACCAATCAGGATGGCCTTGCGAAAGGTCACGTGCTGACCTCGATGGTCAAACGCGTCGATGTTGCGACTGAAGAACTGATCAAGGCCTATGCCGCCGACAAGTTCCCCGGTGGCCAGACCTTGAAATTCGGTCTGCCTGAGAATGGCGTTGGTCTTACCGATATGGAATTCACCAAAGACATCATCCCGGCCGAGTACATGGAAGCTGTTGAAGCCGCCAAGGCCGGCATCATTGCAGGTGACATAGAAGTCTGGGACGTGTCTTCCCAAGGTTACCCGGATTTCTACAACTAAAGAACTGGCTTCCCCGGTTGAACCATCTGCAAAACGCGGCGGGCCGTTTTCGGCCCGCCGCACCAACATCCTATTGCTGTGAGCATGCCATGACGACGATCGCGCTCAGCGCTGCCAATATCTGGAAGAGCTACGGATCGGTTCAGGCGAACCGCGGTATTTCCCTCTCTGTGGCACCTGGTGAAATCCATGCCATCGTCGGGGAGAACGGGGCGGGCAAATCAACGCTCATGCGGGTGCTGCAGGGCATAGAGCGTCCGGACAGCGGTCACGTCACGGTTATGGATCGCGAAGTGGCCTTTTCAGGCCCCGGCGATGCGTTGGCTCATGGGATCGGCATGGTTCATCAGGAATTCATGCTTGCCCCGGATCTGAGCCTTCTGGAAAACCTCGTTCTTGGGGATGAGCCGGTGAGTTTCGGTCGCGGCGCGTTTGCACGCATCGACTGGCAGGCTGCCGAAGCCCAAGGTCGGGAACTGGCACAGCGCATCGGCATTGAGGTGGATTGGCATCGACGGGCAGGCGCAGCACCGGTCCATATCCAGCAATTTGTTGAAATTATCCGGCTTCTCCGCCGCGGTACGAAAATTCTTATCCTTGATGAGCCGACCGCAGTTCTGGCGCCGCAACAGGTAACCGAACTTTTCGACCTGCTCCGCCGAATTCGTGAAGACGGCACGGCCGTCCTGTTCATCAGTCACAAGATCCGCGAAGTCACCGCGCTTGCCGATAGGGTGACTGTCATCCGGCAAGGTGAGGTTGCTTTTGCTGCCGCGGTCTCAGAGACCGATGGAGAAGAAATTGCGTCACATATCGTGGACGGTCACAACCCGGTCACCGATAACGTGAAACGGGGCACACCCGGCTCCATCGTTTTGAACGTCACGGGTCTGTCTGCGGCATCTGTCGAGAAGTCGCATCCATTGCACGACATTTCGCTGACCGTCCATGCCGGTGAGATCGTTGGTCTTGCCGGAGTTGCGGGCAATGGTCAGGTCGAGTTGATGGAAGCTCTTTTTGGACTGAGGGCGGCGACAGGCAAGGTTGAACTGAAGGGCACTGATCTTTCGGGACTTGACGCTGACCGCCGTCGTGCGGCGGGAATCGGATTCATCAGCGCTGACCGGCGGCACGAAGGCCTCGCCATTGAGGCGTCGATTGAGGAAAACACCATTGCTGGAGCGCATCGAGCGGCTCCGATCTCAAATGGGCTCTGGCTGAGCCTGAGGGCGCGAAAAGCTGTAGCACTCGAACGCCTCAAGCGGCTCTCGGTCAAGTACGGAACCCTGCGTGATCCTGTCGGCAGCCTTTCAGGTGGGAATCAACAACGCGTGGTCTTTGCCCGCGAAATCGCAGGGCCGCCGCAGCTCTTGCTTGTATCGCAACCAACCCGGGGAGTGGATCTGAACGGCATTGCGGCCATTCACAGCATTCTTCGGGATTTCCGAGATGCAGGCGGTGCAGTGCTCCTCGTCTCGGAAGAGCTCGACGAACTGCAAGTGTTGTCTGATCGCATCGTTGTGCTGGCCCAAGGCCGCATTGTCGGGGAATTGGGAGCGGATGCCGACCGACGTGACATCGGACGGCTTATGGTTATGGAAGGTGCTGGCGTATGACCAACTGGCTGAACCGAGGTCTGGGTTTTGCCGTGCCGTTGCTGATTGCGCTGCTGGTCAGCGCGGTTGTGCTGCTCGCCATTGGTGAAAACCCTCTGGATACCTTTTCTTTGATGTTGACCGAGGCATTCGGTTCGCCGCGGCGCTTGGCTTCGACCCTCTCGGCTGCGACCCCACTTCTGTTCACAGCCATCGGTACTGCGATTTGTTTCCGGGCAGGCGTGTTCAACGTGGGAGCAGACGGCGCCTTTCTTATCGGCGGACTGGCGGCTGTGGTTGCCGGTTTCAGCCTGCCTGCAGAGCTTGGCTGGGCGCTGGCTCCGATCTGCCTCGCAATTGGCGCTATCTTTGGTGCGGCATGGCTTTTCATCCCGGGGTGGCTGCTGGCAAAGCTGGAAGTGGACGAGGTCGTGTCGACCCTCATGCTCAACTTCATTGCCGCCGCGATCACCGGATATCTGGTGAACGGGCCGTTCCTGTCAGCCCAGTCCGGCAACAATGTCACTCCGCTGGTTCACGAGGCCGCCGAGTTGTCGCGGCTAATGCCGCCCGCCACCTTGCACAGCGGTTTCCTCATCGCGCTCGCTATTCTTGCTGCCTATGCATTCTGGACACGGCGTACATCTGCCGGTCTTGAGGGTGCATGGGTTGGGCTGAACCGCCGGTTTTCGCGCGTCGTCGGTGTGTCGGTCCAACGGACAATCATTCTTGCGATGGTGCTTTCGGGTGTTGTTGCCGGCCTGGGCGGGGCGGCCCATGGATTGGGTCAACTGCACCGCTTCACGGATGGCTTTTCTGCGGGCTACGGCTTCACGGGCATGGCGGTGGCTCTCTTGGGTCGCAACACACCGTTGGGTATGTTGATCGGGTCAATCCTGTTCGGTGCGCTCGCCTCTGCCGGGACCACGATCCAGCTCTTCTCCAATATTCCGCTCGATCTGGTGAATATCATTCAGGGCATTGTGATGATCTTTGCGGTCATCGAACTGGGCCGAATTACCATCCGCCGGAGGTCGAAAACATGATCGAACAGGTTCTGGCGGCTGGTGTCGTCCTCACGACCCCGATCCTGCTTGCCGCCATTGGTGGGCTGGTGAACCGGCAGGCCGGCATCGTCAATATCGCACTCGAAGGCAAGATGCTGGTCGGTGCATTTGTTGCGGTCATCGTCTCTGCAGCCACCGGAAGCTGGCTCGTTGCAACGCTCGCTGCGGCGCTGGTGAGCATGGTGATCGGTTGGGGCTTTGCGCTAACCATCACCCGGCTCGGCGCGAACATGATCACTGCCGGGCTTGGGCTTAATGTCCTTGCCGCCGGTGCGATCGGGTTCTTGATGAGCATAATATACGGGTCGTCGGGCACTTTGCGTCTGCCAGAGGTTGCGCTTCTGCCGCATGTGTTTCCGCAATCTGTCGAGGCTGTTCCCTTGCTTGGTCCGATGCTGGCCAATCTCGATCCGCTGACGATCTTTGCGGTGCTGCTGATTGCCGTCCTTCCGTTTCTGCTTCGTGCAACGCGTTTTGGCCTCTGGATCCGGGCGACCGGAAACGCAGCACCGGTTGTGCGCTCGGTTGGGTTGAAGCCGAAACTCATGCAGGAAGCATCGACTGCTTTTGCCGGATTCCTTTCGGGCCTTGCTGGTGCCCAACTGGCGTTGGCGTCCATCGGAATCTTCAACGAGGGCCTGACCGCAGGCCGCGGCTTTATCGCTCTTGCAGCTTTTTACTTCGGACGTGACCGACCTTGGCAGACGGCTGCCGCCTGCCTGCTGTTCGGACTGCTCGACGCCGCGCAGATACGGATGCAGACCGTGGGGCTGCCTCCGCGGCTGATTGGCGCGCTACCCTATCTCATGGTGCTTGTCGCGCTGGTCATCACCCAAATGCGTAGCCTCAGGAGGGCACAATGACAAAGACCGCACTCATTGTCGTGGATATGCAAAACTCGTTTCTGCATCCCGACGGCGAAAACTACTATCCTTCTGCGCCTGAGGTCATCGAGCCTGTCCGTGCTCTGATTGCTGCGGCAGAGGTGGGTGAATCCATCATTGTGCATGTCTGCGACCGTCACCGCGAAGGTTTTGTTGATTTCGAGCAGCCGCGCTTGCCGCAACACTGCATTGTCGGCGGTTTCAATGCCGAGTTTTTCGAGGATTTTGGACCGCAGGGGCGGGCGAGGGAAATTCTCATCACGAAGCGGCGCTACTCGGCCTTCTTCGCGACAGAGCTTGCACTGTTTCTCACTGAGCAGGGCGTTGAACGTGTTGTGATTTGCGGGGTCAAGACCAATGTCTGCGTGCGGGCAACGGCAACCGATGCTTTCGCCAACGGATTTGCAGTGAACGTGGTCGCAGAAGCGACGAATACCAACCGCGCCAATCTCGGCGAGGCGTCTCTCGAGGATATCGAACGCTACATCGGCAAGGTTGTTGATCTGGAAACCGGAAAAGGCCTGCTCGCATGAGCCGACTTGTCGTCACCGGATATGCCAGCCTCGATTTCGCGGTCGGGCTCGACGGTCAGGCAGTGGGGGACACCACCACCCTGATTGCGGCCCGTGACCCGGAAGCCTGGCCCCGCGCGGGAGGTTGTCCGACGTATATTTCGGGTGCTGCTGTCCGGGCCGGCCAGCAGGCAACGCCGATCATGTGGGTGGGCACCGGACGTGAGGGCGAGGGGTTTGTCGCCAAGCTCGAAGCGCAGGGGATCGGGACCGAGGGTATCGGCGTGGTCGATAGCCCACGCTCGCCCACTGCGCTGATGGTCTATCAGGCTAACGGAACTTGCATGTGCCTCTACGACCCGGCGTTGGGCCGGGCCGAGGTCCTGACCGACGCACAGAAGGCCCTGATCGCCGGAGCAACGCATTTGTGCGTTTCTGTAGGACCGTCGCAACTGATGGACGCCATCTGCGCGCTGTGCCCTCAGGACGCGAGGCTCTACTGGGCGGTCAAGAACGATCCCGATGCGTTTCCACCGGATCTTCGGACCCGGCTTTCGGCAAGGGCGGACGTGATTTTTCACTCTGCATCAGAACGTTCGCTCATCGGCGAGACCGCGGCGGTGCTGGTTGAGACACGCGGTAGCGATTGCGTTGTTGTCACCGATGCAGGGCAGGGCCGCGAGGTCCCGGTAACCCCGATCGATATCGCCGACACCACCGGCGCGGGCGACAGCTTTGCAGGCGGATACATCGCCGCGGAAATGGCCGGAGCAGACCCGGTTGAAGCCGCAGGCGCAGGAATAAAAGCAGCGGCCGCAGTTCTTGCGGACCGGAAAAGGAGACATTCACAATGAAACAAGCCTGGTACTCAGGGCACAGCGCCGAAGATTTGGGCGACAGCGCGATTCTTGTCGGCGATCCCGACCGCGTCGACCGGATTGGTGCGCTTTTGACCGACCCGGTGTTTCTGCCGGTCAAACGGGGTCTGAAGACCGTAACAGGTTTGTGGAATGGCCAACGTGTAAGTGTAGGCGCGTTCGGCATGGGAGCACCTATTGCCACCGTGCTCATGCACGAGTTTGCTGATCTCGGCATAAAGCGCTTCGTGCGGATCGGCACGGCGATGTATTTTCCGCCCGCTATCGGGGGTGAGTTTCTCATATCCGACGCTGCAATTGGTTTCGACGGGACCTCGCCTGCCTATGGTGTTCCCAACGACGAGCAAGTTGGTGCGGATCCTGCAATCACTGCCGCGCTGGCAGAGGCAGCGGCTGCCGCTGGCGAGGCTTCGCACCGGGGGCTCTATGCCACCTATGACGCGTTCTACCGGGACATGTTCGGAATGGATGCAAAAGGCGAGGCGCGGGCCAATGCCATGAGGCAGGACATGAACAACCGCGGCGTGATGGCGCTGGATATGGAGACCTCCGCTCTTCTTGCTGCGGGCCAGGATCTCGGTCTCGCTGTCGCAACGCTCTGCTACGGAACGGTTGATGCATTGAGCCAGGAAAAGCTTGGCGTCGACGCGCTTGACCGAGGCGAGACCCAACTCTTCCGGATTGCACTGAACGCGATCACGAGCTGAACAGACAAAAGGAAAAAGAACAATGAGCGATATGCCAAAGCGCTATCTGCAGACGGTCCTGGACCGTCTGACCCAGGTGATGGACACTCAGACCGATGCGATCGAAGAGGCCGCGCGTGCCTGTGCGCAGTCGATCATGAATGACAAGCTGGTGTTTACCTTCGGCACCGGCCACGGCTCCTTCGCCGCGATGGAGATGTATCCGCGCACTGGCACAGTCACCGGGTTTCGCCCCATCGTTGAGAGTTCGATGATCTCGTTCCACCGAGTGCTGGGTGACGGCGGTGCCCGTCAGTACCGCTTCATCCACTCGCAGGAAGGCTACGGCAAAGCGATCTTCGACAGTCACGAGACTGATCCTGGTGACACTATGCTGATGTTTTCTCACTCCGGGATCAATGCGGTGACACTCGACATCGCAGTCGCCGCGAAAGAAAAGGGGATGACGCTGATAGCTGTGACTTCGATCCCCCATTCCTCCAGCGTTCCATCCCGCCATTCGAGCGGCAAGCGGCTCTACGAAATCGCTGACGTGGTGATCGATACCGGCGTGCCTCTGGGTGACGCAGGGATCGAAATCGAAGGCGTTAAGGGCAAGACAGGTGCAACTTCAACGTCGATCGCGATTGCCATCGGCCATGCGATCAATTCGACCACAGCAGAACTGGTCGCCGAAGCGGGCCACGATCCCTATCTGATGGTCAGCCCCAACACGACCGAGAAAGCTGCAGCCAACGCCCAGAATGACCTGAACTACGCCGAGCTTTCGCGCCGGCTGAAGGCGCGCTGAGATGGAGCGTGGTTTTTTCATAAACGGCCAGTGGGAACACCCGACTGGCCTCGATCGCTTCGAGATTGTGAACCCGGCAAATGGCGAACCGGTAGGCTCGACTTTGCTCGCTGATGCCGCCGTAGTTGACCGTTGCGTAGATGCCGCGGAAGCGGTGGCAACGTCTTTCGCGCTCATGCCGGCAAGGGCCCGTGCTGACATGCTGCGCAAGGCAGCGAGCCTGATCGAAGAGCGGGTCGATGACATGGCTCGCCTGCTCACCAGGGAACAGGGCAAGCCGGTGCCTGACAACGTGAAGGAGATCCTCTTCGGTTGCGAAGTTCTTCGCTACTACGCCGAAGAAGGTGTCCGTGTTGGCGGCTCGATCCGGCCGGCATCGGCACCGAACATTCGCAATCTGGTGACCTATCACCCGATCGGGGTCGTGGCTGCCATCGTGCCATGGAACTACCCGATCGACCTCTATTGCTGGAAGATCGGTCCGGCGCTCGCAGCAGGTTGCCCGATCATCGTTAAATCCCCGCACGAGACCCCGCTCGCCATCGCCATGGTGGTCGATTGCCTGCATGAGGCAGGGTTCCCGGCAGGCACCATTGCCGATATTCCCGGTCTTGGCCCGGTGGCAGGCGAAGCTCTGGCGTCGCATCCTCGCATCCGTGCGCTGTCGGCCACTGCTTCCATACCTGCGGGACAGGCAATCATGCGCGCCGCTTCGGTCAACATGAAGCGTCTGTGCCTCGAACTTGGTGGCCATGCACCCTTTGTCGTTATGGAGGACGCCGACCTCGAGGAAGCTGCGCGCGCAGCGCACAGGCGCGGGTTCTCCAATATGGGGCAGATCTGCATCACCGTGAACCGGATCCTCGTGGCGGCTCCCGTCGCTCGCGAGTTTGCCGATATCCTGGCTTCGCTCACTGATCAAACGGTGATCGGCGACGGTCTGGATCCGTCCATCGGGTATGGTCCCGTGCAAAACGCGGGTGTGATCGCCCGAATGAACCGGCATGTCGCCGATGCCGTGGCCAAAGGTGGCCGCGTCATTGCGGGCGGTGGCCGTGCCACCGGAAGCGGTTTCGACGACGGTCTGTTTTATCGCCCCACGGTGATCGAGGATGCGCCGCTTGATAGTCTCCCGATGAGCGAAGAAACCTTCGGCCCGGTTATGGGCATGGCGACGTTCAAGACCGACGCCGAAATGCTGGCAATCGCCAACAGTCTGGAATACGGCCTTGCCGCCTATATTTTTGGTGGCGATCTCGACCGGGTCTGGACGCTGGCCGAACGGATGGAGTTTGGTGCCGTTGGCGTCAATGTCAACGACACCAGCGACCTTCAGGCACCTTTTGGTGGATGGAAGATGTCAGGCTTCGGGCGCGAACTGGGGCCCGAGGGGCTTGAGACTTACTTGCAACCCAAGCACCTGAAAATGCGCTTGCGGCACACTGTGTAGGCAATCGACCCGGCCCCTGTGGGCCGGGTCGTGGCCGCCGGTCCTATCTGGAGCTTTCCATCGATAAATCAGGCGCTCAGTCGATAGCACAAGGCAATTCAGCGCTTTAACGCTGACACTTATGCACCATCAAGGGATTTTTGGGATCCTGGCTGGAACGGTAGAATGACATACTGAAGCTGACCTCCGCGCCCGCTATGCCAAGAACAAAGAGCACGACACTGCGAACGGTGGTGTCAGCGGTCATCAGTCTGCGTTCAAAAGTGTGAGATTTTCATCTTGCGAGCGTCTTGGTGGATGGGGCGAAAGCCGAGAACCTTCGATGCTGATTGTATCAAATGTAACTTGATGGTGCAGCAAGTTCTGAATTTCGCCTGGATACAGATCCATGCGCAAATGCCCGTTGCATTGCTCGGCAAAGCCGGTTTAGATTCGTGCTAATCTTTGAATAAAATCAATATTTTTTATATTTAAAAGTCATTTTCATGCCCAAAGTAGACAAGCTGACGGTTCAGTTGAGCAGTGGTCGAGCGGTGGTAAATGAGTTTACCAAACTCTTTGGCCAGCTCGAGGTTGACCAGATTGAAGACAAGGAACCTTTCGATCTGAGCGGTGAGGTCACCACCGTGCTCAACATGCGTATATGGCGAACCGTATCCCAGTCTGGCTACAAGACCAGCTATAGTAATCCTGCAGGACAGGATTTCGAGTTGCACTTTATTCAGTCCGGCCGGTACAGGTTCCGAGCAGGCGGCTCCGAGATCGATGCCGCAGCAAACAGCGCCGTGCTGTTGAAGGACACGAGCAAAGTTGAAGTTACTGCTTGTCCCGGGTCTGAGAAGCTGGCTGTGCTGGTTCCGTTGAGCCGCTTTTCCCACGTCTTGGGCAACGAGCTTGGCGCTCCCGGCCAGAGGCTCGCCAATTTTCGTTCCCATATTGAAATCGGCGTTGAAGGGATCGACCTGATTCGGAACATGGCAAATCTCCTGATTGGTGATCCCGGGGCTGCCCATCCATTTTCGCGCGCTCCCAACGGGGCTCTCCTGCTGGGAGATGCCCTGGTTGCAAGCTTTGTCGGGTTCTGGCCGAAAATCGACAATTCGGCGACCGAAACCACAAGCCTTCCCCGCCATCTGCAGCGTGCGATCGAGTGGATGGATGCACATGCTGCGGAAAACATATCGATCGAACAACTGGCTCGCCAATGTGGAGCAAGCATTCGCACATTGCAAAATTCGTTCCGGCAACATCTGTCGACCAGTCCCAATGCCTATATCCAGCGCATCCGTCTCAGCCGTATTCATCAAGAGCTTCTGTGCGGCGACAGGGGCATAACTATCGAACAGATCGCAGCGCGCTGGGGCTTTGGCCACATGGGATATTTCGCCGCTCGCTACCGGACCTTGTATGGCGAATCGCCATCTGTCACGCGCCAGAAATGGAAAAAGGGTCGTGACTAGCAAATCCAAGTATCACAAAAACGCAGTCCCATCACTGCAGCGCAAAATTTTGATCGATTTTCCAAAATAGATACAGCGTTAAGTTCGCGTTAACGGCTATACACGCTAATCGCTGTATATACCTGCATTCAAAACGAATGTAATTCTGCATGATGCGGCTATTTTAATACTAAAAATTCAAAATCGAAACGTTTTGCCGTGCATATAATGCCGCGCATCATAGGAATTACTATGATTATATTTGCGATAGACGATAGCCCGTCGGTTCTTTCATTTTTGAAACAAACCATTGAAACGATTGATAATTGCAAGGTTCTAGCCTTTCTGGATCCGAACAACGCTATCGAAGTCCTGAGAACGCAGCAGGCGGACCTTATACTTGTCGATTACAACATGCCTGGCATTAACGGCATCGAGCTGATTTCGCAGGTCCGCCATATTCGGCAGAGCGATGACATCCCAATCATTATGCTGACGTCGGAGACGGACCCGGCGATCAAGATCGCCGCGATTGAGGCTGGTGCAACGGAATTTCTAACCAAGCCGATTGACACTGCAGAGCTGTCGATCCGCATTCGCAACCTTCTGGGTTTGCGCATTGCCCAGCGGACTCTTGCCAATCGTGCGCAAGAACTTGAAAGGGATGTAAATCTCGCGATGGCGAGGATTTCCGCCCAGGAAAAGGAAATTATCTGGCGCCTGTCGAAGGCAATGGCAGGCCGCGATGGGGAAACCGCTCTGCAACTCGAAAGGGTCGCTGTCGTCGCCAAAATGATTGCCGACGAACTTGGTTTTGACGAACAGAGAACTGAAAAAATCTATCTTGCGAGCCCGCTGCACGATGTCGGCAAGATCGGCGTTTCCGATGCGGTGCTGCTCAAAGCCGGACCTCTGGACGCCGACGAGATGGCGGAAATGCGTGGTCACGCAGCATTTGGCGCTGAAATCCTGAGCGACAGCTCATCAGAGATCATTCGCACCGCGGCCATCATTGCCGAAAGCCATCACGAAAAATGGGACGGAACCGGATATCCCCACGGGCTCTCGGGTGCCGACATTCCTATCGAGGGGCGGATCGTCGCCGTTGCCGATGTCTTCGACGCCCTATGCTCCGAACGCCCTTACAAGAAGGCATGGCCGGTAGACGAAGCCCACCGCGAAATTCTCAGATGCAGCGGCACCCATTTCGACCCGGACTGTGTCGGGGCTTTCAATCGCCGCTGGGCTCATATCCGCACTCTTTACATCAAGATGGCCGTGCCTGCCGGCGATTGGGCCACCACGCATGAAGCCATCCAGAGCGCCGCTCTGAAAGTCAAAAAGTTGGGAACAGCAGCATGACCGAGGAAACAAACATTCTTCACCTTGAAGGAACCCTGACGATCAAGACCGTACCCGAGACACGAGACAGGCTTGTCGCAGCTCTCAAGAGCGCGCGCGACAGCAACCATCCGCTGGAAATCAACATTTCCGAGGATTGCAACTGCGATCTCACGCTGCCCCAACTTCTGGTGGCGGCACAGACCGCGGCTGATGCCGATGGCTTCGGGATCCGTATCCGCGCAGCCCAAGACGGTGCTTTCGCCACCACGCTGGAAAGAGCTGGTTTCGCCGGCACCGGCGTTGACGGCTCAATACTGCGTATCAATGGAGATAACTGATGAGTGCAAATATCCTGACTGTAGACGATTCCGCCAGCATTCGAATGACGACGCGGATCGCACTCACAACCGCCGGCTACAGTGTCACAGAAGCCGTTGACGGTGCGGATGGTCTTGAGAAGATGAAGGTCGGCAGTTTCGATCTGATTGTGACCGATATCAACATGCCCAACATGGACGGGCTGACAATGATCCGCAACCTGCGCCAGTTGCCCGCCTACATGGGTACGCCGGTAATCTTCCTGACCACAGAATCCGACGGCGAGCTCAAGCAGCAGGCAAAGGCCGCGGGTGCGACCGGCTGGCTGACCAAGCCGTTCGATCCGGAAAGTCTGGTCAAGATCGCCCGAAAGGTTCTCGGCTGATGGATACTCTCGATCCAATCGCGGTCTTCCGAACAGAAGCCGCCGAACAGCTTGAAGTGATAGAGGCAGGCCTTCTGGATCTGACCCGTGATCTCGGCGACAAGGCGCAAATCGATGCCGTCTTCCGCGGTCTGCATACGCTGAAGGGCTCTGGCTCGATGTTCGGCTTTGACCAGCTGGCAGCCTTCACCCATCATTGCGAGACGGCGTTTGACCGCGTTCGCAAGGGAGAAGCGCCTGCGACGGCTGAACTGATCGCCGCCGTTCTCGATGCTCAGGGCCATATGCAGGCCCTGTTGGATCAACCGAATGGCGATCATGATGCCATGAGCACAAAGCTGCTTGAGCAGTTGCAGCGCGCCGTCGGTCGCGAAGTGGGCGCCGCTCACGACAAAGCCGTGGTTGCCGAGGCCACTGCCGCTGCAGCTGCGGAGCCTGCGATGCGCACATGGCAACTTGATTTCCGTCTTCCTGCAGACGCCATGGTCAACGGGACCAATCCGCTGGGTCTGCTCGATGAACTGCGCGATCTCGGCGAATGCCACCTGACGGTGGACACCCGGGATGTGCCCGCACTCGAAGAGATCGACCCGCGGCAACTCCATCTCGGCTGGAGTGCGACCATTGTCACCGACAAGCCGCGATCCGACATCGAGGATGTCTTCATCTTCGTGATGGATGACATGGTCATGGAATTGAAGGACGTGACACCCGCGATTGAAGCCGCAACCGAGGCAGTCGTCGCTCCGAAGACGCAGGCCAGCGATGCTGAAGCTATCCGTGACGGCCAGCGTGCGCCGACTGGTGATCCCAAGGCGCAGAAGCAAGCTGACAATGTCCGCGTTCCTGCACTTCGCCTTGATGAAATGATGGACCGCGTCGGCGAACTGGTGATCGCACAATCGCGCCTGAGTCAGATGGCTGGTTCGGTTACCGATCTTGGCCTCCGGTCCGTGTCAGAGGAAATAGAGCGCCTGGCCGGTGAGCTGCGCGATACGATGATGGTGCTGCGGATGATGCCGGTTGCAAGCCTGTTCAGCCGCTTTCGCCGCCTGGTGCACGATCTTTCCCGCGAAACCGGCAAGGAAATAGAATTGGTGACGACCGGCGAAGCCACCGAAGTCGACAAGACCGTTATCGACCGGCTTGCCGATCCGCTCGTTCACCTTGTGCGCAACTCGATCGATCATGGGCTGGAACTGCCCGAAGATCGCATCGCGGCGGGTAAGCCTGCAGTTGGCAAGGTCACGCTTTCGGCCCATCAGACCGGCAGCGAAGTGGTGATCACGATCAAGGATGACGGACGCGGCATCGATCGCGACCGGGTCCGCGCGAAAGCCGAGTCCAACGGGCTCATCCAGCCCGGGCAAGCTCTGTCCGACCAGGAATTGTTGCAGCAGATCTTTCAGCCCGGATTTTCAACCGCAGAGAAGGTCACCAACCTCTCCGGCCGCGGCGTTGGGATGGATGTGGTCAAGAAGACCATCGAAGCCCTGCGCGGTGCCATTGACGTCAAGAGCGAACAGGGTGCCGGATCGGAGATCGCGCTGCGCATTCCGTTGACGCTTGCGATCATAGACGGGCTGCTGGTCCGTGTTGGCCACGGAAACTACGTCATTCCATTGTCAGCCGTCGAGGAATGTCTCGAGTTGTCGATCGAAGAAGACCTTCGCTCGCGAGGCCGCAGCTTTATCTCGCTGCGCGATGATCTGGTGCCGTTCGTGCGTCTTCGCGAACTCTTCCGTACCGGCAGCGAGCCCGACCAGTATCAGAAGGTCGTCGTTATCTCGACCGGACGGGAGCGTGTCGGTCTGGTCGTGGACCAGATCATCGGCGACCACCAGACAGTGATCAAATCCATGTCGAAACTGCATGATCAGGTTTCTTCCTTCTCAGGTGCAACCATCCTTGGCGACGGCAATGTCGCGCTCATTCTGGATGTGGGGCATCTGATCGCAGCAGGCCAGCAACAGGAGGCCCAATTGCGGGCAGCAGGATGAGCGAGCAACACATCAAGACAGACCACCGCGCGGTCTTCATGGGCGCGGACGACCTTTCGGTTCTGACCTTTACGCTCAACGGCGAAACCTTCGCCATAGAGGCGACGGTCGTTCAGGAGATCCTTGATCTGCTGCCGGAAACCAGTGTGCCTGGAAGCATGCCTTTTGTCGGTAGTGTGATCAACTTCAGGGGCAAGGTCATTCCGCTCGCCGATATCCGGGTTGCCTTCGGTATGGAAGCCGGAGAGGTCACCATCGACAGCCGGATCGTGGTGACGGAACTGGATTTCGATGGGGAGTTGTCCCTGATCGGCATCCGGACCGACAAGGTGCATGAAGTCACCAGGCTTCCCGCTTCCGCCAGCGAGCCGCCGCCAATCGTGGGCATGCGCTGGCGGCCAGATTACATCCACGCGCTCGTCAAGAGAGACGGGGAATTCATCATACTTCCAAACCTGCAGGCGATCTTCTCGTCGCAGCGCGGATCAACAATCAAAGCAACCGCTTGATAGAGCGTGAGGGAACCATGCGTTTTACCATCAAACTCAAACTGCTTCTGACTTTCAGTTTTGTAATTTTAATGCTGGTGGGCACCGCCGGCTACAGCATCATCAGCCTGGCCAACGTCAATACACAGTGGGGCGATGCACTTCACGGTCCGGCCGAACGACTGAGCGCTGCTCAGGATCTCAATATTGCCCAGTTGCAGCAGATCCGTCAGCAGAAGAACATGCTGTCGGCAATCAATGTCAGCGAGACCGAAAAATACATCGCCAACAGCGACAAGGCACGCGCCGAATTCGACAAGACCTTCGAGACCATCCTCGGAAAAGCCACTGAAAAGGGCATGGTCTTCTGGAACAAGCTCAGTGACCTGACCGCCGATTTCCGCAAGCAGGACGACCAGATCCGCAACTTCATGTTGGCAGGAAATCCCGATTCGGCGCAGCGTATTTCTGCCACGACCGCACGTGCGACGACTTCTGAAATCGACACTCTGCTCGGTGAGGTCTTCGAACTCGAGCGCGGGCGACTTGTGGTGGCCAACCAGAACGCGGATGACGAGTACACAAGCATCCGCTCGATAGTGATCAGTCTTGCAGTCGTTGCCGCAATTGCTGCGCTCGGCGCCGCAATCTGGATCATCGTGTCGATCAGCAAGGGCATCAGCACAGCGGTTTCTACGGTGCAGCGTGTTTCCGACGGCGATCTGACAAGTTTTGCCGAGATCAGGACCAACGATGAAATCGGCATGCTGCTTGGTCACGTCAATGCCATGATCGAGCGCCTTCGTGGCGTGGTTGGCGACGCGCTGGCGGCTTCAGACAACGTATCTTCCGGCAGTCAGCAGCTTTCGTCGGGTTCCGAGCAGCTCTCGCAGGGTGCTACCGAACAGGCATCCTCTGCCGAAGAGGCCTCGGCCTCAATGGAAGAAATGGCCGCCAACATCAAGCAGAACGCAGACAACGCCGCGCAGACGGAAAAGATTGCACGCCAGTCGGCAACCGATGCCGAGGAAAGCGGTCAGGCTGTGGACAAGGCTGTTACCGCGATGCGCACGATCGCCGAGAAGATCTCGATCGTTCAGGAAATCGCCCGCCAGACCGACCTGCTTGCGCTGAACGCAGCAGTCGAAGCGGCCCGTGCTGGTGAGCATGGCAAGGGCTTTGCAGTGGTGGCCTCGGAAGTGCGTAAACTCGCCGAGCGCAGCCAGGCAGCAGCGGCTGAAATCTCCGGCCTCTCTGGTGAAACCGTATCGGTTGCCACCCAGGCCGGCGAAATGCTGACCCGTCTGGTCCCCGATATCCGCAAGACTGCTGAGCTGGTCTCGGAAATCTCTGCTGCCTGCCGCGAGCAGGACATCGGCTCATCGCAGATCAACGAGGCGATCCAGCAGCTCGACAAGGTGACCCAGCAGAACGCCGGTGCCTCCGAAGAGATGTCGGCAACGTCCGAAGAACTCGCCGCCCAGGCCGAAGAGCTTCAGGCATCCATCGCCTTCTTCAAGGTTGATACTGCCGCCAGCTCAACTGGCAACAGGCAGGTCCAGCAGCTCAAGAAAACGGCTGCAAAGATGGCTACGCCATCACCCGCCAAGAAGATGGCACAGCCTAACAAGACCGCGAAGAAGTCCTCCGGTTTTAATCTCGACATGGCGATGGGCGGACCTGACAGCGACGACGCCGACTTTCGCCAGAGCGCATAAGCGGCATCAGCCATCTTGGCGACCGTTGGGTGCCTGCGAAAGGCACCCAACAATTCCCTGCAAATGAGTTGCGGGTTTGAAAAGCCGGTCACCGGCATTCGGGGAGTTGATTTCATCAACCTTCGCGACGTACGGCGGCGATCCGTCGATGGATATTTGTTCAGATTTTCGCAACGCAAAGCAGGATATTTTCACTATGCGCTTTACCATTAAACTTAAACTCGCATTAGGCTTCGGCTTGCTGATCCTGATGCTCGCGATCACCGCAGGCTATGGAATCTATAGCCTCTCAAATCTCAATCAGGCCGTGACTAATCTTATTCAGGGACCGGCAGCGCGTTTGCAGCAGGCACAGAACCTCAGTGACACGCAACTTCGCATTGTCCGCGCACAGCTCAATTCTGTGCTTGCTGATGATCCGGCACGCGTCAATGAATTCCAGCAGGCTATCATCCGCAACAAGGCGGCCTTTGCCGAAGGGCTTGACAAGCTGGAGGCCAGCGCCACTGGCGAAAGCGCCCGCGCGTGGGCTGAAGTGCGGACACTGTCCCAGCAGTATGCGCAGATCGACGAACGCATCCAGAATCAGATCCGGCTCGGCAACGCCACCGAGGCGGGCAGACTGGTTCGCAATGACGGTCGCGAAATCGTCGACCAGATGGAAAGCCTGATCGACGCATCCGTGGGGCGTAATCGTGACGCCATGCTCGAAGCAGATCAAGCAACGAACGTCCAGTACGAGATGACGCGAAACATCGTGTTTGGCATAACGGGCATCGCTTTGCTTGCGGGCGTTGTCATCGCCTTGTGGATCGCCATGGGCATCAGCCGCGGCCTGTCGCGCGTCAATGAGCTCGCCAAGGCTGTCGCAATCGGTGATCTCAACCAGAACATCGAGATCAAGACCAACGACGAGATCAAGGATCTGGTCGACAACGTCAATATCATGACCGCCAACCTGCGCGAGACCGCCTCAATCGCTGAGAAGATTGCAAATGGCGACCTTACCGTGGCACCGAAACCGTTGTCGGACAAAGATACACTTGGCCTGTCGCTTGAGTCGATGGTCGAGCGTCTTCGCGGCGTGGTTGGCGATGCACTGGCGGCTTCAGACAACGTGTCTTCCGGCAGCCAGCAGCTTTCGTCGGGTTCCGAGCAGCTCTCACAGGGTGCGACCGAACAGGCATCCTCTGCCGAAGAGGCCTCGGCCTCGATGGAAGAAATGGCCGCCAACATCAAACAGAACGCAGACAACGCTGCCCAGACGGAGAAGATTGCCCGCCAGTCGGCAGTCGATGCCGAGGAAAGCGGCCAGGCCGTGGACAAGGCCGTCACTGCCATGCGCACGATCGCCGAGAAGATCTCGATCGTTCAGGAAATCGCCCGCCAGACCGACCTGCTTGCGCTGAACGCAGCAGTCGAAGCGGCCCGTGCTGGTGAGCATGGCAAGGGCTTTGCAGTGGTGGCCTCGGAAGTGCGTAAACTCGCCGAGCGCAGCCAGGCAGCAGCGGCTGAAATCTCTGGCCTCTCTGGTGAAACCGTATCGGTTGCCACCCAGGCCGGCGAAATGCTGACCCGTCTAGTCCCCGATATCCGCAAGACTGCTGAGCTGGTCTCGGAAATCTCTGCTGCCTGCCGCGAGCAGGACATCGGCTCCTCGCAGATCAATGAGGCGATCCAGCAGCTCGACAAGGTAACCCAGCAGAACGCTGGTGCCTCTGAAGAGATGTCGGCAACGTCCGAAGAGCTCGCCGCCCAGGCCGAAGAGCTTCAGGCATCGATCGCCTTCTTCAAGGTTGATACTGCCGCCAGCTCAACTGGCAACATGCAGGTCCAGCAGCTCAAGAAAACGGCTGCAAAGATGGCTGCTCCATCACCCGCCAAGAAGATGGCACAGCCTAACAAGACCGCGAAGAAGTCCTCCGGTTTTAACATCGACATGGCGATGGGCGGACCTGACGGCGAAGACGCCAATTTCAAGGAGAGCGCGTGATGGCCAATCCGGAGTCTGAAGCTCAATATGTAACGTTCAGCCTTGCAGACGAGTGCTTTGCCGTTCCAGTTGAAGTCGTCCGGGAGATCCTCGATCACGAGGATCCCTTCCGGATCCCCAACGGCCCGGACTACCTGCTTGGTCTGCGTGACGTGCGCGGACAGGGGGTGCCGGTCATCGACCTTCGTTTGCGACTGGGCATGACGGCAACCCAGAAGACACCACACACGCGCATCCTGGTGATCGATGTGCCACTTGACGGGCGTGCACTTACGCTTGGCTTGCTGGCCGACCGTGTGTTCGAAGTGACCGCATTCCGGTGCGACGCAATTGAGGGGGCTCCGGATATCGGCGTCCGGTGGCCATCTGACTACATCGCAGGTGTCGTCCGGCGCACCTCCGACTTTGTGGTCATTGTCGATCTTGCCAATCTGTTCACGAGCGGAGATGTCCGGTCGCTAGGCACCTTGTCACAAGTGCGGATGGAGCCAGCATGAGCTCCACCGCTTTGCAGGAGAGACCGCCCGCGCGCAGCCATCGCTCCACTCGTGAAGGCGAGGTAGGCTCAGATGGTCTCAGTCCCCGCAACTTCGATCTGCTTTCGCGCTACATCTATGATTACAGCGGAATCAAGATGCCGGTGACCAAAAAGACGATGCTGGAGGGGCGGCTGCGCCGCCGGTTGCGCGTAACCGGACTGACCACCCTTGATCAGTATTGTGACTATCTTTTCAAGCATGAGGGTATCGAGACAGAGGCCATTCACCTCATCGATGCGGTGACGACCAACAAGACCGACTTTTTCCGGGAGCCGAAGCATTTCGACCATCTGGCCGCAAATGCGCTTCCAGATCTGCTGTCGAAGGGGCACCGTCAGCTGCGGTTCTGGAGTTCCGCCTGCTCGGTTGGTGCCGAGCCTTATACATTGGCGATGGTGCTGGAGGATTTCATCCAGGCCAAGCACGGGCTGGACTACACAATCCTTGCAACCGATCTGTCGACCGATGTGTTGCAGACTGCGCGGCGCGGCGTGTTTTCCACGGCGATACTGGACCCGGTCGATAGCGACCGGCGACGGCGCTATGTCATGGAGCCTGTCGATCAGCGCCGCGGTGAGGTTCGCATCCACCCGGAACTTCGCAGCAAGGTGGGCTTTGCACGCCTCAACCTGATGGATTCGGCCTATTCCGTCGGTGACCCGATGCACGTGATCTTCTGCAGAAACGTGCTCATCTATTTCGACAAGCCGACCCAGCACAAGGTCCTGTCACGTCTTTGCGACAAGCTTGTTTCAGGCGGCTATCTCTATGTCGGCCACTCCGAAACCATCACCGGGTTTGATCTGCCAGTAAAGCAGGTGGCCAATACCGTTTTTCAGAAGATCTGAGCACGCAAATGGCGAAGAAGATACGCGTATTGATCGTGGATGACTCGGCAAGCGTCCGGCAAGCATTGACGCAGGTTCTGGAAGCGGACGGGGATATCGAGGTGATGGGTGTGGCTTCTGACCCCTTCGTCGCCGCACGCCGCATCCAGGAGGAAGTGCCCGACGTCGTGACACTGGACGTGGAAATGCCGAAAATGGACGGCATCACGTTCCTGCGCAAGCTGATGTCCCAGCATCCTATCCCGGTTGTCATGTGTTCCTCGCTGACGGAGGAGGGGTCGCAGACATTGATGCAGGCACTGGAGGCAGGCGCGGTCGACATCATTCTCAAGCCCAAGATTGGCGCGGCCGACCATCTGTCTGAATCCGGTGCGATGATCCGCGAAACGGTCAAGGGCGCAGCGGCTGCCAGAGTGAAGGGCGTAAGCCGGCGGCCGCCGCTTGCAGGGGCAACCCAGGCCAAGCTTACCGCCGACGCCGTCTTGCCACCGCCGACGGGGCGGGCCATGGCGAAGACCACTGAGATGGTGGTTTGCGTCGGCGCTTCCACCGGCGGCACCGAGGCGCTTCGCGAACTTCTGGTGGCGCTACCGGCCAATGCGCCGGGCATCGTCATTGTCCAACACATGCCGGAAAAATTCACCTCCGCCTTCTCCTCGCGCCTCAACACGTTGTGCCAGGTAGAGGTAAAGGAGGCCGAGCACGGAGATCCCGTTTTGCGTGGTCACGTGCTGATTGCACCTGGTGGCCGCCACATGATGCTCGAACGGCAGGGTGCCCGCTATATCGTCGCTGTCAAGGACGGTCCACTGGTCTCGCGCCATCGGCCTTCAGTCGATGTCCTGTTTCGCTCTGCCGCCCGATCAGCCGGCGCCAATGCCATGGGCGTGATCATGACCGGAATGGGAGACGACGGAGCTCGCGGCATGGATGAAATGCACAAGGCAGGCGCCTTCACGCTGGCTCAAGACGAGGCGACATCAGTGGTCTTTGGCATGCCGAAGGAAGCGATAGCCCGGGGCGGCGTTGACCGGGTTGTACCGCTTGAGCAGATCGCACGTGAAATTCTGGCAGCCAGTCGCCGGCATCTCGGCTGAGCCCGCGCGGGGATCCCCCGTCCAGGCCAACATTTTGAAAGAACAACGAGGGCTCAGCATGAACACCCGCAGATTACAAAAGACCGCCGATATTTCCAGTCCAACGGATATCATTGGCCAAAAACTCGAGGACGCTCTTGCGCAGATCGAGCAACGATTTCTGGATGGCGGAACCGTTCTGGTGTCGGTACTCGATGTCTTCTCAGGGCTTCTGAAAGCACTGGAAAACATTACCAACGCGCTTCGGGAAGATGAGGCAGAGGAAGCGACCGCTGAACTGCTGCGCACCGGCGAGCTCATAGCCGCGCTCCCCGCGCAGCAGCTTGCCAGGCGCGAGCGTTTTGAGAGTATCAGCCAATACGGCAAATCACTCGCATCAGAGGTGCTGGCGATGGAAGACACACTGCGCTATCTGCGCGCCTTTGCCATGACGGCAAAGATAACCGGCGCCGGAATTGCCGATTTCGCGGGCTTTGCCGAGGAGATCGTCGAACGCATCCAGTTTGCCACCCGCGAGGTGCAGGCTTTTGCCGAGTGTATTCATTCGCTGCAGGGTCTGATTCATAGCGCCAACGCCGGTGGGGAGGTGCTTGCAGTTCACGAACACGCGATACCTGCCATCGCCCAAGACCTGGTGCAAAATGCCAACGCGATCCAGACACAACGCAAGACGCTCGCCGACATTGCTGATCAGGTAAGAGAGCTTGCTCTGAAGGTGCAGGGACGCCTTGCAAGCACGCTTTCGTCGCTGCAAATCGGTGACGTCACGCGTCAGCGTATAGAGCATTGCCAGGCAGCATTTGCCATCTCTGACGACTATCTGTCGCGCGAGGCTGCAGCGACCCTATCGGCTGAAGATCAGGACCGTATCCAGATGCTGATCACCCGGCTGGTACGCGATCAGCTCACCGCGATCGCTGCCGAATTCAAGGCCCAATGCGGGACGATCGTTCAAAATATCGGGGCATTCTCCAACGATGCCACGGTTCTCATGAAGTTGCAGCAGTCCATGTTGCCAGCGCGGACGGACACATCCGAACGCTCTGCCATGGGTTTCGTGCAGAACAGTCTGGAGCTTGCCCGCGATGCGGTGGCCGGTATCGAGCAATCGGCAAGCGAGGCAGCCCGCCTCAGCGACAGCGCCAGTGATATGGTCAAGGAACTGGTCGAGAGCGTGAAGACCATACAGCTCGTTCGCAACGACATTCAGTATATGGCGCTCAACACCTACTTGCGCTGCACCCAGCTCGGGGAAGAAAGCCGCGCCATCAACGTCGTCACCAACGAACTGCGCTCCTTCTCAACCAAGCTTGATGAGGTGACGGACCGGGCGCTTGGGGATCTGAACCAGCTGAACGAACAGGCTATCGCACTGCGCCATGGTCACACAGGCGATGGCGCGGGTACCGGCCCCAAACTGGTTGGCCGGATCGAGATCGCGCTCTCCCATGTCACCCAGGCGGACAAGACACTCGAAGCGCAAGTCGACGATCTTTGTGGTCGCGGCCAGGAAGTGACCATCAAGGTGGCAGCGGCCACCGCTGGCCTTGATTTCCATCAGGAGGTGACCGCCATTCTCGTCGATTGCCGGTCGCTCGCTGCCGAGGCCCTGTCCTATGAGCCGGACTGCGAAGGTCTGGATGACGTGCTGGATGATTTGTCGGCGGATATCTTTCGCACCTATACGATGAAATCAGAACGGGACGTCCATGCCGCGATTTTCGGCTGGCCCAAGGCGAGCGAGGCCACGACCGAACCGACCTTGGCACCAGCCGTTTCGGATGACGATCTGTTCGACGACGCCCTCTTCTAAGCCAAGCTGCGGTAATTCAAGGCCAAACGCCCGGCTGGATCAGGCAACCAGCCGCTGCGGCTCATTTCGTTGAGGAGCTATGGCAATGGCATGCTGCAGGCGCAGCAGAATTTCCTGGCCTAGAAGCTGGGCGTTCTCCTGCGCGCGCGCGAGATTGCTGACATTTTTCGGGTCCATGGAATAGAGCGTCTCGCCGCAACTGAAGACGTCGCGAAAGGCCGCGCGCTCGATGATCGGCGTGGAAATCAGATGCACCCGCTTTTCCCGCAACAAGGCTTTGACGCCCTGTAGCGCTCGGGTGGTGATGATCGGGTTGACGCGGGTGAGGACCACAGAATGGGGAATGCGGATGCCCGCCTTCTCATCGAGATAGTGCAGGAGGTCAATGACATTTGCAGCGCCTTGCGCATCCATGGCAGAACCCTGCGCGGGAATCAGCACATAGTTGGAATAGCCCAGGGCCTGAGCAAGCAGGGTACTTCTGGCTCCCGGCAGGTCAAGTAGCACGAAATCTGCATTGCTGCGATGCGCACGGACATGACGCTCCAGGTTGGCCGCAGAAACATAGGGGACGACTTCGAGCCTGTCAGGGCAGTTGGCACCCAGTTGCTCATACCAGCGCGAAATCCAATGCTGTGGATCGGCGTCGAGCACCACTACGCGCAAACCCATGCGCGCAAGCTCCGTTGCAACCAGGAGAACCGCCGTGGTCTTGCCTGCGCCGCCTTTGGTATTGGCGAAGGTCACTATTGCCATATCCGGTTCCGTTCCTGGCTGGGGACACTTTTCGAGCCGTAAACGCCTCGGTCAAATATTGACCGATCATGGTTAACCAATCGTGAAAAGTGGAGGTTCAGGCAATCCGCAATCCGCCCCGATCCGCACCAATCATCACCTATGTTGCCATCCGGCAGGCGAGCCGAACACCTTCGAACGGGGTCGCCGCTTATTTCTTGTCCTCGATCGGGGGCATGACGCTGATAAGTATTGAGCAAATCTGGCGCAAAGTAAGGAAGTTGGCGGCACTTGATGATCTGAGGTTACACGAGCTTCGGCATGATTTCGCAATTTCAGTGGTTTCATCGGCCCAAAGTCCAAATATCGTGGACAAGTTTCTAGGCCACTCTCAATCACAAACGACCCAGAGATATGCACATTTTGCGCCTGATCCAATGCGGCAAGTCGCTGATGAGGTATCGACCTTGTTGCAGGGGAAAATTGGGGGCGCTCGAAGAGCAAAGCGGAATCGTAAACCGCTTATTGTGGGTTCGATACGGTGGCAAAGTTTGGGTAGTGCGCAAGGTAATGGCTGTCCGCCGTCTCACGCAGTAATTGCTGCCGAGCAGCGGTGAGAAAAGCAACCAGATCGTCCGCATCACTCATATCCCGTCATCTCCAGATATCCGACGCCCTTATGGCTGCCATTCACCGTCACCGGACCCTCCCAATAGGGGATGCTCAGCGGCATCCATGCCTGTGTATTCATGGCCGATATGCGCACGTCCAGATCGCGGTCTGGCAGTCGCACTTGCCATTCGGTCGGCACGTCGCGCCCGGCGACCCGCGTCTGCGATATCGGCTCAGCCGTAAACGCACCATCAGGATAGGCCGTGGCCCCTCCGTCTGCATCGACCCATGTGGAGGCGCTATAGTGGGTGCCGTCCCGCTGGTTCAATTGAAACCCCATCAGCTTGTCACCGCTGTCAAACGAAAGCGAGAACCAGTCCCACCCCGACTGGTTCTCTGACAGGGGTTGTGAGGACCATTCGCGGTCCAGCCACGCGCTGCCTGTCACTTCCACCGGACCTGAGGGCAATTCGAGCGTCCCTGCGATGCGATAGAACGGTTGCGAGTAATAGTAGCTGGCTTGTCCTTCGCCCGATTTGACGGAAAAACCCTCTTGCCCGTGAAACACCAACGGCCCCTTAGCTTCCAGTGTCATGTCATATCCAAAATTTGCCCCCTGCGCGGTCAGGTTCAGCGTGTTCAAATCCGGTCCCGTCATGGCCCATTCGTCGATCCACGCATGAAACGGATCAGCTTGCACACCCGCAGTGCCGATCCCGCCGCGAGCAAAGCGTTCTGTCGCGAAATGCGCATCAGGGGTCGTGACAGCAGCATGGGCGAACCAGACCTGAGGCGATGCCCAGCCATCGGCCTCGCCCGGGCTCAAAGCGGTTCGAAACAGGGTCCATTGGAGGCCATAGGCTGTCCCGTCTGCCGCCTTCAGATTTGCGGTCAGGTACCACCATTCGATCCGGTAATCAGGATGCGGCCCATGATCGGCCGGGAAGTTGAACTCGGGCTGCGGCTGTGGCGTGGCAAAGCCGTCCGCGTCGGTGCCGAGCCCTGCAAACCCTTGGGCCAAGGCGCTCAAGGGCCAAAAGATGAGAAACGCAAAGACCTTAACGTTCATTGGCAAACACCTTGAGAAGCCTTGCAGGTGGCAACCGCATCAACCGCACGGAAGGCCAACTGGCCGCAGCAATTGCAGCCAACAAGGACAGTAGGAACAGGCGAAAGTATTCGCCGGGAAACAGGAACATCGGCAAGCGCCAGCCAAAAGCCTCCACGTTGATGATTGCCAGCAACACCCATGCCATTCCCAGGCCGACTGGCAAAGCGATGATGCAGACCATCACAGCGAACACTCCGGTGCGCAAAAGCTCGAGCTGCCCGAGCTTGAGTCTTGTGATTCCAAGGGCCCAAACCGGTGCAAGTTGTGGCACGCGCAGGTCCGCAAGTGTCAAAAGGCTCATCAGCATGGCAAACCCCGCGACTATAAGCGTGAGCACGTTCAAAGCTGCCGTGACGGTAAAGGTGCGGTCAAACACCTGCAGAGAAATCGCCTTGAGCGCGGACTGGTCTGTTATCGCGCTGTCTGCAAGGCCCAGATCAGATACGAGGGTGTTGCGCAAACTCGCGGGATCGTCGGTGCGCAGCCCAAATTGACGGGGGGCGACCTCTGGGTGCAGTCTGCGGAAAAGAGCCTCTCCGACAACCAGCTGCCCACGTGGATTGCCGTAGTCCGCCACGATTGCCGCAAGGGTCACCGTCAATTCCTCCCCAAGCGCGACGCTATCGCCAACCCAAAGACTGGCACGGCGCGCCAGTTGTTCGTTTGCCACCGCTGCCGTGCCTGCGCTGACCCTGTCCCACGCGTCTGGCTCCGCATCCAGAAACACCCAGTTTTCGCGATAGGTCGGACCCACCCGGACACCGAAAAGGCGCGTTGGCTGCTTTGCAATCTGCGCGTCGACCGCAAGCAGCGGCAGGACCACAATGCCGCTATCCGGCAATTGCGTTTCTATTGCGTTGGCTTGCGCTGCATTCGCCACCTCGACATACAATTCTGGTGCGAGCCGCTGATCCAGAAACGCGACAAATGTCATTCGAAAGCTCGACACCATGGTTGAAACGCCCACATTGGCAGAGATAGCAAGCATCAGCGCCATGAGTGCAAGACCGAGACCCGGCAATTGTTGGCGGGTGTCAGCCCAGAACCAACGCGCAACGGGCGTCCTGGCGGCACCGGCGGCGAAGGCTAGAAAAGGGTGCATCAGTAAAGGTACGGTCAGAGCCGCACCGATCAGAAAACACCCGAGCAGCGCAAAGCCTGCCATCAGCCCGGTTCCGAACCATGCAAGACCAGCCGCAGATAGCAACGAAGTCGCAGCCAGGATTGCCTGTACACCCCGCGCCCGACCCGATCGCATAGCCCACGCGCGGGGCTGTGCACTGGCGAGAATTGGCATCGACGCAATCTGCCAAAGCTTTGCGGCGGCGGCTGCCAAAGATCCCAGTATTGCAATGGCCATGCCAGACCCCCACCACGACGCCCGGAACTGCAATGTGCCCGCTACATCGGCGCCGTAGAGGCCACGCAGGGTCACTGCGACATCCGGCAGCAACATCGCAGCAACGATGTAGCCCAGAAAGATGCCCAGACAGGCGCCGACCAGCGCCAGCAGCAAAACTTCGATAAACATCAGCGTGATCAGACGGGGCAACGAAATCCCCAGTGCGCGCAACGTCCGCACCATCCCGCGGCGCTGCTCGAACGCAAGCCCTATAGTGCTGTAGACGATGAAAATGCCCACGGCAAAACTGAGCAATCCGAAGGCGGTGAGGTTCAAGTGAAAACTGTCGGTCAGTTCACCTACATCTGCTGTCTGGCTGGCGGCCTTAAGCCTCAGGTGCGGGGCGATGTCGGCAAGTGCCGGCCGCTGCAGAGGCTGGTCAGGCTGCACGAACAAGCGAGACAAGTAGCTGCGGTTCAGCAGGCGCTGCACCATTCCTATTTCACCCACCGCAATGCCGGACGCGACGGCAGGGTTGATCACTACGCGGATGCCGGTCTGAAATCGCCCGGCGGTCTCGGCGTTCGCAAAAAGCTGGTCGCCGTTCAGAAAAGCACTCAGATCACCGGTTTGTGTCTCCTCCGACACACCAAATCCAATGGGTGACGACAAAGGGTCAAAACCCAGTATCCGAACACCGTTGATCTGCCCTTCAAGCACTGGTGAAACCAACCAACCTGCGCGCCGGAGGGTAACGAAATCCTCCTGGGATATGGCATCTCCGGTCGCTGGCACGATCTGGTCGAATTGCCCGTCGCCAAGTGTTGCGGCGGCAGCGTCATAGCTTGCCCGTGCCTCTGCATTGATTGCTTGAACGCCTGACCACAAGCCCGTGGCAAGCGCCAAACCCGCGAGAAAGGCAAAGAGCTGCAGCGGATTGCGTATCCAATGCGACAGAAGCGCGGCAAGGCAGGCCCGGTTCATACAAGGCGTCCCTTGCTCAGGTGAAGCCGGCGGCCCATGCGCGCGGCAATGGCCGGTGAATGCGTGACCAGCAAAAGAGCGGCCCCGGTGTCTGCGACCAGCGCCAGCAACTCGTCGAGAACCTCGGCGGCGGTAGCTTCATCCAGATTGCCCGTAGGCTCGTCCGCAAGCAACAAGCGGGGCCGGGCAGCGATTGCCCGGGCTATGGCAACTCTTTGCTGTTGGCCACCCGACAGGGCTTCCGGGTATTTACGCAACTGATCGGACAGGCCCAGCCGGTCTGCAAGGTCAGTTATCAAAGCTTCGTCCGCGCGCCCGGCAATGCGTGCCTGAAACGCGATATTGTCTGCTACGCTTAGCGACGGGATAAGATTGAATTGCTGAAAGATGACAGCTGCGTCATGGCGTCGAACGGCCGCGCGTTTGGCATCCGACATCCCGGCCAGATTGTGACCGGCGAGGTGCACCGTGCCCTGATCTGCCGTATCCAGCGCTCCGGCAATATGTAGAAGCGTGCTTTTACCGCTTCCGGATTCGCCGGTCAGCGCTACCGTTTCACCTGGGCTGATAGCAAGGTCAACGCCACGAAGAACCTGCACCAGTCCATCGGCGCTGGCAAAAGACTTGCTCACGCCACTAAAAATCAGAACTGGGTCAAGGTCCTTCATTCGGACGTAACCGGGGCGTCGATCAGCATCGCGCACGGGTCACCTCGGTCTACGTGGGTTGTGAACCAAAAATAGTCTGCCACGTCGTCGTTCGCTGGTGTATTCGACGCTGTCCGGGCCTCAGGTATGGTCTCTGTCAGTGCAATCACGATGACCCCGTCGGCACCAGCTTGGTCGAGATACCAGGGCACGCCGCGAGCTTTGTTGACATGACCGTTTCCAGAGATCAGGACCGCCGGGCCTTTGGTTCCTGCCTTCAACATGGCCTCCGCCATGTAGGCGTCGCGAAACCTCTGCACAGACTCCATGGCCGGAATCGCTTTCGTTGGTAGAAGATCGCAATGTGCCTCCACGATTTCCTGTCGCAAAGCTTGTGCCTCAGCAACTGGCAGCGGTTGATCCAACTGGAGCTCTGACAATCGAGCTGGTTGCAGGATCGAAAGTCCGTTTTTGGCAATCTGGCGAGTTTGTTCTGTCGCAGGGAGCCCGGGCAGAATGTCTGCCCTCCTGTCGAGGGCTGCGCGCGCGACGGGCAGATACAATTCCCAATCCGGCCAGCCGCTATTGGGCCAATCCAGCGCCTCACCAAGCTTCATCGGGTCAGGATCGGATTGCGCCAAAAAAGTCTCGAGCGCCTGTGTCTTGCTAACATCTATCTGCTCCATCACCACAGATAGATGTCCCGACAACCGCGCGTTCCGGATGATCCATCCTTGGAGATGATGATGCACGGCATTGTCATGGTTCTCACCAAGAAGGATGAATCGCGCTCCGCCAACGGCTTCCAAAAGCTTCGAAGGGCTGACAAATGCCTGTTCCTTTGATGACCAAATCCCACCGATCAGCTCGTTTGGCGCATAATCGTCGGTCGTCCACGCCTGCCACGCTTCATCAGAATCTGCGGCGACCGCTGGCGCATATGACGTTAGGCCTATCACCATCAATGCGGCGATGAAGGGAACAAGGAAAAGCAAACGAGGTAGGACGGATTTGTCCTCCCGGTGGTATGCAAGTCTGCTGGGCATTCAAGTGTCCTGACTGGTCTTCCGGGTAACGCCACTCATTGCGTGACCCGAAGCGGTGTTTCAATTGCGAAACTGACTGGCCGTTGAGATTCCACAGCTAGCGATCGAAAGGCCCCTGCTGTCATCCTCACCAAGCCGTCCGAATTTAGATGTTTGGGCCGAGAGCGCCATCATATAACTGGTGCGGAACGGGAGAATGTCTATCTTCGCCGGCGAAACGTTGCAGCTTGCTCACGGTAGGAAGCGCCTGTGTCGAAAAAGGCCGTGCTCGGCCTTTTGATCCTTGCCGTATTTCAAGCCCGCACTCGCTTCAGCAATCCGGCATTCCCAGTTGCTGCAGGATCCGTGGGATCTGTTTCTTCACTTTGAAAAATCCGGCAGTTGCGTATGGCCAGATCAACGCATCCCATTCCCTTTGCCATTCACAAAGGGAAACGCCTTCAGCATCGAGATGAGACTGGGCCAGCTTCATCCAATCGCGCAGCGGGCCGACAGGAATGTAGCCTGTCAGGATTTGCGATACATTTGCTTCCTTGGCCCAATTGAGGAGAACTTTGGGGTCGTTCGCGATCAACTCTTGGGCCGAGCATCCAAGGCGTTCAACTGTGTCAGCCAATGCTGCGAGCTCGAAGCCACGAACGATGGTGTTGACTGGCAAGGTTGAGCGCAAGTGGCTCGCACCAAGCGTCGCAACTGTCTTGATGTTGAAATCAGACAAAGGCAACGCCTCGATCCGACACTCCTCTTCCGTGATCAGTAAACCAGTGGAAAAATGCTGGTCGGGGAGAACTGGTTTCCTGATCGCAGCGATGGGCGGCAAACCGTTTGGCTCTTCGTTGACCAGAGCGTCCGCAACCGGGGAAAGTTTGCCCTCTACTGGAATGAAACGCTGATCCGTGAACTTTGCGATGTTCCAGGCTTCGGCCTGATAGGTCTTGCCTCTTGTGTGCAATCCAGCGATCCAGCGCCAACTCAGCGTATTGGAGGCAGGATCTCCGTCAATCAGGTTCCTGAGAAAGAAATCTGCTCCCAGACGCCATGGCAGTTCCAGGGTAAATATCCAGATTGACGCAAACCACATGCGAGCGTGGTTGTGCAAATATCCGGTCTCCAGGAGTTCTTTCACCCAGAAATCGAAGCACTCGATCCTGGTCTCGCCTGCCAAGGCGCGATCAAGCCTTTTTCTAAAGTCGCGGTCGTTCTCGAGACGGTCCAGATCTGCTTGCAAGCCGTCTCGATACAGATCCCAGATTACGGGCCGTTGCTCGAGCCAACCCTTGAAGTAGGTGCGCCAGAACACTTCCTGGTTGAATTTCTCGGCGCCTGCCAAACCGTGCCCGCGAACGGCAGCCATAACCGCCTCTTCTTCGGTAACAAGCCGTCGGCGCAGATAGGGCGATAGTTGTGAGACTGAATTGTGCTGACCTGGCCCGCGATCATAGTTCCGGGCTGAAGAATAGTGCTGTCCAGCGATTGGTGTGAACGCTGCCAAGCGGGCCAAACCCACCTCTCGTGAAGCTATGAATTCTGCAGTTGCGATCACCGGGCTGTAACTCCTGCCATGTCTTTCTTGAGCCGGTAGCTAGGGCAAATTGATGTCAGGGCGAGCGAAACCCTAAATCCTTGCCGTTGTCAGAACGGATATGCTCAGGGTTGCCCCGCACGATGAAGGGATTGGATAGCACGTCAATGACATCAACAGCCTTCAGCTTTCTCTCGACCCTGATCGTGATGCATTCTCGGGGAACTCGTCGATAACATTGAGCATGCGGATTTTCCTTCCATTGTGCGTGCGATCCTCGGCAAAATCATAAGACCAGACATGGTTAGGATATTCCGGTTGAAGAAAAAGATCGGGGCCCGAAGGCCCCGATCAAAATCTCTGTGGTCACGGCATGAGCCGGAAAGACTTACTGCCAGCTCTTGACCAGTTCGTCGTAGTTGACGGTCATGGGCTGTTCTTTCTCGTTCTCGATCTTGAGCTGCGGCGCGAGGTTGCCCTTCGCGACGGCATCGGCGTTCCAGTAGGCCAGATCATGCTCTTCGGCGAGTTTCGGGCCGATGTCGCCCTGAATGCCGGCACGCTCCAGGCGCTCCATTACCTTCTCCTGCTCTGCGCACAGCGAGTCCATGGCTGCCTGGGCAGTCTTGGCGCCTGAGGAAGCGTCACCGATTGCCTGCCACCAGAGCTGAGCCAGCTTCGGATAGTCAGGCACGTTGGTGCCTGTCGGTGACCACTGGACGCGGGCCGGCGAACGATAGAACTCGATCAGGCCGCCAAGCTTCGGAGCACGCTCGGTGAAGCTCTTGTCCTGGATCGTCGACTCACGGGTCAAGGTGAGACCGACATGGCTCTTCTTGACGTCGACCGTCTTCGAGGTCACGAACTGCGCATAGAGCCATGCGGCCTTGGCGCGGTCGTCAGGCGTGGACTTCATCAGCGTCCAGGAACCCACGTCCTGATAGCCGAGCTTCATGCCGTCCTTCCAGTAGACGCCATGCGGGCTTGGTGCGAAACGCCATTTCGGCGTGCCGTCCTCGTTGACCACCGGCAGGCCGTCCTTGACCATGTCAGCGGTAAACGCGGTGTACATGAACATCTGCTGGGCAATCTCGCCCTGGGCCGGAACCGGACCGGACTCAGAGAAGGTCATGCCTTCAGCGGATGCCGGCGCATAGGCCTTGATCCAGTCGAGATATTTCTGGATCGAGTAGACAGCGGCTGGGCCGTTGGTGTCGCCACCACGTGCAACGCAGGAGCCGACCGGGCGCGAATTTTCGTCCACCTTGATGCCCCATTCATCGACCGGCAAGCCGTTCGGCAGGCCCTTGTCGCCATTGCCGGCCATGGAAAGCCAGGCGTCTGTGAAGCGCCAGCCGAGTGACGGGTCCTTCTTGCCGTAGTCCATGTGGCCATAGACCTTCTTGCCGTCGATTTCGCGACCGGTGAAGAATTCGGCGATATCCTCATAGGCCGACCAGTTCACCGGCACGCCAAGATCGTAGCCATACTTGGCCTTGAAATCGGCCTTGTTCTTCTCGTCGTTGAACCAGTCATAGCGGAACCAGTAGAGGTTGGCGAACTGCTGGTCGGGCAGCTGGTAGAGATCGCCATCGGGCGCAGTGGTGAAACTCAGCCCGATGAAATCTTCAAGATCAAGCATCGGATTGGTGACGTCCTTGCCCTCATTGGCCATCCACTTGGTCAGCGAGCGGGCCTGCTGATAGCGCCAGTGGGTGCCGATCAGATCGGAATCGTTGACATAGGCGTCGTAGATGTTCTCACCGGTCTGCATCTGCGTCTGCAGCTTTTCGACCACGTCGCCTTCACCGATAAGGTCATGGGTGACATTGATGCCGGTGATCGCGGCAAAGGCCGCGGCGAGTGTCTTGGATTCATACTCATGGGTGGTCAGCGTTTCGGATGCGACCTTGATGTCCATGCCGGCAAAGGGTTTTGCGGCATCAATGAACCACTGCATTTCCTTTTCCTGGTCGGCGCGCGAAAGCGTCGACAGATCGCCGATTTCGGCATCAAGGAAGCTCTTGGCCTCTTCCATGCCCGCTTGCGCGGCGCCTGCGCTGAACACCAGCGCCATAGCCACTGTTGAAAGTAGAAAATGTTTCCGCATTGCAGTTTCCTCCCGACTTGCGAAAACGGAACCGGCGGTATTGCCGCTTCCGGTATTGACCCTAGACGTAGCGGAACACGCCGATGGCGTAGACCACGGACAGGGCAAGAGCCCACCAGAGGTTCGGACCAACTAGTCCGAGCCAGGCGAGATTGATGAACGCCGAACCCAAGAGCGAGACGAATAGACGGTCGCCGCGTGTGGTTTCAAAGCGCAGGATTCCGACCCGGGGCGAGCCGCCGGGCACCTTGTATTCCCAGACCCCCATGCCGACGAGCAACAGGAAGATGACGATGAAGAAAGTTGCGGTCGGGCCGGTCCAGGCCATCCATGAGAAATCCATTGCGCGCCTCCTCAGACCCGGCCCAGGGCAAAGCCCTTGGCGATGTAGTTGCGGACAAACCAGATCACGAGCGCGCCGGGGATGATCGTCAGCACGCCGGCTGCGGCAAGCACGCCCCAGTCCATGCCCGAGGCCGATACCGTGCGGGTCATGGTGGCTGCGATCGGCTTGGCGTCGGTGACGGTAAGCGTGCGGGCAATGAGCAGTTCCACCCATGAGAACATGAAGCAGAAGAACGCGGCGACGCCGATCCCGCTCGCAATCAGAGGAATGAAGATCTTGACGAAAAATTTCGGGAACGAGTAGCCATCGATGTAGGCGGTCTCGTCGATCTCCTTGGGCACCCCGGACATGAAGCCTTCAAGGATCCAGACCGCCAAGGGAACGTTGAACAGACAATGGGCAATCGCCACCGCGATATGGGTGTCGATCAGCCCGAAGGCGGAATAGAGCTGGAAGAACGGCAGCGCGAACACCGCCGGTGGCGCCATGCGGTTGGTCAGGAGCCAGAAGAAAAGGTGCTTGTCACCGAGGAACCGATAGCGCGAGAACGCATAGGCAGCGGGCAGCGCCACCGCGACCGAGATCACCATGTTCATCACCACATAGATGATCGAATTGATGTAGCCGCTATACCAGGCCGGATCGGTGAAGATGACCTGGTAGTTGGCAAGCGTCGGATTGCGGGGCCACAGCGAGAAGGCGCCCAGGATCTCATTGTTGGTCTTGAAGCTCATGTTCATGAGCCAGTAGACCGGCAGCATCAATAGCAAGATGTAGATCAGTGGCACCAGGAAAGAAAAGCGCGCGATCGCATTTGAACGACGCGTCCGCCGCGCCATTGCAGCCGTGGCGTCAAGATTTGTCTGGGAGGCAGCGGTGTTGTCGGAATAGGTCACGGGTCGCTCTCCTTCAGCCTTTGGCGTCGTTGGTGATCATCACGGTGTAGAAAACCCATGACAGCAACAGGATGATGAGGAAGTAGATCAGCGACATCGCGGCAGCCGGTCCGACGTCGAACTGGCCGATGGCAGTCTTGACCAGATCGATCGACAGGAAGGTGGTGGCGTTGCCGGGCCCGCCGCCGGTAACAACGAAGGGTTCGGTGTAGATCATGAACGAGTCCATGAACCGCAAGAGCACGGCAATCAGCAGCACCCGGTTCATCTTCGGCAGCTGGATGTAGCGAAACACCGACCAGCGCGAGGCGCCGTCTATCTTGGCCGCCTGATAATAGGCGTCCGGGATCGACACCAGTCCAGCATAGCACAAGAGCACAACCAGGCTGGTCCAGTGCCAGACATCCATGGCGATGACCGTTACCCAGGCGTCAAACGGATCGCCGACGTAATTGTAATCGAAGCCAAGTGCGTTGAGCGTATAGCCGAGCAGGCCGATGTCGACGCGACCGAACACCTGCCAGATGGTGCCGACCACATTCCACGGAATGAGCAACGGCAGCGACATGAACACCAGGCAGAACGGCACGCCCAGTCCCTTGCGCGGCATGTTGAGCGCGATGAAAATTCCGAGCGGCACCTCGATCAACAGGATGATGCCGGAGAACAGGAGGTTGCGCGCCAGCGCGTCATGAAAGCGGGCCGAGGACAGCACATCGGAAAACCAGTCCGTTCCGGCCCAGAAAAACTGGTTGTTGCCGAAGGTGTCCTGCACCGAATAATTGACCACGGTCATCAGTGGGATGACGGCCGAGAATGCCACCAGCAGCAGCATCGGCAGCACCATGAACCAGGCCTTGTTGTTCCAGGGCTTATCCATCTCAGCCTCCCAGCTTTACGCGCCAGTCGTCGGCGTAGATGTTGATTCCGGCAGGATCGAAGGTGACGTGCGGATCGGCGGGCACGGATGAATCCTCGTCCAGCACGATAGCCAGTTCATGGCCTTCGATAATGGCGCGGACGATCTTCTGGCGCCCGACATCCTCGACCTTGCTGACGCTGATTGGCATACCCGCGGTTCCAAGTTTCACGAATTCGGGGCGGATCCCGAGTTCGATTCGCTTGCCGGACGAAAGCTCTGCCGCACCGGGCATCATGATCGCCTGCTGTCCAAGCCGGGCGTTTGTTCCGTCGAGTGTGACCGGCAGCACGTTCATGCCCGGCGAGCCGATGAAATAGCCCACAAAGGTGTGGCTGGGGCGCTCGAACAGCTCCTGCGGCGTCCCGATCTGCACGATCTCGCCGCCATACATCACCACCACCTTGTCGGCGAAGGTCAGCGCCTCGGTCTGGTCGTGAGTGACATAGACCATGGTGTGGCCGAAGCGGCGATGCAGCAGCTTGAGCTGTGAGCGCAACTGCCACTTCATGTGCGGGTCGATCACCGTCAACGGCTCGTCGAAAAGGATGGCGTTGACATCGGCGCGCACAAGGCCACGACCGAGCGAGATCTTCTGCTTGAGATCTGCCGTCAGTCCGCGTGCCTTGCGGTCCGCGATATCGACGAGATCGATCATCTCCAGAACTTCAGCCACGCGCTTCTGGACTTCGACTTCCGCCATGCCGCGATTTCTGAGCGGGAAGGCCAGATTGTCGGCCACCGTCATGGTGTCGTAGACGACCGGGAACTGGAAGACCTGGGCGATATTGCGCTCTTCCGGCTGCAGACCGGTGACGTCGTGGCCATCAAACAGGATCTTGCCTTCCGACGGCGTCAGCAGCCCGGAAATGATGTTGAGCAGCGTGGTCTTGCCGCAGCCAGAGGGGCCGAGCAGCGCGTAGGCGCCGCCGTCATCCCAGGAATGATGAACCTCGCGCAACGCATAGTCTTCGTCTTTGGACGGATTTGCCATGTAGGCGTGGCGGATATGGTCGAGATCAATGCGGGCCATATTTGTTCCTCATACCCCCGCCGGCCGGGCGAGAACCGTATGTCCGTCGCGGTCAAAAACCAGCATGTGCCCGGTGTCGAGATGAACTTCCAGCATCTCGCCGGCGTCGATATCGTGGATGCCCTTGGTCAGCATCACCCACCTCTCATCCTCATGAATGAGATGAACATAGCTTTCCGACCCGGTGATTTCGGTGACCATCACCTTGGCCGACAGCGGGGTCGTGCCGGGCCCTGCGGCAAGCGAAAGATTATGTGGACGGAAACCCAGCGTGCAGGGACCATCGGCAAGATGGGCAAGCCCCGCTGGTACCATGATGTCGCGGACGCCCGGCTTGATGAATTTGGCCTGATGCTTCTCCATCGCCAGCAGGTTCATCGGCGGATCGGAAAAGGTCTGCGCTGTGACCAGATTGACCGGGTTACGGAAAACTTCAACGGTCGGGCCGAATTGGGTTATGCGGCCTTCGCTGAGCGTTGCCGTGTTCCCTCCAAGAAGCAATGCTTCCGACGGTTCGGTTGTGGCGTAAACGAAAATGGCGCCTGATTCCGAGAAGATCTTCGGCAGTTCGGCGCGCAGTTCCTCGCGCAATTTGTAATCGAGATTGGCCAGCGGCTCGTCGAGCAGCACCAGGCCGGCTTTCTTGACGATGGCGCGCGCCAACGCCGTGCGCTGTTGCTGCCCGCCCGACAGATTCAGTGGCGTGCGCTGCAGATAGGGCCCAAGCCTGAGCAGCTCGGAGGCGCGCTCGACTTCGCGTTTGATCGTCGCCTTGTCGGCACCGGCGATCCTCAGCGGTGAGGCGATATTCTCATAGACAGTCATCGCCGGGTAATTGATGAACTGCTGGTAGACCATGGCGACGTTGCGTTTCTGCACCGCCAGCCCGGTCACATCGCTGCCGTCGCTGATGACCCGCCCGCGTGTCGGGCGATCAAGGCCTGCCATGATCCGCATCAGGCTGGTCTTGCCCGACAAGGTCGGCCCCAGAAGCACGTTCAGCGTTCCACTTTCCAGCCGCAGCGAAACGTCACTGATGTGCGCTTCACCCTTGGAAACCTTGGAGACATTGTCCAATTCCAGCATGCAGAAGAAGCCCTCCCAAGCCTCGCTCCCACATTGACCACAAAGCTACTGCCAATGCGCATCGCAGGTTAGTCCAAACCCTGCATTCCTCGTCAGACGAATAGAAGGGAACCTAAAACGAATGTCAAACGAATATAAATGAAAATCGACTGGAATATGAGATTAGCCTTACATATTGGCCGCTTCTGCCGGCCAGATGTCAACGTTCGCAACGACAACCTGCCATCCGGAAAGAGCCGCATTCAGTGGGGATGAGCGGATGAGTGGCCAAAACTGCTGAACAAATTTGGCGGCCTTACAGCTCGTGAAACTAAACAATGCGCTTAGCCCGAACAGGGCTATGCCCCACATGTCGATCAAAAGGTCGGATAGTAAGGATAGACTTTCGACAACATCTATACACCATCCGCGAACAGAAGCCGTAATTCCGCTTCCGGCCTGTGCTGCCGTTCGACCATACGCCGCGAATGCCCGCTTTATGTGCTCTGGCTGAGAATTTGCTAATGTCAGCACTAGACCACACTCCAGGTGCGGCTAACGAAATGCCGGTCCATGCAGCAGATGCGACGGTATGCTCCTTTGAGCGTTCAACCCGCCACCCTCAATTCAGGCGGCTGTTGAGCCCCGTCGGTCAGGATCGACCATTCCAGGTTTCCGTCGTACCGCCAGGCCATCCGACCGCTTTCATCAAGCGCAAACAGGTGAAGCCAACGGTTGTCGAATAAGGCCCGCACACCGTCATGTCGTTTCAGGATATCGTTCATCGCCTCGCGCGGGGCTTGAATGCAGACCGACAGACGCAGCGGTTCGTGGGCATAGCTCTCCCCCTCATGCACTGACTGCCAGGGCAGGCCTGCGCGCAACGTCCCGCCGTTGCCTTCAACGACGCCGATGCCGCCGGTCACATTGTGCAAAAGCTTGTTGCCTGATCCAAAGACATGCGGAGCCACGGTCGATCCGTAATACTGCAGGCTGATCCAGCTGGCGACGACCACCGGGGCGGTCATGATCAGCTCGAGTACGCCAAAATTCGTGTCCTGGCTCCAGCTATAGTCATGAAGGAACGCACGGCCCTCGAGACTTTTGCCTGCCGTCCGGTGGCGCGGAGCAGCGATGAACGCCTTGCATCCCGCCAGAGCCCATTCAGGCCGCGTTTCGGCCCAGTCGCGGCTGCGGATGGCAATCTCGCCATCGTTCGCCGCCCGCGGCAGCCGCAACGCCCGCTCGCCACGCGTCACCTTGCCGGCAGCTTTGAACCAGTCCTTAGCCTGCCTGATATCCGCAGCATGATCCGGGGACGCACAGTCCTCATCATAAAGCGTGACCGCGTCCGTGGTGGTGTCATGCAGTGCAGCCACGAACAGCGTATCTTCGGGAACCTTGATCCCGCGCTCGGCCAGCGCTCTGCGCACATCGCGATTGTTGAGAAGGCCAGCCAGCAAGCGGGCATTTATCTCGCCCGAATAGCCCCCGCAGGCGCCACAGTGGAGACTGCTCGCAAATGGGTTGTTGACCACATTGGCCCCGTGTCCAACCAGCATGATCAGCCGTGCAAAATTAGTGGTGAAGGACATGGCCCGCAGGATGGTTTCCGCCGCTTCGGTCTGTGCTCCAAGGTCCAGCGCAGGCTCCAGCCGAGGTGCAGGGCCACCCGGCGCGACATTCGGCGCAAGGTTGAGAGCGTCACGCATCAGCTTGCCGGCGTAGATTGGCCCCGTCGCCTCGACAAAGGCGAAGGAGGATACCGCAGCAAGCTTGAACCGCCCCCATGCGCGGATCGCGCGGGCCTTGAAACGGGTAGCCTGATCCGCTCCCGCATCAACGCCATGGGAGCATGAGGTGACGCTCGGATTCAGCAGCACGGGCAGGCGCAACTCATCCACATCGGATGCGTACCCCTTGTGAGATGCCCGCAGGCCAAAAAATCCCGCAAACCCCAATGTCTGGATGCCCGGGTTTGCCGACTCAAGGGCGCGCCGGAACACTTCGGACCGCACATCGATGCAAAAGGCGGCCTGCATTGCCGGACGTACAGTGTCCACCATTGGGGCCGGGGTGGCAAGAGTTGCGGCCAAATCGCGTTGTATCGCGCGCTCCCATGCCTCTTGCAGAATGGCATTGACCTGAAGGTCCGTGTCCGGCGCGACAGCTGTTGCATGGGCGGTCTTCACCTCCTGCCAGTGTTCGCCAATCTGATCTTCGTATTGCGCGAGGAGCGCCTCTTCCCAGACAAGCCGGATAGTCAGAATATCGGTGATGGTGTGGTCGCTTTTGCCCGCCAGTTCGGCCTGCCACAATTGATAGCGAGCCGCCTGCGCCCAGCCTCCCAGTGAAAACAGTAGCTGATGCAGGTAGGTTTCAAGTGCGCCGTCACTCAGGCCCAACCGGTTTGCTGCGCGCAACTTGGCCTCATCCGCCGTATCGGGGGTTTCACTGACGAACTGGGCAAAGCCTCTGAGGCCTGTGATTTCAGGCGTCAGGTCGTGCGTCGCATACTGGCGCCACGCGTCATAGGCACCCCGCCTGCGCGGCGCCGCCCACAGCGCCTGTCCCTGGTCGAAATAGCCCGCGGCCCAGGCTCCGAACCTGCCCGCGACAATCCCCGGCCAGTCGATACCGGACACCTTCGCCACAAGGTCGGCAATGGTCGGCAGTGGGGACATTGTCGCGGCATCCACGCCGGCCCGACGCTTCACCTCTGCCAGATCGGGCGGGCTCGATGCCTGCTGCGCGTCCAGTGCGGCGATGATGTCCGTGTCGGTAATGGTCCCGTCATCGATGCGGGTCTTGTACCATTTGCGTGGCATCGTGACTGGCACGCCGCCGACGCGGCCCAGCCGTGCGCCGACTTGGGCCAATGTTTCCCCGGTCTGACCCAAAAAAGGATTGACGGCGACTGAAGAGGCAAGCGGCCAGACCGGTGGGATTGCCCTGGCCGCGGTGTCGCAAGCCATGGCAATCGAGCTGAGCGAAAGGGTGGAAATCGTGTTCATCTGTCTGGTCCTTTCGATCAATCAGGAGGTTTGCTTGGTCGACCAGCCGCCAAGCAGCTTGTCAAAGACGGCATTGGCATAAAGCCCGTTGGAAAGGTGCACGCGCATCCCTGCTGCAGCCGGGTGATAGGCCCAGAATGGGAACATTGCCTGCGCAACGGCCACCACGCCAAAGCTGAGGAGGGCGAGGACAATCAAGGCCCACTGCAGCGGACCGGGCGCCGGTGTGGCGGGCAGGGTGCCTGCCATCATCCACTCAGCGCCGGTCTGAAGCGTGAAGTAGCCGACCGCCGCGGCAACCGAGAAAATGGCGGTGCGCAGTGTGAGGGCCCAGGGAGCGGCATCAGCCAGACCCTGCGCCAGCAGATAGGCAACGCCAAAGATCAGGATGGCACCAAGAGCTATCGCCTGCGGCGATTTTCCGTCTACCCCGAAGATCAGGCCGACACCCGCATAGATGACCAGCGCGATCAGGAACGCCCGCCCGACCGCCACGCCATTGGGAATAGCCACCGGGCCGGGACGGCGGATTGCCGACACACTGTCCACCGCCGCGCCGGATGCAAGAAAGGCGTGCGCCTTGTAGAGGGAATGAGCCACGATGTGCAGCAGCGCCAGCGGAAACAGCGCCAGGCCGCATTGCAGGATCATGAAGCCCATCTGCGCCACGGTGGACCACGCCAGCGAGGTCTTGACGGCCGATTGCGTCAGCATGACCAGACCGCCGAACAGCGCGGTAAAGCCGCCGACGATGACCAGAACCGCCAGCACGCCAGGCGTCAGAAGCATCACATCGGCGAACCGGATCAGCAGGAAACCGCCACCATTGATGACACCTGCATGCAGCAGTGCGGAAACCGGAGTGGGCGTCTCCATCACTTCGGTCAGCCAGCCGTGCATGGGGAACTGCGCTGATTTCAAGATTGCGGCCAGTGCCAGTGCCGCGCCGATCCATGCCGCACCGGATGGGTTTTCGCTCACGCGCGCTGCTGCGAGTATGTCAGCGATATCGCCCGTGTCATACTGGAGATAGAGGCAGACAGCCGCGAGCATCAGGGCCGCGTCGCCGATCCGCGCGGTAATCCACTTCTTCCGGGCCGCCCTTTGCGCCGAAACGCGCTCCGGATAATGCAGCAGCAGATTGTGCAGGAACAGGCTTGTCGCTATCCAGGCGATGAGGAGTTGCAGGATGTTTCCGGCAATCACCAGCATCATCACGGCCGTCAGCGTTGCGCAAAGCCATCCGGTGAAGGACCCTTGCCGCGCCTCGCCATCCATGTAGGTCGCCGCATAACGGATCACGACCCAGCCGACAAAGCTGACCAGCAGCAGCATGACGGCGCTGACCGCGTCAAGCCGAATGGAGAAGCCTAACCCCGCAAAGCCAATCAGGCCGCTGGTGGCGGGAGCTGATGCAAGAAGCGCAAGCCCGGACGAGACCGCAGCGGCCAATGCGGCAAGTGTAATCCATTCTATGGTTCGCAAGACCCGCGCCGGTCGCATTTCGGGCCCGCGAAAGGCCAGCACGGCAGCGAAGGCAAGGGCAAGGGGCGCGAGAAATGGCAGGACGGCAATCGACACGGAAGCGTCTCCTTGAAGCGGGTTGTCGGTTGGCCGCTGTGATAGCCGACGCGTTCCGAACGATAAAATTCATTGTTTATTCGATATCGTTCTGTTTTTTAGATGTATGGACGAGTTCAACGACAATCACCTGCGCTACTTCCGGGCGGTCCTCATTACGGCAACATGACGCGCGCGGCAGAGCGGCTGAACCTGTCGCAATCGGCAGTATCTGGTCAGATCAAACAGTTGGGGCGCATCTGGGACATTCCGTGGTCGAAAGGCATGGGCAGCAGCTTGTTCTCACGTATGCGCGGCGGATTGCGCTTGCTCATGCAGATGCGATCTGTGAGACGGGGCGGGAACTGGTCGGAACCTTGCAATAAGAGTGGCACACCCGGCAGGCCATCCGCATCGCTGCACTGGCCACATTGTCGCGCAACTTTCAAATTGAGTTTCTGTTCCCGATCCTGAACCGGCCGGATGTCAAAATCATACTGCGGTCCTGGATCGCCGAAGACTTCTATGCTGTGATGATCACGCGGCGGTTCCCAAATCCAGCCCCGACGGGATTGCTTGAAGGTCGGCCAATCTAGACGATCTGATATCCTTCACAGAAGACCAATCTTGTATTCGGTTGAATGGACGCCGGCGCTCGGAAACACTGAGCGCTATCAAATCCACTCGAACAGAAAGGTGTCAGCGTACGATTGTTGATTTCCAATGAGAGATGCCCCGGTATTTCCACCGAGATTTGACCTGCCTTTCAGTTATGTTTCGGGTCTGGTGTGGTGGCCAAGTTCCTGTTTTTCCCTGGCAGATTTGGCGTCCTGCGCCGAGCCATTCTAGAAGCGGAAGCTGTCGTTTCCGGTTTCGAGGATGTGGCAGTGATGAGTGAGCCGATCGAGCCGTGCATAGTCGTGTGGAAGCGTTGTGGCGTCGAGGTGAGCGTCCATGTGTCGTGCCCATCGTTGGGCATCTACTTTGGATGTAAAGCTATTTCACACGGTAGGTTGATCAGCGCGTCTGACCTGAACTTGCCAGCGGTCTCCGCGTTTCCTGAATGTTGCGATCGAAATGATCCATGCTGTGCCACAGTTGTGACAGAAGGATTTTCAGATGGTCTTCAGGAAGAACCCCGGATCAAAAAACTGTTAGATCTAAAGAGGGTGGATGGTGGGCGTAACAGGGATTGAACCTGTGACCCCTACAATGTCAATGTAGAACACGACGTGAACGAACGTCGATTTATACTATATATAGTTAATTCTTACGTTTCTTGACGCTATATATAGTGTCAAATTATGTAAATAGATCTCTGCAAATTGTCTGCAAATGAGGCCCTTTCTAGCAAACGATGTTTTCGCCATCAACGTTGCAGTTTTCGATGACCATCTGTACTGCCCATTCAAAGTCCCTATCGTTGTACAAATCCCTATAGTCCATTCCGGCAACATCTGCGCGTGCATTGACGAAGAAATTCACGCCAGTGATATCAATCGCCGTTTTGACGAGTATGCCGAAGGAGAATGCGACAATCAGAGGAAGCGCACTAAGTTTGGACATTTGTTTGTTACTCCGCTTGTAGCAGCCAAAAGAGCCGTCGAAATACTCATGCGGTTATCTAAATAATATAATCATTTCAATAGGCTAATCCAAAAAACTGTGGATGAAAAGGGACTGCAGAATATGCAATCCCTCGTCTTGCCATTTATTTGCTGGTCCCTTGCGCCTTGCTAACCAGTACGCTTGCCAAAACCAACCTGCTTCTCCAACAGATCGTCCAGTTCGCCAGCCTCAACAGCCGCTTTCAGCTTGATCAGAGTTGGTTCGATGCCATCCTTGTTCGGCAGGTGGACAGCGTTCTTGCCCTTCGCAAATTCCAGTGGTTTTGCACCATAGCGAACGGTCAGCAGCACCGTACCGTCGATCTGCTCGATCCACCAACGCTTGATGCGCTTGGGCTGTTCGATCTTATACGCTGCGCCCGCTTCGTCCTTTTTCCACACCGTCTTGCTTGGCTGGTAGGTGTGGTCCTGTGCAAGCTTGATCTGATCATCGATTTTCTGAACAAGCTTCTGACGACGGTTGAAGACCGGGTTTTTCGGTGCGCCGAATTTGAACTCGGCGAGTTTGACTTGGGTGATAAACGACATAGTGGCTCTCCTTTGTTGTGCCACTACGTTGCCTTCAACGGATTGAAATTCCTACCGAAATTACTTCTCCACTCGTTCTATATGCGAAATCGAGTGTGAACCCATTGCACAATATGGAGGGTCCTTAGTGCACAGAAACAGCCGCAAAGAGCAGCAGAGAGGGCACTTGCTATGTTTTGGAAGCTTTCAAAATATCTGTAACCATTTTGGTCAGCGATGTGATTGCGTGTTCGTTGATGACGTTGGGTTCACTTTCACTTCGATCGTTTCCAAAGAGCTTCGCTGTCAGCTCCTTCTTCAGTTCTTTCTGTGTGGCGTCATCAAGTGATCGAATAAACGGGTCAATCGCCTTCATTTGCAGATAGAACCAGCGATCCCGTTTCTCATTCATTCTGTGCTTAGTTGATTGCTGAGCCATGTACGCTGCTCCACCGAGCAAGACGATAGTGAGCGAAAAAACGGGGAGATACCATGTCCAAGCTAAGCCGGACGAATTGGTGATCTGTGTATATATGAAAACGCCCAACAACCACACTACAGCAGCGCTGATGAAGCCGACGCTAATCCAGCGCCATAGATTGGCTTGTGAGCCTTCATTTTCTGCATTCCTTAAATAGCCTGCTGCCACGCTATCGACCGCTACAAGCTCGAAAAGCTCCAGTATGGCTTGGTGTTTCTCTCTTGCATCGGAAACGACTTCGTCCAATTGCTGCGAAGAATTGCTGTTCAGCGCGTCAGTCTGCGACTTCGCATCCGCAACGATTTTTTCCAAAGACTTTTTATGCTTACTGTGGAGTTCTTCAAATCGAACTTCAAAGTCCTGTTTGAGCTTATTCGCTAAAGCTTTAGCCTCGTCTGCTCGCACTTGCTGGCTTTGCGCAAAATCTGATTGCGCCTGAATGACAATCTGATCGACATCTTGCTTCTTCTCCGCAAATGCATCTGTGAGTTGTTGCTGCGTTGAAGATAGATCATCAATCTTCTTTCCCAGCTTTGAAATCGTATCGTCAACATGTTTCAGCTTTTTACTAACGCTTTCGACAAATTCGTCTGCCAACTTATTCAGCGTTGTGATTTGTCCCGCTTCAGCTGCGTCGCCAATTAGCGAACGAAGAATGCCCAACTCTGTCAGTTGCGTTGTCAGTTCGTTGTTTGCAGTTTTGAGATGCGAACCATCACCAGATGTCGAATAAGCCTCTGTCTGGTTTGCAACCTGACCCGTAAGATGACTGTTAAGATTGTCGATCCGGCTAAGCGGAGCCCGTTCTGCGGGGATTTTGCGGACTACATCAGCATACTGTTCTATGAGTTCGGATAGGCGTCGCTTTTCAACAAATGTACTCTCGTTAGTGTCGTCGAACTCCTCAGACAAATGAGATCGGATTAGGTCAATGTTTTCCATATCGCGTGCTGTTCTAGCTGTTCGGACCATCTGCTCATTCTATTGCCCCCTCATCACACGTCATGCTTCCCGTATAACGTGATAACATCTGACACGACTTATGGTAGAGGGAACCTATCGAAATGTAGGCTAGTTGGAATGCTGTCGCGTCTTTCGGATTGCAGCTACAAATACCACCACAAACGGACAACGGCACTGTACGAAGCCGTATGTGCGTTTATCGACCCAATCGCAGTTGCTGAATGGCTCTCTCAACGACGGCCAGTTTGACATCAGCTTTCGACATTATGTTTGCGTGATCAGCTTGTCTGTCCAAACTACGTGAAGTCACAACACGTGGCATACTCGACGGTGACGGATTTGGAGCTTCGTCTACTTCGAATGATACAGAGCGATCAAACCAAGCCATTAACGACGGGTCTCTGTGGAAGAGTTCTTCAAGCATTTCTAATGCTTCTTCGCACTGACGCTCACATCGACTGCTGAAATTGGCAGCAGTCGCTATATTACCCTTTGAACGAGCGCCATTGGCCCTATTCTCGTTGAATATAGCCTTCTTAAGATTTGCCTCGTAGGTCTTAATCTCAGCTGGTTTGTCATTTAGTTCTTTCCTAAAGTCCTGCTGCGTTTTCCATTCGTTTTCGAGTTCCGCATACTCGCCATCTGTCAGCCAAGCCTGCAATCCTCTGTTGGGAACGTTTTTTCCACGTCTAAGCGTATCCTGCATGTCGCGCAGTTTCGCCAGACGTTTGACCTCTTCTTTCGTTAATGTCCTTTCTTTTTCGCTCGTCTGCGTTTCAATTTTCCCATAGAGCTGCGATCGCCAATTCGCGTTCGACTTTTTTTGATTGTCGCTCCACTCGCTCATACATGAATACCTGAAATGTGTAGCTCTCCGACGCAGCTATGCCAGTCTGCCATTCGAATGCAATCATTAAGGCTTGATCACTAGGCCGGTGGAAACCGTCAGATACTGGCTTGTTTCGACACCAGCGATCTAGCAGCCCGATTTTAGACTGGTGGTTTTGGTCGTATCGGTGTCAGATCTTTCCGGCTTTTCGGCTTCGCTTTTCTCGTTTTCTGTGTGCCAGGTGGTTTCGGTGCTGCCAGCTGTTTCGGCTTGTCAGCCAGCTCTTTGATATACGGCTCCGTTTGGCTAGTCAGTTTTCGAGCCAGCGCAACGATTTCGTCACCCGCATCAAGCAGGGACTGTAGCGCGTCCATACGATTGCGGATGCGAACATCCTCCGAACAGCCGCTTATCCCATCGATCAAGTGCCTGATTTCATTCTGAAGCGAGTTTTTCATAAACGTATTTATGCGGCGATAAGCAGGACGCCGACGCAGAACCACCAGCTTACGCAGACAAGTACTCCATACGCGAAAACAGCAGCCCGCCTTTGAGGCCGGCTCAAACTGATTTTCTCAGCTGATGCAGATTTTGAGGTGCTGATGCGGTGACGTGATTACGGCAAAGCTCACCATATCTTCGAAGGTCTTCTGCCACCGAATGGGATGACAGCTGTTTGAGGGTGTGTTCGAGCCTAACTGCACAGATTGCAAAACTACCGATACTCGGTTCCGCCTTCTTGTAGCGCAGCGTCCGCATGTAGCAATCGCTCTTGCCCAACCAATTCTTGCTGAACTCGCTTTCGTTGCGGACCAGCTCATGTTCCCGCAGATACAGGTAGATATCACGTAATACAGTTTCCGTCATAAATTTCCTCGTCGTTGATAAATACACAAAACACTGAAGCGGTCGGCTCATGCGTATTTATCAAAGGAGAAAATTTGAAGAGACTTATTACGGACTGGGAAACGAAGAGGCGGATCGTTGCCGAAGGTACCCGCTGGGTTAGAGACGGCAAATTTTGGTTGTTCGGAACTGCTACGTATTACGACGCTGCGAACATCAGCGATAGAGAGCTGAAATCCGACGCCAAGCATTTCTTCAATGTGCTTGATCGGCATCTTGTTCCGCATAAAGAATTCAGAGAGGGTCTGCGTTTGCCACGTCTGGTTTTCGTTGAGCATGGAAGATCGCGCACCAACCCACACTTTCATTTCTACATCAAAGGCAATTGCTGGCACCAATATCGCCAGATACACGATGCTGCACCGACGTGTTGGAAAAAGAAGATCCGAAAATCTCATAGCATGGTGATCAGCGACAATTTAGGCCCCCAACACCGGCGCAATGGCTATGGCTGGAAAGAATTTGATAGCCTCTACAAAGAGACCTTGCTCGTTGATTGCTGTCACCTAAACTTCGGTGACTGATCACATACTGCGGATTTAACACGGGCGATGCCCATACCTAATCCGCTGCAATAGCACACTGACGCTCTGCATTTGCGCAGGGCGTTTGTTCGTCTGCGACTTGTTCGAAGAGTTCGAAGAGTTCGAAGAACGTTAGAACTTCGAAGAAAGAAAAGCGACGAGCGATGTAGGCAAAGCGAAGTTGGCCGATCAAGCGCAGGCGATATCGACCATCGGTGTTGCAGACGATGGGTGGCTGCGCAGACCGGAATTGTCAAGCATCGAACCAATCCACAAATGTCAGAAAATACACATTATCTTACATTTCCGCTTAAGCCATTGATCGATGGACGAGATTTTTCCGACTTTGTTTGAACCGCACCGGATTTACCGGAGACCGTTTGGTTTAAGTTATGCGGCCATGGCTGCTTCGTCCAGCATGGCGTAGT
>NZ_JBBMQP010000007.1:0-112947 GCF_038900115.1 Hoeflea sp. AS60 | reverse complement strand
AATTTGTTCGTCGTCTTGCTTGTCATAGACCCTACTTCTCACAAGTTGGGGTCTCCGGCAAACCCGGGGCGGTTCAGACATAATTCCTCTAGCTTGCGCTCTTTCAGGTTGAATGCAGTTCGCCCTTCGTTGACGTGCTGATCGAGGTATGGTCCCGACACACATCCATGAAATGCAAGATCGTCATCACCGTTTCGGCTAACTCTAAGTACGCCGAGGAGTTTGTCGATTTTTCTGGGCTCAACTGTTCTGTCATGCGCCAGCAAATGCAGTTGATGTGTGCCATCTAAACCTGTGCTAGCCTCCGCCTTGCAGGTATATCCAATGATTTTCAGGACACCGAATTCTTTATGTTCTTCCGTCGATCCGTTGAACGCATCACCAACCACCAATTCAGACACAGCCTTGGGATATTGTGTTAAGTCGCCATCCAAATCGACCAACACTTCAGGCCCGTTCCCAACTAGGAAATCCGAAATAAAGTGCGCACTGAAGTAACGCAGGAATGTGTCTCTTCGCTTAGGAAATTGCCGTCGGTAGCTATCGTCGCGCAATCCCTTAAACATGACAACCGTTCCCAGACCATTGGGAGAGACACTTACTTCCGAGGGAGTGATTTTTTGAACCTGCTCACTATTTTTGAGTTCAAAATTGAAGGCCCTTGTCTTTAGCTCAGACCCATCCTTGTAGCGACTAACGACGACAGCGGACGAAAAGGCGTCAAGCCAATATAGGCGCCCAACGCCCTTACCACCCTTCTCGCTCTTGAAGTCCGTGTCGACCTCACAGAATGCTTCAAAGCGACTTTCATCAAGGCCAATACCGTTGTCTTTGACCGTGATCTGAACGTTGTCCACGTCAGACAAGCCATTCACCGTTACTTCGACTTTCCCGCGAATTTGCCCTTCGACTTCAGCTCTATCGTCGATTGCAAAAAGGGCATTGCTTACCGCCTCAAATAGGGGGAGTAATCCTTGAGCGGCCGTCGACGGCTTAGGTAGTTTGCGAACGCGGTTCTCAATATTGGGGGATAGTGTTGCCAAAATGAACTCCAGTATTTCTCTTAATTTTGTTTGGCCAGCGAGACCTAGCTCAACACCTCGCGTAAACATAACTGCTTGTGCTTGAACTCCAAGAAATGCACTCAGATATTTGGTTAATTCAGCCAGAATCTGGGATCAATGACAATTCATTTCGCCCCAGGCCATCGCATTTAAGCTCACGCACTTGTCACCCAAAATGCCCCCCGGCGCTCCACGCACCAACATGCTCACTGAGCATAGACCTAACCATCTGCAATTATTATGTTTTTATGCATTTTGGAGGCACCATTTTTTGTTCTGCAACACCTACCAACGCGTCTCGGATAGCCTCCGAAGAAATTGCAATTAAGCACGCACTCGCCATCAGTCTTTATTGCCGCATCCGCTGATAGATAGCTTTATCAATAAGCCCTCGAACTAGCTTGTCTACGTTCTTAATATCAACGCGTCGGCCAAATTCCAGCGGGCCCAGCTCAACAAATAGCTTTCCAAACACTTCATCAGCATAGCTACTCGAAACGAGCATGACGCCATCAAGATCAACGATGACTTTCCCAGCGTCAGCGAAATTCAAAATATTGAGCAGCTTTCTCCTTACGGGATCACCGGCAGCTCGCGAACCGAAACCCTCTGACTCTTCAGCAAGATCGAATATTATCGAACCATCTTCCTCCATTTGAAAGTGTGTGTCGATGTAATCTACTGGCGTATGTTTTTTTCCTGAAAAAACAAGCGCTTCTTCTAAGTCAACATCGTTCGCATATCCAATTCGACATGCAATCAAAGTACCCACGAAAGGGATATCTCGTCGTTTTATTTGAAGCCCATCTCGTTCAGTTGACTCAAGCGCAGCATACCCGGAAAGCAGTCGAAAAGAGCCAAGGCTTTTCTTTGATATTTGCCACGTTCCATAAAGACCGTTGCCTTGGCCGATAGCTTTGTCGCGCGTCACCCCCTCGCGAATGGCTGCATCCAGGGCTTCTTGATCGGATCTTATTTCAGGGCGGCTGGGGCGAAGCGAACCCGGCACCCCAATGCCTGCGTCGCCCACTACGAACTCAATTTCGGATCGTTGGCGATGATTGGTCACCTGCACCAATCCACCGACCGTAGATTGGGAGTGATTTATCACATTATCTGTAATCTCATTTATGGCCCACTCCATCACCCTGAGACCTTCTCTTCGAAAATGGCGCAATGCTGCAAGTAGGATTTCAAGTATCTTGTTTACTGCCTCATATTGTTCCTTGCCCGTGGCAAATCGTAAAGTCGGAGCGTGGGTGTATCCACGAAAGCGGCTTGGTTCAAATTGCCTGATATCGATAAGATGTGCCCAATTGGCATTCTGAAATAGACGGGACATTTTCGGATCCGTTGGGAGTTTTAAGCTCACGTCCACTCCGTCTTTCCAATACTTTTGGCACCTCACACACACAGCCACCATCTCAGCGGAAAATGCTTTGGTGCAGGCCGAAAAATCAAGCTCCAAATCTCGATAGCCCTTTGCGGTAACTTCATTATGCATCGCGGCCAAAACACGAGCACAGTCTGCCGCCACGAGATCCCCCTGGATCGATATTTTATTTCCTTCACTAGATACAGCCATCTCAATTTCCCCAAATATCAACCTTCCAGCAGAATAATCCTCAAAGCGAAACACGGCGAGCCCGGACCAAACCGCACCCCTTTTCATCATCCAATGAACGAAAAGGAGGCCGACACCAAAATCAACTCATGTGCTGACACCTGCAACCCCAGCTAGCAAGGACAATTTGCTTTATGACTCTTTGTATCATCGGCTGGATTTGTGTTTGTGCACATCAATCGTTTGACTGTGGACATTTTAGCGTCGTGTTGATCCGCGTGTGAAACACATTCGCAGCTCAAATCGGCCTCGTTAACTGACGTCTACTAGGCCTAATAATCAAGCCTTATAGGAAAGCCTAACCAAGAAGGGATAACCACAGCGATCCACCCCACGCCATCGCATTCAAGCGCACGCGTTTGTCACCCAGAATGACACCCAGGGCGCTCCACGCGCCAGTCGGCCCGCGATGTGCGAGACCTAACCACCTGTAATATCTGGAAAATTTTGGTAGCGGGAGAGGGACTCGAACCCCCGACACGCGGATTATGATTCCGCTGCTCTAACCAGCTGAGCTACCCCGCCGCCAGCCGCCGAATTTCTTCGGGCCGGACGGGCGGCATATAAGGTGCGGGCTGCTTCGGTGTCAAGCATGGTTTGGGCTTTTATTGCCGGTTGCTGCAATTGCTGTTTGCCGCTCGCCGGACAGGAGTTCACTCGCTGCGGCCTGCCGCCTGAAAAGATTGAACGAGCAGCCAAGACGCCATGCCGCACCCCTGCCAGGCGACCAGCCGCGTCGCTTGCCTTGCCTTGGCCTGCCATCGGGTCTAATCCCGTCATTCAAAGATCAGGACAATAAGAACACAGGACAAGCACCTGCCATGGAAAGTGCCCTCCCCCCCAGGATCGCCCCCAGAATCGTTGTCGTCGGATGTGGCTACTGGGGATCAAACCACGCCCGCACCTTTGCCGAGCTCGGCGCCCTTTATGCCGTATCCGACCGCAATCCGGAACGGGCCGTAGCGCTTGCGCAGATACACGGCGTGAAGGCCATGGCATTCGAAGAGGCACTGGCAGATCCTGCGGTCGATGGTGTGGTTCTGGCCCTACCGCCGCAATATCACGCCGATCAGGCGATCTCAGCGCTTGAGGCCGGCAAGCATGTGCTGGTCGAAAAACCGATCGCCCTGTCAGTGGCCGATGCGCGGCGCGTCGTGGACGCTGCGGAAAAATCCGGCCTTGTCGCCATGACCGGACATGTGCTGCGCTTCCATCCGGCCTTCGAGGCGCTTGAAGCCCTGATCGCAGCAGGTGATCTTGGCGCGGTCCGCTACATCCATTCCCACCGCGTTGGGCTGGGCAAGTTCCACGCCGAGAACGATGCCCTGTGGGATATCGCGCCGCATGACCTGTCGCTGATTCTGGCGCTCACCGGCGAAAAGCCGATCAGTGTGCGCGGCGTCGGCTCTGCCATGCTCAATCGCCTGTCGGATTTCGCCCATCTCCACCTGCAGTTTGCAAGCGGTGTGCGCAGCCATGTGTTTGCGTCGCGGCTCAATCCCTACCGCGAGCGCCGGCTCACCGTGATCGGCTCGAAGACCATGGCGGTGTTTGACGATGTCGCGCCCTGGAACCAGAAGCTCGCCGTCTTTCATCACAAGGTGTGGGAGGATGAAAATGGCTGGCAGTCCGAGATGGTCGATCCCGACTATGTCGCACTCCCCGATGGCATGCCATTGACGCGCGAATGCGCCCACTTTCTCGAGTGCATCCGCACCGGCACGCGGACCCGCACGCCGGTGTCCGATGGTCTTGCAGTGATCGAGATCCTGTCCGAAGGCACCGTCCGGCACGACTGACGCGCCGGACATTCTTCACACAGGTAGCATCAAACCCTGCAAGCGCGCCTCGCTGAGGGCCTGCTGCGGGCCTCAGGCGGCCGGCTGCAGCAGGTTGGACAGCATCGCCTCGGCAGCGGGCGAGCGCTCGGACCTGTCGATGAAGCCGCCACCGAATACGCGTGCTTCGTCACCCGGTGCTGAATAGAGCACACAGGCCTGCCCCGGCGCCACGCCGGCTTCGCCCTCGACAAGCTCTACCGAGATTTCGCCATCATCATCGACGCGCAGGATCGCCGGCCGCGGCGGCCGTGTCGAACGCACCTTGGCGAAACACGCGAGCCCTTCGGCACCAATGTCATTGAGCGGCAGGTCGCCCAGCCAGTTCATGTCGCGCAGAATCAGACGCCGCGTGTCGAGCGCCTCGCGCGGGCCGACGACCACGCGCCGCGAGCGCGCGTCCAGATGCACCACGTAAAGCGGATCACCCGTCGCCACACCAAGGCCCTTACGCTGACCGATGGTGTAATGAACGATCCCGGGATGTTCGCCCAGCACGGTGCCATCAATATGAACAATGTCTCCCGCCAGCGCCGCATTGGGCTTCAGCTTGGTGATCACATTGGCGTATTTGCCCTGCGGCACGAAACAGATGTCCTGGCTGTCAGCCTTGTCGGCGACGCTCAGTCCCATTTCCTCGGCCAGCTCGCGGGTCCTTATCTTTGGCAGTTCGCCAAGCGGAAAACGCACATAGTCAAGCTGGTCCTGCGTCGTGGCAAACAGGAAGTAACTCTGGTCGCGGTCTGAATCGATCGGCCGGTAGAGCGCCCGTCGCCCCGGATTGTCAGGCGTTGGGTTGGCACGCGAGCGGATATAGTGCCCCGTCGCCAGCGCATCCGCGCCCAAATCGCGCGCAGTGGCCAGCAGATCTGCAAACTTGACGGTCTGGTTGCAGGCAACGCAAGGGATCGGCGTTTCGCCGGCGACATAGCTTTCCGCGAACGGATTGATCACCGCCTCGCGAAAACGCTTCTCGTAGTCGAGAACATAATGCGGGATCCCGAGCGTTTCACAAACGCGCCTTGCATCATCAATGTCCTGCCCCGCGCAGCAGGAGCCGGCGCGGTGCACGGCGGCACCATGATCATAAAGCTGCAGCGTTACGCCCAGCACATCATAGCCCTCACGCGCGAGAAGACCCGCAACGACCGAGCTGTCAACGCCGCCGGACATGGCGACCACCACCCGCGTATCGCGCGGGTCCTTATCAAAATCGAGACTGTTCACTGGCTTCCCCGGCATTCAACAGCGTTCAAGGCGCTGATCAAGCGGTTGCAAAAATGTCCGCATGGACTGTGTCTTTATAGGATGTCCGGGGCCAGGCAACAAGATGCCCGATCCCCGCAGGCCAATTGGCCGCAAGCCGGCAAAGCACCCTGTGCCAAAACTTACCAAAACCTTGCCGGGCCCTTAGCCAATTTTTAAACCCCAGCCTGTAGTCTCTGCTCGATAGGTCTTGAGTATGTAAGAGAGTCCAATGACCGAAATGGTACGACCCCGCGTCAAATATGTCATCGGCCCCGATGGGAGTCCGTTGACAATTGCCGATCTGCCTCCTGCCAACACCCGACGTTGGGTGATAAGGCGCAAAGCTGAAGTGGTGGCCGCAGTTCGCGGCGGCCTTCTCAGCCTAGAGGAGGCTTGTGATCGCTATACACTGACAGTTGAGGAATTCCTCTCCTGGCAGTCCTCTATCAGCGACCATGGCCTTGCCGGCCTGCGCACGACGCGCATTCAGCAGTACCGGCATTGATCCTGGCCCCATGATCCCCTCACGGGGTTCATGACAAGGGCAACCCGCTTGATCAGATATAAAACAGCACCAGCGTGGCGGAAACCCCGTCGCACTGGTGCTGTGCCTATATTGACGTGAACCGGTGTTGATAACCGGTCTCGCGTTTCAGCACGATTCCGCGCTGGAATAACCATCATTGTCCCCTGCCAAACGGCGGGATCAGACGGATGTCGTCGGCCCGATGCGGCTGACAAGTCCGTGCGCGATCGCCGCCATCAGCGCCGAACCTGCATAAAACCAGAGGCCGGGCTGGGAAAATGCCTGCGCAATACCGCCTGTCTTTGCCGCGACAATCACCAGAGCCACCAGAACGACATCCATCAATGACCAGCGGCTCAGATGCGGCAGCGCCCGCATGACAAATCCGGACCCCGGCGAAAGCCCGACTGCTTCGGCTGAAATCGCCACCAGCTTGACCACCGGAAACACCACAGAAACCAGCCCAACCACCACGGCCAGCACCGGATCATCGCCGGTCCAGAGGGTACCGATCACGCCCAGAAGTGACGGCGCCTGGTCAAAAAAATACAATGTTTCAAATCGCATCAGCGGCAACACGATGCCCAATGCGAAAAACAGTGGTGCAAACACCAGCGACAAGGCAAGCATCAGACGCATCAACCCACTCCCTGGTTCAAGTTCTGGCCCCTTTGGTCCAATGTCCCACAAGCCAAAACGGTCGATATTCCCTGAAGCTTCAAATCCCGTTCCGCTTCAAACGTCCATGCGCTAGTTTCATGCGACGGCACGGATCTCCATATCTGAGTGCGGACGGGATTGGCAAACAGGAGCGACAATGCAGATCACCGAGGAAAACACTTCATCCGGCGGGCGCTACATAGCGAGCCTTGACGGAGTAGAGGCCGAAATGACTTTTTCGCGCGCTTCGCCGCAGATGATCATCATCGATCACACCGGCGTCCCCGACAGTCTTCGCGGCAAAGGCGTCGGACAGGCATTGGCGCTTCACGCAGTTGAGGCGGCTCGTGCCGGAGGATGGAAAATCATCCCGCTGTGTCCCTTTTTCAAGGCACAGGCGCAACGGCATCAGGAATGGCGCGACGTGGTTTCGTGATCGGCATTTAAACTGGAATTTCAGATCATTACAAGCCTGGGCAGGCGCCGCAGCCAGGACGGTGGCGCGCTAGAGCCAGGCAGCAGGTCACACGAAAAAACACTGAAAGCGCGGGCAACCACCCACGCCTGACCCGAAGGTCATTTTCAATGTATTCCCAGTCCGGGCGTTAGCTCAGACTGCGCGGCTTGACCGATGTCCAGCATCGCGCACTTCCAGTGCGGCTGCCTTGTCGAACTCGGCTTGCGCTTCTTCCAGTGCCAGCTCTGCCGCATCAAGCTGCACCTTCAATTCACGAATTGAAGTCTGCAGATTGTCGGATCGCTGACGCGCAGCCTTGGCGAAGGTAGGATAGGCAAAATGGGAAGGGTCGGTGTTTCCGGCCTTTTTTTCCTCGGCAGTGATCTGGTACTCCAGTTCAGCTGCCATCTTTTCCATTTCTGCCATCATCAGTTGGATCTGCCCAAGCTGACGGGTTTTCTCATTGACCTGAAATTGCTTCAGGCGAACATGGCTCTCACGCGACTTCATACGCAATACTCCCGTGATGCGAGATCCCGGTTAATGAAACTCGTTACACTGGCAAACTCGCCAGTCCCGATTCCCGAAAAATGACCACGACGTTAACTTTTTGCCCGCCGTGGTAACCATTCGTTTACGGGCATCGTTAATACTAACGCTCATGGTTTAAGGCGGGGTAAACGGAAAACATGATTTTTTTCGCCCGTCATTCCGGAGTCCTTTGAATCACTTGGCGATGTTTCTTGATGTTAAGCGTCAAGAAAATCCAAGAGTTTTTTTGGAATGAAATCAGGAGTCTGCCAGTGAAAATTAACATTCGATAATGGTTGCACAACCTGAATAGAATTTGTTAACCATTCCATGGCAGCCTCCAAATCAGGCAACGACTGGATCCGTATCGCGTAAGTGGATCACAAAAACCTTACGGCGGCGGAAAAGGGGATTAATATGCGGGTTCTACTGATCGAGGATGACAGCGCGACAGCTCAGAGCATCGAATTGATGCTGAAGTCTGAAAGCTTCAACGTGTACACCACGGATCTGGGTGAAGAGGGCGTCGATCTCGGAAAACTATACGACTATGACATCATTCTGCTCGACCTCAATCTGCCGGACATGTCCGGCTATGAAGTCCTGCGCACTCTGAGGCTTTCCAAAGTCAAGACACCAATCCTGATCTTGTCCGGCATGGCCGGCATTGAAGACAAGGTTCGCGGTCTTGGATTTGGCGCTGATGACTATATGACCAAGCCGTTCCACAAGGACGAATTGGTGGCGCGCATTCACGCTATCGTGCGGCGCTCCAAGGGCCATGCCCAATCGGTCATCACCACCGGCGACCTGGTTGTCAATCTTGATGCGAAAACCGTCGAAGTTGGATCACAGCGGGTTCACCTCACCGGCAAGGAATACCAGATGCTGGAGCTGCTTTCGCTCCGCAAGGGTACGACCTTGACCAAGGAAATGTTCCTCAACCATCTCTATGGCGGGATGGACGAGCCGGAACTGAAGATTATCGACGTCTTCATCTGCAAGCTTCGCAAGAAACTCGCAACCTCGGCAGGCGGCAAGAACTACATCGAGACAGTCTGGGGCCGCGGTTATGTTCTGCGCGAGCCGGACGAAAACGAAATCCTCGAAAGCGCCTGAGTCCCCCTTTTTCGGGCTGGAACATGAAACAAAAAAACCCGCCGATCCGGCGGGTTTTTTGCGCTGTCCAAAACACTGAGCGTGGCACTCACATGTCTGCGTCTATACGCAGCAAGCGGTGGTCGAATTGTGAAGATCAGGCCGCGACGGCGTAAGGCGCAAAGGCTTCAGTCAGGCTACGACGATCAAACGGCTTGAGCAGGAAGTCATCTGCACCGGCACGCTTGCCGGCCATCATCTGTTTGAATTCTTTTTCGATCATAAGATAGTAGATGCGAACCTCTTTGCCGCCCTCCATCTGACGCACGGAAGAAATCAGATCCAGCGCCCCTGTCATGCCCGCATCAACGCACAAAACATCAGGCAATTGCGCATCACACATGATCATCGCCTCACCGGCATTGGAAGCCTCGATGACAAGATAATCCAGTCCGGTCAGGATGCGCTTGGCAACCTTGCAGATAACGGCGGAATCATCGGCGATCATAAAGCGGCGCATGGCGCTTCTCCCTTGGCTTCTTCCTGGCGCACCCGTATGCGGATGCGCCGTCATTGGAAGCAAGACTAGCTCAAGGGAGCGAACATTTCGTAATCAGACAGGCTTAACGGAGCGTTGCCGACCAAATGAGCTGATGTCTCAGACCGCAGCCTTGGGTTCTGCTGTAAATACCACTTCATCAGCATTTGCCGTGCAGGAAAGGGTAAGCCCGGCTTCATCAGCCAGAAGCACCGTATAATAGGGCTGAATGGAGTGGGCATCGATCGCCTCTTCCACATTGCCCGAATATATCTCCAGGAATTTCGGCGGCACCCGCACCATCCGGCCCGTGCAGACCAGACGGAACCGCGGATTAGTTTCCGGTGTTTCAATCGTCACGACGATCTCGCCGCCACGCGGAATTGCGCCGTAAGCGACAAGAAACAGATTGAGCAGCAGCTTGACCTGGTTCTTGGGAATGATTGCGCGCGGTCCGGTCCATTTCACTTCGGTCTTCTTGTCAGCCGAAACAAAATCGATAACCGCCTTTTCAGCTTCACCGGTGTCGATGGATGCACCGACCGATCCCGACGCGCCAAAGGCGAGCCGTGCAAACTTGAGCCGGACGGACGCATTGAGCGCACTGGTGCGGATCAGGTCCATGGCGTCGGCATCAGCACCGCCTTCATCCAGCAGCTCAAGGCCGTTGTTTATCGCGCCAACCGGCGAAATGATGTCATGGCAGACGCGGCTGCACAAAAGTGCAGCAAGATCCGGACCCGCCAGGGTCAGGTTGTGGTTTTTCGACATCAAGAATCTCCTCTTTGTGCCCCGCACGTCGAATCGGCTGGGCAGCAAAATCGCACCGGGTGCCTTTAATCGCAAGCGCCGTCCGCCAGAAGCTGGAATATTAGCCAACTGTCGACAACCCTTGAAAGATCTCGCCCTAAAGACACCACATTTGGTAAACTGCTTATTAAGATCGTCACGCCACAATGTGATCAATCTTTCCTGCGGTATTTACCGACCCATCAACGGAGTGGACCCTATGATCGCGTCCCGCCTTTGCCTTCGCGCATTCGCCACCTTATGCCTTTCAGTGCTGTTCATTTCTGGAACAGTGCCGGGAGCAAACGCGCAGGCGGCGAATTCGTCGCAATACAACATGCAGGAGATCATCGACGCCGGGCATGGTTTTTTCGGATCCACATCCGGCGGCCTGGCCAAACTCGTCGAGAAGGTATTTCAGTCCTACGGTCTGCCAAACGGCTACATCCTGGGTCAGGAAGCTTCAGGTGCCCTGATCGGTGGCCTCACCTACGGCGAAGGCCAGCTTTATACCAAGAATGCCGGGCAGCATGATTTGTTCTGGCAGGGACCGTCGATTGGATGGGATTATGGCGGCGATGGCAACCGAACCATGATGCTGGTCTATAATCTCCCAAGCGTCGAAGGTGTCTATGGCCGGTTTGGCGGTGTTTCAGGCTCGGCCTACGTGCTTGCGGGCTTTGGTATGACTGTGCTCAAGCGCGACGGAATTCTGATGATCCCCATTCGCACCGGCGTCGGCGCACGTCTGGGCATCAATATCGGTTATCTGAAAATGACCCCGACCCCCACCTGGAATCCGTTCTAGGCTCTTTCTAGCAAATTGATTTGGATTAAAGCGGCCGTAATCGGCCGCTTTTTCGTGAAAACAACACCTCAGGTTTTTACTTTCAAACGTCACTTCTACCTCTTGTCGCTTGCCGATTTGGTCCGGTCATGCTTAATGCACTCGCAAGTTCAGCTGGGCACATCTTGAGCCCCGTACGTAACAATGTGGATACGGTGTGATCGAGTTCGTCCTGTTATTTGCGCTGGGTTTTCTGGCCGCCGCCCTCGTAGCGTTGATCGTAGCCCCGATCATTCAACGCCGCGTGGTGAGCTTGACCGAGCGCAGAATCCGCGCCAGCGTTCCCTTGTCTGCAGCCGAAATCCGCGCTGAGAAGGACATGGCAAGAGCGGCTTTTGCGGCAGAAAACGCTCGTCTCTCGGTCGACCTCAAGCACAATCGGGACCAACTCACCGAAAGTGTTGCGCGGGGAACACGACTGAGCAACGAGCTGATCGCGATCCGCGCCCAGAAGCTCAACAACGAAAAATTGCTGGAAGAGCGCGATGCCAGCATTCGCAATCTGAGCTCTCAGGTGCATGACCAAGACGCCAGGATCACCACGCTGACAGGAAACTTCAGCGACGCAGCGCGACTGGCAGAAGCCCGCAAGCACGAAATCGCCATGCGCGACGACCAGATCAACCGACTGGGCTCCGAGATCGAGGAACTTCGCATCGATCTCGTGACGCTCGATACCGAAGCTGAAAATTTCAAATCCCAGATCCGCGAACTGCGCACCGAACGCAATGCGCTGCGCGAGTCGCTGAAAGACACCGAGTCCACCAATCGCGATCTGGAAAACCGGCTGAAAAGCCACGACGACAAGCTGTCCCAGAACGAGGAAAAGCTCTCCAAGACAATAACCGCACTCACTGACCGGGAGAATGCGCTCGAACGCAGAATTGCGGAAGTCGATCGCTTCAAGAAGAAGAACCGGGAATTGTCGGACGAACTGCGCGCAGCCAAGATCGCAGTCAAGGAAGCCAACAGCCTGGCCAGGAAAGCCGCCGCCGGCAGCCGGAATGGCGCGACAAGGCCAGAGACGCCAATAACCGAGCCTGAGCAGGCCGAGAGCGACGCCGACGATACTGCAGCTGTTGCAGTCGACGAAGAGGCGATCGATCTGCAAACGATTGAAGCCGCTCCACAGCCGGTTGCTGAGGTTCGTCAGGACCAACCTGCTCCAAAGCAAGCGGTAGCTGCTCAAAACCCACCCAGGCCACAGGCTGCGCCGGCCAAGGCGCCCGTCGCCGAAGACATGTCCGAAGACGAAAAGATTGACCGCCTGCGCGCCCGTCAGGCGGCACTCATCGAGAGATTGCTGAAAGCCGACAAGAGCGGCAATGACGCTGCCCTGCGCCGCGAAATCGCGATGGTTGCCGCGTTGATGGTGGAGCTGACAGCCAGCAGGGATGGCAAATCCTCACCGATCCACAACATCCTCAAAGGCAGCGAAGACCCGACCCTACCCGGCAGCACCGATCCAAGCCTGGCAGCGCGTGCGCGCGAAATGCTCACCAGCAGCAATTGAAAGCTGTCTAAGCCCCTGCCCGTCCCATGCGGGTAGCGGCATGCCAGAGCGCGATGCCGCTCGCGGTCGCGACATTGAGACTGTCCATCCCCGGCGCCTGCTCTATCCTGAGCGTCTTTATCCGCGCGATGATAGCCTCGGGCAGCCCCTCGCCTTCGGTGCCTGCAAGCAGCGCCAGACGACGGCCTGGAACATAGGCGCTCAGTGCCTCGGCGCCGCGCGGCGACAACCCGGCCACCTCAAAGCCATGCTCTGACAGCGTCGTCACCAGATCGCCGATCGAGCCTGCCCGGCAGAACGGAACCCGGAGCGCAGCTCCAACCGAAACCCGGATCGCCTTGCGGTAGAGCGGATCACAGCAGGAGCTATCAAGCACCACGCCATCGGCGCCAAACACGCCGGCATTGCGGAAGATGCCGCCGATATTGTCATGATTGGAAATGCCGCAGGCGGCGACAAGCAGCGCCTGCTCCGGCAAGTGGGACAGAAAATCCGAAAACGACACAGCCGGCACATGCCGGCCCACGGCCAGGATGCCGCGATGCATGGCGAAGCCCACTGCAGCGTCGAGCACCTCGCGCCCGGCCACGTAGATTGGACAGCCAGGGTCGATACGTTCGAGAAGATCGGTTAGCCCGTCAATCCGGTTTTCGAGCATCAGCGCCTTCTCGATGACAAAACGCCTCGCCCCGGTATCGGTCCCAACATCTGCATCCAGAAGCGCCTGCAGCACGACCCGGCCTTCAGCGATGAACAGATCACCGCGGCCGGCGAGATCCTTGTCGCGCATCTGGGTGAACTCGGCGATGCGCGGATCGGACGGATCCTCCACCCTGATGAGCCGCGCCCGGCCTTGCCATTCCATGATCAGCGATTGATCACGACAATGTCGCTGATGATGCGGCCGACCGAAATATCATGAATGATCAGCCGTCGTGATCCGTCGGCGGCACGGCCGAAAAAGCCGATCCGCGGGCCATCGAGCGAGACATTCTCGACCACGAAACCGGCAGGAAGCGAAGCCACGCCTTCAATCGGCGCATCGGAAGGCACATTGAGCGAAGAGCCTGCGACAAGCGGGCCGTTGGCTGCAGTGTCGTCGGATCGCGTGAATTTATAGACAAGCGCGCCCAGCACGGTCATAAGACCGATGAACATGATGCCGATCGACACGGCCAGCAGCCGTACCATCTTACGCCGGACTTTTTCCATCTCGGGATCGAGCGGCTTTTCCTCGAGATCGTCCTCGTTGATTTTCGACATTCCAATTCCTTGCCGGGCGGACCCTGATAGTGAAGAACGCGACACCGTTTACCGAAGCTGAGACAGATAGGGAAGCCCAAGACGTGCCGGGCAGCCAGCAAGGCAGCCAAACGCTGGTCGCGGGCGACGATGACGAAGGCCGGCTCGATGCCTGGCTGGCGGCGGAACTGGAGCCCGACCTGTCGCGCAGCCGCATCAAGGCGCTGATCGAGGCTGGTGCGGTTACCGTCAATGGCGTGGCGGCGAAACAGGCCAAGCACAAGATCCACCCCGGCGACCGGGTTGAGCTGGAAGTGCCGGACCCCGAGGATCCCGAGCCCATCGGCGAGGATATTCCGCTCGAAATTCTCTATGAGGATGACGACCTCATCGTCATCAACAAGCAGGCAGGCTTGGTGGTGCATCCGGGTGCGGGCAACTGGACCGGAACACTGGTCAATGCGCTGATCCATCATTGCGGCGACAGCCTGTCGGGCATTGGCGGCGTACGCCGGCCCGGCATCGTGCACCGGCTTGATCGCGATACCACCGGCGTCATGGTCGTGGCCAAGAACGATCTGGCGCACCGTCACCTGGCCGAACAATTTGCCGACCACGGCCTGACCGGTCCGCTTGAACGGGCCTATCAGGCGATCGTCTGGGGCAAGCCGCAGGGCCTCAAGGGCACCATCAATGCGAGCCTCGGCCGCGCCAAGGATCGCATCCGCCGCGCCGTGCGCACCGATCATGGCGACGATGTCCGCCATGCCGTGACCCATTACCTGGTCTGCGAACGCTATGCCGAAAAACCCGATGGCACCGCCGCAGCCACGCTGGTGGAATGCCGGCTCGAGACAGGACGCACCCATCAGATCCGGGTGCACATGGCCCATATCGGCCATCCGCTGATCGGCGATCTCGATTATGGCGGCGCCTTCAGGACCAAGGCCAACCGCCTGCCCGACGATATCCGCGAAATCGTCAACGCCTTTCCGCGTCAGGCGCTGCATGCATTTTTGCTGGTGTTTGAGCACCCCGCAAGCGGCGAAACCCTGCGGTTCGAGGCAGCCATGCCGGCCGATATGGAAAATTTGCGTGCGGCCCTGGCGCGGCTCTAACACCGGTCAGTACCCGCGTTCACGCGACCGTGATATGGCTTGCATCTTGATACCGGCTTTTGCCACAATTAAATGCCACTTCAGGAAAGCTCGGATGCGATGTCCGGTCCGAGCCATCAGGCCTGCCGCAAGGAGGCCGATATTCGGGATAAGGGGGTGCTGTCATGGCCCAAGTCAAATTGCCGTCGATTTCGGCGGGCGAGAACGGTCTCAACCGCTACCTCGCTGAAATTCGCAAGTTCCCAATGCTGGAGCCGCAGGAAGAATACATGCTGGCCAAGCGTTTCCTCGAGCATGAGGACACCAAGGCCGCACACAGGCTCGTCACCAGCCATTTGCGCCTGGTCGCCAAGATTGCCATGGGCTATCGCGGCTACGGCCTGCCGATCGGCGAAGTCATATCCGAAGGCAATGTCGGCCTGATGCAGGCGGTCAAGAAATTTGACCCCGAGCGCGGCTTCCGGCTTGCCACCTACGCCATGTGGTGGATCAAGGCCTCGATCCAGGAATACATCCTGCGCTCGTGGAGCCTCGTCAAGATGGGCACCACCGCCAACCAGAAGCGGCTGTTCTTCAACCTGCGCAAGGTGAAGAGCCGGATTCAGGCTGTCGAGGATGGCGATCTGCGCCCCGATCAGGTGGCCGAAATCGCCACCAAACTCAATGTGTCCGAGGCAGAAGTGATCTCGATGAACCGTCGCCTTGCAGGCGATGCGTCGCTGAACGCGCCGATCCGCGCCAGCGAAGGCGAATCCGGCCAGTGGCAGGATTGGCTGGTCGATGATTCCGAAAACCAGGAAGACATGCTGGTCGAACAGGATCAGCTCGAAACCCGCCGCGCCATGCTCAACAGCGCGCTCGGCGTGCTCAACGAGCGCGAAAAGCGGATTTTCCAGGCCCGTCGTCTGCGCGATGACCCGATCACGCTGGAAGATCTGTCGACCGAGTTCGACATCAGCCGCGAGCGCGTGCGCCAGATCGAGGTTCGCGCCTTTGAAAAGGTACAGGACGCGGTGCAGAAAGCCGCCGCCGCCCGCGACAAGGCACTGGTAACGGTCGACGACTGACCGCTCTCACCTGACCGAGTTTGAAACACCCCGGAAGCGCCCCCGCTTTCGGGGTTTTTTGTGGTCTGGGGTTTGCGGGTGGGACGGCCTCGGCGCCCCAATTCCTTCGTCATCCTCGGTGCCCTCCCGTCATGAACCTCGGCACCTCCCTTCGTCATCCTCGGGCTTGACCCGAGGATCCAGGCACAAACCGCCTGATCTTTTGGCTTGGCTTTGGGTCCTCGGGTCAAGCCGAGGATGACGACGGGGGGATGTCGCCGTCGGTGAGATCGCGCTCGCCCCTCACTTCGGAATATGCGGCGTATCCTTCCCTTCCCTGCCCCCATCACCACGCACACCAAAAACCCGCGCGCGAAAAACTCGCCGGCGGCCTGGGGCATCTGCATGTCCGAAACGGGTCCGGACTCGTGGGGCGCGGGCGAGAGGCCCGTGGTGGAATGGAGATGTGGCTTGGCGCAGTCACCCGCGCCCCACCGGTGAGGGACACCTGCACCTTCCGGGCGCAAGTGGGCCTCCTTCGCGAAGATGGATCAACGCAGTCCCGGGCGGTTCGTTCTGTTCGGCTGAACCGCCAGCCGAACCCGCCCTTGCCTGCCCGCTCCCGGTCTCGATACCGTCCAGCGTGACAGGCCTTGTCAGGACCGGCGTCCTTAAACGACGCCGCCGGTGCTGGCGCGGACCAGCAGTCTCCGGTTCCGGCAAAAATGCCGGGGTGTTCCCATCGCCGAGCTTCTGGCCTGCGGATACGGTGCCCGCACGCCAAAACTCACCGCCTCCCGTCGGCCAAGGCTCCGTCAGCCCCGGCCATCCGTGTGTGACGGAAGGTGAGGTCAGTGTGGCACGGCGGGAAAGGGTGGGGAAAAAGTTGGCGGATTTTTGGGTGGGACGAGTGGGAACTTTGGGCGGCAAGCGGACGTTAGGTGCGATGCCCACCACGGGCGGCCCAGCGGACAACGCTGCGCTTAAGTCATGCTGCGGTGAACTCTGCTCCAGCTCCTACGTCGCGCTCTCAGTCCGACGGACCGGCTAACCACAACACCAAAACTTCGCAGTGCAGTTTTTTCTAGACAGTCCCGGCCTGAGCTACCACACTGTGTCTGCCAATCGGAATTCAATAAAGCACAATGAACGCTGCGAGGATCATCTTTGTACTGGTATGTATGGTGACGACAACTCTGTTGGCGTTTGCTTCAGGTGTACTCACGCTTGGGGATATGGTGCTGTCTTTGGCGATAAGTTTGCCTACTCTTTTGGTCGTTTACTCGTTTGTGGAGGCCCCCGCGCAATTTATGGATGCACTTTGGGGGTGGCTTCGATTTTCATGGCAAGCAATTGCTGGATTGTTCATGATATTAACCTCCATTTTCGTAACGATTGTGTCAGTGCTGTTTCGAATGGGTCTCAAGCTTCTGATTGGCATTGTTTATCTTGTTTTCCCAGTTGATTTGATTCCTGACTTTATTATTGGACTTGGGCAGTTGGACGACTTGATGGTCTTCATTATTCTCTTCATCTGGGCGCTATCTAGTGGGATTAGAGCGGAGGGAATCAGCATGATCCGCTTTAGTTTTCCAGATGTGCCGTTTCCTAGAGGCTTGACGCTGTGGCGCGACTTATTCGGTTTCTAGGCGTAGTTTTCGGTGGTGTTGTTGCATCGGTGGTTGCGGCACCGATTATTGCGAGACTCTTTGGGAACGAGATAATTGTCCAGCCGACCGTCTATGTTCCCAGCCAAGGATCATATGATTTAGTCACTGGGATCGGAGGATTTGCACTCGGTGGCTTTATTGTTGTTGGAATAGGATTTGTAATTTACGTTATAGCTAAGCTACTGGATGGCACGTTCTTCTGAAATATTGTCTTGCTTTGGCGGAGCATGTAGGGAGCGGGGGACATAAGCTCTCTCCCAAAATCTGCTTGCCAAAACCGTTCCTTTTTGGCCTCAGCCGCGCACCCGCAAAAGTTGCTGAGAATTACCGCGCCATAAACCCTTGGCGAAATCCTGTTTGATATTGACACTTTTTGACCGTGCCTCAGAGAGCGGCTACTGGTTCGATGCGCATCGTCGAGGTCGATAAAGGCTCCTTGCTGCCTTTCGCTGCGATCGACACGAACGTCTCCGTTAGGCCGACTTAGGCACCACAGCACTCTCATCACACAGGCCGGCATGCGGTTCTTTCGATAACCCAATTACTCCGTTAGAACGGGTCTTAGAGTTCAATATGGAATGCCTTTATATGAGCCGCCCCCAAAAACCTCTGTCCAAGGCGATAGATATAGCCGCTTCGTCAAAAGCTCTGGTGCGGCACGTGCAAGGAATGGAACCTTTCGATACGAAGGCTCCATTGGAAGAGTTTTGCGGATCGAGCTTGTTCAAAGCTCAAAACAGCATCTCGCCTATGCTCCTTGCATTGTCGATGGAGTTGGCTATGAAAGCATGGGTTGTCTATGATGGAACGAAGAACGATGTTCCAAGGGAACATGATCTCTCAAAATTATTCTCATATACTTCTTTGGCGACACAAGAATGTCTCAAGGCAAGATACGATAGGGAGATTGCCCCTCGTCACCCAAGTTTCATTTACCTAGACGATGGGTTGGAACGCACTCTGGAAAACGCGCGCAATGCGTTTGTTCAATGGCGTTATGTTCACGAATTGGAAAGGGCACACTTCGACGTGAGTGTCTTCATAGAAACAATCGAAATGATCTTGTCCGAATTTGAAAGTAGAATCGTTGTCGTGAAGCACGCGCCGCCGCTCTCTCGCTATTGAAGTTGGGTTTGGGTAGCGGCTGCGGGATCCGAAGGACTAGCAAAACCAATGGTTCAACGTCTGTCGGAGTAGCCATCACAGACAGGTAAGGCAGAACTTACGGAATACGGTGCCATACCGCCCTCTGTCGGCTATGCCGACATTTTTCCCGCAAGGGGGGAGATTGGCGTGCCGCGGCCGCTCGTTCATGCTTCCGCTGCTGAGAGGCGTTGCCTCAACCGCCGGCGCGGGCCCAGGCGTCGAGTGCCTGGTTGAACACTTCGGTGCCGCTGGCGCCCTTTTCCAGCGTAATCAGCGCCTGGCGGCCGTTGGCATAGACCACCGGGATGTCGATCCAGTTGCGCTCGCGCAGGAGCTTGGTGTTGGCTTCGCGCGCTTCCGCCAGATCATTGAGCGCCACCATGTAGAAGTCCTCGGTGATCTTGGCCGGCACCGCTATCAGCGGCGTGCCCTGATCAGCTTCGGTCTGCTTGAGCGCAATGCGCTGCAGCTGGTCGATCGAGCCGCCGTCAAAATCGGCAGGCAGGGCGAAGACAATCTCGACAATGTGGCTGGCAGGCAGCGAAGCATCGGTGTTGCGCTTGATGGTGAGCAGCGCGGAGAGCCCCTTCTCGGGATTATTGATTTCACCGCGAATGACCTGCTCGTCAGGCCCGTCGCCGGACGGCTCGCTGACCAGCGTCCAGACAACCGTACCCGGCTTGACCTCAAGCGACTGCTGGCCGAGGCGCTCCTCATAGAGGATCATCTTTTGCTGAACGCCAAGCGCCTGTGAGGCCGGGGCTGCGGCTTCCTCGGGCGAAACCGCTGCATCGGCAGTGGCAGCTTCGGCGACACTTTCATCCGCCGGGCCCGCATCGGTCAGTTCTGCAACCGAGCGGCCTTCGACAGTGCCTTCAACATCCGGCCCCGCAGCCGGACCGGCATCGGTTTCGGTTCCATCCTGGTTCAGGCGCTGGGTAAACTTGCCGTCGTCAGCAGGCGCCACCTCTTCGGTCATGGCTGTCTCGACCGGCGCCGGCTCATCGGGCGTGGCAGCGGCAGTTTCCGCTGCCGGCGTTTCTTCGGAAGGTGTTTCTGAGGAAGGCGTTTCTGCAGAAGGTTGGGCGCCTTCAGTTGCCATCACCGGGTCGGACGACGAGCCGCCAAACATCGCGGTGATGGTGTCCTTGTAGGTCCAGCCGGCAACAGCCACCAGAACCACAAATCCGGCAATCAGCAAAAGCGCCAGCAGGCCGCCCTTGCCACCCTTGGCAGCAGTCTTGCGCTGACGCGTCTCAAATTGGCGCTCGGGCGCATGATCAAGACCAAAGGCCTCGTCATGGGCCTGCCCGACCAGATCTTCCCGAGCGGACTCGGTATCAGCTTCAGGGTACGGCTCCTCAACTCTTTGACGAGGCGGATGTGCTGACGGAAAAGCGGAGGAAGCCTCAACCGGATCAGGGTCCGCTTCAGGATACATGTAGGGATCAGGCTCAACCGGCGTGAAGGACTGGGGCTCAAGCACTGGTGGCGGCGCGACCGGAATGGGCGCGGGCTCGGGCCTGATTTCAGCTTTGGGTTCAGGCTTCGGTTCTGGTCTTGGCTCAGGTTCTGGCCTGGGCTCGGGTTTTGGCTCTGGCCTGGGCTCAGGTTTTGGCGCAGGCTCAGGTTTGGGCTCGGCAATCACCGGGCTCTTTTCCACCATCGATTCGAGCTCGGCCATCAGCGCATCGGTCTCGTCGAGATCGGCGGGCAGAGCCTCGGCGTTTTCGCTTTCGACTTCGTCGATTGCCTGGCCGAGCTTGTCGAGCTGGCGCGCGATCACCTCATCCGAGGGTGGCGGATTGATTGCCTCCAGCTGGCGGCGGATGGCAGCCCGCGCCTTGTCATAGACCTTTGTCCGGTTCTCCGGAGTATTGTCAGGCAGGCTGTCGACCGCCTTCCGGATGACTGCTACAAAATCGGCCATGAGTTACCCTGGTTTGATCCCATAAAGCGCTTCAAATCACGCAATTGCGCTAACCTACTGCATAAGTTCCCAAATCGGAACGATTTTAGCCAAAAATTATGCAGCCGTTTTTGGAGCTAAAGAGTGCTTTGTGCGTTGGACAAACGCACCGCGCTTTAGTCTTCAAACGGGTCAGTCACAAGTATCGTGTCATCCCGCTCGGGACTTGTTGACAATAGCGCAACCGGCGCGCCGATCAGCTCTTCGATTCGTCTGACATATTTGATCGCCTGCGCCGGCAGATCGGCCCAGCTGCGCGCACCCACGGTGGTGCCCTTCCAGCCTTCGATGGTCTCGTAGATCGGGGTCACACGTGCCTGCGCCCCCTGGCTTGCAGGCAGGTGATCGATGCGGGTTCCGTCGAGATCATAGCCGACGCAGATCTTGAGCTCTTCAAGACCGTCGAGCACATCGAGCTTGGTCAGCGCTATGCCGGTAATGCCGTTGACGGCAACCGACTGGCGCACCAGTGCGGCATCAAACCAGCCACAACGCCGCTTGCGGCCGGTCACCGTGCCGAATTCATGCCCGCGCTCGCCCAGAAACTGGCCGGTCTCATCATGCAGCTCGGTCGGGAACGGCCCCTCGCCCACCCGCGTGGTATAGGCCTTGGTGATGCCGAGCACGTAGCTCAGCGATCCCGGACCCATGCCTGAACCTGCGGCCGCCTGGCCGGAAACGGTGTTGGACGAAGTGACGAACGGATAGGTGCCGTGGTCGACATCGAGCAAGGTGCCCTGCGCCCCTTCGAACAGGATGCGCGCGCCGGCACGGCGCTTCTTGTCGAGCAGCAACCACACCGTCTCGCGGAACGGCAGGATGCGCTCGGCAACGGAGGTGAGTTCTTCCAGAATTGTCTCGACCGAGAATTCCGGCTGGCCAAGTCCGCGGCGAAGCGCATTGTGGTGGGTGAGCAGGCGGTCGACCTTGGCAGGCAGGCTTTCCAGATTGGCAAGGTCCATCACCCGGATCGCCCGGCGTCCGACCTTGTCCTCGTAGGCCGGGCCGATGCCGCGGCGGGTGGTGCCGATCTTGGTGCCGGAATTCGACGCTGCGTCTTCGCGCAAAGCATCAAGCTCGCGGTGCAGCGACAGGATCAGCGTCGCATTGTCGGCTATCCTGAGGTTCTCGGCATTGACGACGACGCCTTGCGTGGCAAGCCGGTCGATTTCACTGACCAGCGCATGCGGATCGATGACGACGCCATTGCCGATGATGGCAAGCTTGCCCGGACGCACCACACCAGAGGGCAGCAGCGAAAGCTTGTAGCTGACACCATCGATGACCAGCGTATGGCCGGCATTGTGGCCGCCCTGAAAACGCACGACAACATCGGCCCGCTCGGAAAGCCAGTCGACGATCTTGCCTTTTCCCTCGTCACCCCATTGCGAACCGACGACAACTACGTTGGCCATGAAAACCCCTTGGATAAGGGCCTCTCGCTTGAGGCCCGGAAAACAAAAACCCGCGCATGCATACAGACTCAGGCCACCAAAATCGACCCTCAGTCAGACAGAACAGCCTTTTTTACGTGACAATTTCTCCTGTTCTGGACAAACAGGAAGCGCGGTATCGTCAATGAGTTGATTATACCGTGCAAATTGCCGCGGGCCAGCCGTTTGCCTGCCTCTGAAACCCCTGACACCGCCAGAAAGTTCCGTCTTGATCCTGCGCGCCTACCTGTTTCTGATCATCACATCCCTGTCGTGGGGCGCCAATGCGGTGGCCGGCAAGATGGCTGTCGGCCATATCTCGCCGATGCTTCTGACATCGATTCGCTGGGGCCTGGCACTCGCAATCCTCATGACATTTGCCTTGCCGCAGGTCCGCCGCGACATCAGGACGATCAGAGCCAACCTGCCTTTGCTGATCGCCTACGGCATGTGCGGCTTCACCTTCTTCAACATCCTGCTCTACTCGGCGCTCGAATACACCACCGCGATCAACGTCGCCATTGAGCAGGCCGGCATGCCGATGGTGATCTTTCTCGCCAACTTCATCCTGTTTCGCATCAGGGTCACGCCCGCCCAGATCATAGGCTTCGTGCTGACACTGACCGGCGTGGCCATCACCGCCTCGAGCGGCAGCCTTGCCCGCCTGATCGGACTGGAACTCAACCGCGGTGACGCCCTGATGCTTCTGGCCGTGCTGTTTTACGGCGGCTACACCGTGGCGCTGCGCTACAAGCCGGTGCTGCACTGGCAGAGCATGATAACGGTCATGGCGGCGTCAGCCTTCCTCACGTCACTGCCATTCGCAGCCTTCGAGATGGCGCGCGAGACGGTGATCTGGCCCGATACCACCGGATGGCTTGTCGGAGCTTTCACCGCGGTGTTCCCGTCGCTGGTGGCCCAGGTGATGTTCATCAAGGGCAATGAAATCATCGGCTCGAACCGCGCCGGCATCTTTATCAACCTGGTGCCTATTTTCGGCACCCTGCTGTCGGTGATGATCCTGAGCGAAACCATGCATCTTTATCACGTGGCAGCACTTGTGCTGGTCCTTGGCGGCATCTGGCTGTCGGAACGCGGAAAGCAGCAGGGCGCTCCCGTCACGAGCTCAACGGGGGACACTGTCGAATAGCCGCGAGCCCAGACACGATGTTTTCGACGACATCGAGATATTCCACACCGCCCGTCGAGTTCGAACGGCGGCGGACAACAAAGACCGAGGGTGTCTGAAAAACTCGAGGGCTTATTCATGCACTGGTTCCAGCCATTGACGCATCGGCGCTGCCGGGCGGACCCCTCGTCAGGCTGAGCCTTGTGTCTCTACATCAATGCGCTGCGCAAAATCGGCCAATGCCATCGGCTTGCCATAGAGATACCCCTGAAACTGTATGCTGCCGAACTGGGCCAGCAAATCGTGCTGCTCCATCGTTTCCACCCCTTCGGCCAGAACGTTGTGACCCAGATCGCGGCTCATACGGACAACACTCTTGACCAGTGAGGCGCTGCTTGGGCTGTTGACTGCATCCTGCACGAAACTGCGGTCGATCTTTATCTGCTGGATCGGCAACCTACGCAGATACGATAGTGAAGAGTAACCGGTACCGAAATCATCAAGGGCTATGGTGATGCCCATTTCGCGCAGCGCATTGAGTTTGGCGATCACCAGCTCAATCTCAGTGACTAGGACGCTTTCGGTCAATTCCAGGATCAAGTGCTGCGGGTTTGCGCCGGTTTCGGCCAACGTGTCGCGCACAAATGCCTCGAAGTCTTGGTGCATGATTTGGCTCGCGCTGACATTGATCGACAGAGACAAGTGCCGAAAATCGGGGTTTGTGCCCCATTCAGCCAATGTGCGACAGCCTCTTTCCAGGACCCAGCCGCCAATGGCAATCATGAGACCAAGCCTTTCCGCCTGCGCAATGAACTCGACCGGGGATACGGAGCCACGTTGCGGACTGTTCCAGCGCAGGAGCGCTTCAGCGCCAATTGTCCTTTGGGAAACGTCGACCTGCGGCTGATAGACGAGTTGAAATTCGTCGTTCCACAACGCGGCCATGAGATCGCGGCTGTACTTGTCCTTGCGGGTGAACTCGGTCTGCATCGCATGGATGCAAGCCGCAAGCAGTGCAGTGGCCATAAAGGCATTGGCCCATGTGCCGATGGTTCTGGCCACCTCAGGCATCACGACATAGGGGGATGTCAGCCGCGCGCTGCCGAGTATGACGAATGCCAGCAGGCACAAGCCGATCAATATCAACTGGGTATAAGACTTTTCCCGCTGATAATTGAGATACCCCAAAGCAGCCACGACCAGCAGGTAAACATGACTGATCCGAGGCGCTTCGGCCGTGGGAACATCGAGAAGCAACCCCATAATGATTATGATCGCCATCAATGCGGCCTGGCCTGCCAAAACCCCCAAAGTGAGGTGGCCGCGCCGGATCAACAGATAGATTGTGAGCCCTGCAACAAAAGCAGCGAGCTCCATTGCCACAACCAACCACAAACCGATCATGGCAAACAACACTGCCTGAATGAGGCCGATGCCAGCAATTGCCAGAGACCCATATCGAAAGACAACGACCATCCGCTTTGAATAGTGGTTGGCAGGTTCCGACGGGAGCTGTGGCTTTGGGATTGCCATCCATGTTCCTAACTTGGCATCATATGAGCTCTAACGCATAAATATGAATTGACCGATAAAGACCAAATACGTCCTTGCTTCTGCAACGAACGAAACCTGCTCCCGTGAGATGACCTTGAAAGTGGCGCGACACAACAGGATGGCGTGTCGCAGCCTTCACGGCTGCATTCCAGTCACCGGTGGCCCAGATCCTGTTCATCGAGGGCGGTCTCGGGAGATCTCGGTGCGATTCAGTCTTCGTGCATAAGCTGGCTCGGGCTGACATTAATGGACAGAGACAAGTGTCGAAAACGAGCGTTTGTGGCGCCGCAATACGGAGCTGGTTGCCACTCTCAGGGTGCCTGATTTCATCTTCTTAACGATGACTGAACGAATTTCTGTGGGAGGTTCATTCGCGCTGATGGACCACACGTTCTCATTTACCTAAAGAGGCCGCGCACATGTCGTGCAATACTCAAAGGAATGAAAAACAATGAAACTTTCGACACTTACCTTTATCGCGGCAATGACATTTTCCTCTGCCGCTCTTGCTGACGACGCCTGCACGGCTGAATCACTGCAATCGAAGGTAACCGAAGCAACTATGGCCATGCAGACGATCGCAGCAAAGGATCCAGCCCGTATGCAGGAACTGGCACTCGAGATGCAGGCAAAAACGACAGAAATGCAATCAGGTGGCGACTTGACGGCTGTTTGCGCTTTCTATGATAAAGTTATTGCAGAAGCAGCAAACTAAGCGACACACCGAAAGGGCAGGCAAGACCTGCCTTTTCGGAACCGCCTGTCACCGCGCTTGCACTCCCAATCAGCGCAAATGTTAGTTTCTGTGAAGATGTCGCTACAAGCGAGGGTTTGCGCCCGCTGGGCCAAACAGGGTGGAAGTTCCGGCACGGTGCAATCCGAAGACGGGGATTACTTCACGATTTTCTGCAAACAAACTTAAGGCTGAAGAGAACGTGGGCGCTCGGTCATATCGATGTGCGTAGCCTTCTGATCTTCGAAGAAGATTCCGATTTGTGATGCCTCAAACAACCCTTTTGTTGAAGGCAGCGGTTTATTTTCGCCGTTCGCAACAGGCCCAAAGTGTAAATCTTGATTGACAGTTTCTCCGCTCTAGATTTTCATAATCGAGAAACAAGCGGGCCGAATAATTGTATTATTGCGGGAAACTGGAATGACTGATGCAACTCATCGTGCTGAGTGGTTCGCGCAAAGCGTGTACGAACAGACCAATATCGGCATTCGCACTCTCAAAGCCAATCTTGCAGAGGACGAAGTTCGCTCGCTTGCCAAAGAGGTTTTAAGACGAGTTGCCCAACGAGCTCCAGAACACCCAGCCTTAGCTCAACGGACGTCGCATGCCGATATCGAGCGATTGTGTATGGCTTTGACGTCAAAAGACGATGAGGCTGCCACGCGTCTTATTATGCAAATTGGAGCAGATGGCGCCTCGCCAGACACGATTTACCTCACATTTCTAGCCGGTGCTGCTCGGCTGCTGGGCGAATGGTGGGATGATAGCCGTCTGTCCTTTTTTGATGTTACAATCGCGACAAGTCGCATTTATTCTATTATGCGAGGGATGAGCCATCTCTTTGTGCCAACTGAACCGGCCCGAATTAGAGTGGCGTCTTTTGCGTCAGTGCCAGGCGAAACTCACACTCTCGGCGTAAGCATGGCTGCGGACCTTTTTCGGAAAGAAGGTTGGGATATCGAACTCCTTGTGGGCCTAGGGCACCACGATCTGATTGCCGAGATAGCCCAGTCCAGACCACGACTGATTGGTCTATCTTGCAGCGGTCGCCATTCTTCGGTTTCCCTTGCAAAACTAATTATTGGATTAAGACTGAGCAATCCTGGTGCGTTCATAATGGTCAGCGGGCAGGTTCTTGATGAAGCTGAGGATCTTGTGTTGGCCATGGATGTGGATGGAACGGCATCTGCTTTTCGTGGTGCCAAAGCAACAATGGATTCCCTATGGGACAGATCGATCAATCAGAGTTCAAATCCGCGAAATAAATAGCTGATCCTGCAATTCTTCTGCAGCCATTTGGGTCATTTCAAAAACATCCAAGGCCGCAAATAACCGGACCAAAGGAACCTGACCGGCTGCCTATATAAGTCTGGTTCAACAAAACTGCCCCCCGAAACTCCGAGTTTCGGGGGGCAGAACATTCAGACATGCTCTTCCATCATCTCAGTCGACGTTGAACACCAGCGCTTTAGCCTGCTTGATCGCCTGGTGGGCGGTCAGCTTGTCGAGAACGTCGCGGCTGACGACGTCATCGACATAGAGAAGCGCGATTGCGTCGCCGCTTTCCTTTTCGCGGCCCAACTGGAAGTTGGCGATGTTGACGCCGGCGTCGCCCAGCGTCGAGCCCATGAAGCCGATCATGCCGGGCACGTCGGTATTGGCGATGTAGATCATGTGAGCGCCGACTTCGGCGTCCATGTTGATGCCCTTGATCTGGATGAAGCGAGGCTTGCCATCCGAGAACACGGTGCCCGCGACCGAGCGGGTCTGACGCTCTGTGGTGACGGTGAGCTTGATGTAGCCATCATAGACGCCGGTCTTGTCGCGCTTGACCTCGGACAGGACGATGCCCTTTTCCTTGATCATGATCGGCGCTGAAACCATGTTGACGTCGGCCACCTGATTGCGGATCAGGCCTGCGAGCAGTGCGCTAGTTAGCGCCTTGGTGTTCATGCCCGCGGTCACGCCGTCATACAGGATCTCGATTTCCTTGATCGGGCTTTCCGTCACCTGGCCGGCAAAGGAGCCGAGAACGTCCGCCAGCCGGATGAACGGCTTCAGGATCGGTGCTTCTTCAGCTGTGATCGACGGCATATTGATGGCGTTGGAGACCGCACCGCGGACCAGATAGTCCGACATCTGCTCGGCCACCTGAAGTGCGACATTTTCCTGCGCTTCGGTGGTCGACGCGCCAAGGTGCGGTGTGCAGACGACGTTCGGCAGGCCGAACAGCGGGCTTTCCGTTGCAGGCTCGACCTCGAACACGTCGAAGCCTGCGCCTGCGACATGGCCCGACTTGAGGGCTTCGGCCAATGCTGCCTCGTCCACCAGGCCGCCACGGGCGCAATTGATGATGCGAACGCCCTGCTTGGTCTTGGCGAGCGCTTCGGCGTTGAGAATGCCGCGAGTCTTGTCGGTCATCGGCACATGAAGGGTAATGAAGTCGGCCTTGGCCAGCAGCTCGTCTAGCTCGACCTTGGTGACGCCCATCTCCTCGGCGCGCTCCTTGGACAGGAATGGATCATAGGCCACGACATGCATTTTCAGGCCGATGGCGCGCGAGCAGACGATCGAGCCGATATTGCCGGCGCCGATGACGCCGAGCGTCTTGCCGGTGATCTCGACACCCATGAACTTGGATTTCTCCCACTTGCCGGCCTGGGTCGAGGCATCGGCGGAGGGAAGCTGGCGGGCGACGGCGAACATCAGCGCGATGGCATGCTCGGCGGTGGTGATCGAGTTGCCGAAAGGCGTGTTCATGACGATGATACCGCGACGCGACGCGGCAGGTATATCGACATTGTCGACGCCGATACCGGCGCGGCCGATGACCTTGAGATTGGTGGCAGCGGCAATCAGCTTTTCAGTGGCCTTGGTGGCCGAGCGGATCGCCAGACCGTCATAATCACCGATGATTTCGAGCAGCTTTTCCTTGTCCTTGCCGAGCTTCGGCATGAAGTCGACATCTACGCCGCGATCACGAAAGATCTGGACGGCAGTTTCCGACAATTCATCGGATACGAGTACGCGAGGTGCCATGATGGCCTCCATTGAGAGTGTCTGAAGAATGGGAATTGGGCAGCCGGACTGCGCCGGAATTATCCGGCGCAGTCACGAGCCAAGATCAGGCAGCCTGCTTGAGAGCGGCTTTTTCCTGGGCGAAGGCCCATGACAGCCAGGGCGTCAAGGCTTCGAGATCGGATGTCTCGACCGTGGCACCGCACCAGATCCGCAGACCAGCTGGGGCATCGCGGTAGGCGCCGATATCGAGCGCCACGCCTTCCTTGTCGAGACGGCTGACCATCGCCTTGGCGAAGGCGGCTTGCGCGTCGGGCGCAAGTGCTGCGACCTCAGGGTCGGCGATGACAAGGCAGACGGACGTGTTGGAGCGGGTGTCGTCAACCTTGGCAAGGTTGGCGATCCAGGAGTTGTCAGCAACGAAGCGATGCAGAACATCGGCATTGGCATCGGCACGCGCGATCAGCCCCTTGAGGCCGCCGACACGCTCGGCCCAGTTAAGCGCATCGAGATAGTCCTCGACGCAGAGCATAGACGGCGTGTTGATGGTCTCGCCGGTGAAGATGCCCTCGATGAGCTTGCCGCCCTTGGTCATGCGGAAGATCTTCGGCAGAGGCCAGGCTGGAACATAGCTTTCGAGCCGTTCGACGGCGCGGGGGCTCAGGATCAGAACGCCGTGAGCGCCCTCCCCGCCAAGCACCTTCTGCCAGGAGAATGTCACGACATCGAGCTTGGCGAAGTCGAGGTCCTGCGCGAAAGCCGCGGACGTAGCGTCGCAGATGGTCAGACCTTCGCGATCAGCAGGAATGAAATCGGCATTGGGTACACGCACGCCGGAGGTGGTGCCGTTCCAGGTAAAGACCACATCGCGATCAAAATCGATCTGCGCAAGGTCAGGCAGCTCGCCATAGGGGGCGGTGATCTTGCGAACATCATCAAGCTTCAACTGCTTGACCACATCGGTGATCCAGCCTTCGCCGAAGCTTTCCCAGGCCACCATGTCGACGCCGCGTGCGCCGAGCATCGACCACATGGCCATCTCGACAGCACCGGTGTCGGAAGCTGCAACGATACCGATACGGTAATCGTCCGGCACGCCGAGCACTGTGCGCGTCTGGTCAATGGCCTGCTTGAGTTTGGATTTGCCGATCTTGGCCCGGTGCGAGCGGCCAAGAGCCGCGTCATTGAGCGCTTCGGGCGTCCAACCGGGACGCTTCGCGCAGGGACCAGAAGAAAAACGGGGATTTTCCGGACGCACGTCCGGCTTCAGTTCAGTCGTCATAATGCTATCCTTCCAGATAGTGGCCCCTCGTTGGGGAGGGGTGGCCCACTGGCGGGATTAGACCTCGGCGAATTGACTGTCAAGCAGGATTATATGCCGTACCAAACGAAAAAGGGCGGAGATGATCCGCCCTTCCTGCATCTTGTCGTTCGCTTCATCTACCAGAGCGAATAGCGCAAACCGACCCGCACTTCATGCTTGGCAAAGCCATTGTCCGAGACCTGGGAACCAGACGCGCCAGCTGCAATCGTTGTGGCATCGAAGCCAGCCTGCTTACCGGCTTTAATCTTCGAGTACTTGTAGCCAACGTCCAGCTTGAGGTTCTTGGACAGGTCATAGGAAACGCCGCCCATCAGGGCATAGGTGAACCGCCAGGCTTCTGTTCCAGAACGGGTTCTGTCCGCAGCGGTTCCAACGCAGGCGCCGCCGACACAGGTCTGGTCATTGGTGTAGGTGTTCCAGGTCACTCGCGTCAGTCCGGCACCAGCGCCGAGATAGGGTGTGAAGCCGACAAAGGTGCCGAGATCAACATAGGCATTGGCCATGAGGCCATACTGTTCGAAAGTCTGCGTATCCGCACTCGAGCACTGACCCAACGTCGATCCGGCGCAAGGGGTCGTCGAGCTTGTGGTTCCGTTGAATCGGCCTCTGCTGTAATCAAAGCTCAGCTCACCGCGGAGATAGTCAGTGAAGCTATAGCCGGCACCCAGAGACCCGGACCAGTCACCGCTGAGCGAGGAACTGTCATAGGGCGTAGAAGTGTATGTTGCCGGCGGGCCGGCGCTGAAGACCGAGTAATTGGTTGCGGCGCCTCGTGTCTTGGTCGAGTAACCAAGATCACCGCGCAAATACCAGCCCGATCCAATCTCGACCGATTGTGTGACCGGCAACTCCTTGGCGTAGATGATCTCATCAAGATCTGCCGCCTGGGCTGGAGCTGCAATTCCCATCAAAGCTGCAATGCTAGACGCCGCAGCAAGTCGCATGAACATGACCAAATTCCCTTCAATTGATCCGGCCCCGCTCGAACGCGCCCCGAATACGTATGAAAGCCACTATGGCCACGACTGGTTAAGTCACAGTTAAGCATGTTTATTAACCGTGATTTCCACGGCAATTGTTTGGAAGAATATTCATCGGGAACAACGCTCAAACGAAAACCGCCCGGCGTGAAAGCCGGGCGGTTCGAAGCGACAACAGTCTGATGCGATATAGTCTGGGTTCTATTTGTAGACCGCAGGCATGATCGGAGCAGGCTCGATATAAACCTCTTCCTGGGCGCAACCATTGAAGCCGTAGCGCAGACCGCCGCGAACTTCATGCGAGGAGATGCCCTTGTGATAGCCCTGATAACCAGCGCTGGTCAGGCTCTTGAACATCGCACCACCCGCAATGTGACGGTAGCGGTAGCCGACATCGGCTTTCAGGTTACAGGTCACGTCAACCGAGGCACCGGCCATCAGTGCATAGGTGAAGCGCCATCCGGCGGCACCGCCGTGATTGAAAGACGGGTCGCAGTTCGCAGAATTGCCGGTTTGGCATGAGGTATTGTTCAGATCATCCCATTTGACCCGGGTACCACCGACACCACCACCTGCATAGAAGGTGAAGCGTCCCTTCTTGTAGAGATCGACATAGGCGTTTGCCAGCAGACCATAACCGGTAATGGAGGTCAGGTCGGTCGAGGTGCAGGCCGTAGCCACGCCACAGCTACCTGTGGTCGATCCTCTGAACTTAGCCTTGCCAAAATAGTCGAACGTCACGTCTGTGCGCAGACGATGATTGATCTGGTAGCCGACACCAACGCCAACGCTGTAGGACGAGCGCAGCGAAGTGGTGGTGAATGGCGCATAAGTACCCAGGCCACCCTGAAAGAATTCGGCGCCCTTCATCTTGTTCCAGGAGTAGCCGACGTCCCCGCGAAGATACCAGCCACCAGCCGAAGCAACAGGCTGCGATACAGGCGGCTCATACATCGGCGGATCAACATACGGGACTGAAATGTCCGCAGCGCCGGCTACGCTTACACCGGCAATCAGCATGGCCGCACCAGCCAGGAAAAGCTTTCTCATGATAGACTCCATCGTCGAGACTTGCGCTGCCGCCGGTTCTGGAGACAACACGATTGTTGGTTCGCGATGGATAATGGATGACAAAAGTTAAAGCCCGCTTAACCACGTCTCTTTACCAAGAATCGCAGAAGAAAAGGGCTTATCACCGCTCAAGACAGGGATAAAGAGCGCCTCTATTTAGAACACGCTCAACAACGAAAGATAAGAAGCTTCACCGTTCATGAAGCACACTGAACATCATCATCTTGCGGTACAAAACCGATGAAATTTGCTTGAAAATCTTCGTTGGACGAAGAAACGACAACACGCCGCGTCCGCACATTCATGCCAAAGCCCGGTCGTTCCCAACATAGTGCCAGCAAGGTGGCGCCATTAATCCTCAGGCACCCGTCAAGCGGCGTTGCGCGCACCTGAAATAACAGTGATGAGCTGATCCACGACCGTCTCGATCTTCTCGCGGTCGTCACCTTCGGCCATCACCCGGATCAGGGGCTCGGTTCCGGAAGGGCGAATGACCAACCGTGCAGAATTGCCCAGGGTTGCCTCTGCATCGGCAATCGCTGCCTTCACGTGGGCATCGTCGAGTGGATGACCGCCCGAATGCCGGACGTTCTTGAGCACCTGTGGCACGGGTTCAAACCTGCGGCAGACTTCCGACACGGGACGCCCCATCCGCTGCACACAAGCCATCACCTGCAAGGCCGCGACAAGACCATCGCCGGTGGTGGCAAAATCCGAGAGCACAATGTGTCCCGACTGCTCGCCGCCAACATTGAAATCATGCTTGCGCATGTGTTCCACGACATAGCGGTCGCCTACCTTGGTGCGGGCCAGAGTGAGGTCAATACCATCAAGGAAGCGTTCAAGGCCGAGATTGGACATCACGGTCGCAACGATCCCGTTGCCGCGCAGCATATTGTCCGCCTTCCAGGATTCGGCGATCAGCGCCATCAACTGGTCGCCGTCGATAACCGCACCTGTCTCGTCAACAATCAGCACACGGTCTGCATCACCATCGAGCGCGATGCCGATATCGGCGCGCACTTCGTGGACCTTGCGCGACAGCGCCACAGGATGGGTCGAGCCACAATTGAGATTGATGTTGGTGCCGTTCGGCTCCTCGCCAATGGCAATCACATCCGCACCCAGTTCCCACAGCGCTGCAGGAGCAACCTTGTAGCCGGCTCCATTGGCGCAATCGATCACCACCCGCATGCCCGACAAGGTAATGTCCTTGGGAAGGGTCCGCTTGGCGAACTCGATGTAGCGGTCATGCACACCATCGACGCGCTTGGCGCGGCCGATTGAATCCGGACGCGCCAGCTGCAGATGGATGTCCTCATCCATCAGTTCCTCGATGCGGTGCTCCAGATCGTCCGACAGCTTGAAGCCATCGGGGCCGAAAAGCTTGATGCCGTTGTCCTGATAGGGATTGTGAGAGGCCGATATCATCACGCCAATATCTGCACGCAGCGAACGGGTCAGCATCGCCACGGCGGGTGTCGGGATAGGTCCGAGCAGGAAAACATCAAGGCCTGCAGCCGTAAAGCCGGCCACCAGTGCGTTCTCGATCATGTAGCCGGAGAGACGGGTGTCCTTGCCGATGACAACCCTGTGCCGATGATCACCGCGCCGAAACAGGTTTCCAACCGCAATACCCACTCGCATTGCCAGATCTGGCGTCATCGGCGCCTTGTTTGCCTGGCCACGAATTCCGTCCGTGCCAAAATATCGCCTGCTCATGGAAGCCCCCGGTACGATCCCGATAAATTATTCTTGTACCTAGGTTGATCCAACACATCGACGCAAGAATACAATCAGATTTTGTTACAAACCGTTGCAATACACAAAAAACAGCCGCCCGAGGGCGGCTGTCAATAAATCTTGGTCGGTATGGTTTACGCAGGCAGCGCCTTATTGTGGCTGCGGCTCCAGCCCTGTATCAGGCTCATCGCCCTTCTTTCCGGCGCCGCCCTTCTTGGCTCCGGCCGTCGGAACCGCGGTTCCCCGGCTCGGTGGCGTATCATCACCAATGTCGCGCGAAGGCTTCTCTCCGCGGATCAAGGCCTTGATCTCTTCGCCAGTCAGCGTTTCGTACTCGAGCAGGCCTTCGGCGATGGCGATAAAGCCCTTCTTCTTCTTGGTCAGGATCTCGCGGGCTTCGCTATAGGCCTGATCAATCAGACGGCGAATTTCGCTGTCGATCTTCTGGGACGTCGCTTCCGACACGTTTTTCGACTGCGCCACAGAATGTCCAAGGAACACTTCCTGCTGGTTCTCACCATAGGCGACCTGTCCGAGTTCGTCGGAGAAGCCCCATTCGGTGACCATGGCACGGGCAAGCTTGGTCGCCTGCACGATGTCCGACGACGCACCCGACGTGATGTTCTCCTTGCCGAAGGTCAGTTCTTCGGCAACGCGGCCACCCATCATGATTGCCAGCCGCGACACCATCCACTTGTAGCTCATGGAATACCGGTCAGCCTCGGGCAACTGCATCACCATGCCAAGAGCACGTCCACGCGGAATGATCGTCGCCTTGTGCACCGGATCGGCCACTGCGACATTCATGGCGACGATGGCATGACCTGCTTCATGATAGGCTGTGAGCTTCTTTTCTTCCTGGGTCATGGCAGTCGAGCGACGCTCGGCACCCATCATGACCTTGTCCTTGGCGTCTTCAAACTCGGCCATTGTGACAAGCCGCTTGTTGCGGCGGGCTGCCAGCAATGCGCCTTCGTTGATAAGGTTCATCAGGTCGGCACCCGAAAAACCGGGTGTGCCACGGGCGAGAACCTTGAGATCGACATTCGGCGCCATCGGCACGTTGCGCACATGCACCTTGAGGATCTTCTCGCGACCATTGACGTCAGGCAGCGGCACAACGACCTGACGGTCAAACCGGCCCGGACGCATCAAGGCAGGATCGAGAACGTCGGGACGGTTGGTCGCTGCAATCAGGATGACGCCTTCATTGGCTTCAAAGCCATCCATCTCGACCAGCAGCTGGTTGAGCGTCTGTTCGCGCTCGTCATTGCCGCCGCCGAGACCTGCGCCACGATGACGACCGACAGCGTCGATTTCATCGATGAAGATGATGCATGGTGAATTCTTCTTGGCCTGTTCGAACATGTCGCGAACCCGGCTTGCGCCAACGCCGACGAACATTTCAACGAAGTCCGAACCGGAAATGGTGAAGAACGGAACATTGGCTTCACCAGCGACGGCACGCGCTGTCAGCGTCTTGCCGGTACCGGGAGGGCCCACGAGCAGAACGCCGCGCGGGATCTTGCCGCCGAGCCGCTGGAACTTTTGCGGGTCACGAAGGAATTCAACGATTTCCTCAAGGTCCTGCTTGGCCTCGTCAACGCCGGCAACGTCTGCGAAAGTGACGCGGCCATGCGCTTCTGTCAGCAGCTTTGCCTTCGACTTGCCAAAGCCCATGGCGCCACGTGAGCCGCCCTGCATCTGACGCATGAAGAAGATCCAGACGCCAAGGATGAGGAGGATCGGCAACCAAGAGATCAGATAGCCGACAAGCGTATTGGAGCTGTCGACTTCCGGCTTGGCCGTGATGGAGACGTTCTTCGAGTTCAAGCGCTGGATCAGACCTGAATCACCAGGCGAATAGGTCTGGAAGCCGGTGGCTGTATCGGTGTAGTTGCCCGAGATTCGCTCTCCGACAATGGTCACGTCACGGACACGACCCGTATCAACGTCCTTCAGGAACTGCGAATAGGCGATATCGCGGCCCGTGGTCCGTTCACTCGGACTTTGAAACATGTTGAACAGTGCGATCAACAGGAGCGCTATGATTGCCCATAGGGCAAAATTGCGGAAGTTGGGGTTCATGCTCTTCCTCGGGGATCAAGGCCTGCAGCCACCGGCGCATAACCGAATTTCGAAAACTCAACCTACAACATAGGAGCCTGAAGGGGTCTTGCCAAGGCTGGCGGCGGTGTTTGTCATTGGACTTTCATCGCAAGGCTAATGGAACATCCATCAAACCGGGCCATGGGCACGTCGGGAACGACTTCAGCTTTGCCAATCGAGCCAACACCTGCGCCAACGGCAACTGGTGAAACGGCAGGATATATGAGTTGCGACCGACCAGTGGCTGGCAGAAGAATCCACCTGCCACTCCCTCATCTTCCGACCATTCGCCCCTATCACGGCTGAAACAAGGCAAAACGCCACCGTTTCCTCCACCTGAGACAGTCAGGGCGGAACCGTTTGCAAGATTGTGGACCCGAAAGCGCCGGTCCCACTGCCCCCAGGCGCCCGGCTCAAGCACAAGTCTGGCAATATCCCTGCGTTCACGCCTTACGGTCAGAAAGTCCCCTCGCCGGCGAACCAGTGTCCGTCCCAGGCTGATGACAGATCGATCTCTGCCTTCGGCGCAGGAGGTCATGAAGTCCTCAAGCGTCGCTTTGCCGCGCCTGTCGAGCGGACGCGAAGCCCCGCCCCGCCAATCAATCAGAGCTTCGAGCGCGACCTTCGTCTCAAGCGAAGCCTCACCTGCGCTGTATCGCATCCAGAGCAGATCATCCGCATCGACATGGCAATTGGTTTCGATGAACCCCGCCACCTTGCGGGCGAGCTCAAGCCGGGCCACCGCGATGTGCGCGCCATCCGGACCGGCAGAAGGCGCCGGTTCATTCCTAAGCCTGGCGCGAACGCGCACCCTTTCAAACCGGGGATCGGTGTTCGATGGATCCTCGACCCAGTCAGAAACACCTCTGTGTTGAAGAAACCCACGGATCTCGGCGCGACCCAGTGCCAAAAGAGGGCGCAGCACCCACATCCGCGCTTCGAACAGGGTTGCCGGCGGAATGCCCGCCAGTCCCGGTGCATCATCGGATGAGCTGCGCGCGCGGCGCATGGCCAGGGTCTCGTTCTGGTCATCACGCGTATGTGCGGTCAGCACAGCCGAGAGGCCCAGCCGCGTGGATGCCTCCACCAGCAACCGGTAACGCGCCGCTCTGGCGGCCGCCTGCAGACCTGTTCCCGGCTGGGCGCTTTCCCACCTGAGCGTCTCATGACGAATGCCGAGCCGCCGGCACCGGGATTTGACCCAGCGCGCTTCATTGGCTGATCCGGCACGCAAGCCATGATCCACGGTCAATGCCACCAGCTTGCCCGGCGAGACCACCTCGGCAAGGCCATAGAGCAGACCAAGGGAATCCGATCCACCTGAAACTGCCACGCCAAGCGGGCGGTGGTCAGTCAGGCCGGCGTGAAATTCAGAAAGACGTTTAAGAAATTGCTGTGGCGCTTGCAGGGAGCGGCCCGAAACATCAGGCATTATCGGGGCCTGCGAAAATTCAGCAGCTCGCCCGCTGCTGCTCTTCGCTCACCTTGGCGCGAACCGCTGCGGACGCGCCTGGATAGCGGATCAGAACTTCACGCAATGTCGCACAAGCGGTGTCGCGATTGTCGAGCTTGGCAAGCGACATGCCGAGCTTCAGAAGCGTGTCAGCGCCCTTGTCGGCCTTGGGATACCGCTTGTGAGCATCAAGAAAGGTCTTGGCTGACTCCTGATAACTGCCCTGGGAGTACTGGGCTTCACCCAGCCAGAACATTGCGTCCGACGCCCGCGGGTCATCCGGATTGTTGGCGACGTAATCCTGGAACACCTGCTCGGCCAGCGCATAGTCGCCTGCAAGCATGTGATTGTAACCCGCCTGGTACATGTCATCCGGCGAAGACAGCGACGCGGTTTCGCTTCCTGCTCCGTCCATAGGCTGGATGATGCCGCCGATGAGGTCACCCTTGTCATCAAACCGGATCGACCCGAGATCGGTTTCAGGGGCACCTGTCCCCTGCGTGTCCTGACTGGTTGATGCTGTGGTTGATTGCTCGATTCCCGGCTGGGTGACAGCCGGTCCGGCATCACCGCGCTGATTGCCGGTTTTCTCAAGTTCCTGGAACCGGAACTCGTTGTCTTGCTGCATCTGGCGCATCTGCTCCTGCATCTGCAAAAGCTGGAACCCGAGTTCCTCAATGCGACCATTGAGCCCGCGGATCTGTTCCTCGAGCTGCCCGATCCGGTAAACCGGATCGCCGGCCTGCGCCAGGATCACCGGTGCACGATTGGTTTGAGCGCTTGCAACGGGAGCCGGCGGAAACAGCGGACCTTGCGAAAATCCGGACAAAAGCGGCGCCGCGCTCACTGGAAACGCGATCGCGCTGATCGCAGCCGCGGCTAGTAGTTTGGAAATAAGTTTCATCGGCCTGACCTCTTTACGCGGGCAATCGCCCAGACATCTGGAATATCGCATGGCGGGAGATCAAATCAACGCACAAACCGGCCAAACTATGGTGAAACGGATCTACCCTAAAAAAGATGGCGGCCCGAAGACCGCCATCAAACATTAAAACACCGCTGTTGCAATCAGCTGCCGGCGCCGCCAAGCACGGTAACCGCGCGACGGTTCTGCGACCAGCAGGAAATGTCGTCGCAGACTGCAACCGGACGCTCCTTGCCGAACGAGATTGTCCGGATGCGGTTGGCCTGAATGCCGCGATTGGCGAGATACTGACGCGTTGCTGCGGCACGACGTGCGCCCAGTGCAAGGTTGTATTCGCGCGTGCCGCGTTCGTCGGCATGGCCTTCAACAGTGATCTGGTAGTTCGGGTACTGGTTGAGCCACTGCGCCTGACGATCAAGTGTCGCAGCCGCATCGGCACGAACCACAGACGAATCCGTATCGAAGAAAATCCGGTCGCCAACATTGACCGTGAAGTCCTGCTGGGTTCCCGGGGCCGCGTTGCCGGCAAGACCGAGGTCCGCAGCATTGTTGGGCAGATTATTTTTCTTCGAGGCGCAGCCTGTAAGCATGAGCGCTGCGAAAAGCGCGATCATTGCCGGGTTGCGGGCAAGTTCTTGCATGCGGCGCATGGCCGGACTCCTTGGAATTGTTTGGTTGACCATTTGTAACCGGGAGCGGTTAATCGGCGTTGAAGAAACAGGGTTAATATTGTCTGTTTTTATGCGTTCCAAGCCGCGTTTGGACGCACAATGCGGCGCAAAGACGGCAAAACCCTGCCTTTTTCTTGATTTGATGCTATTCCAGCAAAGGCGACCATGCAGGGTCCGAAGCATAGGTCGGGGTCGTGACCAACTGCTCATTGTACCCTGTCAGATCGATCGAATAGATCTGCGGACCACCCGCACCGGCTGGCTGGCGGAAGAACATCAGCACCCGGCCATTTGGTGCCCAGGTTGGGCCCTCGTTGTGAAACCCGGTGGTCAGAATCCGTTCGCCCGATCCGTCGGTCCGCATCACACCGATCGAGAATTTCCCTCCCGATTGCTTGGTGAAGGCGATCAGATCGCCGCGCGGCGACCAGACCGGCGTCGAATAGGAACCGTCCCCGAACGAGACACGACGCTGGTTCGAGCCGTCCGCACCCATGATATAGAGCTGCTGGCGTCCTCCCCGGTCGCTTTCGAAGATGATCTGGCTGCCATCGGGCGAATAGGATGGCGACGTGTCAATCGCAGCCGTGTTGGTCAGACGCGTGGTTGAACGCGACCTGAGGTCCATCGTGTAGATGTTTGCGTTGCCGTCCTGCTGAAGGCTCATGATCACCTTCTGGCCATCTGGCGAAAACCGCGGAGAGAACGTCATCCCCGGAAAATTGCCGACCAGTTCGCGCTGGCCAGTTTCCAGTTGAAGGAGATAGACCCGTGGCTGACCACCCTCGAACGACATGTAGGTGATTTCCTGACGGCTGGGCGAAAACCGCGGCGTCAGCACGATGTCATTGGCATTGGTCAGCATCCTGAGATTGGCGCCATCCTGGTCCATGATGGCCAGTTGCTTCTGACGTGCGGTCTTGGGGCCGCTTTCAGACACGAACACCACGCGGCTGTCGAAGTAGCCCTTCTCGCCCGTCAGGCGTTCATAAATCGCATCGGCGATGATGTGAGCGACACGGCGCCAGTTTTCCGGACGGGTGAAAAACTGCTCGCCCGACAGCTGCTGATTGGCAAACGTGTCCCAAAGCCGGAATTCCGCGCGCAAGCGGCCATCCGCTTCCCGCACCACCTTGCCGGTGACCAGCGCCTGCGCATTGATCACCCGCCAGTCTTCAAACCGGGGAGCGACATCGGGATTTGAAATCTTCTCGATGAACGCGGCCTTGCTGATCGGCGCGAACAGGCCAGACCGCTTGAGGTCAGCGGCAACAACCTCGGCGATCTGTGCACCGACCCCGTCGCTCGAGATGAAATCGGTGATCGCGATCGGCAAGGGTTCGACGTTGGCGCGATTGATATCGATCTCGACAACGGCGCGTGCCGGGCTCGCCGTAAACAGAACGAGTGCGGCAACCATTGCCAATGGAACGAAAAGAATTTGGTTGATCATTTTCATAATGCAGCCTTTCAGCGCTTAGAACATCTGGCTGGGATCGAAATTGACGATCACATCCGACCATGAATCATATTTCTCTTTAGGCAACTGGAAAGGCTGGGCCTGAAGGACAGCTCGGCGGGCGCTGCCAGAAAGTGTACTGCGCGTACCCGCAGATCCACCTGTCGCCGTCACATCCGGTTGTCCAACTATGTTGCCAGCCAAGTCTAATCTCATCTTTACCGTGACCCGAACATCGCCGCCATCGGCCATGCCCGGAATGATGTTCCAGTACTTCTGGATCTGGCCACGCAGTGCGTCCATTTCGCTCTGGCTGAGCGTGTTTCCGCGTGTTGTCCGTTCGCCACCAAGCGATGCGGTTTCGGTTGTCCGCTTGGCGCCACCGCCGGCCGCATCCTGCTTGTTGAGAAGCGCCGCGACCTGGTCGGCATTGAAATCGCTCTCTTTCGTCGAGGCGGTCTCCTGCGCTTCCGGCTTTGCGGCGGCTTTCGGCGGTTCCGGCCGGGTCTGAGGCACCGGCCCGGCGCTGGGCAAGGCCGTGAACTGCGGCTCGGCCGGCGCTGACTCAGTGATCGCCTCTGCCACAGGGTCGGGCGTCGATTCGGCCGGAAGGGCCGCAACATCAACGGGAGCTGGTGCGGCCTCAGCGGGCTTCTCTGCTGGCGGAGTGGGCGCAGGTTCAGGTGCGGGTTTCGGTTCCGCCACCTTCACCGGTTCCGGAGTTGGCGTCTTGGGAGCGGGCTCGGGCTTGGGCGCGGGTTTCTCCGCAGGCTTCGGCGGCGCTTCCGAAACCACTTCCTTGGGGCTGGGTTTGGCAGCCTTGCTGGTTTTCAGATCGACAGAATTATCGCCGGCGTTTTCCGCATCAGGCACCCGATCGGGGCGCGCCGTCGGAGTGGGCGCGGCCTTTTCAGCGACCGGCGCTGTTTTCTCGCCTTGCTGGATCTGGGTAATTTCATCAATCGGCACGATGCTGACCGGAAAGGATTCGACATCCGCAACTTCAAGCGTCCGCGGCGCTGTGAAGGAGGACAGAGCGACCCCCAGCACAACCACATGCAAAACCGTTGATGTCGCCAGACTTCCCTTCATCAGCGCGCCGTCAACTGCCCTGTTCCTGAAGCGTAACCAGGCCGAGGTTCTTGAACCCGGCAGCGGAAATGCGCGCCATCACCTTCATGACGGTGCCGTAATCAGCATTGGTATCGCCGCGCACGTAAATGCGCTCACTGTAGCCTGTGGTGGCGATCGCCTCGAGCTTGGCGACCACTTCATCGATGGCGATTTCGGTTTCCTGCAGAAACACCTGCCCTGTCGAATTGACCGAAACGGTAATCGGCTGGGTTTCGGAATTCAGCGCCTTGGCTTCTGTTTCCGGCAGGTCGATAGGCACCCCCACTGTAAGTAGCGGTGCGGCCACCATGAAGATGATCAACAGCACAAGCATCACGTCGACAAACGGCGTGACGTTGATTTCGCTCAGCAGCTGCTTGCGGCCTCCGCGCCTTCCGCGGCGCGAACCGCCGCCTCTGCTACCCTGTGCTGACATGCCCATGACTGCCCCCTATTCCGCAGCCTGACGAGCGTTGGAACGCTCGTCGATCTGGCGTGAAAGGATGCCGGAGAACTCGTCCGCGAAGCCTTCCATCCGGGCAGACAGCTTGCCTGCGTCGGAGGAGAACTTGTTGTAGGCGATAACAGCCGGGATAGCCGCCAGCAGGCCGATCGCGGTAGCAAGCAGCGCTTCAGCAATACCAGGCGCCACGACGGCGAGGTTGGTGGATTTCGATCCGGCGATCGCCTGGAACGACGTCATGATGCCGACCACGGTGCCAAACAGGCCGATGAACGGAGCCGCCGATCCGATGGTAGCCAATGAACCAAGCTTGGATTCAAGTGCATCAGCCTCACGCGCCAGGGTCACGTCCATCGCCTTGTCGATCCGCATCTGCAGCCCGATTGGCGATTTGGCGCCGCGTTCGTAAGACTTCTTCCACTCGCGCATGGCCGAGACAAAGATCGCGCTCATGCCGGATGATTTTCGGTCTGCCAGTGTCCGGTACAATTCCTCAAGCGATTGACCGGACCAGAACACCTGCTCGAACTGATCGAGCTGGCGCCGGAACTTGCCGAACGAGATGATCTTGTCCGCGACAATTGCCCAGGTCCAGATCGATGCGCCAATCAGGCCAAGCATCACAAGCTTGACCACAAAACCAGCCTGCATGAAAAGCGACCAGAGCGTCACGTCGCTGGTTGCTGCAAGTCCAACCTGTTCCATTCAAATAACCCTCGAATCCAAACGCCCGGCTTTATTACCGGGCGGCCAAAACGTCACTTTTGCCGGGAGACCAGAAGTGAGCGATTGCCGCCTAACCACTTTCCAAGTCTTCTCGCGGCTAAATTTGGTCAAAGGATGGCGCACGCGATCAACGCAATCCTCATGATTTCGGTAATAAATTATTATGGTTAAGGCTTGGTTAGGATTCAACCGGGATATCGCAACCGAATACAGCTTTGGCTTTTAGCCCGGCAGGGTCAGGATGACCGGGCCGTTTCGGCCAGCGACAATTGTGTGCTCGAACTGGACCGTCAGCGCACGCGGGTAGCCATATAGCGTCCAGTCCTCGTCATCCTCACTTTCTGCGAAAGTCGCACCAAGTGATAGAAAAGGCTCGATGGTAAAAACCTGCCCCTCTTTCATGAGACGCTTCTCGTGACTATCAGGCCACGTCGCAATCTCCGAAGGATCTTCGTGCAAGGATTGGCCAACCCCGTGACTGGCCAGGTTTCGAATGAGCGTGTAGCCATTCTTCTTGGCAAACTTGCCGATCACGTCACCAATGGCTGCGTAACGCGCACCGGTCTTGACCTGACCAAGCCCCTTTGAGAGCGCCCGTTTGCCATCACGCAAGAGCCTCTCGGTTCTGGCTGCCACCGGGGCGACACCAAATGAAGCACCGGTATCGCCGAAATAGCCGTCCTTGAGTGCCGAAACATCAATATTCACGAGATCGCCGGCTGCAATGACGCGGTCTCCGGGAATGCCATGGGCAACTTCCTCGTTGACCGAGATGCAGGTTGCTCCTGGAAACTGGTAGCAGAATTCCGGCGCAGACTGGGCACCCTGGGCCTCAAGATACCGCCGCCCGATCAGATCAAGCTCGCGGGTGGTCATGCCCGGCTCCATGGATCCCGCCATGGTCTGGATCGTGTTGGCACAGATCCGCCCGATATGCCGAAGCTTCTCGAGTTCCTCGTCCGAAGAAACAACCACTGCCTTTTACTCCTTTGCTTGAGCCTCACCGCGACCGCCGCCAAGAAAACGCTCCATGAGCGCATCAGGCAGCCGTCGCGCCCGGCCAAATCCGTTGATGACCGCGACTGTCACCTCGGCAGCAGCCAAAACCTGGTCATCGCGCTTGATCGTCTGACTGAGCAGCATCCGCGCGCCACGCACCTCGGCCGGTGTCGTCACAATCGTCAGCACGTCATCCATGCGCGCCGGAGACTTGAAATCGATCTCCATGCGCCGAACGACAAAGGCCACAACGTCGGCCGGATCTGTCTGGGCATGCAGCGCGCCTTGCGAAACACCCAGAAGGCGAATGTAGTCGGTGCGGCCACGCTCGAAGAAATGCAGATAACGGGCGTGATAGACGAAGCCGGAAAAATCGGTGTCCTCGTAATAGACCCGTTGGGTCAGGTGATGCCCGCCGTCCAGCAATTGTCCCGATAGCGATGCATTCATGATACGCGGCCTGTCTCGTTTGATGTCTGCTCTGGTGTCTGGTTTATCCACAACCCCACGATGGAATTGAGACAATCGTGTTTCTGTCATAAAACCGATCTATCAGGATTAAAACCATGCAGGCACAGGAGAATCATCAATGAAGATCGCAATCATGGGCGGCGACGGGTTTGTCGGTTGGCCAACTTCGCTGCACCTCTCCAATGCAGGCCACGAGATTCACATCATCGACAATCTGTCACGCCGCTGGATCGACACCGAACTCGGCGTCCAGTCGCTGACACCGATGGATTCGATCCAGGAGCGCACCCGGATCTGGCATGCCGAGACGGGTCGCAAAATCCATTTTCACCTGATCGACATGGCCAAGGACTATGAGCTGCTCAAGAACTGGCTCGCCAAGGAGCGCCCTGACGCCATCGTGCATTTCGCCGAACAGCGGGCTGCCCCCTATTCGATGAAGAGTGACCGCCACAAGAATTACACGGTCAACAACAACGTCAACGCCACCCACAATCTGCTCAACGCCATGGTGGAGTTGGGTCTCGATGCACATCTGGTGCACCTGGGCACCATGGGCGTTTACGGCTATTCGACTGTGGGTGCCGCGATCCCGGAAGGTTATCTGCCGGTCGGCATCGAGACCATGTCAGGCGAAACGGTGAAGCAGGATATCCTGTACCCGGCCAATCCTGGCTCGATCTATCACATGACCAAATGCCTCGATCAGCTGATTTTCCAGTTCTACGCCAAGAACGACAATCTGCGCATCACCGACCTGCACCAGGGCATCGTCTGGGGCACCCACACCGACCAGACCCGGCGGCATGAACAGTTGGTCAACCGGTTCGATTATGATGGCGACTACGGCACGGTGCTCAACCGCTTCCTCATTCAGGCCGCGATCGGCTATCCCCTGACCGTGCACGGCACCGGCGGCCAGACCCGCGCCTTCATCCACATTCAGGACTCGGTGCGCTGTATAGAGATCGCGCTCGGCAATCCGCCGGCGCGCGGCTCCAAGGTCGAGATCTTCAACCAGATGACCGAGACCCACCGGGTCCGCGATCTGGCCAAGATGATCGCCGGAATGACCGGCGCCGAGATCGCCTGGCTACCTAATCCGCGCAAGGAAGCGGCAGAAAACGACCTCGTCGTCCACAATGAAAAGTTCCTCAGGCTGGGACTTGAGCCAACCACGCTGAAGGAAGGGTTGCTCGAAGAAGTCGTCGACGTCGCCAAGAAATACGCTTATCGCGTCGACCGCACCCGCGTGCCTGCAGTCTCTGCCTGGACCAAGGACATCGCCAATTCGATCAATCGCGATCCGGAAGGCAAGGCGCTCAAATCCGTTTCATGAGCTCGCCCGCACCCCTCCCCTCAGGCCTGGCTGCGAACAAACCCGCAGCCAGCCATCGCGCCTATGTCACGCTGGTGACCAACGCGGACTACGCCATGGGTGCGCTGGCGCTTGCCAGATCGATTGAGCTGAGCGGAACCAAGGCCGACATCGTTGTGCTCCACACCGGTAGCGTGACGGACGAGGCCCTGGCGCCTCTCGCAGACCTCGGCTGCCGCCTTATCCGGACCGAGCTGCTCGACACATCCGACGCCTTCAACGAGCGCCATGCGCGCGGCAAACTGCACGCCAACGCGCCCTTTACCAAGGGGCGCAAGCCGGCCTTTCATTCGCCGCTCGACAATTTCTGCAAGCTCTGGCTCTGGCAGCTGACCGAGTATCAGTCCTGCGTCTTCATCGACGCTGATGCGCTTGTCTTGCGCAACATCGACAAGCTGTTCGACTATCCCGAGTTCTCGGCAGCCCCCAATGTCTATGAGACACTAAAGGACTTCCACCGTCTCAATTCCGGCGTCTTCGTTGCCCGTCCATCGACAGAAACGTTCGCCGCCATGCTTGAGATGCTGGATCGGCCGGATACGTTCTGGCGGCGCACCGACCAGACATTTCTGGAGACCTTCTTTCCGGATTGGCACGGCCTGCCCGTCACCATGAACATGCTGCAATATGTCTGGTTCAACCTGCCAGACCTGTGGGACTGGAAGCAGATCGGCGTGCTGCATTACCAATATGAAAAGCCCTGGGAGGCCAATCATCCCAAGGCGGACCAGCTGCGCCCGCTGATCGATCTCTGGCACGCTTACCTCGAAGGGAAAGCGATCCCGGATATTGGCTCGCTGGCCAATCCCTTGCGATCGAACGACAAATGATAGCGCTGGTCACCGGCGGTACGGGTCTGGTCGGGCGCTATATCGTCGAGGCGTTGCTCGATGCCGGCTATGATGTTGTCACAGCCGGACGGACGCCACCCGCCGAGAACCTGTTCCCCAAAACCGTTGAATTTCGTCCCATCCGCCTTGATCCGAACGAAAATCACAGCGACCTCTTTGCAGGAATCGATGTCTTCATCCACGCCGCCTTTCAGCATCTGCCTGGACGCTACCGCGGCGGTGAAGGCGATGACCCGAACCACTTCCGGCGCTCCAATCTCGATGGCAGCATCAGGCTCTTCGAAACCGCAAGGGATCAGGGTGTCCAGCGTGTCGTTTTTCTCTCGAGCCGCGCCGTCTACGATGGGGTTGCTCCCGACACACCGCTGACAGAAAATCTCGACTTGCAACCGACATCTCTTTACGGCGAAATCAAACTTCTGGGAGAGCACGCGCTCGCGTCGCTGAACTCGCCAGTTTTCACCACATCAAGTCTGCGCCTGACTGGGGTCTATGGCGAATTGCGCCCGAACAAGTGGGACAGTCTATTTGCCGATTTCCTTGCCGGCCGCGAGATACCGGTTCGCGCCGGTTCCGAAGTTCATGGCCGAGACGTCGGCTTGGCCGTGAGGCTAATGCTGGAAACCGAGCCGGACAAGATCGGTGGCCAGGCATTCAACGTCTCTGATCTCGTCGCCGACACAAATGAGATACTGGCGCCGCTTCATCATCACATGTCGGATGCGCCCGCCCTTCCCCCTTCCGCTGACAAGGCAGAACTGGCCGAAATGGAGACCGGCAAGATCAGGGCGCTTGGCTGGCAGCCGGGTGGACGAAAGCTGTTCGAGCAAACTCTGGAGCGCCTCGTGCTGGAGACCTGACCGGTCAAACCGCCAGGGCGTTTCGCGGTCCCGACCCCACCATCACAATTGCCCGTCATCCCAGATGATGTGCTCCGTGGTTTCAGGCAAGGCCTCGATCCAGTCTGCCAGAAACACCGGTGGCAACGGCAACGCCTCAAGGCTTTCACGCGTTGCCTGGACCCATTTGAACTCAAGCCTGTTCTTGCCGTCGGCAACCTCGTGAACGAACCTGCCATCAGGGAAAAACGAAAAGTCGCCTGGCAACTCCATCAGGTAATACCAGCCGATCTCATGCCAGGCACGGCCTTCGAAATCGAAGAAATTCTCCACCAGAAACACAAGCCGCCCGACGCTGACCTTGACGCCTAGCTCTTCATGCATTTCGCGGATAAGCGTTGCCCGGCTGTCTTCGCCCAGTTCAGCAGTTCCTCCGGGAATGGTCCAGAACGGCTCGTGCACGGCGCGGTGGATCAACAGATGGCCGCGATACAGGGCCAGCCCGGCCACCCTCGCATTGAAGCGCCGGCGCTGGTCATTGAAACGGATCGTGCGCCGCGAAGGGCCGCTCATTCGTCCTCGAACAGGCTGGCCTGGGTGGCCGCCAGATCCTTGGGCGGATTGAGGCCCATATGGCTCCAGGCGCGCGCCGTCAGCACTCGCCCGCGCGGCGTGCGCTGCAGGAAGCCCTGCTGGATCAGGTAGGGTTCGATGATGTCCTCGATGGCATCACGCGGCTCCGACAGGCCCGCTGCGATGGTCTCAATGCCCACCGGTCCGCCGCCGAAATTGCGCACGATCATGTCGAGGTAGCGGCGGTCGAGCTGGTCCAGTCCGATGCTGTCCACCGACAGCCGGGTCAGCGCTTCATCGGCAATTTTTTGGGTCACGGCTTCGGCTTTGGCGACTTCCGCGAAATCTCTCACCCGCCGGAGCAGGCGTCCGGCAATACGCGGGGTGCCACGCGCCCGGCGAGCAATCTCCAGCGCGCCGTCATCGGTCATTCCGAGCCCCATGATCCGCGCCCCGCGTCGTACGATCAGCTCCAACTCTTCGACAGTGTAAAACTGCAGCCGCACAGGAATGCCGAAGCGGTCCCTGAGCGGCGTGGTCAGCAGGCCGAGCCGCGTTGTGGCCGCAACAAGCGTGAACCGCGACAGGTCGATCTTGACCGACCGGGCAGCTGGCCCCTCGCCGATGATCAGATCGAGCTGGAAATCCTCCATCGCCGGATAGAGGATTTCCTCTACCGCCGGGCTGAGCCGGTGGATCTCGTCAATGAACAGCACGTCCCGGTCTTCGAGATTGGTGAGCAAGGCCGCCAGATCGCCGGCCTTCGCAATCACCGGGCCGGAAGTGGAGCGGAAATTGACGCCGAGCTCCTTGGCCATGATCTGCGCCAGCGTGGTCTTGCCCAGTCCCGGAGGACCGACAAACAGCACATGGTCAAGCGCCTCGGCCCGGCCCTTGGCCGCCTCGATGAACACTTTCAGGTTGGCGCGCGCTTCGGCCTGCCCGGTAAAATCGTCCAGCGTTTGCGGACGCAATGTCGTATCGACATCTTCGCCACGCTTGTCGGGGGAAATGAGACGATCAGCGTCACTCATGCCAGTAGCTCCATGCCCGGAACAGAGTTGGCAGCCTTGCGGTCGAAGGTCATGGTTTTTTCACACCCGTTCATGCGGTTGAGGTCGGCAATCATAACATCGGAAAAATCAGCGTGTGGCGATGCGAGCCACTGACCCCAGTTTTCCATGCTCAAGGTTTCAGGCACCCTGATTTCGACTGTGTCCAACAGACCCGCAATTTGCGTTCGCGCCACCATTCGATCCACCTTGTAAGCCCGCTCAAGCACCCAGATGGTTTCTGCGATGACCATCGGATTGACGAACAGCGGCGCCTCGGCGCTGCTGGCCCTGACCAGCGATACCGCCGCATCAAACTGCCCCGGATCGTCGCGCGTCAAAAGGCGAACAATGATGTTGGTATCAATCCCGATCACGCGACCGCTCAAACCGTTCAGCCAAACCTTCATCGAGCGCCTCGTTCATGGCCTCGATGGACACAGGATCACGATCAGGCACATGTAGCGCCCCGGCAAAGTCCAGAGCGCTACGGTTCTTTGCCACGAGGACGACTTTCCCGTCGACAAACTCATATCCGATGCGGTCACCTGCGCTGATCTTGAGATATTCGCGTACTTCCGCCGGAATTGTCGTCTGACCTTTTGTCGTCACTTTTGACTCGATGCCCATTTCCTTACTCGCGATCAATTTCCTTACTTTTTATCATAGTAAGGAGGCACTTCCCGTGCAAGGAATTCCCTACCGCGCCAGTTCCTTCAACCCGAACCGGATCAGCTTGGCAGAGTCCGCATCATCCCCGGCCACCTTCAAAGCCGCGGCAACCGCATTGGCTGCCTGATCGCGGGAATAGCCGAGGTTCGACAGTGCCGATACCGCATCGGCGACAGGTGCCGAGGCAACCCCCTCGCCCAGTTCCTGCTTCAGCCCCATCGCACCGCCGGCATCTCCGCCAAAAGCCGGCGCCTTGTTCTTGAGCTCGGCCACGATGCGCTGGGCCACCTTCGGTCCGATTCCGGGCGCGCGCGAAACAGTCGCCTTGTCCTGAAGCGCAATCGCATTGGCGAGTTCGGAAGGTGTCAGCGTCGACAACACCGCCAGCGCCACCTTGGCGCCGACGCCCTGAACGCTTTGCAGAAGCCGGAACCACTCCCGCTCAAGCGCTGTCTCGAAGCCGAACAGCCTGAACTGGTCTTCGCGCACATAGGTCTCGATGAACAAAACTGCCGCCTCTCCGGCAGAACCGAGCCGCGAAAGCGTTCGTGATGAACAAGAGGCCACGTAGCAGACCCCGTGCACATCGATCAGCACATGATCCTCGGCAATTTCCTCGATCGTGCCCTTGAGCTTGCCAATCATTGGAGCGTCCTCATTCCGCAGCCATGCGCCATTCAGGTGATGTTCTGTGATGGGCGTGACAGATCGCGATCGCCAGCGCATCCGCGGCGTGATCGCTGTCAAAGGTGGATTTCGGCATCAGCACCTTGACCATCATCAGGATCTGCTTCTTGTCGCCATGTCCGACGCCGATCACGGCCTTCTTGACCGCGTTCGGCGCATATTCCGCAACCCGCAGGCCAGCCCGCGCTGGCGCCAGCATGGCTATGCCACGTGCCTGCCCGAGCTTCAGCGTCGCCGTGGCGTCCTTGTTGACGAAAGTGTTTTCAACCGCTGCTTCGAACGGCTGGAATTCATGCAGCACTGTCTCGAGCCCCGCATAAAGCTGGTTCAGCCGTGAGGCGAGATCGAGCTTGTTGTCGGACTTGACCGTTCCTGACGCGACAAAGCGCAACGAGTTGCCAAGACTGTCGATCACACCCCAGCCGGTGTTCCTCAGCCCGGGATCAATCCCGATTATCCGAATCGCTTCTTTCATGAAAAAACCCTAGCTCCAAGCGCCGGACCATTCCATCAAAATGTGAACAAAACAAAAACATACGCACAGCATGAGAAACAGTCTTTGGCTTTCAGCCAGCGGCTCCCTACATGTGAGAAAACCAATTTCAGCACTGAAAGTATGCTCATGACCGCCTTTTCCATTCTCGATCTCTGCCCCATCGTTGAGGGTGGCACCGCTAGTGATGCTCTCTCCAGCACAAGGCTGATGGCCAAGCAGGCGGAAGATGCCGGCTTCAGCCGGTTCTGGCTGGCCGAGCACCACGGCATGAAAGGCATCGCCAGTGCCGCCACCGCGCTGGTCATCGCCGAGGCAGGCCATGCGACCAGCACCATCCGCATCGGATCTGGCGGCATCATGCTGCCCAACCACTCGCCGCTGGTGATTGCCGAACAGTTCGGAACACTTGAAGCACTGTTTCCCGGACGCGTCGACCTCGGCCTCGGTCGCGCTCCGGGAACCGACATGAACACTGCAAGGGCGCTGAGGCGCAACCTAGAGACCGGCGCCAACAGCTTCCCCGATGACATCATCGAGCTGCAATATTACTTGGGCGAACCAGACGAACGGATGCTGCTCGCCGTTCCAGGCGCAGGCTCCCATGTGCCTCTCTGGATTCTCGGCTCCAGCATCTACAGCGCCCACCTGGCGGCGGCCCTTGGGCTGCCTTACGCCTTTGCATCGCATTTTGCCCCGGACATGCTTCTTGAAGCGCTCGATATCTACCGCGCCAAGTTCACCCCGTCAGCCCAGCTGGACGCACCCTATGTCATGGCTGCAACGATGGGCGTGATGGCCGATACCGATGCAGAGGCCAATTACCTGTTCACCACACTACAGCAGACATTCGTCAACATGCGCCGCAATGCCCGCGGCAAGATGCCGAGGCCAATCGACAACATGGACGGTTTCTGGAGCGAGATGGAACAGATCGCCGTCGAACACACGCTGCGCTATGCGGTGGTCGGCAGCCCGGAGACCGCGGCACAAAAAATGCAGGACTTCCTGGCGGCCACAAAGGCTGATGAAATCATGATCTCCATGCCGATCCATTCCATCGATGCCCGGCTGAAATCCGTGGACCTGTTTGGCGCCGTGCGCGCGGCACTCTAGAACAACAAAAAACCGCCGGTCACGAGACCGGCGGTTTTGTCGTTTTCAATACTCAGGACATTCAGGCGGAAAGTTTCGCCATGACCTCGTCGGAAACTTCGAAATTGGCGTAGACGTTCTGCACGTCATCGTCATCGTCGAGCGTTGCAATCAGCTTGAGCACGGACAACGCCTTGTCTTCATCGACCGGAGCCGCCGTCTGCGGCTTCCACACAGCCTTCACCGATTGCGCCTCCCCGAGCGCTTCTTCAAGCGCGGTGGAAACTTCACCGATGTCTTCGAATGCGCAGATGATCGCGTGCTCTTCTTCGCTGCTGGTCACATCCTCGGCGCCTGCCATGATGGCGGCTTCCATGATCGTGTCCGCGTCGCCCGCCTCACCAGGGTAGGTGATTTCGCCGACGCGGGAGAACATGAACCCGACCGATCCGGTTTCACCCAGCGCTCCGCCAGATTTGGTGAAGGCCGCGCGTACGCTTGATGCCGTCCGGTTGCGGTTGTCTGTCAGCGCCTCGACGATTACGGCGACGCCGCCCGGGCCATAGCCCTCGTAGCGCACTTCCTCGTAGTTCTCGCTGTCAGCACCCGTCGCCTTGTTGATGGCGCGCTGGATGTTGTCCTTGGGCATCGACTGCGCCTTGGCATTCTGAACCGCCAGCCTGAGACGCGCGTTCATCGCCGGGTCGGGCGCACCCATCTTGGCCGCAACGGTGATTTCACGCGCAAGCTTCGAGAACATCTTGGAACGAACGGCATCTTGCCGCCCCTTGCGGTGCATGATGTTTTTAAATTGTGAGTGGCCGGCCATAACGCCCCTGATCTTTGCTCTGGATTCTGGTTTGGCGCGTTATAAGGTCCTAACAGCGTTTCGTCCAGAAGGTTCAGACCATGCAAAAGACCAGTGTTCCATCCTTGCCCTTGACCGGTGGATGCCAATGCGGCCGTGTCCGCTACAGGTTGCTGGCCCAACCGCTGGTATTCTACCTCTGCCACTGCACGGAATGCCAGCGGCACACCTCATCAGCCTTCGGCGAGAGTCTTCGGTTCATGCGCGAGGCTCTTGATGTGGATCCGGGTCTGTCTTGTGTGACCCGCATGAGCGAATCCGGCAAGAAACGGCAGGGGTGGTTCTGCCCCGATTGCGGCGTTCGCATATGGCACAGCACCAGCGGTTCGGCCGAAATCAACATCAAGGCAGGCACGCTGGATGACACCTCATGGCTGGTTCCGGCAGGACACATATGGTGCAGCTCGAAACAGCCATTCATGAAAATATCTGAAGACGAACTCAGCTACGAGGGTCAGCCAACCGACAGCTATGAAGCGCTGAAGCTGCGTTGGCGGGACATGACTGTCACAACATGACCCAAGATCGGTAAAGCAGAATAGACCACAGCCCCTTTACCTGACGCCGCCGCGCTCTACACTTCATGAAACCAGAGACTGTTTCACGGAGCCGCCAGCATGCACCGTTTGAACACCTTTATCCTTGTGAGTGTCTTGTTTGCTTTCGCATCACCCGCGAAAGCCCAGGAAAGCCAACGGCCCTTCAGCCAATGCATGGCTGTGGCGCAGGCGCTGCCCGGCGCCAGCTACGCAAATCTGACCCCGGACGACCTTGACCTCAGGGCGGATACGGTCGCAGCAGGATCGGGCGAGGTCGAGATCGCGTTCGCCGGACATTCGACCTATGTCATCACCACGCCCGGCGGCGTGACCATAGCGACTGATTTCAACGGATGGGCAGGCCGTGTGGCCGCCCCGGATGTTGTCACCATGAACAAGGCGCATTCCTCGCATTTCACGCTGTCGCCAGACGAGCGCATAGACCATGTGCTGCGCGGCTGGAATTTTGACGGAACCCCTGCCGATCATGATGTGGTGGTCGAGGATGTCTATGTCCGCAACGTCACCACCGACATCCGCAATTTCGGCGCGATGGAGCCAGACGGCAATTCCATCTTCATTTTCGAGGTGGCGGATCTGTGCATCGGTCACCTCGGCCATCTGCACCACCCGCTGGAAGACAGGCATTTCGCCCAAATTGGCAGGCTCGACATTGTCATGGTTCCTGTCGATGGTGGTCTGACGCTGAGCCATACCGCGATGACCGGAATTGCTCAGCGCCTGCAATCGTCGATCCTGTTGCCAATGCACCGGCGCGGTGCGCCCCTGTCGAGCTTCATCGAGATGATGGGCGACAAGTTTGCGACCGATTTTGTCAATGAAGACAGCTTCACAGTGTCGGCCCGCACATTGCCGCGCCGACCGACAATTCTCGTGCTGAAGGGGATATGACCGTGGATCGCAGGACTTTTCTGTTTCAGGCAACAGCTCTCGCCTGCGTCATGGCCACGCCATCATCGTTGCATGCCGAGACCACGAGTGAACGAGCCAGGCTGTTTGAAGCACTGAAGACTGCAAAGACGGAGCGTGAGGGCCGGCTTGCCGAAAACGCCATCTGGAACTGGTGGCTAGACCAGGCGCCGACGCCCGAGGTACGAAGGGCGATCGATTACGGCATGAAACGGCGCGAAAGCTATGATTTCGAGGCCGCCGAAGCAGCGTTTGATGAAGCCATTGAAAAAGCCCCGGACTATGCGGAAGGCTGGAACCAGCGCGCCTTTGCCCGGTTCCTGCGTGACAATATCGACGGCTCGCTATCGGATCTCGAGAAAGCTGTGGAACTCGATCCCGATCATTTCGCCGCCTGGTCGGGAATGTACCATGTGCTGGTGCGGATGGGCCGGCCTGAAGTAGCGATTGCGGCACTGAGCCGAGCCGTGACCATTCACCCCTGGCTCAAGGAGCGTGGAATGCTGCCACCCGACCCGGATGCAAAGCGACCGCTGATCAAGGGCAAACAGCAAGATCTTTGAGGTCGTGCGCGAGCTTTAAAGGGAGGAGAACATCATGCGCTGGATCGTCCTGTCCGTAACCCATGGCATCGTGCTGACTGTCGGCTTTGCCCTCGGGGTTTACCTCCTGCCTATCATCACCGCACCCGCCGGGCCAGACAAGGCAGCGCTTGAACAAACCGCTCAAGCAGCGCTCTACAAGACCGACTTCCAGCGCGATCTCAAGGGCAGCGATTTTCTGCACTGGGGCGAAGGCACGGTCAGCGTCTCAAAAACAAAGATCGCTCACGAAGGACGGCTGGCACCAGGCCCGGATTACAAGCTCTACCTGGTCCCCGAATTCATAGAGGATGAGCAACAGTTCCTGGCTGTCAGAGACACCGCGCAGATCATCGGCGACATCAAGACCTTTGACGGCTTCCTGCTCGATGTGCCGCCTGCGGTCGATATCGAATCCTACACAACCGTGCTCATCTGGTGCGAGACATTCAGCGAATTCATCAGCGCCGCCAAGTACCGCTGACGCGTTGTTGCAACGTCAAAGGCACGGCCCAGCAGATTGGGAAACCGGCCTTATCTCCAGAATTCAGGAAAAGTTTCACTGAGCCGAGGCCCGATCCTGAGCGGCGCGATCTTTTCGGCAAGGCCCGTACGATCGGAGATCTCGACGGCGACACCGCAGATGGTTGCAGGCCCGGAGGCCGCTTCAAATCGCCCTTTGGGTATCTTTGACACGAAGCGGTTGACCGGCTCTTCCTTGTCCATACCGATCGATGAATCATAGTCGCCGCACATGCCGGCATCAGTCAGATAGGCGGTTCCGCCATTCAGGATCTGTGCGTCAGCGGTCGGCACATGGGTGTGGGTCCCCACGACGAAGCTCGCCCGACCATCTACAAAATGGGCAAAACAAAGCTTCTCGCTTGTGGCTTCTGCATGGAAGTCGAAAACCACCGCATCTGCCACTTCGCCCAGCGGGCAAGCGGCGAGGATAGCTTCACCTGCGGCGAACGGATCGTCGAGGTCGGGGTGCATGAACACCCGGCCCATGATGTTGGCGACCAGCACCCGTGCGCCATTGCGGGCGATGTAGAGGTTGGAACCTCGCCCGGGAGTGCCGGCGGGATAATTGGCGGGCCTCAGGAAACGGTCTTGCCGGTCGGCATAGACAAGCGCTTCGCGCTGATCCCAGACGTGGTTGCCGGTGGTCACCACATCGGCGCCGGCATTGAGCGTTTCGAGAAAAATCTCTTCGGTTATGCCAAAGCCGCCCGCCGCGTTCTCGCCATTGACGATGACGAAATCCAGCTTGAAATCGCGGATCAAGCCGGGAAGGCGGTTCCAGACCGCGGTGCGGCCGGATCGTCCGACCAGATCTCCAAGAAACAAAAGGCGCATCAGCTCTCTATAGAGATTGCGAAAGCGAGCGCAAGCCTTGCTCTGTCAGGATCATGTCGAGCGGCACGTCGTGAGCTTCCGCCGGCAAACTGTCGGTTTCCTGAGCGGAGAAAGCAGTTCCGACCAACAACGGCGACTTGCCCTTGCCGCGCAGCCTTGCAATGGCCCGGTCGTAATGTCCTGCGCCATAGCCCAGGCGGTTGCCAAAGGCATCGAACGACGACAGCGGCATGACCAGAATATCCGGATCAAGCACCTCGGCGTCAGGCCCCGGCCCCGATGTCCCGAACCCGGTCTTGACCAGATCCACACCCCGGACAAAGTCCCGAAAGACGATCGTCTCGCGGTCGAGCACCACCGGCAGGCAAAGTCGGGCGCCGCGCTCGCGCAGACGCGCAAGCAGTGGCCTGAGATCCGGTTCTGATCGAATGGGCAGATATCCGGCGATTACCGCACCCGGATCAAAGGACAAGGCTTCCGATGCCTCTGCCATCGCAAGACTCATTTCGATCCGGTGGTCGGGAGCGAGTGCATCTCGCCGAGCCAACATCGCCGAGCGGATGCTTGCCTTGCTGTCCATCTGTCTCTCCATACTGATTGCCTGGCCGTCCTGATTGCCTGACCGTCCCGGTTTTCTGCACGGGCGTAATGCTGTTAGCGGCCAAACGTCAATGGCTTCCGCTCCCCCACCAAAGCCCGACACTGTTCTATTTCAGCACAGCCGGTCAGAAACTGTAAACGACGTCTACCAATTCGGATTGCTGCTCATTGGCTGCTTCGCTTATCACCGCGATGGCAGCCGCACTTATTGAAGCGGCATGCTGACAAATTTTCAAACAAGCACATAAGCGGATATTCATGACAGACGAAACGGAACGCGATACGCGGCGATTGACGCATTCCGAGAGAGCCTGCCTGCAATCAGTGGCAAGAGGGCTTTTACCAAACGCTGTTGTCGAACCTTCGGGGACGGGCGGGCAAACCAGCAGCGATCACCTTGCATCCGCACGCAGAAAGCTGATGGCGAGAACCACCGTAGAGGCCGTGGCCAGAGCACTGAAACTAGGCCTGATCGAATAAGTCCACTACAAACCGCTCAATCAAAGCCTACAAGCGTTGGGCTGACCAATCAAAAAACTGATCTGAAAAGTGCGATCCACGGCAGCCGATGGATTTATTGATCCTGGGAACCTACAACGTAGGTGGGCGCCATATGTCCGGACCCACGGGTCCGGTCAGGGACAGCTCCCTTTGGATCAATTAAGGCCCCAGGGATTGTGTATCCTGTCGAGAAGCGCAGATCGCACCTCTCATATAGGTCATTATTCGGATTCCGCCAATCGGCAAATCACCGGACAGCGTTTTCACCCGTTCAGGTGATTGAGACTCCCTCCATTCCCCCGATATCTCAACATCAGGAACGGCCCGTCGTTCCTTTAGTCACCGCTTGGAACCGTGCGCCTTATAAAGCTGCGCGCGCATAGCAAGGCTGCCGATACTCCGCCTGCGGAGGCGGACAGGCCGTTTCGTGTGGACCGTCTTTTTGAGCTTAGGTTGATTGAGGAGTATAAAATGACCAGATTTGCTTTCGTTTCCGGCACAGTGGTGCTTGCCGTCCTTCCGGGCATCAGCGGATGCACATCCTCGACAGCTGCTGGAGGCGCCACACCGGTTGCCGTGACCAGCAACACTCTTCCGATCAAGTCATCGGGGAAGGCGTTGGCCTTCCGCACCAATTCAAAAAACACCGCTTCAATCAATTCCTACACCACCCTGCCCTCTTCGACCCACTCGATCACACAAGCCAAAATTCTCAACAAATCAGCGGCCGGCGGCATCACCATCAATGGCTCGGCTGACCAGGACAAGAACCCGACAACCAATCAGGGGACCAATGCGGCACTGATTTCCGCGAACTCTCCGGACGCGCTCCAGGGTGGAGCCTCGCTTAACGGAATGAAGGACGTCAAGGGCAACGTCTACTTCGAGAACGGCAATTTTGGCGACGCCCAGGCCTCCAATGAGAGCTCCAATCTGTCCTCGGTTGGCGTCTACAATGTCTATGATTCCAGCAACAAGTTCGTCGAACAGATCGTCATGAAGCATGGCACCACCATCCGCTATCAGGAAGGGACCGCCGGTGATGGAAGCGCGATCTACGCCGTTGGATATATCGGCAACAACACCACCAACATGCCAACCTCCGGACAGGCGACTTACAAGGGCTTCCACGAGGGTGGCACATCTGTCTATGACGACAATGGCACAATACGTAACCTGAGCCTGAGCGGCGGCACCGTTGAGCTGACCGCAGATTTCGGCGCAGGCACCGTAACAGGCGGCATAAAAGGCGCAGAACTCTCAACCTACAAGAACAGCAACAAGGTTGTTCTCAACCCGAATGCGACCGGCCTCAACATCAGCGCAAACATAACCGGCTCCGAATATGCCGGGACGGCCAAGCTGGTCGACGCCAGCAACAACGCAGTTGGAACCGCACTCTACAATGAGGCGATCGGAGCGTTCTTTGGTGACGCCGCAGCCGAAACCGCCGCAGCCTATGTGATTGAAGGCAACGCACCACTCGATGGCGAGAATCGCGATTTCATTATGTCCGGCGCGTTCGGAGGCGTGAAGAAATAAGTGATGATGTGTACACATCCCGCGTTTTTTCCGGTGAGGGAAATGGGAGAACGTCCCGATCGCAAAGGTCTGGGACGGAAATGCAAAGGGTACCTGCTCATCTCCTGCATGACAGCCCTTCTGCTTCTCAGTCCTTTCAACCGGCATGCTGAGGCGGAAACGACGTTCCGTTCCGCGGAAGCCCTGGTTACCCAAGGCAATTATGGCGAAGCACAAACCCTGCTCGAAACCACACGTTTTCAAGGCACTGAAGCCATCCCCGCCGCCTATCTCCTTGCGGTGGTCTATGCACGTACCGGGCATCCCGAAAAGGCAGAAAAACTGCTCAGGGACATCCTCTCCCGTGAACCCGATATCGATGCTGTCCGGATCGAACTGGTCAAGATACTGGCCACCCAGGGTAAGCGGCAGGGTGCGAGCTATCAGCTGAGCCGGCTGACTGACACTGCGGATCTGGCCCGCGACAAGGATCAGCTCGAGCAACTCGCACGCCAGATCGGGACGAAAGAGGGCTTCTCCCTGTCAGGGTATGTCTCGCTGGCCCCCTCCACCAATGTCAATGACGGCACATCGCAGTCAATCATCATGATCGGTGGCCTGCCTTTCCTCATTGCCAACGGTGCGCGTCAGAAGTCGGGACTAGGTCTGAAAGCGGGAGCGGTGGCCGGCTACTCCCATTCGCTCAGCGAAAACCTCTCTGCCTATGCCGCGCTGTCCGGCGGAATATCGGACTATTCGAATGACCAGTTTGACAAGCAGCAAGCAGAACTGCGGGCAGGTTTGAGGCGCGACGAACTCAGCTATTCGCTGCAGGCGGAGGCGATCGTCGATCGTCAATGGCTGAACAGAAAGGCGAACAGTCTGGGAATCGGTGGCCGCCTGTCCGGAAAATGGAATTTCTCGCAGAGCTGGTGGCTGTCCGGCGAGATCATTCACATGCACCGGCGCTTTGACGCAACCGGTTCAGCAGCCGCACGCACCACGCGGGCAAGCACATCGCTGCGGCACGCGTTCTCAAAACGGTTTGCGATGTCGGTCACTGGAAGCTTTGAAACAGAAACAATTACAGGCAGGCCGTGGAGTTCCTATGCCAGCCCCTCTGTCACCCTCGGCGCGGAAATGCCGCTTGTTCACGGCATCTGGATGAATGCCTCTGTCTCGGTCGGCAAACGCAAGTTCAAGGACCTCTTTCCCGGACTGCGCATTTTACGGCAGGACACATTCTGGGAAGTCAGGGGCTCGTTCCGCAAGGACAATTTCGAGATCGCGGGCCTATCCCCGATCATCGGCGTATTCCGCAAAAGCCAGAACAGCAACGTCGTATTTTATGACTATGCGACCACTGGTATGGACATCACTTTCACCAAAGCCTTCTAGCGTTGACCGCCAACGTGGCCACCCCAATTTGGAAGTATAATCGACGCACTCAATTCCGTCATGCAGACTTGTGAGACGATTGCTCTCGTGTAAGATCAAGTGTCTGCAAGATTTCAAAACAATGAGTTCTGGTCCATGAATTCAGTCGGTGGTCCGACCCCGCTCACCATGGCAATCGAAGCCATTTACTCCTATTTCAAGGGTGACCAGGAATTCACCGAGTTCATGAAGGACCTCGAAGACTTCCTGGCGGTCGGAGAGACAGGGCAACCTGTCTTCTCGGGGGAAATCGGCAAGCATTTTGAAATTGCCGCGGAACTGGCACAGGTCATGTCACCTGCCCCGGAAGCCAAATATCGATCATTGGTTGAAGGCCCTGCGGTCAAGATCGTCATTGATCGTGCACTGCGAATAATCGCTCAATCGCAGGAAGCTCACAAGGTATTCGGCTACCTAGACGGATTTTCGCTCGCGCTGGACCGTAACCACAGAACAGTCATCAACGCAGGCTCGTCTACCCATTCAAGCCCTCAGATACGGCTGTTGCAAACAAGTCTGACAGGCGCTGTCCTGGCCAGTATCGCAGCACTGTTTGGCCAAGAGGAACAAGCAGAGACCGGCAACCGCCGTTTTGTTCGCAGCGAAGGTGAAGGAGCCTTCGTTTCCTTGAGCCGCGACAAAGCGCTCGATGTCGTCATCGTCACTCTGCCCGGCGCAAACTGGAGCCGCAGCGTGCCGGTGGTCCTCAGTGGCAGCCTTGGTTTGTCGTCTTCTGAAATCGAAGTCCTCGAACTCATGGCCAACGGCAAGTCGAATGTCGAAATTGCCAAGGAACGCTTTCGCTCCGTCGAGACAGTCAAAAGCCAGACCCAGGCAATCTTCCGCAAACTTGGTGTGACATCGAGGCTGGAAGCCGTGCAGGTCGTCAACGATCTTGTCAGCCTGGCAGCCCTGTCCGGCGGAGCAGTCCTCGAAGCCGCAACCCCGATTGGCAATTTCCCGTTTGCCTATGACGTGTCGACCTGGAGAAAGGCCGAGCGGAACGGGCGGCAGATCAGCTATGTCCATTACCCGATGACATCCACCCCCGCCAGGCTCCGCGGTCATGTCCTCATGTTTCACGGGCTCTTGCAAAGCCCCGAGCTTACCGCCGATGCGCGCCAGCGGCTGCAACGCGCTGGCTTCGAGCTTCTCGGCTTATCCAAACCTGGATACGGAGGCACGGACGATCAGCCTCAAGGCAAATCACTGATGATGACTTGCCTCGATGATGCCCGGAAGGTCTGCGACGATCACCATGTTGGACGCAGCCTCGTGCTCGGGCATCTCTTTGGCGCCCATGCGGCGATCGAATACTGTCTGCGCCATCCGGAACGGGTCAGTGGACTGGTCTTGTGTTCAGGCTATTTCCCGCTGCAGATGGCCGATCATCTGGTGCCGCTGGGCGTCCTTCAGAAACTGGCAATGTCAAGCGGCATTGCGTCCGCCAAAGCCCACCAGTTCATCGCTCTCACTGCCGTATCCTATCTTCGCTACGGCGGCTCTGACCGCTATCTGTCAGCTCTCGCAGAAAACAGTCCTGGAGACCGCGAGGCGATTTCAGACCCGGAAATCTATGATTTGCTCCGCGCGGGCATTCGTCATGTCACGACACGTGGTGCCTCGGCCTTTCTTGCCGACACCTCATCCAGCAATTCGGACTGGAGCGGCCTGCTTTCGTCATTGAACGTGCCTACCGTGGTTCTTCATGGCGCCACCGACCCGGCGGTCAATCCGCGTCTCGCCCGGATTGCCGCCAGCCGGATAACCAATTGCCGTTACGAGGAATTTGAGCGGATTGGACAGCATATTATCCACGCCATGCCCGAAAAAGTGATCGCAGCCCTCGAAGAGCTCGCGGAGCAACCGGCGATATCAGAGTGACAAGTCCCGGCAAGCCTTGATCGGCTCTAAGCCCGCCCGGAGAGCTTGCCAGCAATCTTCTCGATCTGGTCGGTAACCTCGGACAAGGCTTCCGCCAGATCATGGTCGGTCTTGTCGACCTGGTTCAGCGCATTGTCCCGGGTCTTCTTCAAGGTATCCACCTCGGCTTCCAGCCCCCGCATCCGGCGCTGAAGCTCGTGCAGTTCGTCCATCACCATGATCCCCGCCATCACCGTGATCCGCAGATCGCCGATTTCGCCGAACTGGGTCTTCAGGTGGCCTACATAACGGTCGAAACGCCCGGCGAGGTCTGTCAGATGCTCTTCCTGGCCTTCTTCGCAAGCCATCCGATAGGTCTTGCTGTCAATGGTAACGGTAACCTGCGCCATTCAACACATCCTGTTTTGCACGACCTCGGGTGATCGAAGGCAAATGCGATTGTCCAAATACAATTCTCAGCGGTCCAGAACGGCCCTGATGGTTTCCATCGCCGTTACCAGTCGACGCGAAACCTCGCGGTTGGCCTCTTCCAGCCGGTTGGCCCGGTCTTGCGATTGGTCAAGTTCCAGTGCAATTCCTGAGCGGTCCTCGATCATCCGGTCCAGTTCTGCGGCCGCTTCAGTTGAGTTGCGGCTCGCCTCGACCTGCCTGTCGACCTCATTATCGAGCTGATTCAAGGCTTTTTTCAAAGCCTCAAGTGCGGATTGTACAGTTCTTTCAACCGGCATCATCAGCTTCCCTGGATCTGGTCTACAAGCCGAATCGCTTGAATTCCGGATACTTGTGAGCACGAGTTTACGCATCAGCCGAACGGGGCGTCAACAAAACCACCTTTTGCATCCCCAGACGTTTGGGCCAAGCCATTTGTTGACTCCCGCCAAGCAACTGCTATGTGTGCGCGGCCTTCGATCCGGTCTATATCAAGCCCGGACATGACATGAACGCGACCAGGCGGAACCATCATGATTTCACGCGAAAAACACGACCGGATGGCGAATGCAATCCGGTTTCTGTCCATGGATGCTGTAGAGAAAGCAAAATCCGGGCATCCCGGCCTGCCTATGGGCGCGGCCGATGTCGCCACGGTGCTTTTTTCTCGCTACCTGACCTTTGATCCCAAAAAGCCCAATTGGCCCGACCGCGACCGTTTCGTGCTGTCTGCTGGCCATGGCTCGATGCTGATCTATTCCCTGCTCTATCTGCTCGGATATGACGACATCTCGCTTGATGACATCAAGAATTTCCGCCAGCTGGGCTCTCCCACTGCCGGCCACCCTGAGTATGGTCATGCAGCTGGCATAGAGACCACCACCGGCCCACTTGGTCAGGGCATCGGCAATGCGGTCGGTATGGCCATGGCAGAGCGCAAGCTCGCCACCGAGTTCGGCTCCGATCTTGTCGAGCACTATACCTATGTTCTGGCAGGCGACGGCTGCCTGATGGAAGGGATTAGCCAGGAAGCGATTTCGCTGGCCGGCCACCTCAAGCTCAACAAGCTCATCCTGTTCTGGGACAACAATTCGATTTCGATCGACGGCGCTGTTTCGCTGACTGATTCCACCGACCAGCTTGCACGCTTTGCAGCCTCCGGCTGGAACACGCTCGACATCGACGGGCATGACCCCGACGCCATTGCGCAGGCCATCGAAGCCGCGCAGAAATCGGACCGGCCGACACTGATTGCCGCAAAGACCGTCATTGGTTTTGGTGCGCCCAACAAGGCCGGCACCAGCGGCGCCCATGGCTCACCGCTTGGCGACAAGGAAATAGCCGGCACGCGCAAGGCACTCGGCTGGGACGAAGAACCATTCGTCGTACCATCCGATATCCTCGACGCCTGGCGTCTGGCCGGGCTTCGCTCGGTCAAGGACCGGAAAGCCTGGGAAGCGCGTCTGGCAGACGCCAACAACGACGTCCGCATGGCATTCGACCGCCGCATGAGCGGAGAACTGCCTGGTGAACTTCAGCCAGCCATCACCGCCTACAAGAAGAAGCTGGCCGAAGATCTGCCGAATGTTGCCACTCGCAAGGCGTCTGAAATGGCGCTCGAAGTGATCAACGGCGTTGTCCCCGAAACCATCGGCGGATCGGCCGACCTGACCGGCTCCAACAACACCCGCACCAGCCAGACCAAGGCGATCACCCCCGACGATTTCGCGGGCCGCTACATTCACTATGGTATTCGTGAACATGGCATGGCCGCGATCATGAACGGTATTGCGCTGCATGGCGGGCTGATCCCCTATTCCGGGGGCTTCCTGATTTTCTCGGATTACTGCCGTCCTTCAATCCGCCTCGCAGCGTTGATGGGCATTCGTGTCATCCACGTTCTGACCCATGATTCCATCGGCCTTGGCGAAGACGGACCGACCCACCAGCCGGTTGAACAGATGGCCGCTCTGCGCGCGATCCCCAATCTGTTGATATTCCGCCCGGCCGACGTTGTCGAAACAGCAGAATGCTGGGAAATCGCGCTCGAGCAGGGCAAGCGCCCCAGCGGCATTGCGCTGACCCGCCAGAACCTGCCAACTGTCCGTACCGATTTCACCGAGGAAAATCTCTGCGCCTATGGTGCCTATGATCTGGTTTCGGCGAGCGATGCTGAGGTCACCATTTTCGCCACCGGTTCGGAAATCGAAATTGCGCTGGAAGCGCGCCAGATGCTTGAGGCGAATGGTCACACCACCCGTGTGGTATCCGTGCCCTGCTTTGAGTTATTCGAAGAACAAAGCGTGCAGTATAAAAAGGCTGTAATCGGGGATTCCAAGGTCAAGATCGCAATCGAGGCGGGCATCCGCCAGGGTTGGGACCACTTTATCGGCGCCGACGGTATATTCATCGGCATGACCGGGTTCGGCGCATCCGGACCTTACAAGGAACTCTACGAGCATTTCGGCATCACTGCCCAGGCCGCTGTGGCAGCGGTCGAAGCCCGCTTACATGACGAAGCCTGATCTCTGACAGAAACAGGCGCACTCGGACCCTAGACGGAGAAGTAACATGAAGACCAAGATTGCCATTAACGGATTTGGCCGCATCGGACGCAATGTTGTGCGAGCGATTTATGAATCCGGCCGCACGGACATCGACATCGTGGCGATCAACGATCTCGGTCCGGTTGAAACCAACGCCCATCTGCTGCGCTGGGATTCCGTGCACGGAAAGTTCCCCAAGACAGTTGAAGTTGACGGTGACACCATCCGCATTGAAGGTGGTGATTCATTCAAGGTCTTCGCAGAACGTGACCCGAAGAACCTGCCTTGGGCAGATCTCGGCATCGACATCGTTCTTGAATGCACCGGCATCTTCACTGCCCGCGAAAAGGCAGCCATTCACCTCGAAGCCGGCGCCAAGCGGGTTCTCGTGTCCGCACCGTCCGCCGGCGCTGACAAGACCATCGTCTACGGCGTCAACCACGACGTGCTGACCAAGGACGACCTCGTGGTTTCCAACGCATCGTGCACAACCAACTGCCTGGCACCCGTCGCCTATGTCCTCAACAATGCCATCGGCGTTGAAAAGGGCATGATGACAACCATCCATTCCTACACTGGTGACCAGCCAACGCTCGACACCATGCACAAGGACCTCTACCGCGCACGTGCTGCCGCAATGTCGATGATTCCGACGTCGACCGGCGCCGCCAAGGCTGTTGGCCTCGTCCTGCCCGAACTCAACGGCAAGCTCGATGGCATGTCCATCCGCGTCCCAACCCCGAATGTCTCGGTTGTGGACCTGAAGTTCATTGCCAGCCGCGCGACCTCTGTCGAGGAAATCAACAAGGCCATCCGCGAAGCCGCCAATGGCCCGCTGAAGGGCGTTCTCGGCTTCACCGATGAGCCGAATGTCTCGATCGACTTCAACCACAACCCGCATTCCTCCGTGTTCCATATGGACCAGACCAAGGTTATGGACGGCACTTTCTGCTCGATCCTGACCTGGTATGACAATGAATGGGGTTTCTCCAACCGGATGGGTGACACCGCTGTCGCGATGGCAAAACTGATCTAGCAGTCAGTGACCGGCTTGCTTGACTGCAACCACCGGAAAAACATCTGAACACAAGCACCGCCACCGCTCGAAAGACCGGTGGCGGTGCCGATTCCGGCAACCGGCAAATGCCGACGGCCGGATCTTTCACCCGGGACTGAAATATCAGTCCAAATCTGACCTTGTTTTGAGGTAAGTGTGGTTTTGGGCTTCGGAATCATTGATCCGGATGCAACCTCCACCCATACTTGCTCCTCAAGCAAAACCTGCTGCGCATGGCAACAACCTGGACAAGGGAAGTCGGTTGGACACATTCTACCTCGTGACGCTGGCTTCGATGTCACTCATTCTCATCGCAGCCTTCTCTAGCCTTCTGGCTGAGCGCTTCGGGGCGCCGTTGTTGCTGTTGTTTCTGATGATCGGACTGCTGGCAGGCGTCGATGGCCTGGGCATCGATTTCTCCAACAACGCCGCGGCCTACATGCTGGGATCCATCGCGCTTGCCATCATCCTGTTTGATTCGGGCTACGGCACCTCGCTTCAGTCGTTCAGACAGGCGGCGGTGCCGGCGCTGACGCTCGCCACCATCGGCGTGCTGTTGACGGCAGTTCTGTTTGGTATCGCCGCGCGCTACCTGCTTGGCTTTTCATGGCTCGAGGGCCTGCTCCTGGGTTCGATCGTTGCCTCAACCGATGCCGCGGCCGTGTTCTTTCTGTTGCGCACCGGCGGCATCAACATCCGCGACAGGGTCCGCTCCACGCTGGAAGTCGAATCCGGGACCAACGACCCGATGGCAATCTTCCTGACCACCGCGCTTGTGGGCATCATGGCCAGCGGCGAGGATTTGAACGGCGCCAGCGTCGATCTCCTGGTTTTGTTCGCCAAGCAAATCGGCCTTGGCCTGGTCATGGGTCTTCTGGGCGGCGTTCTGATCGTGCAGATCATTCGCAGGATTCCGGTCGAACGCGGTCTCGCTCCGATTTTCGTGCTGGCACTCGCGCTGCTGGTCTTCGCCTACACATCGGCGATCGGCGGCAGCGGTTTTCTGGCGGTCTATGTCGCCGGTATCTATGCGGGCAACAAGAAGATCCAGCCCAAAGCGTCAATCATGCGCTTTCAGGAAGGCATGACATGGCTGGCGCAGATCATCATGTTTTTGGTCCTCGGCCTCCTCGCTACGCCGTCGCAGTTTCCGCAGATCATCCTGCCTGCGGTCGGCCTCGCCATCTTTCTGGTCTTCATTGCCCGTCCGCTGGCTGTCTGGCTCTGCCTGCTGCCATTCGACTACACGCAGCGCGAAACCGGCTTTGTCGCCTGGGTCGGCTTGCGCGGCGCGGTTTCCATCCTGCTGGCGATTCTGCCCATTCTCGGCAATCTCGAAAACGGCCAGCTCTACTTCAACACAACCTTCATCGTGGTGATGGTTTCACTCGCGATTCAGGGCTGGACGGTCAAGCCGATCGCACGCAGGCTGGGTTTGATCGTACCTCCGCAAATCGGCGCCATTTACAAGCACGAGCTCGACCTTCCCGGTACCGCCAATCATGAACTGCTGACCTACCGGGTTGTCGCTGACAGCCCGGTCCTGCGCGGCGAGAGAATTCCACGCTGGGCGCGGCCCTCACTGGTCATTCGCGACGGCAAATCAATGCGCTACCAATATGCCGGACGGTTGCGCGAAAATGACCAGGTCTATCTGTTCATCGCGCCCGGATTTTCCCGTCTTCTCGACCGGTTGTTCGCCTCCAAGGTTGCCGTGAGCGAAGATGACAACGAGTTTTTCGGCACCTTCACGATCGATCCGTCAAGAAGCGGGGAGGAACTCGACAATGCCTATGGACCGGGTTTGCTCAATGCTGCCGAGAAGGCGCTTACCATTTCCGAACTTATGGAGCAGCGTCTGGGTGGCAAGCCGGACTACGCTGATCGCGTCAAGCTTGGACGTATCGTACTGATCGTGCGCCAGACCGACGAAAATGGCCTCATAAAGATGGTCGGCATTTCGCTTGAACCTGTCGTGCCTGCGACCCGGCTGCCACTTTTCCTGAACTTTCGCGAGATCATTCAGTTGGCGCGGGATTTTGCCCGCAAACGACGTGCATGAGGCGGGAAGCAGCAAACAGAATTTCCCTTCCTCGCCTTGCGTCGCTGCATATGCGATGTAATCTCCGCGCCGGAAGCCCGCAGGACACCAACTTGACGAACGGAACATGCAATGACGACATTCAAAACCATCGATGATTTGGCCGATCTTTCCGGCAAGCGTGTTCTTCTCCGCGTCGATCTCAATGTTCCCGTCAAGGATGGCAAGGTAACCGACACCACCCGCATCGAACGAGTTGCCCCAACCATCATGGAACTGTCCGGGAAAGGCGCGCGGGTGATCCTGCTGGCGCATTTCGGCCGCCCTAAGGGCGAGGCCGTGCCTTCAATGTCGCTCGACCCGATTGCCGGCATCGTCGAAAGCGTTCTCGATCACCGGGTCCATTTTGCAGCCGATTGCATTGGCGAAACCGCCCGGAAGGCCGTTGACGCCATGGTCGACGGTGATGTGCTGCTTTTGGAAAACACACGCTTTCATGCTGGCGAAGAAAAGAACGATCCCGCATTCGCCAAGGCACTGGCTGAGAACGGCGACATCTTCGTCAATGACGCTTTCTCGGCGGCCCATCGCGCTCATGCCTCGACCGAAGGACTGGCTCATCTCCTGCCGTCCTATGCCGGGCGCACCATGCAGGCAGAGCTCATCGCGCTCGAAAAGGGTCTTGGCAACCCTGCGCGACCGGTCGTCGCCATTGTTGGCGGCGCGAAGGTATCAACCAAGATCGACCTGTTGCAGAACCTGGTGAAGAAGGTCGATGCACTGGTCATCGGTGGCGGTATGGCAAACACCTTTCTGGCTGCCCGCGGCATCAATGTCGGCAAGTCCCTGTGCGAGCATGATCTTGCTGACACCGCCAAGGCAATCGAGGCTGAGGCCTCGGCATCAGGATGCGCAATCGTTCTGCCTGTTGATGGCGTTGTCGCCCGCGAATTCAAGGCTGGAGCAGACAATGAAACAGTAGATGTCGCAGCCATTCCCGCCGATGCGATGATGCTCGACGTCGGACCAAAATCCGTCGAAGCCATCAATGCCTGGATCACCAAGGCAGATACGCTGGTGTGGAATGGCCCGCTTGGCGCCTTTGAAATCCCGCCATTTGAAGCGTCCACCGTGTCTGCCGCTCAACATGCTGCTCGCCGCACCCGAGAAGGTCTTCTGGTCTCAGTCGCTGGCGGCGGTGACACAGTCTCAGCACTCAATCACGCAGGTGTGGCGGAAGATTTCACCTATGTGTCCACGGCAGGCGGCGCCTTTCTGGAATGGATGGAAGGTAAGCCCTTGCCCGGAGTTGATGTTCTCAAGGTCTGAAACTGGCGACCGGTCCGCTCTGCGAGCATACGACCGTTAAGGATGACCCCAAAAAGCCATGTATATTCAATCGATTAAAAGACATTCAATCGATTCAAGCCACCTGAAGCCTATTTTCTCCCGGTCGCAGCATCTGTTAAAGCAGCACCCAACAAGCTGATAAACGGGGATTAAGGCATGATGAACGTAACCATGGCGCAACAGATGGCGAAGAAGGACGGCTTCATCGCTGCGCTCGACCAGTCAGGCGGATCCACGCCCAAGGCTCTCAAACTCTATGGCGTGGAAGAAGACGCCTATTCCGGCGATACAGAGATGTTCGCACAGATCCACGCCATGCGCGCCCGCATCATCAAGTCGCCTGCCTTCACCGGCGAAAAGGTGATTGGCGCTATCCTGTTCGAGCGCACCATGGATGGCGAGATTGATGGTATTCCCACAGCCGACTATCTTTGGGACAAGCGCGGCATCGTGCCTTTTCTGAAAGTAGACAAGGGACTGATGGATGAAAAGAACGGCGTGCAGCTGATGAAGCCGATGGGCGATCTCGATGCGCTTTTGGAGCGCGCTGTCGCCAAGAACATCTTTGGCACCAAGATGCGCTCGGTCGTCAATGCCGCCAACAAGGACGGGATCGAAGAGATCGTTGCCCAGCAATTCGAAATCGGCCAGCAGATCCTGGCTCATGGATTGATGCCTATTCTCGAGCCCGAGGTGAATATCAAGATTGCGGACAAAGCCGAAGCCGAAGCACTGCTGCTTGATGCGATCCAGCGGCACCTCGATAGCGCTCCCGCCGCTCAGCAGGTCATGCTGAAACTGTCGCTTCCGACCGTCGCCAATCTCTACAAGCCGCTGGTCGATAATCCACGTGTCATGCGCGTCGTCGCACTCTCGGGCGGCTATTCCCGTGACGAGGCCAACCAGTTGCTCAGCGCCAATGACGGGGTAATTGCCTCGTTCTCGCGCGCTTTGACCGAGGGACTGTCACACGGCCAGACGGATGCCGACTTCGATGCGACGCTGGCTGCCACGATCGACAGCATCTTTCAGGCCTCTCGCGCCGCCTGATCAGGCACTCCCGAAACGGATTTGTTTCAACCCGCCGTGGCAACTCGGCGGGTTGTCTTTTATGCTGGCCAGGCATCCAAGCCATGATGGTCAGTCCTGACAGGGAGATACGATAGCGTCCATGAACAGTTTTCTTGTCGGCCTCCTAAGTTGGCTTCTGATCCCGCTCGCCCTCGTCAAAGGACTGGGCGTCAGGAAGATTGTGCCTCGTCTTCCGCCGCCACGTGGTCGACCAAAGGGCCAGGTTGGCAATGGCACCGCCGAGATCCGTCTTCTGATCATTGGCGATTCGTCTGCCGCGGGCGTTGGCGCCGACCGGATTGAAGACACTCTCGGACCGCAACTCGCATCGGCGCTGAATGAAGCTACCGGCAATCCGGTTGCCTGGCGCAATGCCGGCGCCAATTCCGCCATTGCCGCGCAAGTGCGTGACCATGTGATCCCTCATATCGAAGAGCGCGACTTCACCCATGTGATCGTGACCGTCGGCACCAATGATGCCAAGAATTTTGTCACCCGCTCGACTTTCAAGAAGGGTTTCGGCGGCCTGCTGTATGCAGTCCACGCCCGCTGGCCCGAAGCAAAAGTCTTCTGGTCGCCGGTGGTCGATATGCCCGATGTTCCCGCACTACCGGCTTCACTGGGCTTCATCCTCGGCCTGCGCGCGCAGATCATCAATAAAATGGGTGCTCAGCTCTGCCGCGAACGCAATGCGATTGCCATGGCGCCACTTCCTGTCGAAGGGCCCGAGGGCTTCGCCATCGATGGATTCCATGCCAATGCGCTCGGCTACAGGCACTGGGCTCAGCATATCGCCCGGATCATTCAGGCCGAAGCACCAGCGACATCATCATCGCAAAAATCAGAATAAGCGCGATTTTCCAGACGTCACCCCGCCGTCTCAGTCCTGGAAGACCAAAAGGTTTGATCAAATGCAGTCCCATGGCTACCAGAACCAGGACAAGCAGTATTTTTGTCGACATGCGTCACGCCTTTTTCACTTTAGCCATACACCTGTCATGATCCTGGTCAATCAGCTAGGCTTTACGAAATCTGGGCGATGATTCCCGGTTCGCCAAAATCCTGAAACACTTTTACACACCGGTCCATCATGCGCAGAAATCTCCTTCCCGTATTGTCATTGCTTCTCGGCACGGCTTTCCTGCTGGCTGGCAATGGCCTTCACGGCTTGTTGCTGCCCATGCGTGGCTCCGCGGAAAACTTCTCCCCGACTTCGCTTGGTCTACTTGGTACCAGCTGGGCCACCGGTTTTGTTCTCGGGTGCATATTCTCGCAAAGGCTGGTCCGGCGAATTGGCCACGTTCGCGCCTTCTCGGCATTTTCCGCAACGATTGCCATTATCGCGCTGCTCACCGGCCTGCTGGTCGATCCGATCAGCTGGATCCTGCTTCGCGTGGTCACCGGTTTCTCGCTGGCTGCTGCCTTCATGATCATCGAAAGCTGGCTCAATGAGCGCGCCACCAACGAGACCCGCGGCCTGATTTTCTCGCTCTATATGACCGTCACCTATGTTGCCATTGTCGCCGGTCAGATGAGTGTCGCCTTCGGTGATGTGACACAAACAACGCTGTTTGTAATCGCGGGCATTCTTTATTGCCTGGCTCTTCTGCCCACGGCCGTATCGACCGCATCCAGCCCGGCGCCGTTGAAGGAGATCAAGCTTGATCTCGGGATGATATACCGGAATTCGCCGGTCTCCTTCATATCCATCCTCTTGATCGGCGTCGCGAATGGCGCGTTCGGCACCCTGGCGCCGGTTTTTGGTGCCACTGTCGGCCTGAGCACGATCACCATCGCCACCATGATGTCGATCACCATCTTTTCCGGCGCCGTCATGCAGGTTCCCGCCGGACGCATGTCAGACCGCATGGACCGGCGCTATGTCCTTGCTGGCCTCGCCGTGATCGCAGGCTTGTCGGGGCTGGCCATCGCATTGGTCAAGCCATCAGGCATCGCGGTTCTGTTCGGCTTGGTGTCGCTCTATGGTGCGATGTCCTACACCCTGTATTCCATCACTGTTGCGCATGCGAACGACTTCGCACCGAGTGACAAGTTCGTCACGGTGTCAGGCGGCTTGCTGCTGCTCTACGGTATCGGCACCATCATCGGGCCGCTCGTCGGCGGCATTACCATGGGCTACAGCCCTTACCTGCTGTTCGCGGTCACGGCAGTATCGCACTTCGGGATTGCCGCATACGCAATGGTCCGCACCCGCATACGCGCCGCCATCCCTGCCGAAGAGCGTGAGAACTTCTCTTCCACGCCATCGGCAAGGGCCGCGACACCTGAATCGATCAATCTTGATCCCCGCGCAAGCCAGGAAAACTAGGTCCGGCTGAACAGGGATATTAGGCTGGGCGGGCGTGCAAACCGCTTCAGCTCAGATCAAGCACGATCTTGCCGATGTGCTCGCCATCTTCCATCCGTCGGTGGGCTGCAGAAGCCTGATCAAGCGGAAAGATCGAGTCCATAACCGGAAGCACTGTGCGCGCGTTCAACAACGGCCAGACATGCTTGCGCAGTTCCTGAGCGATCTCCGCCTTGAACGCGATGTCGCGAGCTCTGAGCGTTGAGCCTGTGTGGGTCAATCGCTTCATCATCAGTAAGGCGAAATCTGCTTCGGCCTTGCGCCCTCTCAGAAAGGCTATCTGGACAATCCGGCCCTCAATCGCGGCCGCCTGATAATTGCGGGTGATGTAGTCTCCGCCCACCATGTCCAGAATAAGATCTGCTCCCTTGCCATCGGTCGCTTCCTTTACCGCCTCGACAAAATCCGTCTCACGGTAATTGATAGCCAGATCCGCGCCCAATTCGCGCATGGCTGTACATTTTGCTTCTGATCCCGCTGTTGCCAGCACCCGCGCGCCAAACGCCTTTGCAAGCTGAATGGCGGTCGTCCCGATACCGGAAGTGCCGCCATGAACCAGGAAAGTCTCGCCGGACCTAAGCCCGCCGCGCTGAAACACGTTATGCCAGACGGTGAAGAACGTCTCCGGGATAGCTGCCGCCTCTGTCATGGTCAGCGCCGGGGGAGCGATGAGCGCATTGGTCTCGTCAACGGTGCAGTACTCGGCATAACCGCCGCCTGCCACAAGCGCACAGACCTGGTCGCCCGGCTTGAACCCCTGCACGCCAGCCCCAACCGCTTCAACCTCACCCGCAATCTCCAGACCAGGGATATCCGATGCACCTGCGGGCGGTGGATAGGCCCCCTGCCTCTGCAGGCAGTCCGGACGATTGACCCCAGCCGCAGCAACCTTGATCAGCAGTTCGGTCTCACCCGGGACAGGCCGCTCACGCTTGGTAAGGGTCAGGACCTCGGGGCCGCCGGGTTGACGAATTTCAATGGCACGCATCTAATCATTCTCCTGCTGATACTTTTCCACAACTTAAGCAAGGGGTGGGACGACGGCAATGCCGGTTGGCCCTTGAAGCAGGTCTAAAGACGGGAAAGCCGCACGCACCGTCAAAATGCGGCATTCGAGGGGCAGGAAAGCGAGGGAATGGCCATGTTTGCAGATGATGACCGTCCAAAACCAAAGAGACTCCATGAAATCGGATGTGATCTCACATTCCTGTCTGCTGCAGAACTGGAGGAGCGAATCGCCTTGCTGCATGAAGAGATTGAACGCCTCAAAACAGAAAAATCATCAAAGACATCCAGCCGCAGCGCAGCAGAGGGTTTTTTCAAGTCAAAATAAAGCAAACAGAGCAAGGGCTTATGGGATTAGTATCTCACGTTAAGCTTCGGTTAAGCTTTACAAGTCTTTACTATACACATCCGGGCTTCCTGGATTTGACAGTTTGACCTGCGGTCAAGCTGTTTGACGCCTCCCTGTTAAACTCTTGAGAGCCGCTGATGCGGCTCTTTTTTTGGCTTGATCCTGACCGGAGAAGCCCCCTAAGATAAAACCAACACCAAAAATGTCTGCGCAGGCGGCTTTAGCCCAGCAGAAATGAGACTGGATTGACGTTCGCGATCGACAGATCGCGTCCGCTTTATCGGCTGTTTCAAAGCGGTTTTCACGTTAACCCTTTCTTAAGAATAGACTTGCCGAATACGGGTGCTCGGTTCATTCTGTCTGGGCAAGGCAGAGACACTCAATGCCTGCAAACGCCGCCTACCGAGTATTTTGTAATCAGGAATTTCCGGCCCATGTCTGAGACCAGCCTCAACACAGTAAACCTCGCAGACCGCATGGCCAACTCGGCCCAGTTTAAGGCGCTCTATGCCGAAGGAATGGGGCTGGTAGAGGAGACCGCAAACTATCTCGACGGCCCCGGACGGGCAGCCTCGAAAGGTTTGCCACGCTTGGCCGGCGTTCTCTACGCCGCAGAATCCATGCGCCTGACCACACGTCTTATGCAGATGGCATCCTGGTTGCTCTTGCAGCGTGCCGTGAACAACGGCGAGATGAACCGCGATCAGGTTCTTGCCGAGAAGAACAAGGTTCGTCTCGACAGCTTCAATTGCGACCGCACGGCCCAGGGCTGGAATGACCTGCCGGACGCCTTCCGCGATCTGGTCGAACGCTCGCTGCGGATACAGAACCGGGTGGCACTGCTTGACCGCGAAATCTACCGTCCTGCGGAAGCCGCAGCCCTGAAGCCCGACAACGAAAATTCGGTCCAGGCCCAGCAGAATCTTCTGCAGACTGTTTTCAACAAGCGCTGAAAACCAAAAATCAAAACTGTTTGTTCCAAAGCCCGCGGGTACACCCTGCGGGCTTTTTGCATTGGCAGTTTCGAGATGAATTGACCTGTGATCGAGACAACAAAAAACCCGCCTGAACCGGCGGGTCTTGAGTCTCGGCGATTTGCCGTTTGTCTTAGAGGCTGAGGCCTTCGAACCGCTTCTTGAACTTCGAAAGACGACCGCCGCGGTCCAGCATCTGCTGGTTGCCGCCGGTCCAGGCCGGGTGCGACTTAGGATCGATTTCAAGGTTCATGGTGTCGCCTTCGGCGCCCCAGGTTGACTGGGTCATATATTCAGTGCCGTCAGTCATGACCACCTTGATCATGTGGTAATCGGGATGGATGTTCGCCTTCATCTTCTTTGTCCTGCCGTTGGGAGGCCCCTGCGCAGCGATGCTTGCGGCATTTTGGCCAAACACATAAATGAAGCCGGTGTCCTTTGGAACAACGACTTCCCAATTCGATGGCGAGCCTATACATGAAGGCATTGGCGATAACAAGGGCCGCGTCCGAATTTGCAGGTCTGCCGCTACATTGAATACGCATACCGGGAGCAGACGTGGCTGAACAAACAGATACACCCAAGACGGCCCGCCAGTCGGTTCGCCCGCTTTCCAGACTTTTCCCCTATGTCCGGCGCTATCCACATCTGGTGTTTGGCGCGCTAGGGTTTCTGTTGCTGGCGGCGGTGACGACCCTGACACTGCCCATGGCAGTACGCCGGATGATCGACCATGGCTTCTCGGCCCAGGACGCCGGTTTCATCAACACCTATTTCTCGATGCTGGCGGCTATCGCCATAATCATGGCCCTTGCCTCAGCCTGCCGCTACTATTTCGTCATCACGCTCGGCGAACGAGTCGTTTCCGATATTCGACGCGATGTCTTCGACCATGTCACCACATTGTCCGCCGCCTTTTACGACGCCAACCGGTCTGGCGAGATCGTTTCGCGCCTGACCGCAGACACCACGCAGATCAAATCCACAGTCGGCGCGACCGCTTCACTTGCCCTGCGCAACACAATTTTGTGCATCGGTGCCGGTGCGATGATGTTCATAACCTCGCCCAAGCTTTCCAGCCTTGTTCTGGTTGCCATCCCGATCATCGTTTTTCCAATGGTCGGATTTAGCCGCAAGGTTCGAAAGCGCTCGCGGATTGCTCAGGACAGTCTGGCCGAGGCCATGACCTTTGCCGGCGAGGCCATCGGAGCAACCCGCACGGTGCAGGCTTTCAACACTGAAGCCCGTGCCCAGGGCCGTTTCGGCGATGCCGTCGAAACCGCCTTTACAACCGTACGCCAGTCCATTCTTGCCCGCTCCATCCTGACAGGGTTTGCCATCGCAATGGCTTTCGGATCCGTCGTGGCCGTTCTCTGGTATGGTGCGCAGTCGGTTTTGTCAGGCGAACTGTCCCCCGGCACGTTGGGTCAGTTCCTGCTGTATTCTGTCTTTGCCGCAGGAAGTCTTGGTGCCCTGTCCGAAGTATGGGGTGAACTTTCCCAGGCTGCCGGTGCCGCAGAACGACTGAGCGAACTGCTCGATGAAGTGCCCGATATTCGTGCACCGCAATCCCCCAAGGCTCTGCCTTCCCCGGCAGTCGGGGACATACGCTTTGAAGATGTCCGGTTTGCCTACCCTGCCCGGCCCGAAACATTGGCCCTGTCTGGCACCAGCTTTCACGTGCGGCCTGGAGAAACCGTCGCGGTCGTTGGCGCGTCAGGTGCTGGCAAGTCGACGCTTTTCTCCCTGATCCTGAGGTTCTACGACACGACAAGCGGATCTGTGTTTGTCGATAACGTCGATGTCCGCGACGCCGACCCAGCCGATATTCGCGCCCGCATCGCCTTGGTCCCGCAGGACGTGACAATTTTTGCAGGCAGTGTCGGCTACAATATCGCATTCGGAAGATCAGGAGCCAGTCAGGCCGAGATTGAGGCTGCAGCGAAAGCAGCTCAGGCGCACGACTTCATCATGGCGCTGGACGAGGGCTACAACACTCCGGTCGGCGAACGCGGCATAACCCTCTCTGGCGGTCAACGCCAGCGCGTGGCAATTGCCCGTGCGATCCTGCGTGACGCCCCCATCCTGCTCCTGGACGAGGCCACCTCGGCGCTTGATGCAGAAAACGAAACGCTGGTGCAGAAAGCCCTTGAAGGACTGATGCTGGACCGCACCACGATCGTCATTGCCCACCGGCTTGCAACGGTACTGCGCGCCGGTCGCATTCTGGTCATGGACAAGGGGCAGATCGTCGAAGAAGGCAGTCATGCAGAGCTTGTGGCCCGCGGTGGACTGTACGCCCGTCTTGCAAGGCTGCAGTTCGAGCACGGGGCGGAAGCGCTTTCCGCGGAAGCCGGTCTCGCTCTGGAAAAGACAGCCGGCAAATAAATTGCTGAGCGCAATATTGTGAAACAACACAAATCAGGTTAATTATCTGGCGTTCGTCTGGAAGCCACGCGGGGGGCGGGACCTCTGTCCGCGGGCTATAACAGGAACATTCAGAAGGTGTATCCACAATGCGGAATGACGCGGAGTGGCGGACCCTGCTCCTTGCAGGCGTTTGCTATGCTGTGTGGTTGTTGCTGGCGTTTGGGTGGGCTGACCTGCCGGACACGCTTCGTGTCCTTATGCTGATCCCCACGATCACGCTGCATTCCTCGCTACAACATGAATTTTTGCACGGTCATCCATTCAGGAACCAAAACATAAACGATCTCTTGATAGCCCCGCCAATTGGAGTGCTGGTGCCCTACCTGCGCTTCAAATCCTGCCACCTTACCCATCACATCAACGAAAACATCACCGATCCCTATGACGATCCGGAGAGCTATTATCTCGACCGCGATCTTTGGGCATCCATACCAGGATGGCTCAAGAGCCTGCTGGTAGCCAACAATACCCTTGTTGGCAGGATGACCATCGGACCGGCACTCTCCACCGTCGGCTTCCTCCGCAGCGAGCTCGTTCGCATCAAGGCCGGCGACCGAAACCTTGCTACGATATGGCTGCGTCATTTTCTGGCAGTAGCCTTGCTGTTCTGGCTGATCAGCAACTATGGCAGCCTCCCCGCCTGGGGCTACTTCATCGCAGCGTATTTCGGCATGGGACTTTTGATGGTGCGCTCCTTCATCGAGCATCAGGCGGTTGAAAAAGCCAACCAGCGCTCCGTGATCATAGAAACCAGCGGCCCGCTGAGCCTTTTGTTTCTCAACAACAACTTTCACTCGGTGCATCACGCCTATCCATCCCTTGCCTGGTACCGCATTCCTGAATTCTTTCGGGAGAACCGGGCCCGTTTCCTGCGCATGAATGGCGGCTACCGCTATGAAAGCTATTGGGAGGTGTTCCGCAGGTTCGGCTTCAGACCCAAGGAACCGGTGGCGTGGCCAATCGAAGGCAATCGAAAACAACATGGCGACATCAAGTGATGGCGCATCATGGTCAGACGGTGGCGCCATGATCGGCGCTGCCTCTCTGCCAATGTATGACTGGCCCGAGATCCGTGACGCCACCGATACCGTGTGGGCTTCAATTCGCCTGCAACTGGCCACCAGGGGAATTACGGCGCCTGCGGTACTTGACCGCTCAGCAGACCCCGAACCTCTCTGGAGCGCCCCTGATCTGCTCCTGTCGCAGACCTGCGGCTATCCCTACGCCAACAGGCTTTCCGGCAAGGTGGCGCTGGTCGGCACCCCTACGTATGCGGTGACCGACGCGCAGCCGGGCCATTATTTCAGCGTGCTGGTGGCGCGAAAAAACGAGAGGCCTGAAAGTTTGGGCGACTTGGCGGGCAAGCGCTTTGCCTACAACATGACCCACTCCCAGTCAGGCTTCGCCGCACCGGTCCGTCTGCTTGCCGCAGGCGGTTATGAGAGCCTTCCACAACAGCTCGAAACCGGGGCGCACCGCGCCTCCATCAGGGCCGTTGCTCAGGGCGAGGCAGATTGGGCTGCGATCGATGTCGTCACATGGCAACTGGCCAAGCGCCACGAGCCGGCAGCAGATGATCTCGTTGTCTTTGCCACGACACCGCAGACACCCGCACTGCCGCTCATCACCAGCGCCCTCTATGCAGATAAAACCGATGCAATCGCCGATGCTGTCGAGGCCGCGATCGCCGGTCTTGAGGCAGACGTGCGCGACGCTGTATTCCTAACCGGACTGGCGCGGTTCAAGCCAGCAGTCTACGCCCCGCTCGCAGATTTTCTGCCTGTCCGGCAAGCCTTCCCGCAACTGCCCGGCTGAGAAGCCGCTCTCAGCGCTCCGTAAGTTTCAGCTCGATGCGTCGGTTGGTTGCGTGATCAGCGTCTGTGTCGCCTTCTGCGATCGGCTGGAACTCGCCAAATCCGGCTGCCACCAGACGGTTTGCAGGCACGCCCTCAGAGATCAGGTATTTGACGACCGATGTCGCACGCGCGCTGGAGAGCTCCCAGTTGTCGGCATAACGCCCATTGCCCGACAACGGCACATTGTCTGTATGACCATCGACTCGCAGCACCCAGTTGATTTCATCGGGAATCTCGCGGGCAAGCTCGATGATAGCTGCTGCAAGCTTGGCCATTTGCTCCATGCCTGCAGGGTTGAGCTCGTTGCCACCCGACGGGAACAGAACCTCCGACTGGAACACGAACCTGTCACCGACAACCCGCACGTCCTCGCGGCTCGACAGGATCTCGCGCAGGCGCCCGAAAAAGTCCGACCGGTAGCGATTGAGTTCCTGCACCCGCTGCGCCAGCGCGACATTCAGGCGCCGTCCAAGATCGGCGATCTTTGCCTGGGTCTCCCGGTCCTTGCTTTCGGACACATCAAGCGCATCTTCAAGCGCACCAAGCTGCGTCCTCAGAGCGGCGATCTGCTGGTTCAGCAAATCGACCTGATTGAGCGCGCGCTGGGAGACTTGTTTCTCGGCATCAAGCGTTTCCGACAGGATACCAATCCTGGCTTCTGCTGCGGCACTGGCACCCGAACCGCTTGCCAGCAGTTCCTGCAGCCTGGACCTGTCGGATTCCGATTCTGAAAGCGACGCCTGCAGATTGGCCAGCGTATCCTCGAGATCCTGATTGCCTGATCGCTCAAGCGCCAGAAGCTGTGTCAATTCATTGATCTGGCTGTTGAGGCGGTTGAGCACCTGATCCTTGCCCGATATTTCACGCGACAGGAAGAACTGGGCCAGGACGAACACAGTGAGCAGAAACATGATTGCGAGCAGCAAAGTCGACAACGCGTCGACAAATCCCGGCCAGTAATCGACCGTCCGCTCCCGCCGCCGGTTTCGTGCCAGCGCCATGGCTTATTTGTCCCCGATCTTGTCGGCGAGCTTGTCGAGCGTCTCGCGCAACCGGCGTGATTCAACCTGCTGCGCCTCGATCCAGTCCCTGAGCATCTGCTGCTCGTTGCGCATATTCTTGACCAGACCCTGAATGCCTTCTGCCAGACTCGCCATCGCTGCCGTCGTCCGCGGGGTCATGCCGGAATCCTGTGACATCTTCTGCATCCGTTCGGACAGCATACGGATTTCCTCGGTCGTGCCAGTGGTCTCGGTCGGCATCACCACGCCCGAATCCAGATCCGTCATCGTCGACAGCCAATTTTCAAGCTCGGTGTAAAACCTGTTCTGTGCGCGCCCGGCCTGCAGATCCAGAAACCCGAGAACCAGCGATCCGGCCAGACCAAACAGTGAGGACGAGAATGCCGTTCCCATGCCGTCAAGCGGCGCCGACAGGCCGCTCTTCAGGGTCGACAGGACGTCTTCGGTCCCACCGCTTCCCGGGTCGAGCGACTGGATCACCTGATTGATCGAACCGATGGTGCCGAGCAGGCCCCAGAACGTTCCCAAGAGACCCAGAAACACCAGAAGGCCGATGAGATAGCGCGATGTGTCGCGGGATTCGTCCAGCCGGGTGGCGATCGAATCGAGGATGGAACGCAGCGAGGACGTCGACAGCGCCATTTCCTGGCGGCGTCCGATCAGCGCGCGCATCGGCGCCAGCAGCACCGGATCACGCCCGACCTTCTCGGCATCACCGGTTGCGCGCAGCGAATTGACCCAGCGGACTTCCGGGCGAAGCCTCAGGACATGCGTGAAAACCAGAAGCACACCGACAGCCAAAACCCCGACAATCAGCCCGTTAAGGCCTGGATTGGCAAGAAATGCAGTCTGTACTTGCCGATAAAGGATGGCCGCCACGAAACCGGAGAGGATGAGAAAGATCATCATGCTCCAGAAAAACACCAGCGGACTGGAAAGCTTGTGCGGATCCGCGCCGCTGCCGTCTTCGGAGATACCCCACCCAGACAATGTCAGTTTTGCCATGCGTTGTCCGTCCCGGCCTTTGTCCCAAATCATCAGATAGGTTGAGACTAACCGATATTATGGCGGAAATGAAAGCATGCTTTCAAAACAACGCTATGACGCCACCATCAGGACTTCGGTACGGGCCGCTGTACGAGTTCGAGAAGACCCTTGAGGATGTACTCATTGCCGGCTGCTACGGATTTGGTGCCGAACATGTCCGTGCCACCCTTGGCGTCGGAGACAAAGCCGCCAGCTTCCCGAATAAGAATGATACCAGCGGCCATGTCCCACGGATTGAGTGGTGCTTCCCAGAATCCGTCCAACCTGCCCGCAGCGACATAGGCCAGATCCAGCGCCGCAGCTCCCATACGGCGGATGCCAGCGCACTCGCCCATGACATGACGCAGCTCAACCAGAAATTTGCCGTGATGGCCACGGCCGAGATGCGGCACGCCTGTACCGATCACCGCATCAGACATGGCCTTGCGCCCGGCAACGCGCAGACGGCGGTCATTGAGAAAGGCGCCGCCGCCACGTTCAGCAGTGTAGAGTTCATCCGTGGAAGGATTGTAGATGACACCGGCCACGATCTCGCCATTGCGTTCAAGCGCGATCGACACAGCGAAATGCGGCATGCCGTGCAGAAAATTCGTGGTTCCATCAAGCGGATCAACAATCCAGCGGTGGGCGCCGTCAGTGCCGGTGAGCTCTTCGCTTTCCTCACCCATGAAGCCGTAGGTCGGGCGCGCGCGCAGCAGCTCGGTTTTGATGATGGTTTCTGCCTTGCGATCTGCCTGGCTGACATAATCGCCAGGCCCCTTGAGCGAGACCTGCAAGTTCTGCACTTCGCCAAAATCGCGCGCAAGCGAGCGTCCGGCCTTGAGCGCCGACTGGACCATTACGTTGAGAAGGGCTGAACGCGCCATCTGTCTTATTCCTTGGTGTCGGCGGCGCGATGGACAAACGCGCCATACGCCGGTGTCTCAGGGCTCGGAGCGGAGCATGGTCTTGCGACCGGTTTAATCGGCGCGGCGCAAATAGGTAAGTTCGTTGGTGTCCACGATCACCCGCTCGCCGGCCGAGATGAACGGAGGCACGAGAATACGCACGCCATTCTCCAGCATCGCAGGCTTGTAGGACGACGTCGCCGTCTGCCCCTTGACCACGGGATCGGCTTCTGTGATCTCAAGGGTCACGTGATCCGGCAGGGAAATGCCGATCGGACGCTCGTCATGTAGCTCGACGGTGACCATCATGCCGTCCTGCAGGAAGGCGCGGCGATCGCCAACAAAATCCTTCTGAAGTTCCAGCTGCTCGTAGGTTTCAAGGTCCATGAACACCAGAGATTCGCCCTGTTCGTAAAGGAACTGAAAGTCCTTCTGATCGAGGCGGATACGCTCAACCGTTTCGGAAGCCCGAAACCGCTCATTGAGCTTGGTGCCGTCGATGAGGTTCTTCATCTCGACCTGGTTGAAGGCGCCGCCCTTGCCGGGCTTGACCGCGTTGGTCTTGACCACTGCCCACAAGCCACCATTGTGCTCAAGCACGTTGCCGGGGCGAATTTCATTTCCGTTGATTTTCATGAGAGCATTCCGCGTCGAGCTTTGTCCGGGCCCGGTTTTCGGCCCCGCTTGGCGGCTTCAAGACCACAAATAGCGGAGCTTTTCAAGTCTGCGCCTTGCGCCAACAGTTTCAATGAGCCGAATCAACGCTTGCCGAACTTGTTTGCGGCCTCGATCGCCATTTTTTGCTCTTCTTCGGTAAGGCCCTGGTAGAAGTCATCCAGCTCCCGGTCGTCAAATCCGGCACGACGCGACAGGATATACCATTTGGCAGCTTCCACCGGATCCCCGCTGGTGCCGATCGCGTTGATCTGAAGCACCGCCATCCGGTTCTGGGCAACGACATTGCCCCGCGTGGCGGCAACCTGCATCCAGCGAAACCCGCCCTCATAGTCTTTCGGACCGCCGATTCCGTCAATCAGCCAGATAGCATAGTCAAGTTGCGCGGTGTCAAAACCGGCACGCGCCGCTTTCTCCATGTACTCACGCGCCCGTGCCCGTTTTTCATCCGGAACGCCGTCGGTATTGCGATATATCTGAGCCAGAGCATATTGCGCATCTGCAACGCCTTGCTCCGCTGCTTTCTCGAAATAGGGCAGCGCCTCAAGGATCCCTGCATCACCTGGCTTTCCGGCAACCAGAATCTGCGCGTGGTTGAACTGGGCGAAAGCATTGCCAGCATCAGCTGCTTTCTTCATCAGCTCTTCGGCCTTGGCCCGGTCGGGCTTCACATATCTGCCCTCAAGCAACATCAGGCCATACTTGAACTGCGCGGAAGCATCTCCGCTCTCGGCAGCCTGTTTGTACCAGAACGCAGCGTCATCCATGTTGCGCGCAACACCAAGTCCCGATGCAAACAGCTCCGCGAGCAGGGTCTGCGCCGCCGGATCCCCAAGTTGCGCGCGTGGCAACGCCAGTTCCATTGCGGTCAGATAATAACCACGCTGAAACGCCCCGAACGCCCGCACGGTGGCATCAGCGGGTTTCTTGGCGTCCTTGACATCTGCAGCAGGGGCTGCGTCGCCGCTGTCAGTTTGGGCAGCCTCGCCGCTGGTGCTCTGGGCAGAGGACGGCGCTGCTCCGGCAAGTACCAGCATCAATGCGAACGGCAGCAATCTGTATGATCGGCAAAGCATGGCAACCATCCTGCGAAAGGTCAAAACCTCGAGGTCCGACTTTCCATCCATTATCGGCCTAACCGTGGCGCTTTTTCGTCAAGAACAGCATTGATTTCGGCAACAATCCGCGCAGCGTCAGCGGGATCAGAGAAAACAGCTTTGCCAAAGGCAATAAACTCCGCTCTGGTTTGCGCCATTTCTTCCACAAACGCGATGCTGGTACCGCCCATCAGCAGGCAGGGAATCTCGATCATGTCGGCCCACCATTCAGCAAGCGCAATGTTCTTTGAGTGCGGCTCTGGCTTGATGTCTCCGTCAATGGATCCGAAGATCACATAGTCAGGCTGGGCTTCGCCAATCGACAAGGCCGAATGGCGCTCCCGTGCATTGCCACCACCGACGATCAATGCCGGAGCATGCTGCGCAACGATTTCCGCCATCGCTGTCGGCCCCACCTCAACATGGATCCCGTCCGGTCGCACCCGGCCGGCGACCCTGGAATCGCCCGCGACCAGCGCCGCTGCACCCGCAGCCTGAATGATGGGGACCAGAGCTTCGCATCGCTTCTGGAAGCTTTTATCATCCAGGCCGTGCTGCGGAATGATGACGGAAGCCACGTCGCCTCCGCGAAGCGCATCGCCTGTCACCTGAGCCAGTTGAGCGGCATCTGCAATATCCGGTGTTACGAGTACGAGACGGCAACGATCGTTCGGGACGGTCATGGGAATTCCTGTCAGGGCCAGCGCTGAAAGCCGATATGGCCAATTTGCTCCAAACGGGATAGACCGCCGCGACACAAGGATCAACCACCACAATGATGACTGACCCGTTCTTCTATGCTGCCGCCATTCCGGCGGTCATCATGGTTGGCCTTTCAAAAGGCGGTTTCGGCGGCGCGATGGCGCTTATGGGAGTGCCGTTGATGGCGCTGGCCATATCGCCGGTACAGGCCGCGGCTATCCTGCTGCCAATCCTCATCGTCATGGATATGGTCAGCCTGTGGACCTGGCGCAGCCAAAAGGACACCAGGACGCTGGTTATCATGGTGCCGGGCGCGCTGATCGGTATCGCCATCGGCTGGGCCACGGCAGCATGGGTCACCGTGCCGATGATCCGGCTTATCGTCGGTGCCGTCGCCCTCTGGTTCGTCTGGCGATATGTGATGCAGAAACTGGCTGCCGCCCGCAACGGGGGCACGCATGTTACGCGCGGGCATCGTCCGGTCGAAGGCATGTTTTGGGGCACCCTGTCTGGTTTCACCAGCTTTGTCTCCCACGCCGGCGGCCCGCCCTACCAGATCTATACATTGCCACTGCGCCAGGACCCCAAGACCTACACCGGTACCAGCGTTCGCTTCTTCGCCATCATCAATGCGATCAAGCTTGTGCCCTATTTCGCGCTTGGGCAGTTCGATGCCACCAATCTTTCAACCTCGCTGGTGCTGGCGCCGTTGGCGCCGGTAGCAACGCTGGCCGGCGCATTCATCGTCAGGCGCATGAAGCCGGAGATTTTCTACCCATTCATGTACGGCATGGTCTTCCTCGCCGCCCTGAAACTCATCTGGGACGGTGCCATTCATCTATTGGCTTGATGACAACTGAGCCTTCAGATGGTTTGATGTTTTACTGCCCGAGTTACAATGCACTGGAACAAGACCGTGAGCGCCAATCCCTTCGAAACCGATCTCGACCGCAATTCCGCCAACTATCAGCCTCTGACGCCCCTGGCCCATCTCGAGCGCGCGGCGCTGATCCATCCTGACCACGTGGCCATCATCCATGGTGCGATGCGGGTGAGCTATCGGCACTTTCTGGAGCGCTCAAGGCAGCTTGCCAATGCACTGTCAGCCCTCGGGATCTCCAAGGGCGATACTGTGTCGGCAATGCTGTCGAACACACCAGCCATGCTCGAAGCCCACCATGGCGTGCCAATGATCGGGGCCGTGCTGCATTCCATTAACACGCGGCTTGATGCAAAGGCGATCGCGTTCCAGCTTGATCACGCCGATTGCAAGGTCCTGATCGTTGATCGCGAATTTTCCACCGTCATGGCAGAAGCGCTTGCGCTCGCCGAGGCAGATCCGGTGGTGATCGATTATGACGACAGCGAGTACCCCGATGACGCGCCGTTTCCTAAAGGCGCCCGCATCGGCTCCCACGATTACGATGAATTTGTTGCAGCTGCTTCATCAGATTTCACCCGAACCCTGCCTGACGATGAGTGGGAATCCGTCTCGCTGAACTATACATCCGGCACCACCGGCAATCCCAAGGGTGTGGTTTATCACCACCGCGGCGCGGCCTTGATGGGCTACTCCAATGTTATCGCTTCAGGCATGGGACGCCATCCGGTCTACCTCTGGACCCTGCCGATGTTCCACTGCAACGGCTGGTGCTTTCCCTGGACCCTCAGCGTTGTCGGCGGAACTCACGTCTGCTTGCGCTGGGTCCGCGCCAAAGCGATGTATGAAGCCATCGCCGATCATGGCGTGACCCACCTGTGCGGCGCACCGATTGTCATGTCGACGCTTCTGAACGCGCCCGATCATGAAAAGCGCGAATTCTCCCACACGGTCAGCTTCAACACCGCGGCAGCCCCTCCGCCCGAGGCCGTTCTGGCCGGCATGGCCGACGCCGGTTTCGAGGTGGTGCATCTTTATGGCCTGACCGAGACCTACGGGCCAGCCGTCGTCAACGAATGGAAGTCCGAATGGTCGGCCCTGGAGCGAGGTGCCCGCAGCACCAAGAAAGCGCGTCAGGGTGTACGCTATCCGGCCCTGGAAGACCTGGCCGTGATGAACCCGGAGACCATGGAGAAAGTGCCGGCTGATGGTGAGACCATCGGCGAGGTCATGTTCCGCGGCAATATCGTCATGAAGGGCTATCTGAAAAACCCCGAAGCCAGCGCCGAAGCTTTCCGTGGTGGATGGTTTCATTCAGGCGATCTGGGCGTCATGCATCCCGACGGCTATCTGCAGCTCAAGGACAGGTCCAAGGACATCATCATCTCGGGCGGCGAGAACATCTCCTCCATCGAGGTCGAAGACGCACTCTACAAGCATCCAGGCATCATGGCCGCGGCAGTCGTTGCTCGCCCTGACGACAAGTGGGGGGAAACACCCTGTGCCTTCGTTGAACTCCGGCCCGGCTACAGCCTGAGCGAGGATGAGGTGATCGAACATTGCCGCGGATTGCTGGCCCGTTTCAAATGCCCGCGCACAGTGATCTTTCATGAAGTTCCCAAGACATCGACCGGAAAGATCCAGAAATTCCTGCTGCGCGACGAGGCCAAGACCCTGGGCTCATCCTGATCTGGCGCAGCAGATAAATCACGACGTCTGGCGCACCGGTGCATTGTAAAATTCTAAAATATTCAGACCTAAAAATGGCTGAAATTCAGGAAATACACGCAGGTTGCACCGCACACAAAAGACTTGCCGGGCTGAAATCTTTAAATTAGCTTGCTTTCATGACCATGGATGCTTTCCAAGCCATTGCCGACCCCAACAGACGCTATCTTCTTGAAGAATTGCGTCGCCAGCCTCGCACGGTCAATGAGCTTGCGGAGGGTCTGCCGATCAGCAGGCCGGCGGTCTCGCAACATCTCAAGGCGCTTCTCGACAGCAATCTGGTGACCGTCACCAACCAGGGCACGCGCCGGATCTATACGGTGAGAACCGATGGGTTCATGCATCTCAATCTGTGGGTTGAGCAGTTCTGGTCCTGATCCAATCCCTAATCAATATCCGATGGATTGATCTGGCCAAACACTGATCCGCCAAAATCAGCGCAAAATTTCCTTCACGAACTAAAAAGGCGCGGGAAATGCCCGCGCCTTCTGTCATCCTCGTGTCATGCAAATCTGGTCAATGTTGCGTGTCAGCCCGCAGGCGATTGATTTCATCTTTAAGTCGGAGCTTGCGTCGTTTGATATCCACAATCATCTCGTCGTGAACGGATGGCTGTGATTGCACCGTGCGGAGTTTGTCCTCCAGTTCGCCATGCTTTTTCTCAAGTGTGGCAAGGTGAGCATCAATCGACATAAGCGACTCCTTTGTTGGGCTGCGCCGGCGCCGGAACACCGGTGCAAATCGTTTGTTGACACTGCGGAGTGTGCCACGGCTTTGCCTATTTGTCGAAGATGATTTCTTGAAAAGGGATAACTTCCCGTTACACCTGTTTTTGTGGTACGAGCGCCGCGATGATACCAAGGTCGGACCATGTACCGACCCGATGCGTTCAACGGGGGAGCTGCATGTCCAATCAGGAACAAGCGGAGCTTCGTATGCTGGTAGCGCGTTTGCGCCATGAGCACGAAGACTTCGACGTCGCAATCAATGCAATGATACAGACTGGCTGCGACCAGCTTCGTGTCCAGCGGATGAAGAAGAAGAAGCTCGCGATCAAGGATAAGATCACTGAGCTCGAAGACCAGATCATACCGGATATCATAGCCTGACCGCGGAGCGACCGATGAGCCAAACCGAATCACCCAAGGTCGCCGTGATCATGGGAAGCCAATCTGATTGGCCCACCATGAAACATGCATCCGAAACGCTTGCCGAGTTGGGCATTGCGCATCAGCCGCTTATCGTTTCAGCCCATCGCACACCGGACCGCCTGGTCTCATTTGCCAAGAATGCCCGGGCAGAAGGCTACAAGGTGATTATCGCCGGCGCTGGTGGCGCAGCGCATTTGCCCGGTATGACAGCAGCCTTTACCCCACTGCCGGTTTTCGGGGTCCCCATCGAATCCAAGGCGCTGTCCGGCCAGGACAGCCTGCTGTCGATCGTGCAGATGCCCGCCGGTGTTCCGGTCGGAACCCTGGCCATTGGCAAGGCCGGAGCGATCAACGCAGCCCTTCTTGCTGCAAGCGTTCTGGCGCTCACGGACGATGCTCTCGCCCAGCGGCTCGATGACTGGCGCCAGGCGCGGACAGACGCGGTCGCTGATCATCCGGTGGATCAGCCATGAGCGCAGAGGCCCTCGCGCCCGGCGCCGTCATCGGCATCATCGGCGGCGGCCAGTTGGGCCGTATGTTGGCAATGGCTGCCGCTCGGCTTGGCTTTAAAACCATCATTCTGGAGCCAGACAGCAATGCTCCTGCGGCACAAGTCGCCAACACCCAGATCGTCGCCCCCTATGATGACCCTGCAGCGCTTGAGCAGCTGGCGGATCTTTGTGACGTCGTCACCTATGAATTCGAGAATGTTCCGGTCAAAGCCGTTCAATGGCTCGAATCGCGTGTTGCAGTCAGACCGGGATCCAAGGCTCTCGAAGTTGCCCAGGACAGGCTGCTCGAGAAAGCCATGGCGCGTGATCTCGGTGCAAAAACTGCGCTTTTTGCGGCCGTATCCAACCGCACCGAGCTCGACAATGCCATTGATGCCACCGGCCTGCCTGCAGTCTTGAAAACCACGCGACTCGGCTACGACGGCAAGGGGCAGTCAAAGCTGCTCAGGCCGGAAGATGCAGATGCGGCTTTTGCGGCCATGCAGGGCCAGATGGCAATCCTCGAATCATTCGTCCATTTCGAGTGTGAGGTGTCGGTCGTCGCCGCGCGCGGCCTTTCGGGTGAAGTCCGCGCCTTTGATGTTTCCGAGAACGTCCACCGCAATCACATCCTTCATACTTCCACCGTTCCTTCAGGTCTTGGACCTGATGCACAGTCCGAGGCTCTGGAGATTGCTGCCGCGATTGCCGGGCATCTGGACTATGTCGGGGTGTTCGCTGTCGAGTTCTTCGCTGTCCGCGACCGCGGCAAGCACCGGCTGCTGGTCAACGAAATCGCCCCGCGCGTTCACAATTCCGGCCATTGGACTGAAGCTGCCTGCGCCATATCGCAGTTCGAGCAGCACATTCGCGCCATTACCGGCTTGCCTTTGGGTGACACCCGGCGCCATTCCGATTGCGTGATGGAAAACCTCATCGGCGCCGACATCGACAATGTCGTTGGGTTGGCGGGCGAACCCAATGCAGTGGTGCATCTCTATGGCAAATCCGAAGCCCGGCCCGGACGCAAGATGGGGCACGTCACTCGGATAAGTGGGCGAAAAGAGGCTTCCTGAACAGTTTCGCGGCGGGAAAAAGCTGCCTCGCGGTTGACAGGAAATGCCCGAACGGCTACATGCCGTGCCAACCGATGAGCGCGTCCTTGACTGGCGCGCTTTTGATTGAATAGGCGGCTTGGTCGCCCGGATAACTCGCGGATCAGAACAATGAAGATCAAGAATTCGCTTAAAGCGCTCAAAGCTCGTCACCGTGACAACCGTCTGGTTCGTCGCAAAGGCCGGGTCTACATCATCAACAAGATGAACCCACGTTTCAAGGCTCGCCAGGGCTGAAGCTGACGGCCGTCTGGCCATCACTGAAATTTGCATTTGATATTTGGCGCAGACGGACTAGCTTTCCGTTATGCGCCATTTTTCGTATTCAAAAATCATCCCCGTCGTCATCACCGCCCTTCTGTGCGGCAACACACTGGGGATGTCGGCCCTTGCCGAAAATGCTCCAGCAACCTCGACCACGGCATCGGCTCAACCGGCCAGTATGCTCGACTCACTGTTTGCCGAGCTCAAGCGCGAGCGGGATGAAAAGCAGGCAAAGCGGATCAGTGAACGCATTTGGGCGAAGTGGCGTGACTCGGGCAGCGCTACCGCTGATCTGCTGATGCAATGGGCAGACAAAGCAGTGGCAGACAACAAGAATGGTCTGGCTCTGGACCTGCTGGACCAGGTTGTCGTGCTGATTCCTGATTACCCCGAAGGCTGGAATCGCAGGGCCACGCTAAACTACGCGATGGGGAACCACGGCAAATCCATGTCTGACATCAGCAGGGTACTGGCACTCGAACCGCGACATTTCGGCGCCATTGCCGGTATGGCGGCCATCCTGGCAGCCTCAGGGAATGACGAGCTGGAACTGCGTGCCTGGGAACAGATGCTCGAAGTCTATCCGGCAAACCGTCAGGCCCAGAAACGAATTGGAGAACTGGCCGACAAACTGGCCGGCAGCCGAACCTGAAACTTTCCCCAGTAAATTCCCGTAAGGACCGAAGCAAACAGCGACGTCTCATCCATCCTATTGGCAATGATCCCTCATGCTCACTCGAAGACCGGTCCTAACCATCATGATCTTTCTGATTTCTGTCATTCTGCTGCTGCTGGCGGGGCTGGCAATCTTCACGAGGGTAAAGGCGAGCCAGATAGAGGCTCAATATCCACCCACCGGTGAGATGATTGATGTCGGTGGCTACAGTCTCCACGCCGTGCATATCCCACGCCCTGACAACGCTGACCTGCCGCCACTGGTGTTCATCCACGGCGCAAGCGGCAATCTGCTGGACCAGGAAGTTCCGTTCAGGCCAAAGTTCGACGGGCGCGCCGAGATGATGTTCATAGATCGGCCCGGACATGGCTGGTCCGAGCGCGGCGGCGAAGCCAATGACGCACCCGACGGGCAGGCAGACGCCATTGCGCGGGCCATGCAAGCAAAGGGCATTTCCAGAGCCATCATCATCGGCCACTCGTTTGGTGGCGCAATCGCCGCAAGTTTTGCGCTTGCCCATCCGGAGATGACTGCTGGCCTGGTATTCCTGTCCCCTGCGACCCACCCCTGGCCAGGCGGAATAGCCTGGTATTACGGTCTGACCCGCATGCCCGTGATCGGGCCGCTATTTGCCAATACGTTGTCCCTCCCCGCCGGCCTGGGACAGCTTGAAAGCGGCTCTGCTTGCGTCTTTGCACCCAATCCAAAACCTGCCGACTATGTCAGCGAGACCGGCATCGGACTTGTGCTCAGACCGCAGGCGTTTCGAAGCAATGCGATCGATGTCGCAAACCTCAAGCCCTACTTGGCGCGTGTTGCCCCACGTTACCCCGAGATCAAAAGCCCGACAGTGATCATCACCGGCGACAGTGATTCGGTCGTTCTCGCCCACATCCATTCAGAAGGACTGGCGCGCGACATTGAAGGCTCTGACCTGATCTGGATCAAGAATCTCGGCCACAAGCCCGATCACGTGACAACGGACCTTGCGGTCCGTGCCATCGAGAAAGTAGCGGGAATGGATGTCGACCTGAAAGCAGCTGCGGCGATGGCCGAAGCCTCCCTGGCAGGTGACAACGCTAGCTGCCCATAAGAGCTGCTGGCTCCGGCACCTGAAATCAGATCCCGGTCATCCCGTCGGAACCGATATAGGCGATCCGCAGGATGTTAGTCGAACCAGGCGTACCCAGCGGAAAGCCGGCGGAAATGATAATGCGGTCGCCCGGCTTGCCGAACTCTTCACTGAAAGCAATGCGGCAGGCCCGGTCCACCATGTCGTCGAGATCCGTCGCATCCTGTGTGACCACACAATGCAGCCCCCACACAACGGAAAGCCGCCGCGCGGTCTGGATAACCGGTGAAAGAGCAATCACCGGCACCTGCGGCCGCTCGCGCGCAGCACGCAGGCCGGTATTGCCTGATGAGGTGTAGCATACGATCGCCGACAGGTTGAGCGTTTCGGCGATCTGGCGGGCAGCAAGGGAGATTGCATCAGCACCCGTTGCATCCGGTTGCGGACGCTGGGCGAAGATGATGCCGGGATAGTTGGGATCGCGCTCCACCTTGCGCGCGATCGAAGCCATCATCTCTACGGCTTCAACCGGGTAGTCACCGGCTGCGGATTCCGCTGACAGCATGACCGCGTCTGCACCTTCAAACACCGCGGTGGCAACGTCGGAGACTTCAGCACGGGTCGGGACCGGCGCTGAAATCATCGATTCCAGCATCTGGGTGGCAACCACTACCGGCTTGCCGGCCTTGCGGCAGGCCCGGGTCAGCTGCTTCTGGATACCGGGAACCGACTCGATCGGCATTTCCACGCCCAGATCGCCACGCGCAACCATCAGCGCGTCAGACAACTCGATGATCTCGTCGATGCACTCTAGTGCCTGCGGCTTTTCGATTTTCGACATAAGGCCCACGCGACCGCGAACGATCTTGCGAACTTCGGCAAGGTCCTCGGGTCGCTGAATGAACGACAGCGCCACCCAGTCGACATCGTTAACGGCCAGAACGGCATCCAGATCGCTGCGGTCTTTCTCTGTCAGAGCCCCAACTCCGAGCGTGGTGTCAGGCAAGCTGACGCCCTTGCGATCGGAGATCTTGGTGCCGCTGACAACAGTGCAGACAATTGACGTCTTTGTCGAATCCACGGCCAGCAACTGCAGTCGCCCGTCATCAATCAGCAAGCGGTGGCCCGGCTGTACAGCTTCAAGAATTTCAGGGTGCGGCAGATAAACCCGCGTCGCGTCGCCTGGGATATCCTGATTGTCCAGGGTAAAGGTCTGACCTGCCTTCAGCGCAACCGAACCTTCCGCAAACTTGCCAACGCGCAGTTTCGGCCCCTGCAGGTCGGCGAGAATCCCGATGGGGCGACCACACTTTTTCTCGACTGCCCGGATGCGGCCAACCAGCGTGCGCATCAATTCATGGCTCGAATGGCTCATGTTGATGCGAAACAAATCTGCGCCTGCTTCATGGAGCTTCTGGATCATCGCTCCATCCGACGAGACCGGACCGAGTGTCGCGAGAATTTTCACATTGCGTAGCCGCTTCATTAATTCTGGCTTTCTGGCGCTTCCGGGGCATCCGATAGCTGGACCATCCAGCTGCCTTGTCTCCCGGTATCGTATTCTTTGAACCCCACGCGCTGGAAACCACGGGCGAAACAGTCCTCGACGCCGACGACACGGAATTCATTGTCGGCGACGCACATGTTGATGTCTCCAGCCCAACGGCCACCGCCGCCGGCATCTTCTGCGTAGAGGTAATAATAGCGGGATCCGAGTTGCCCCTCGATGAGCGTGGCACAGGAATTGGCGGGGATCTGCCACCAGCCTTCGGTTACCCAACCTTCTTCCGTGCGATAACCGATCGCACCACCAACAAGCGATTGCGTGCCGTTACACACCCGGAAGTCCGCTTTCGCCTCCTGCGCAGAGGCAAGCATCAGCGCCCCGGCAGTCAGGGGGATGAGTGCAGCAAATCTGACAATGAGAAAACAGGCTTTTGGCAACTTGCGAAACATCAATTTCTGTCAGTCTCCGCTCTCGAATTATGCTTTGCTTTTTGCGCCGGGGGGCCATGAAAGTCAACGAAAGACGCGGGACTAAAGTCAAGCTTCGTTCAGACCATGGACCTAAATACGTTTATCCCGGAGAAACAACCCGGTTCTCGCGGTTGCTCGCAAGCCACGGCTGTGCAATTGATCAACGTATCCTATACATCCTTCAAACTGAGCGCCAGAACCCGACATGCCAGGCTTTCAGCCTTTTGAAATCATTCCCGGTGATCCAAGCCCTTCATTGGTGATTCTCGCCGATCACGCCATGAACAGCCTGCCTGCTGAATACGGCGATCTTGGCCTGCCCGCAGAGGCTTTCAAGCGTCACATAGCTTATGATATCGGCGTCGAGGATGTAACCCGCAAGCTCTCCGCGCGCCTGGGTGTACCGGCTGTTCTCAGCTGTTTTTCTCGCTTGCTGATCGACCCCAACCGCGGCGAAGACGACCCGACGCTGATCATGAAGCTGTCAGATGGAATGGTGATTCCGGCAAATCATCCATTATCCGCCGAGGAACGCGAGCGCCGTCTCAATCTCTTCCACCGACCCTACCATGATGCCGTTGCCGCGGTGATTGCCGAAACCTGGCGTAAATCCGGCAAGGCTCCACTGATCATTTCGCTCCATTCCTTCACACACGCCTGGAAAGGGATTTCGCGCCCCTGGCATGCAGGGGTTTTGTGGGATACCGATCCGCGCGCGGTGTATCCCCTGATCAATGCGCTGAGTACGGATCAAGCACTGATAGTTGGCGACAACGAGCCCTATGATGGCGCGCTCGGAGGCGACACCATGCACAGGCATTGCTCCATGACAGGCCTTGCTCATGCATTGCTCGAGATCCGTCAGGACTTGATCGACGACACGGGCGGCGTCGATTCATGGGTCGATCGCCTTGCCCCAATCCTTGCAGCCTTGACCGAGCTGCCGGAACTGCACGAAGTCGAGTTTCACGGATCCCGCGTGACCTAGAACCTGCAACGACAGGATTGTTCACATGAGCGTCTTGCTAATTTCCATCGATAGGGAATATTCGCCCCAATGGCTCAAATACCCTTGACCCGGAGCCTCGCTTTGGGCACTTGAAGCCTCACACATCTAACCCCCCATTGTCCTTGTAGGAGAGACCTAATGTCTGATTCCGGCGCCGTGGCCCGCGACCAGCTTCGTTCCATTGTCGAACGCATTGAACGGCTGGAAGAAGAAAAGAAAACCATCGCCGACGACATCAAGGATGTCTATGGCGAAGCAAAATCGAACGGCTACGACACCAAGGTGCTTCGCAAGATCATCGCCATCCGCAAGCAGGACCAGAACGATCGTCTCGAGCAGGAAGCCATCCTCGACACCTACCTGCATGCCCTGGGTATGGCGCCCGAACCCGAAGACGCAATCTGAGATCAAGCCCTGACCATCCGCATGGGACCATGCGGATGGTCAGGGCTTTTGTATATACTGATACGACACCGCGGCGCGTTTGTTGAACGCGCGGCGGTGTTTTTTATTGTCAGCCATACTCTGAAGATAGTCGCGGCTTTATCACCCCACGTGAGCGAATGTCGCCAGATCGCAAATTCGTTGAATGCCAGGATACCACCTGTTCAGGCACAGATCTGCAGGATCAGTTGCCGAACCGCGCGACATTGATGAAATTGACCGCAGATCCCGTGAACTGATTGTGCGGAAGATCGCCGCCGCCAGGTGCAAACGCATTTGCATAGACAATCGTCGGCGCTTTCCGAAGCTGGGCCCCAATGAATTTGCGCGGCTTTCCGGGTGGGGAAGCCATAGTCTTCACTCGATCCTGGGCCAGGGCCCACTTCGAGATGATCGTATCGGTCAGCTTTGGCTCGGTTCGGATCGAAGTGCGTTGCGGTTGCTCAGCAGCAGCCATTGCTGTTGGACGGTCGCCCTTGCGGGAAGTAGAAATTGTGTTGGCAAATTCGGCCAGCCGCCCACTCCGCTTTATCGGAGCCAGAGATGCAACTTCGACTTCGCGCGTCGCGGCTGCGGGAACCCGGTCGCTGGCGCGCTCACCCGGCCTGCGTATCGGCAGTGGAATGAAATCCTCTCCGGATGGCAAGCTGGCGACATAGCCAACCGGCACCTGCAAGTCAGCCACAGATGCAGCCTCGGCTGCGCGGTCGACCAGGGCCGCAGCTATCTGCTGGTCCTGAGCTGGCTGTTCCGAAGTGTCTATCTGCATCCGCGCCTCTATCAGGCTCGGGACTGGCAGTGATGCCACTTCCACAGCAGCCACCTCCGCAATTGTTTCCTGTCCGACGGCACGCTCAGCCAGCAATTGCGGGATGGGTGCGCGAATGGTCGCTAGGTCGATACCTGCAGGCTCGCCAGGGACAACATCGGCATTCGCAGCGGCGGCAAATGCATTGATTTCGGTCTGCGCCGGCAACACAGGCTCAGGCGGAGCAAGCGCTGCCACCACTACCGGCTGCTGCGGCTCGATAGTCGGACGCGCAACCGGAATTGGCGGCTGGGCAGGCAAAACCAGCGCAGTCTCAACTGCAGCCGGCGCCACTTCTGCGGGCGCATCGAGAACGCCCGGCAATGCCGCGATCCTTGTCTGCGGTGGCGCGGGCACCGGTTTTGGCGCCGCCGCAATTGCCTCGGGCTCTTCATCCTCGTCACCGCCACCGAACAACGCCGCCAGCAATCCTCCGCCAGACCGCTTTTTGCCACTGCTTGTGTTCGAACCACTGCTGTTCGACACGATCGCTCCGCCACGTTTCTTGTATTCGGCCATCGCGGTATTGTAACCGGGAAGCGGCTTGCCATCTGGCGGCAAATGGAGGGTCTTCCCGTCAGGAAAAAGGCTCACCAGCTCCTGTCGGCTCATGCGCGGCCACGCACGCACGCCAGCCACATCAAGATGCACGAAAGGTGAGCCTGATTTGGGATAATAGCCTACGCCACCGCCCTGCATCTTCATGGCGGTCGCGCGAAGGGTGCTCAGCTTGACGCCGGGAATAAAGAAATCCATCGCCTTGCCAAGCATATGTTGGCTTTTCTTGGCCTGGCCACCGCGTGTTCTGCGCAGCATCTCGTTGGTCGCGGGCGATCTGTAGGCCGAAACGACGTTGATATAGCCTTTTGCTCCGACCTTGTTGTAGACTTCCCAGACCAGATCAAACAGCCGTGGGTCCATATTGGTCGGTTCATTACGCCGCCAATCCCGAAGAAAACGGTTCAGCTTGGTCAGGCCCGCCTGATCATAGCGGCCATTGCGCTTGAAAACGATCTCGGCCTTCTCCTTGGTGTGGAGGTAATGGAGCTTTAGGGAACGCGTTTCTGCTGACGCATCCGATGTTGCGGCGAACCCGGCAGACACGGCAATGATTGCCAGCAACAAGGTCCGAACCACGGCAACATGCGACGTGTGCCAAATGCACACACCGATGAACCAAGTGGCTCGTGCCAGTACTGATACTGTGTTCAATGTCGCCAATGCTGTCCCCGGACGCCGGAAAACCGTTGTAGATCACCATTTGGTGATCAAATGCGGTGACACAATGGCAACCAGTGCCACGCATCGCTGCAGGGACACTTATAGTGAATGATCACTTAACAGGGAATGAAGCAGATCAAACCGGCCACATTATTTTCTCAGCCGTTGGAAATCGAAAATCAGGCTGCTTCACGGTCGGGATCATCAGGATTGATCGAATAGTCCTTCAGTTTACGGTAAAGTGTGGAGCGACCAATACCTAGGCGCCGGGCGACTTCACTCATCTGGCCGCGATAGAACGACAAGGCAAAGCGGATCAGCTCCTCTTCAACCTCTGCTAGCCGGCGGACTTCGCCTTCCGGTGTGACCGCATTGACTGCGGGCATGCCAGTATCAAAGGGATAGCTCTGCGCCTCTGCGGTTACCTCCGCAAGCGGACCCAGGCCTGCAACTTCCTGAGGAGGCGTCAGATCGAGCACTCTTGGCGCCTGGCCTGAACCGGCCTGAGCAACTTCACCAAATTCAGCTGATTCCAGACTGTATCCAGGCATCTGCGCAGCGATCTGCGGGAAAAGATCAATGGTCAGCGTCTGAGCATCACAAAGCACAATGGCCCTGTGTATCGCATTCTCCAGCTCACGGATGTTGCCGGGCCAGTCATGGGCCGTCAGTAACGCCATGGCATCTGGTGAGATGCTGCGAATGCGCTTGCCGCCAATTACGCCTGCAAACCTGTCGGTAAAGTGGCGTACCAGTTGCGGAATATCTTCCTTGCGCTTGCGCAAGGCCGGAACGTGGATCGGGAACACGTTGAGCCGGTAGTAGAGGTCCTCACGGAACCGCCCGGCCTTGACCTCTTCGATCAGATCCTTGTTGGTTGCCGAAATCAGCCGGATATCCACCTTTTTAGGCATACGCGAGCCAACGGTTTCAATCTCGCCCATCTGAACGGCGCGCAACAGCTTGACCTGGATTTCGGGAGGCAATTCGCCGACCTCGTCCAGAAACAGCGTACCGCCATCGGCTTCCGAGAATTTCCCCGCATGTCGTTCAGATGCGCCAGTGAAAGCACCCTTTTCATGGCCAAAGAGAATGCTCTCGACCAGATTTTCTGGAATTGCACCGCAATTGACAGTTACGAAGGGTTTGTTGCGTCGACCGCTTTCTGACTGAATAGCATGGGCAATCATTTCCTTGCCGACACCAGACTCTCCCTCAAGAACCACCGGAATCACCGACGCCGCAGCTCGTTTGCCGAGCGAGATGACGCGTTCCATCGCAGGGCTGGCTGCAACAATACCATTGAAGCCCGTATGCCGGATCGAGGGAGCCGGAGAGGAAGTGATGCGCGAAGCCTTGAGCGCATTGCCAATCGCCAGCGCCAAACGTTCCGGCGACACCGGCTTGACGACGAAGTCAAAGGCTCCGGCCCGCATCGCCCTGACCACAGTCTCGATACCGCCCTGACCGGTCTGGACAATCACGGGGATTGTGCTGCCTGCAGCCGACAGCCGCTCCAGCACTTCGAGCCCGCCCATTTCCGGCATCATCAGATCAAGCACCACTGCACCGAATTCGTGATCTGGTTCGATCAAACGTGCAAGAGCAGACCGCCCTTCGCCAAGCAATTCAGTTTCATACCCGGCCTTTTCGGCCGCCGCCTTGAGAAGGCGGCGTTGAACCGGGTCATCATCAACAATCAAAATTCGTTTGGACACGGATCTTGTTTCCTCATTCCCGGTGGCGTGGTGAAGGGGTTTGGCCATAACGGGAGAGTGACAGGAAAGCCTGAAAATCGGATTTCGAGAAATGATTGCATTTTAAGCGTCCCTGCCAGTAAAACCGGGCAGTCGCTTCGCCGATCCTGTTCTTGAAAGTGAGTGCCTCGATGCCGAAAACAATTCTGGACCATGCGCCCGTTCGTGCTCCCGCCACTTCCAAGGGGACCGATACAGCTCTCGGAAACCTGCCGGGCTGGAATCTTGGCGATCTCTATTCCGGTCCTGAAGCACCCGAGTTCAAGGCTGATCTCGCCGCCGCCAGAAAAGGCGCGCAAGATTTCGAAGCACGCTGGAAGGGCCGCATCGCTGAAGCCGCCGGGAGCAGCGGCGATGAAGGCTTGGGAGCAGCAATCGAAGCCTACGAGAAGCTTGAGGAGTTGATGGGGCGAATCATCTCTTTTGCAGGTCTCGCTTACTTCACCAACACCTCAGACCCAGCGACCGCCAAGTTTTATGGCGACGTGCAGAGCGCTATTACCGACATCAGTGCGCACCTGCTGTTCTTTGCGCTTGAACTTAACCGGATCGATGACGCGCTGATCGAAGACAGCCTTGAACGGGATGAACGCACTGCCCACTACACCCCCTGGATTCATGATCTCAGGCTGGACCGCCCATTTCAGCTCGAGGACCGGATCGAGCAACTTTTCCATGAAAAGTCGATGACCGGCCACACAGCCTGGAACCGGCTTTTCGATGAAACCATGAGCAGTCTCGAATTCACCATTGATGATGAAAAACTGCCGCTCGAAAATACGCTTTCGCTGCTTCAGGATTCCGATGGCGCGACACGGAAGCAAGCCGGCCTGGCGCTTGCCGCAACCTTCAAGGAAAATCTGCGCACCTTCACGCTGATCACCAACACGCTCGCCAAGGACAAGGAAATCTCCGACCGTTGGCGCGGGTTCGAGGATATCGCCGACAGCCGTCACCTGGCCAACCGGGTGGAGCGGCCGGTCGTTGACGCGCTGGCTCAGGCCGTTCGAGAAGCCTGCCCTCGGCTGTCGCATCGCTACTACGCCATGAAGGCCCGCTGGCTCGGCCTGGAAAAGCTGGAGTTCTGGGATCGAAATGCGCCCTTGCCCGAAACCCCTCGCGAAACCATCGCCTGGGATGAGGCCAAGAACACGGTGCTGTCCGCCTATCACGGCTTTGCCCCGGAAATGGCCGATATAGCCCGTCGCTTCTTCGATCGCAGCTGGATCGACGCACCAAGCCGTCCAGGCAAGATCTCGGGCGCCTTCGCCCATCCCACCGTGCCTTCGGTCCACCCCTATGTGCTGGTCAATTATCTGGGCAAGCCACGCGACGTGATGACGCTGGCGCACGAGCTTGGCCACGGCGTGCATCAGGTGCTCGCCGGTGCACAAGGTGCGCTGATGTCGTCAACGCCTTTGACGCTTGCCGAAACAGCCTCGGTGTTCGGCGAGATGCTGACGTTCAGGGCACTGCTCGAACGCACTACCGACCGTCGGGAGCGCAAGGCAATGCTGGCCCAGAAGGTCGAGGACATGATCAACACCGTGGTGCGCCAGATCGCGTTCTACGAATTTGAGCGGCGGGTGCACACAGCGCGCCGCGAAGGCGAATTGACGTCCGACCAGCTGGGAGCGCTCTGGCTTGCTGTGCAACAGGAAAGCCTTGGTCCGGCTGTCAATCTGTCCGAGGGATACGAGACCTTCTGGGCCTATATCCCGCATTTCATTCATTCGCCGTTTTATGTCTACGCTTACGCGTTCGGCGACTGCCTGGTGAATTCACTTTACTCCGTCTATGAAAAGGCGCCTGAAGGCTTCCAGGCGCGCTACTTCGATATGCTCAAGGCCGGTGGCACTAAACATCATTCGGAACTTCTCACGCCGTTCGGACTTGATGCCTCAGATCCCGGTTTCTGGAACCAGGGTCTATCGATGATAGAGGGATTGATTGACGAGCTGGATGCCATGGACGGCTGACTCGTAGAATTTCGCTTTATTGTAACAGTGAAGTATGGTTTAGCCGCCGCAATCGCCGCAGACGGCTGCAGCGCCAGTTTATGGAGCGAAATACATGACCCAACAGAATTATCCGGTTTATGGGGAAATCGCCGGCCCAATCGTGATGATCGGTTTCGGGTCGATCGGTCGCGGCACCCTTCCGCTGATCGAGCGTCACTTCAAGTTCGACAAGAGCCGGATGGTCGTTATTGATCCACGTGAAGATGCCGGCGACATGGAAATCCTTGCCCAGCATGGCATCAGGCACATCAAGGCGCATGTCACCAAGGACAATTACAAGGAGCTGCTGAAGCCGCTTCTGACCGAGGGCGAAGGACAGGGCTTTTGCGTCAACCTCTCGGTTGATACCGGATCGCTCGATCTGATGAAGCTCTGCCGCAAGCTCGACGTGCTTTACATCGATACCGTGGTTGAGCCCTGGCTCGGCTTCTATTTCGACAAGGACATGAAGAACTCCGAGCGCACGAATTATGCGCTGCGGGAGACCCTACGTCACGAGAAGAAGAAGAACCCGGGCGGCACCACTGCTGTCTCGACCTGCGGCGCCAACCCGGGCATGGTGTCCTGGTTCGTCAAGCAGGCGCTGGTCAATCTCGCCAAGGACCTCGACATCAAGTTCGACGAGCCCGATCAGAATGACCGCGAAGGCTGGGCCAAGCTGATGAAGAAGGTCGGCGTCAAGGGCGTCCACATTGCCGAGCGCGACACGCAGCTGACAAAGTTGCCGAAGCCGCTCAACGTCTTCTGGAACACATGGTCTGTGGAAGGCTTCATATCCGAAGGCCTGCAGCCGGCCGAACTCGGCTGGGGCACCCACGAAAACTGGATGCCGAAGAACGCCAAGAAGCACAAGAAGGGCTGCAAGGCAGCGATCTATCTTGAGCAGCCCGGCGCCAATACCAGAGTTCGGACATGGTGCCCGACTCCAGGTCCGCAATACGGCTTTCTTGTCACCCACAACGAGTCGATCTCGATTGCCGACTATTTCACCGTCAAGAACAAGGACGGCGACGTAACCTATCGTCCGACATGCCATTATGCCTACCATCCGGCAAACGACGCTGTGCTGTCGCTGCATGAAATGTTCGGCAATGGCGGCACCGCGCAACCGGTCTTGCACGTGCTCGACGAAAACGAGCTGGTCGAAGGTCTCGATGAACTGGGCGTACTGCTCTACGGCCACGACAAGAACGCCTACTGGTATGGCTCGCGCCTTTCGCTCGAGGAAACTCGTCGCATTGCGCCGTATCAGAATGCGACAGGACTGCAGGTTACATCAGCCGTTCTGGCAGGAATGGTCTGGGCGCTGGAGAACCCCAAGGCAGGTATCGTTGAGGCCGACGAGGTTGATTACAAGCGCTGCCTCGAAGTGCAGTCGCCCTATCTCGGCCCGGTCGAAGGTCACTACACCGACTGGACCCCGCTCGACGGCCGTCCGGGTCTGTTTCCGGAAGACATCGACACGGATGATCCGTGGCAGTTCCGCAATGTGCTCGTACACTAGACTGACATCAACACTCGCATCCGGTCCGGCCACACGGCCGGCCGGAATGCTGCCGCCTTGCTTTCAACACGCCGTCGCTGCATTCTTTCAGACAAGGAATCATACTGATGACGGCTCGAGGGGAACACCGGACCATGAACCTACAACGCATCATCGCCGCTGGCGCTCTTGCCGGATTGCTGGCAGCCTGCCAGTCCGCCACTTACTCTCCGCGTCCCGTGATGGTGCAACCGCAGGGTATCGACGGTCAGTGGACTGATCCGAACGGCATCATATCAAGCTTTTCAAACGGTCGTTTCGAGACCCGCACCACCGACACCAATTCGCTGTTGGCCGAGGGCTCATACCGTTACGTGTCGGATCAGGTCGTCGAAATCGAACTGACCTCGCTGCTGCGCCAGACAACATCGCGGGTCAATTGCGCTCTTGCCTCTCAGTCCCAGCTCAACTGCACCTCATCCACAGGTGCCCAGTTCACGCTGGTGCGCAGGATCTAAGCAAGAACAGGCCTTATCATGACCAGCCATTTCGATGATCACGAAACGCGTGCACCAGACGCCCGCGAGCAGGAAACATTCGAGGGTCTGAGGGCATTGTTGAGCCGCAGCCTTAAACGGCTTCCGGCGCTTGATGCCTGGCTCGGTCACCCCGATCCGGAAAGTCTTGTCGATCGCAAGGCCTTGGCAGCACTTCCGGTGCTGCGCAAGCCGGACCTGATGCAGATGCAGGAGGCCAACCCGCCATTTGGCGGCCTTGCCGATGCGGATGCGCTGAAGGGCAACCGCGTGTTCATGTCTCCCGGCCCGGTATGGGAACCGCAAGGTCTTGGCGTTGACCCATGGGCATCGGCCCGTGCGCTGTTCGCTGCAGGGTTTCGCGCCGGTGACCTGGTCCACAATAGCCTCTCCTATCACATGACACCGGGCGGCTTTATTCTTGACGAGGGTGCAAGGGCGCTGGGATGCCTGGTGTTTCCTGCCGGTGTCGGCAACACCGAAGCACAGGTGGACGCTGCATTGAGGCTCAAGCCTTCCGGCTTCACCGGCACGCCGGATTATCTCAAGACACTTCTTGAGAAAGCCGACGAACTTGGAAGCGACCTGTCTTCAATAAAACGAGCGCTGGTTTCGGGCGGAGCTCTGTTTCCCTCGTTGCGTCAATATTACACCGAGCGCGGCGTTTCCGTGCTGCAGAGCTATGCCACTGCCGACCTGGGCGTGATTGCCCACGAGAGCGCTGATGCCAACGGCGCGCCGCATCCGGGCATGATCGTCAACGAGAACATCATTGTCGAAATTGTGCGCCCGGGCACCAATGATCCCGTGGCCGATGGCGAAGTCGGCGAACTCGTCGTAACCACGCTTAATCCCGGATACCCGCTGGTTCGCTTCGGAACCGGAGATCTATCGGCGATGCTTCCGGGCCTCTCGCCCTGTGGCCGTACTGGCCCACGCATTCAGGGCTGGATGGGCCGCGCTGACCAGCGCACCAAGATCAAGGGCATGTTTGTCGACCCCAAGCAGGTGGCAGAAATTCTCAAGGCGCATCCGGAAATTGCCCGGGCACGTCTGGTCGTCAGCCGCTCAAATGATGCCGATGTGATGACACTGATGGTTGAACCTGCCAATGGTGCCTCCCCGTTCGTCAAGGACATCGAGGCAACATTGACAGCTATCGCCAAATTGCGCGGCACAGTGGAAATTGCAGCCCCAGCAAGCCTGCCCAATGACGGCAAGGTCATTGCCGACGAGCGTGACTATACGGCCTGAACCCAGTCAAAAATCAGCCCGACAGTATCCGGCACTTGAAGTTCCACTCCGTTAATGAAACCATCGCACGAAGCCTGCCGTGGGCGTCCGCAGAGACTTGTTCCGGCACGCTGTGAGCAGCGAAACAGGGAGCTAATCCATGCACACTTTCATAAAGCGCGCGTTGTTGTCGGTATCGGTCCTAGGGCTGAGTTCCGGCGCAGCCTTTGCCGACTACACCTTGACGATCCTGCACATCAATGACTGGCACAGCCGCATTGAATCCAACAACAAGTACGAATCCACATGCTCGGCTGACGACGAGACCGAAGGCAAGTGTTTCGGCGGTGCTGCGCGTCTGGTGACCGCCATCGCCGATCGTCGTAAGGCGCTGGAAGGTGGCAATGTGTTGCTCCTCAACGGTGGAGACAACTTCCAGGGCTCGCTGTTCTACACCACCTACAAGGGCACAGTTGAAGCCGAGTTTCTCAACCAGATGAAATTCGACGCAATGACCGTGGGTAACCACGAATTTGACGACGGCGAAGATGCGCTGGCCCCTTTCCTCGATGTGGTCAACTTCCCGGTTCTGTCCGCCAACGTCGCAGCCAGCGTCTCCTCCAAGATCGGTGATCGTATCAAGCCCTCGATCGTCATCGAAGTCGGCGGAGAGAAGATCGGCATCGTCGGCGCGGTCACAAATGACACCCCAGAAATTGCCTCCCCCGGCCCCAATATCCTGATTGCCGATGACATCCGCTCAATCACGGCGGAAGTTGAAAAACTCCAGGCCGAGGGCATCAACAAGATCATCGCATTGACCCATGTCGGCTACCCGCGCGACAAGGAAATGATCGCCAAGATCCCAGGCGTCGATATCGTGGTTGGTGGTCACTCCCATTCCCTGTTGTCCAACACCGACGAAAAGGCCGAAGGCCCCTATCCGACGATGATCGACAACCCCGAGGGCTACAAGGTACCGGTAACCCAAGCGGCGTCCTACTCGAAATACCTGGGCGAATTCTCAGTCACCTTCGATGACAATGGTGTGGTCAAGGAAGCCAAGGGCGATCCTATCCTGCTCGACAATTCGATCACTCCCGATGAGGGCGTTCTGGCCCGTATCAAGGAACTCGGCGCCCCTATCGAGGAGCTCAAGACAAAACTCGTTTCCGCCTCAACCAAAGCTATCGACGGCAGTCGCGAAACCTGTCGCGTGGGCGAATGCGAAATGGGCAACCTCGTTGCCGACGCCATGATCGACCGGGTTAGCGATCAGGGCGTGACCATCGCCATCCAGAACGGCGGCGGTCTGCGCGCCTCGATCGACTCAGGCGAGATCACCATGGGCGAAGTGCTTAACGTGCTGCCTTTCCAGAACACGCTGGCAACATTTGAACTCAAGGGCTCTGATGTTGTCGCAGCCCTCGAAAACGGCGCCAGCCAGATCGAGGAAGGCGCAGGCCGCTTTGCACAGGTCGCAGGCCTTCGCTACACCTTCGACAAGACAGCCGAGGCGGGTTCACGCATCGTTTCGGTCGAAGTCAAGAAGGGTGATGGCTTCGAACCGATCGATCCGGATGCCGTCTACATGGTGGCAACCAACAATTACATGCGCAGCGGTGGTGATGGCTATTCGGTCTTCAAGTCCGGTGGCATGAACGCCTATGACTACGGTCCGGGCCTTGAACAGGTTGTTGCTGACTATCTCGCCAAGAACAATCCCTACACTCCTTACACCGACGGTCGGGTGATGGCTGCAGCAGAGAAGCCAATGACCGAAATGGCTCCGGCAGCAGAAGAAGCAGCCCCGGCTGAAGCAGCCGTCCAGGTTCCAGAGCCGCTGCCCGGCTCCAAGGACCTCACCACGTCGGCCCCGATGATTTCGACCGAAGCGCCAAAGGCAGATGAAACGGCAATGGCTGGTCAGATGCACGTCGTTGCTTCCGGCGACACGCTCTGGGATCTCGCAAAGACCTATTACGGCGACGCAACCATGTGGACCATGATTGCAGAAGCCAACCCATCTGCAGCAGCCAAGGATCTGGTCATTGGCGAAACTCTGTCTATCCCGGCCAAGTAGGTCCCATTTAACATCACCATTTGGAAGGGCCCGGGAAACCGGGCCCTTTTGTTTATGGAAAAAAGGATGTCTGGTCTGCCCATGATTGATTTGTCGGCTTGCATCGCTATGTTCCGTCTCAACAATTGTGCAGTGCCGAGAAACCAACGAATTGGACGCGACCTTGAACACCCATACGATTCTGTCGGACGAGACCAGCCGGGCCGTAGGTGAACTGCCACCTGAACACCCGCCGGTGAAAATCCAGAAAGTCGGCGTCCTGATCGTAAATCTTGGCACGCCCGACGGCACCGATTACAAATCCATGCGGCGCTATCTCAAGGAGTTTCTCACCGACAGGCGGGTGATCGAGTGGTCACGTTTCCTCTGGTATCCGATCCTGTTCGGCATTGTTCTCAACACCCGTCCCGGACGGGTCGGAAAAGCCTACGAGGAAATCTGGAACAAGGACCTCGATGAAAGCTATCTGAGAACGTACACCCGCAACCAGTCAGACAAGCTCGGTGCGATGCTGGCGGCGCATCCCTCGGTCATAGTGGACTGGGCAATGCGTTATGGTCAGCCATCGATTCCCGACAAGCTGAAGGCGCTCAAGGATGCCGGTTGCGACCGGATTGTCCTGTTTCCGCTCTACCCGCAATATGCAGCCGCAACCACAGCGACTGTCAATGACAAGGCCTTCCAGGCGCTGATGGACATGCGCTGGCAACCGGCTTTGCGCACAGTGCCGCCGTATCATGATGATCCAGCCTATATCGAAGCCATTGCGCAGTCGATCGAGACTCATATCGCTGGTCTGGACTGGGAGCCCGAAATCGTGCTGACCTCGTTCCACGGTATTCCGCAGTCCTATTTTCTCAAGGGTGATCCATATCACTGCCAATGCCTTAAGACGGCGCGACTCGTGCGCGAACGGCTGGGTTGGTCAAAGGAAAAGCTGATGCCGACGTTCCAGTCTCGGTTCGGACCCGAGGAGTGGCTTCAGCCCTACACTGACAAGACCGTGGAGAAACTTGCCAAGGAAGGTGTGAAGCGCATTGCCGTTATCAATCCGGGCTTTGTCTCCGATTGTCTGGAAACGCTTGAAGAAATTGCTGGCGAAGCAGGCGAGATCTTCCACGAAAACGGCGGCGAGAAGTTCACCCACATCCCCTGCCTCAACGATGATGACGGTGGCATGATGGTTCTCGAGACCATTGTACGCCGCGAACTTCAGGGCTGGATCTGAAGAGAAATCAGCGACGCGAAGAACCCTGGTCTGTATTCCGGCCGGCAACATAATGACTCGACAAGATTGCAAGCACTGGCTGGACCCACTACCTGTCTAAGGAAGCGGTGCAAGCCCGCAATCCGCATCCGTGCAGAGGAGGTCTTCGGGCATGTTGGGACTGGATATCACGGTCATCGTCGTTGTAGTCATCGCAATCCTGGTTCTGTTTTCCGGGATCAAGACGGTGCCGCAGGGCTTTGCCTTCACAGTTGAACGGTTCGGCCGCTACACACGGACGCTGACACCGGGCTTGAACATCATCGTGCCGTTTGTCGACCGGATCGGCCGCAAGATAAACATCATGGAGCAGGTGCTCGACATCCCGACCCAGGAAGTCATTACCCGCGACAACGCCTCGGTTTCCGCCGATGCCGTCTCGTTCTACCAGGTACTCAACGCGGCCGAAGCCGCCTATCAGGTCTCGAATCTGGAACAGGCGCTTCTCAACCTGACCATGACCAACATCCGCTCGGTGATGGGCTCCATGGATCTTGATGAACTGCTTTCCAACCGTGATGCGATCAACGACCGCTTGCTGCGCGTGGTTGACCAGGCAGCAGCCCCTTGGGGCATCAAGATTACACGCGTCGAGATCAAGGATATTGCCCCTCCCGTCGATCTGGTTGAAGCCATGGGCCGTCAGATGAAAGCCGAGCGCGAAAAACGCGCCGACGTTCTCGAAGCGGAAGGTTCGCGCAACGCGCAGATCTTACGCGCCGAGGGCGCGAAGCAATCCGCGATCCTGGAGGCTGAAGGCCGCAGGGATGCCGCCTTCAGGGACGCTGAAGCCCGCGAACGTCTTGCCGAGGCAGAGGCCAAGGCCACGACAATGATGTCGGTAGCCATAGCCGAGGGCGACGTCACCGCGATCAACTATTTTGTTGCGCAGAAATACACCGAAGCGTTGGGTCAAATTGCCTCTGCTCCAAACCAGAAGGTAATCCTGATGCCGCTGGAAGCCTCCTCGCTGATCGGCTCGCTGGGCGGTATTGGCGCCATCGCGCAGGAAGTATTCGGCAAGGATGGCGGCAATGCTCCGGCCTCTGGCCCGAGGCGCGAACCCGGTCAGCCGCCGCGCCAGTCCCGTGCAACGACACCGGCGTTTCCCACCGCCCCGCAGGGCGAGCAGGACACATGATCGCCGGCATCATCACGGAACTCGGCCCTTGGAGCTGGTGGATACTCGGTCTGGTTTTTCTTGGCCTTGAAATCCTCATCCCAGGCGTTTTTCTGCTCTGGATTGGCCTCGCCGCGATTGCTGTGGGCGCGCTGTCGTTTCCCCTGTGGGGAATGGCAGTATGGGGATGGCAGTTGCAGCTTCTCATCTTTGCCGTACTCGCCATCGCCTTCGCTTTGGTTGGCCGTCGCATATCCGGATCGAATCTGGAAAGCGATCAACCCATGCTCAACCGGCGCATCGAAGGACTTGTAGGCCGGACAGCCACGCTGGAGGAGCCTATCTCCGAGGGCAAAGGCCGCATCAGGCTAGACGATACCACATGGATTGTGCAGGGCCCTGACATGCCGGCAGGGTCGCGGGTTCGCATCACCACAGCACAGACCGGCAGCTTGACTGTCGAGCGGGCCTGAATTCAGGCTACGCCGATCCTCAAGAGATCATGGAAATGCACGATGCCGATCGGTGAAAGATTCTGATCGGTCACCATCAAGGCGCCGATCGCGTTCTTGTTCAGAATTGCCATCGCGGTGCTGGCGAGCGCAGTAGGTGCAATCGTCTTGGGTTGACTGGTCATGATCGCATCAATTGGCTGATCGACCAGATTCCGTCCCAGATTGCGCGCCACGTCACCATCCGTGACAATGCCGATCAGACGACCATCGGCCCCGGTCACGCCGACACAGCCGAATTTTCGGAGTGACAACGTCATGATTGCTTCCGGTGCAGGCGTGCCCGAGAGAACCAGTGGAACTGCATCGCCGGTGTGCATCACGTCTGCCACATGCGCCAGATTTGCGCCAAGCTGCCCGCCCGGGTGAAATGTGTGGAAATCGCCGGCAGTAAATCCCTTGGCTTCCAACAGGGCAACGGCAAGCGCATCACCCAGTGCCAGCTGCATAAGTGTCGAGGTCGTTGGCGCCAGCCCGTGCGGGCATGCTTCCTGCTCGCGCGGCAGCAATAGCACGATGTCAGCCTCACGCCCGAGAGCGGACGTGGCGCCGGCCGTGAAGGCCACCAGAGGGATGCCGAAACGGCGGGAATAGGCAAGAATGCCCTTGAGTTCCGCGCTCTCCCCCGACCATGACAAAACCACGATTGCGTCATCCTTGGCGATCATTCCCAGATCGCCATGATTTGCTTCCGCTGGGTGAACAAAATGCGACGGTGTCCCGGTGGAGGCCAAAGTGGCGGCAATCTTCGCGCCAATATGCCCGCTCTTGCCAACGCCAGTCACGATAACCCGTCCGGAAATTGAACCAAGAGCTTCAACCGCACGCGTAAACGGCTCGGCCAGTCCATTTTCAAGGGCTGCCGCAAGCGCATCAAGCCCGGCCTTCTCGGTCTGGATGGTACGCCCGGCTGAACGCACGATCTCGATGCTTGGATAGTCTGGAAGGATCTTCTTCATAAGGCCGAATACCCCTTAGCCACGCCTGTGTCCATCGGCCACTTTGACGTTGAGCAATGGTGCGGATCGAAACCTTGCGTTAACCACAAGTGTTTACGGTTTGACAAGATTTGGATGAGTCCGGAACCGACGACGCATGCATAACCACATCAACACGGAACAGATAGGAATGGCGGTGCGTCGCAACAGCCTTCGTCTCACCGTGTCCACACTCTGCCTGCTGATCGTGGTTCCCGCAGCCGATGCCCAAACCGTATCGGGTTCGAACGCCACCAGCGCCCCGTATCAGCTCCGCGGCACGTCTGAAGAAACGTCATCCACCCAATCCAGTTCGGCGTCTACGCTTTATGGCGCCCTGCCCACTCCGCGTCCGGGCGGAGCTGTTACCGCACCGGCCGAAGAGCCCGACGCTTTCGGTGCAACAAGCTCAACGGTGCAACTGGACGCGATGGGAAACCCGATCCAGCCAGCACCAGAGGACCTTACCGGATCGATCGGTTCTCCCTCCAACCTCAGTCAGGCTGATCAGGATTATGCTGCAAGCCTTGCGCGTCAGAACGCCCGCGTTGGAACTGTTGACGAGTTGCCACTCGCTCCCTTGGATGAGCAGTCCACGGTTCCGGGATTTTCATTCGGCTCCCTGACGCTGCGCCCGACCCTTGGGGAGAAAGTCATTCATGAGAGCGTCCGCTACGGCACCACCAAAACCAAGCGGACCTATAGCGAGACCACACTGTCTGGAACCCTGGAATCCGACTGGTCACGGCATTCGCTCAACGTGGACGGTACAGGCACCTGGCAAAAGAACCTTTCTGGCACAGGGACGGAAACACCGAGCGCCAACGTCAATGCACGGCTCAATCTGGATCTGGTCAATGACTTCACCGGATTGCTGGGCGCAGGCTACAGCTATTCCCGGGAAAGCCGCACGGATCCGAATGCGATCTCTGGCGCGACCACGCAGGCAGGTGTTCACGAGCTACGCGCCAGCATCGGCCTTGAAAGGAATCTGGGGATCTTGCGCGGAGCGACAACGCTCGAAATCACCCGAAGGACCTATGGAAACGCCACGCTCGCCAATGGAACCAGTGTTCTCTTGAATGACCGCGACACGCTGGGCGCGGAGTTCACCGGTCGAATTGGCTATGAGTTGTCGCCAGCGCTGGTGCCATTTCTCGAAGCATCCGTCGGCCGAGAGAAATACGATCAGCGTATCGACAGCACCGGATCGGAACGGTCGTCGAATACAAGGAGCGCGCGCGCCGGCGCCGAAGTCAACTTCGGAGAAAAAATGTCTGGTGAGTTTGCTGCCGGATACGTCCTGCGGTCGTTCGATGACAGCACCCTCGCAAACGTTTCGGGTCTGACCCTCGACGGTGAACTCAACTGGTCGCCCGCGCGAGGAACCAATGTCAAACTCGGATTGACAACCACGCTCGAAGCCGCAACCACGGCCGGCCAATCGGGCGCAGTGGTCTATGAATTTGATTCCACCCTGTCCCAGCAGATCCGCAACAATCTGGTAGCAAGGCTCGGCGCCACTGCGGGCTTGCGGGATTACGATTCCGGTAGCGGGCGCGCCAATCAGCGCAGCTACGGTGCCTCCGCTGGTCTGACCTGGAGCGTCAACCGCTATCTCGATCTGGAAGCAGATGCGAGCTACGAGAAGACCAGGGAAGCTGGCGGCACCGACGAAGAAACAGCCCGTCTCGGACTGGGCCTCAAGTTGCGCAGATGAGGGCCGGCCTTTTCAGGTCGGCGCCTCATCTTGCTGTCGGTTGATGGTGATCAGGCTTTCGCAATCAGGCTTTTCAGCTCTTCCGCCACCAGCGGTTTGATGTCCTCGCGTTCAAGCGCGAAGGCGACATTGGCCAGGATAAATCCGGCCTTGGATCCGCAGTCATAGGTGTCACCAGCGAAGGCATAGGCCGAGAACGGTTGATCGTCCGCCAGCTTCAGCATTGCGTCGGTCACCTGGATCTCGTTGCCCGCACCGCGCTCCTGCTTCGACAGGATATCGAAGATCTCCGGCTGCAGGATGTAGCGGCCGTTGATATAGAAGTTTGATGGCGCGGT
>NZ_JBBMQP010000006.1:0-113468 GCF_038900115.1 Hoeflea sp. AS60 | reverse complement strand
TTCAGCGCAAGACCTGTCGTCACGCCGCTCGTCGCAGCTGCCGTCACTGTTGCCGTGTGGCCGGTGTCGGTCAGGTCGACATCGGTGAAGGTCACATCAATGTCTGTGGTCAGCGCCGACGTGTCGGTCTGCTCGTCGAGATCGCTCTGCGCGATCGCGCCAATCACAGGCGCATCATTGCGGCCTTCAATCGTGATTGTCACAGTCTGGATATTGGAGTCGGCGCCAGCTTCATCGGTGACCGTGATTGTGTAGGTCAGCTCAAGGCTCTCGCCGTCGGCCAGATAGTCAAACAGACGCTCGTCACCTGTGAACGCCCAGTCGACGGTCCCGTCCTGGCTTACATCAGAACTTGTCGGAGTAACCGTGAACAGCCCTTCAAGCGTCGTGCCTACGGTACCCAGCGCAGTGTCCAGACCAGCATCGGCGCCGCCGGTTACAACGGCGGTGAAGGCGGCGGTGTGATTGAGATCGGAGATATCGACGTCGGTAAAGTTGAGTGTGCCAGCTGCGGTCAGGTCGCCGGCATTTGCCGACGGATCGTCGGCTGCCGCCTCGGCAGCTTCGTTCAGCGTCGTTGCCTGCGCAGCCGATGTGATTTCGGGGGCATCATTGGTGCCGGTCACAGTCACTGTGACCGTCTGAGTCACCGAGAAGATGCCGTCATTGATTTGAACACCAAAGGACAGGGTGATTACTTCACCGGCGGCAAGGAAATCGACCGCGTCATTGCCGACAAGATAGGTCCAGTCGATCGAACCGCCGGCAGCGGTTGTCGATTCGACCGTGATGCCGCCAGGCGTGTCGAGATTGAAGCCGGCAAGCAGCGCATCGAGCTGCGCTGCGGTCAGCGTTCCGCCATTGTTGAGGGCCTGCGACACAACCGTGCGCGTGGTCACTTCCGCATCGCGCGTTTCACCGAAATCCGGATCGAAGAAAGTGATCGAGCCGGTAGCTGCGACCGGATCCGCATCCACGCCACCAGGATTGTCAACCGATTCGACGATCCCGCCGGTGGACACGCCGCCGGTCAGAACCGACGCGATGTTGCCGGTGTCTTCTTCCGTGGAAGCCGTGGCGCCAGCACCACCAGCACCGGACGTATCGCCAAGAAGCCCAAGCGTATCCAGTCCGTCACCGGCAATCGAGGCTCCGCTTGAATCCTCAAATTCTCCACCCGAGCCGGTCGGCGCCTGCGGCGACACCGAAAGCGTATTGCCTGGGCCTGCAGCAACGTTGAAGCCGTTGGAATCAAGCGCTGCGACCAGCACTTCCTGTGGCACTTCGATATCGCCGATGATGAAGGTCGGCACGCTGAGCGCCCCGCCGATGATCCGGATCTGCGACCCGTCCGGCTGGATCAGCAAAAGGTCGTTACCATCAAGCTGGATGTCTTCGATGCTTGCATTGGCTGCCAATGTCACCCGGTTCTCGGCATTGGGAACAATAACGCTCATGCCCGGTGTAGCCCCGGAGGAAGAAGCATCGGATGCCGGGGAGCCCGCAGGGTCTGACCCCGTGTCCGCCTGTGCCATCAGAACCGCATCCATGCCGCTGTCGGCCTCTGCGTTTTCAACTATGGTTTCTGAAACATCAAGGCCGCGGTCTTCAATCATAACATGACTCCCAAACTGAATTTACCCACCCTTAACCACTTAGTATTTCGTCAACAAATACTTTGAATCGAAATTGAATACATAAGTATGCCAAACTCGATATAATAAACATATGGTAAATTTTGGGGCATATATTTATATGCTTTTTAGCAGGCATTAATATTTGATCGCCCCAAACGTAGCGGATGCGGGAAATCCTGAAATCGATCAATCCAAGAATGTTGATTCAAATTTTAGCTAAACAACCATGCATCTGTTAGTTTTGTTTGTTTCGAAGATCTTATTTTTATTTGAGTAGTCTCTCCTCAACAAAAGGGGAAGGCGAAACATATGTATAATCAAGTAAAAACGACTCTGTATTATGCAAATACTGCCATCTTGATCTCTCTGCTTTGTACTGCCACAGCACAAGCAGATGTTGACAAAGACCCGCGCACCAAACTCGGGGTTTTGGCCCATGCAAACACACCCGCCCCACTCGTAAAGATCCCTGACGTGTCCCGAAATGGAACCGTCACCGAGGCCAGCAACCCGACCTGGTTGACCCCGGCACGCGCTTCCACAACCCTGCGCCTGAGCCTGAGCGGCCTGCCTCCGCTTGCCCTCGCGGCCTTGAACAGCACCCCGCAGGGCCTGCAAGATGACCAGCCGGCAGCTCAGGACCGGATCACCACCGCCTCCATCCCCTCAGCTGCTGCTCCCGCCGGCGCCGAGCTCAGCAAGACAATCCGGCAGGATCTGCCGCTCTTCGGCGCCCACAGGATCCGCTTCGGCAAGATCAAGAGCGGCGTGCGCATCTCAGCCCTGATCCGCAAGGCAGCAAGCTCCGGCTCGTCCGCCATCTGCATCAACCAGTGCGCCGACCTCGCCGACAGTCTGAACCTCAAGGGATCGGACATCAGCGCGCAACTCCGCCATGTCTCGGCGTCCGTCAACAAGATGGTGGCCTACAAGACGGATGAGCAGAACCATGGCCGCCTCGACTACTGGTCAACACCCAACGAAACACTGGGCCGCAGCAGCGGCGATTGCGAAGATTACGCCATCCTGAAAATGGCCCTGCTGTCGCGCCTCGGTGTTCCGATGACAGCCATGGAAATCGTCGTCCTCAAGGACACAAGCCGCCGCCTGTTCCATGCCGTCCTGTCCGTCGCACTCAAGGGCCAGAGCGTGATTCTGGACAACATGACCGACGCCGTTGAAAGCGACACCGCAAAGCGCAGCTACGCGCCCCTGTTCTCTATATCGGGCAAGGCAAACTACATCTTCGGCTACAAGGGTGGAAAATCCAACCTCCTCGCTTCCGCCGGAGGCATCTCCTCTATCGCCCCAGGCGCAGGTTTCTGAGACCGGAGATCCCCGCATCCCCGCCTCAACGCTGAAGGTCAGGCGGGACCGGAGACAAATGCAATCGCGGCTGGCGGGTCATCCATATCCGGAGCCAGCGCCATGCTCAGCCGACCGCGCAGCCGCCGCTCGCCATAACCAACCGTGAACCCGGTGTATTTCGGACGGCTGCTGTCGCGTCCCATCTCCTCGATGAGGTCGATCAGGGGCGTCTCGAGTGTGAGTTTGATATTGCTGAGAGCCTCTACACTATCAAGGCCGGTAAAGCGTGTCTGCAAATACATCAGAAAACCACTGTTCTGGTACAGGATTCTCTTGTCCACCGATATGATAAAGCCGGGGACCGGGCAGGCTGAAACTATGGTTCTGGAATTGATTTTATCAATCCGGCTGCGCAAGCTGTCATGCTGCTCCAGCACACGCTGCATGATCGAGGCCCGAAGGTAAGAACTCAGACCGCTTTCACCTGTCTTTTCGTGATTGAGCTTTGACACATACTCTGCCACCGAGGTTCCGTCGTTCTTGGTCACGGTTTCCAGAGCTTTCCAGAACACGCCTTCCAGCCGGAAGCCACGACGCTTGCCGGCCGAGTTGATCGCACGGAAATGCGGTTTGAACGGATCTGGATCAGACACCACGGTTGCTTTCTTCTAAGAGCCGCTACCGCTCGGTCAACGCTTCATAACGCGCCTTGCTGAGCGGCTTGATCAAATAGTCGAGAACAGATTTTTCTCCTGTCAGGATTTCCACTGACGCAATCATGCCCGGACGAATGGCGTGCTTCACCGTTCCCTTTCCAAGCTGCGAATCACCGGTCTGGACAAGGACCTGATAGTAGGTCTCACCGGTCTCCGGATTGACGATGCTGTCGGCTGAAATATTGGAGACCTCGCCCTCAAGGCCGCCATAAATCGAAAAGTCATAAGCAGTGAGCTTGACCATGGCTTTCTGTCCAGGCTGCACGAATGCCACGTCCCTGGGCGAAATCCGGGCTTCGACCAAAAGCGTATCCGTCACCGGGACGACACCGGCAACCACCGAGCCAGGCTGCAGAAATGCACCGATCGTATTGACTTCCAGGGTGTTCACAATTCCATCCACCGGAGAGACGATGTCGGTCCGCCGGACCCTGTCTTCCGCCCCGGTCAGTGTCGCCTCCAGCACACTGACATCCGCCAGCGTGTCGCCCAGTTCCCGGCGCGCTTCCTGCTTGAACTGTGAGTCCAGCTCCTGGATCTGCAGTTCGGCCTCACGCAGCGCGCTTTCAAGGCGCTTGAGGCTTTGGCTGACATTCTCCCGCTGCCCCACCTGCTGCGCAATCTCGCGATCCAGCCGCAGAAGGTTGATCTCCGGGTGCAGCTTGCGTTCCACCAGCGGCGCTATCTTGTCGCGCTCCTTGAGCATGGCCTCTATGACCAGAGTTGACTGCTCGACATTGGATTTGGCCTCGCCGATCTCGTCCAGCCGCTGCTGCCGCCGGGCTTCCAGAACCTGCAGCTTGTTGAGATAGTTTTCACGCCTTGCATCCAGCAGGCTGGACTCGTTTTGACAGATCCCCTCCGACACCCTGCGGGTCTGCTCGGGACAGACGAAATCGGTATCAAGCAGATCGTCGATTTCCAGTTCCAGCCGGGCAACCCGCGCCTGCAACGCGTCATAGCGGGCCTGGGATTCACCCAGCGAGGCAAGATTGCCAGAACTGTCGAGCCGGATCAGCAGGTCGCCCTTATTGACAAGCTGGCCAATCGTCACCGCGATTTCCTGCACCACACCTGGCTCGCTCGATTGCACAATCTGCGTCTTCGACAGCGGAATGACCTTGCCGTCGCCGCGCGAAATCTCGTCGACCCGCGCCCATGCAGCCCACACCAGAAACGTCACCACCGACAACAGGCAGACCCACACGATATAGCGTGACATGACCGGCGGTGTGTCTTGCTCCATCGCTCGCATCACTGAATCCCGGTTGATTTGCGTTGCAAGGCTGCAATCACCTGCTCTTTGGGGCCATCGGCAAGCAGCTTGCCATTCTCGATCACAATCAGCCGGTCGATCAGATCGAGCATGCTGTATCTGTGCGTGGACAGCACCAGCGTCACCTCGGGCGCAATCGCCTGACGCAGGCAGCCGATCAGATGACGTTCACTGGCCAGATCCATCGCACCGGACGGCTCATCCAGGAAAATGATCTTGGGAGAGGCGAGCAGAAGGCGGGCAATGGCGACCGACTGTTTCTGCCCGGCGGAAAGATTGCTGCCGTTTTCACCGACCTGCATGTCAAACCCGCGCGGATGGCGCGCGACAAAGGATTCAATACCGACCTTGCGAGAGACCTCGATCAGCTCCTCGTCCGTTGCATTCGGATTTCCCATCAGCAGATTGTCTTTGACCGATCCGGAGAACAGATCGCTGGTCTGTCCCGCCACGGCCACAGCCGAGCGCACTTCCGAGGGATGGAACTGCTGCATGTCGATGCTGTCAATCAGTACCCTGCCCTCACTGGGCTGGTACAGCCGTGACATCAGCCGGCCGATCGTCGTCTTGCCCGATCCTATCCTGCCGATGATACCCACTTTCTCGCCAGCCTTGATGGAGAACGAGAGACCGTCGAGCGCATCCTGATCAGCCTGCGGATAACGGAAATGGACATTCTCGAAGGCAATGTCGCCATGCGCGATGACGCGGTTTACGAACCCGGATGCCTCTGGCGTGTCCTCGGGCTGATCCATGATCTTGTCGAGAATGCGCAGCGAAAGCAGCGCCTGCCGGAACCGCGCCAGTGTCATCGCCAGTTGCCCCAGCGGACTGACCGCCCGTCCAGACAGGATCACCGAGGCAATGATGGCACCCGTGGTGACATGGCCTTCACGGAACAGATAGGCACCCACCAGAATGACACCGACGGTCACAAGCTGCTGAACAAGTTGGGTCGCATTGACGGCAAACGCCGAAATGCTCTTGATCTGCTCATTCGTTGCAGAGCTGTTGATGGTCAGGTCGCGCCAGCGCTTGAGCAGCAGGCCTTCGGCCCTGAGCCCCTTGACGGTTTCTGTTGTGTAGATCGTTTCAACCAGCATCGACTGGCGAAGTGCCGCTTCATTGGCGGCCGCCGCAACCCTGCGACTGATAAGCGTCTGCGCCACCAGCCCGATGATCACCACCAGAACCAGCGCAACGGCAGGGATATATGCCAGCGGGCCGGCGATCATGTAGATGACAGCGATGAAGATGAACACGAAACAGGTGTCGATCATCGTCGCGATCGTGTTGGAGGTGAAGAACTCCCGCACGAACTCGTACTGCGACACCCGGCTGACATACTCGCCCGTCGACATCGACCGCGCGGACAGCGACGTGTTCATGACTTTCTGAAACAGGATGTAGGCAATCTTCAGATCGATCTTTCGGCCGGTGTAATCGATCAGCGCGGCGCGGGCGAATTTGAGCAAGAAATCGAACAGGAACGCTACACTGATGCCGATAGCCAGCACCCACAAGGTCGCAATCGCCTCATTAGGCAAGACCCGGTCATAGACATTCATGGTAAAAAGCGGCGAAGCCAGCGCCAGTACATTGATGAACAGCGCCGCGAACGCGACCCGGACAAACGAGCGCCAATAAGGGCGAACAGCCGAAGACAGCCAGTGCTGCTTTTCGATCTTGCCCGCATGCAGCGCGCCGGTTTCCTCGCGATTGTTGAAGTAGACTTTCTTGAAATCCAGCACCGTGGGATCGAGCTCTGCCACTCTTCCGCGAAGATCCACACTCTCAGACGCTACATCGCCGATAGCCTCCTTGCACACGAAAGTCCCGTCGTCATTGAGCGCAAACACCGGGATAAACGAACCATCCAGTGTTTTCACCAGGGCCGGAAGGTCGGCATTGCCGCCCAGCAGATCCGCAAGGTGGATCTTGGCGACATCAAGCCCGATGCGATTGGAAACCTCGCGAACGGTTTCGATATCAGCCGCCTCGAGCTGGTCATCCGGAACACCGGAATACAACACGGTCGCCGAACCACTGCGTTCAAAATGAACGCTTATTTCACGGAAAGCCTCGTTGAAGTTCATCTCAGCTCACCGATCGATAATGTCACCCCAAACCATTCCGGAAAGAATCAATTCTTCCTGACGGGGGCAAGCAGATCAAACGGTGCGCCACTGACCTGGCGCGAAGGCAGGCGGTTGTAGACCGGCTCGGCTTCATTGGAGACGGCCTTGAACTCTTCCCGGGCATAAGCCTCTGCCTGAGGCGCGCTTTCCAGCTGGAAGGCACGAACCAGCGAGCCCATGGCAGCCAGCGTCTGATAGTCGGCGTAAACCGCCGCATACTGAGCAGTCTTGGCCAGAACTTCGGTGTTGAAACGAGTGTTCTGCGCGCTCAGTACATCAAGAAGCGACCGCTCACCAAGCTTGAACTGGTCCCGGTAGGACGACACCAGGGATCCGGATGCGGAAGCCTGCTCACGCAGAAGCGATGCCTGCTGGGCACGCTTGGAGCGTTTGTCCCATGCCGACTGGATCGATTCCTGAACTTCACGGTGAACAAGGGCGTTGTCCATCCGGCTCTGGCTGGCGCGGCGAATGCGCTCCTGTTCGGCGGCCATATCGCGACCACCCTTGTACAGGTTCCAGCGCGCGACGACCTTGGCCTCAAGATCGGAGGTCCTGCCTTCCGACCCGTCAATATCATGACCGACACGAGCTTTCGCCTCGAACGAGATGACCGGCAGATAGCCAGATTTTGCGCCCCGTGCGAGAGCGTCGGCTGCATCCACATCTGCACCTGCAGCAGCGATTCGCGGGCTCTGGCGCCGGGCGATATCAATCGCCTCAGCCGAACTGCGCGGCAATGCCTTGGCCACTGACGGCGGGTATTTCATTGATCCGAGCTTGACGCCGACCAGACGGAGAAAGCGGATCTGCGCCTGAGCCAGATCTTCTTCGGCTTCTTTCAGTCTGGCCTGAGCCGACAACAACCGCTCCCGACCCTGGGTGCGGTCAGCAGAGGTCAAGGTGCCGCCGGAAACACCTGACGAGATGTCCGACACGATTCCAGACAGGACGTTGGCGTTCTTGCGTGCGATCGACACGATTTCAGCCTGCAGCAGGATTTCGAAATATTCCTGCGTCACGGCCAGCGCAATCGCCTCGGAGCGCTCGGCGACGCGGAAGGATGCACCATCGACGCGCGCAGCCTGGCGTTCGACTTCCGCGCGGCGGGCGCCGCCATCAAAAAGCGTCTGGGTAAATGTAAGTCCGACATCGGCAGCGTCGAGCGTGTTGTCCTGCTCTCCAAGCCGGCGACGGCCTGGGCTGTCGAGCCTGCGGCTGCCAGCTGATGCCTCGAGATCCAGCGTAGGCAAGTAAAGACCACGGGCCTGCCTGAGCTCGAATTCAACAGCTTCGCGGTTTTCCGCTGAAGACAAAATCTCCGGATTAGACCTAAGTGCCTCGTCTACTGCCTCTTTCAAAGTAAGAGCGCTCGCCGGCACTGCGGCCAGGGCGCTGAACCCGATCGTGAAGCAGCATGAATACAAAAGCTTCTTTAACATCTTAACCCCAAATTTCCACACCCATTGATTGCTTGTGGCACAAATAGCCAACCCGAAGCGAGTCATGAAATTACAAAAATTTAAGCACAGGACCAGCCGCCATGAGCTTGTTGCGTTTTTACCACACAACAAACAATTTGGTCTTCCCTAATCTGGAAAATAAGAGTGAGTAATACGCTATCGTTATGCTTGATCATTTGCATCTATATACAGAAATAAACAGATAGACAGAATTTAGTGACTGTCGCCAACCATACCAAAAAATAATTTGATAATATTCTTAAAGGCCGCTTCTTTGTAGAATTAGAAAGCAAAACCAAAACAAGCACGTAGGCATAATCTTTTATGCGTGAACTAGTTACACTTGGGAATTACGCCGGGAGTCGAACCATGTTTATTCACGCAGGCCAAAAAACCGACACCACTACCGTTCGACAAGACCGGTTCAGGCTGAACTCTATCGCGAATATTACGCTGCAGGAACCGCAAGTTTGCACCTGACACAATTCGACATGACTGCCGAACGGCGCGTGCCTGTGGCGCCAGACAAAAAGAGCAGCTACCCCCACCAAAAGAAAGAGAACCAGGCCTTGCCGCCATGCCGCCAACAGTGAGTGCAAAGATTCGGTCGCCTTGCACCGGCACCATCAGCGCGGCAGTTGCGTTGATTTCATTTCGCCATTCGCCACTTTTGCAAACTGGTATTTTCAGATTGGCAGAATCACCGATTTCGATTTTTTGCCCAAGATAATTCACCTTGAGGTAGGTGAGATCCCACGCCGCTTCTAAGACTGATCCCGGCTCCCAAACCAGATATGCTTCCAATCCCTTAAGAAAATCAGGCCATCGAGACCACCAAAGGGCATGTAAAGATCAATATCGTACGGTGGGCGATACCGACCGCGTGCCAACGCGGCCAGCCCGCCGACAATCTGGTAGGGCAACTTATACCGCTTCGCGTCACAGATATTCCACGCAAGAGCGGCTTTCTATTGTCTTTGATTCTGGTCGAGCACAGTAGATTTTCCATCAATCATATCATCGTTTCGCAAGTAGTGTTGCCGGCCTCCGGAAATGTATCAATTGCCCAAGCAAATTGATAAAATGGCTCACCAAAGCCGACATTCATGCCCCCCTGGCAATGGGTCGCTTCGGCCCGTTTCCTGCCACACCTACACTCTCTCGTAGACGTCTGCTTCCTGCCAACGCGAGCTCCGATATTTGGCAGACCGATCGGCCCGACACAATCGCGCCCACCGCTTTTGCAAACCCTGTGAAACTTTCTGGCTCGACCTGCCGTCTACCTGTTTGTTGATCAAAAAACAGGAAGTGAATATCATGACACACCTACGCAAAACTGCATTCGCTGGCCTCATTGCCATCGCCTCCAGCTTCAGCGCCACTTCTGCTTTCGCACAAAATCCGATGGTTGGCGGCGCTGCCATGTATGCTGAAAAGAACATTGTCGAAAACGCCGTTAACTCCAAGGACCACACCACCTTGGTGGCTGCCGTCAAGGCCGCAGGTCTGGTCGATACGCTTCAAACTGCAGGCCCCTTTACAGTGTTTGCACCGGTCAACGCCGGGTTCGAGATGCTGCCCGATGGGACTGTCGACACGCTGTTGAAGCCTGAGAACAAGGGCATGCTGACGAAGGTCTTGACCGCCCATGTGGTGAGCGGCGATCTGTCGAGCACTGACCTGGTACGCATGGCAAAGGCCAATGGTGGTCGCTACAACATGCAGACCGTTTCAGGCGATGCGCTCACGGCTGTCGTCAAAGGGAAAAATCTCTACATTTTCGATGAAAGCGGTGGTGCCTCCAAGATCACCATTGCTGACGTAAACCAGTCCAACGGCGTCATTCACGTGATCAATAAAGTGCTGCTCCCGAAGTAGCAGTTGCGTCCGCAAAGTCCGGACCTGATCGCCGCTGTCTCTCAGGAGATGGCGGCGATTGGCTTTTCCAAGATGGAATGCCGCATAGCGGGCCCTTGTGAAAACCAACCGTCGTCAACAACCGATGCGAGATGTACGGTCCCTGCCGATCGGCCATCGCTGGGTACGTCAAGTTTCAGAAAACCCCGACATTCAGCCCACGTCAGCGATCTAGCGCAAAATCTGCCGTTCTGGAGCTGGAATTGCATGGGTGACCCCTTTCGAGAGCACCACACCTCAATCGACCAACGCCGTTGACGTGGTCCCAATGGAGGTGTCACCGTCAGTGACGAACAAGGGTGAGCCAAAACACCATTGTTTTCATTCGGTAATCTAGAGAAAAAAATGGTGGGCGCGCACGGGCTCGAACCGTGGACCCGCTGATTAAGAGTCAGCGGTTATAGCCTTTTGAGAGCATATTTCAGTTAACGGCTGACTAATTTCGATGCGTCTCACCATTGTCAACATATTGAAAACACTGAAATTGCTAAGTTTTCCCCTGATAATGTGGCTCATTCTGAGATTCGACCGATCGCTGATTGCTTTTCTGCCATGTGACCCTAATGTGACCCTCGACGCAATTTGGATATCAGCTCATGGTCAAGGTCCACATCAACGACAGAACAATCACGGCAGCCAGATCGGCAGCCAAAAAGCGGGAAGTTCTGGAATACCGAGACCAGGAAACACACGGTTTGATGCTCCGTGTGCGCAACGGTCAATGCCTGTGGTTCTGGGCTACCCGCGACGGGAAGACAAGTCTCTGTCGCTTGGACACCTTTCAGGATGACGAACTGGGAAAGCTCCGCGCTCTGGTGAAGCAGCTAAAATTGGAAGTCAAAGCGGATCGCGATCCCAAAGTGCTTATCAATGCATTCGTTCATTCTGGCGGCGCAGATATCCAGAAATCCGTCGAGGTCGCAGGTGTCGCTGCTGGCGAATGGACGTGGGAAATGATGCGGGATCGGTTTCTCGAGTACGCCAACGATAATCTGAGCAAAGCGACATATGACGACTATCGCAAGTCGATTGGGGCATATGAGAAAGGCATTGTCGCAAAGGACTTCAAAGCCCTTCATGGCATGCCCATTAAGTCCATCCGTCCGAGCGACATCAGTGCCGTCCTTTTATCGATTCAGGATCGGGGAAAATCCAAAGGCAAAGGCGGAAACTGGAATCAAATGAGGCACACCCATGCAGCTATCAGAGCTGCGTTCAAATGGGTCACCAGCCCTGAAGTATACAAGGATTCTCAGCTGGAAATGAATGTTGCGGTCATGGTTCCTGTCCCAAAGCGACCGACACAAGACGCTACGGATGTACGCGCAAAGGCGACCTTCACGGCGATCCTCGCAAGCCCGATCCAGCTCCATAATTTTGCATTCAAATGGCTGACATCTGACTACGAATGTGATCCCAGCATTGTCCACGCGATCCGCTTACAGCTTCTGACTGGCCAGCGCATCGAGACCGTCCTGTCGGCGCACAAGAGTGAATTCGTGAGAACGCCAGGGCGACCATGGCGATATGTCTGGGCGCTCGGTCCCGACAAGATGGCGGCTTACAGGCTCTTGCCCCTACCCGATGTTGCCAGCTACGTCGTGCATGAGATGCTCACGGATGAAGCCCTTTCAGTGCCTGAAAACGTCTATCTGCTCCCGCCCCTGCGTCCCGACAAAGGGAAATCCGATGATCGCTCCAAGGGACATTTGAGCTATTCAGCTATTAAGAATGCCATCGGAGCAGCGCGAAAGAAAGACGGACCGCTGCCGACGACATTCAAGGGAAGTCATGACCATCGGAAGGCTTTCACCACGCACATGGACGATTGGACAAGCTTGGGATTTGTCAGTCACAAGTCGGTCGAAACGGTGACCCACAAGAACGAGGGTCGAGATAGCGTTAGCCAGGCCATCTATAACTACGACGAGAAATTGAAGGAGAAATTCAAGGTACTGCAGACATATGAAAATATGATTTTGTATGCCCACACTCGCGGCGTTCCTGATGAATATCATGACCGCTATTGGTCACTCGACCCGAATAGCATGAACTAGATGGCGTATATGTTTCCATACCTTAGTTGTGTAGTTAAGCCCTTATAACTACACTAAGGAGCCGTCTATCCTTGCAAAACAAGGCTTTCCGCTTCGGCTTCCAGAATGCCTTTGGTCAGCTCTGTGAAAGACCGAGGTGTGAAAGCCACGTCTTCGACATCAACGCCGACATCACGGCTCCGACCGACACCCGGGAGTCGTCCGTGCGAGTGACCGTAGAAATGGAAAGCCCCATGATGTGATGACGGCCATGTGCGCCCAGCGTAGTGAGCGAGCCACAGGTCATGCCCGCTGTCTTTTGTTCGAAGACCGTGTTCAGGGCGGCTCTCCCAATCCAGTGCGGCCAGGGTCGGATGCAAGGCACCTTTTTTGTCGAGGTCATGGTTGCCGATGATGAGGTGCTTCCTGCCGTGGAGACGGCTGAAGAGCGCTTGAATGCGATCGGTCTCATGCAGACGTGCAGCGAAATCGCCCAAGTGATAGACGATGTCATCACGCCCGATGACATCGTTCCAGCAGGTGACCATCCATTCGTCGTGTTCTTCGATGTCGGCGAATGGTCGTGGCTGCATGTCGAGCATGCGCTGATGCCCGAAATGGGTGTCGCTGATGTAGAATTTCTTTGTGAAAGCCATGTCGATCACCCGAAATTCTGAGCAGGCTGAGGAACTTCAAGCCGCGAATACACGAAAGACCCTGGCAGCCTTGTCCTCTGCACAAGCTCGGAGATCAGAAACTCAACGACATCACGCCGCTCTTCGAGAATCTCACGCGCTCTGACGAGCTGCTGCTGGAGCAAGTCCTCCACCCTTTCGCTGAGCCGTGGGTCATACATACGGAGCCTAGCCAAGCTCTCGGGATCGCGGAGACCAGCTGAGGAAAGAGTGTCACCCATTCCAACCGCTGCAAGCGCAAAAGTGGCGGCGGTTGTGACTTCCATCAAATCGGCGATGACACCGTCACCATGTGACCCAAAGATAATTTGCTCGCATGCCATTGCACCCAGGCCTGTACAAATCCGGTCAGCGATTCTTTGCTGATCCTGGCGCTGTCCAGAATCGATCTGAAAGGTGCAAGTCCCCGCGATCTGGTCGCCACTGTTTGGTACATAATGGTCTTCAATAAAGACCTCTACGAGCGGAGCATATTGCAGCACAGTACCGACAACAGCATGCCCGATTTCGTGGACCGCGATACGATACATCTGGTCATCAGTGCGCCTCTCGCGACGAGGAAGACACGCATTCACATGACGATATTCCACGGTGATGCGCTCACGACGAGCCAGCCGTCGAGCGTCACGAGCAAGCTTTTCGAGGTCGGCTCCTGTCATACCCTGTGTCTTCGTACGGAAGGGCCGCATGTCGAGGTCGTGATCAGACTGCAAATAGCCCTTGAGGATCAACATTCTTGCATCATCGTCAGGAAGTCCGATAGCGATGTGACGATCAAGACGACCTGGACGGCAGAGCGCGACGTCTACAATGGCGGCATTGTTGCATGCACCAATCACGACAACGCCATCACGACTGATGGAGCCATCGAGTTCCTCCAAAAGCCCATTCACAACGCCTCTAAGGTAGTCGCCGTTGTGCCTATCGGCGTTGGTTTCGCGATCCATAAAACCGTCAATTTCGTCGATCAGCAAGACGCACGGAGCCTTCTCACGGGCTTGCTTAAAAGCCTTTTTCATAGCCTTGAGCATGTCACCTTGATGACCATGGCTCTGCCAGATGGCGTAGCTTCCGACAACAAAATTCATGTCGCACGTGCGTGCCAGAGCGGCGGCAAAAGTGGTCTTCCCACATCCAGGAGGCCCCGAAATCAAAAGCCCAGAGTCGACATCCTTCCATGCGATTTTGCCAGCTTTGTAGTCAGCGATATCCTTGGCGAATTCGAGACCCCACTCTCTCGCTTCGCCGTAGCCGTGCATGTCATCGAGGTGCGGGCCGTCGGTGATCTGTGACTTCTTCTCGAAAGCCTCAATGTGAGCCAGGTCGCGCGCCTTAGACCGCTTGAAAGCGGCAACGGCGGCTCGTGAATTGCGGCCGGCACGGACGACAATGCGCCGCCACTTTGCATGCATCGACACCAGATCGGAAGCTTCGGCTTCATCAATCTTGCGACCGATCGAAATAGAAAATGCCCGCTGCATGTAAGAGGCCGAGATCGTGTCGATGCGGACGACAGCATCAGCCGCCCCGACAGATGGATGACCCAAGAAAGTTTCCGTCTGCTCAGCAGTGACGAGGATCACGGACCTGAGACGCCCGATGCTGACCCCTTCAAGGCCTTGGCTTGCATTGTTTTCAGTCATCACAAAATCGACGCGACAATCTGATCCGCTCATGGCGTCTTGCCAATCCTCGCCATCTGACACCTTCACCATGTCGGCCACGGATTCCTTCCACTCGCCGACCTCGGCGTTCCACGGAAGTGTGATGACGATGATGAATCGTTTTGAGCGGAGAAATGGCTTGAGGGCACGGGCGATATGAAGATCAGCGACGGCACGCTCGAGAGTGGGGCGAGTAAACATGGGAGACTCCTGCGGAATAGGGATAGCTGTCGCCCTGGTGGGCGTTAGGCAGCTATCTTGGCTATTCGCAGGGTGTTCATGACACAGGTCTCTCTCGTTGTCGGCTCAACTATGCCGCGTGTGATCATTTCAGTCAACGCGGCATCCGGGTGTTAGGTTAACAGAAAGCGATCGTATCAGAAAGGGATATGGCTATCGTCGACGTGCCTGAAAATCTTTGGTGCAGCGTCGTCGCAGAAGTGCGAATCCAGATTGACGTCTTCTGGCATGGCAAGCTCAGGGTCGACCCAGTGGTCGTCTTTAAACCAAGGCTCGCTTGCGATCCAATCACGGCCTGAGCTGTCGACTGGAATGCTATAGTCGGGAATGACATGCTCACGTACGAGGTCTCCGCTCACGTTGACGCTCCAGTTGATCCAGTGCTTGAACGCGATCTTGAAACCTTCGCTGTCGAGCATCTGGATGAAATGCCCACCACTGAAAATACCGAACCGCTTGTCTGGATGCAGCCGTGCATCAACCACATTCATGCGCCAGCGATCCGAAATCTGCTCGGCTGGAATACCAGTGAGCGCCTGAGCCTGAGCAAAATATTTGACTGGCGGATGTTCGATTTCTTCGAGCGGAGAATGACGGCGGTCTTCAATCTTTGCGATCTGCTGCTCAGTCAGCTCAGCAGGACGGCGTGCCAGCACATCGACCTTGGTGTCGCTGCACTTGATGATGAAAGTTGCATCATCTGGGATAGCTCGACCGCGACCAGTGCCACGCAAAGGCTTCGTGCAGGACACACTGAAACCCTGCACATGTTCATCGATCTCTGCCAGTGCCTTGTCGATCACTTTCATGAACGAAGCAACATGGATGTCTTCGCCCTTGGCAGCATATCCAATGAACGCTGCCAGCTCAGAGATCGTAGGCTTCCAATCCTTCCGAACGCGGAAATCATAGCCAGCCATGAGAGCCAATTTGGGATACAGACGGCCAGTGTACTTCGACTTGAATTTCGGGAACACATTGATGTCGAGCCACGTGTAGCTGCGAGACTGCAAAATGGCTTCTCGGATGACACCAGGGATGGTGTAGTCAAGCATGGTCTTCTGGGTCAGACGATTGGTCGACATGCTAACAGCCTCAAGTAGAGTCCTACAGACACGCCTGTTCGTCTTAGGGTCTGTCACATGGTAGCGGACGAGAGTACGCATCAGGCGCTCAAGAGAACTCCAAACACGCTCATGTTGAGTGACACCGAGGTAGTCGGAAAGCTGTGACATCCGGATGCGGTGCGTTGGCAGCGTCATATTCGACTTGCGGGCGCATGCCATGAGGTATTCGTGAACGGCGATGTCTTGCGCAGTCAGCTCATCGGCACCGACGATAGCCATAGTTTCAATCAGGATGCGTTCACGAGCGATCTGTGGCTCGTCACTAGGATGGCGCTTAGACGTTGAGGTCTCCTTGACCCAATCCCCTGCCCGATAGCCGGCACGATCAATTCCACGGATGATATCATCTCCACGAAGTTGTTTGCCTTCAACAACTATCTTCCCATCTTCCCGAACGTATTTCTCAATGACAGCCATGTAACAAATCTATCCAATGAACTTCTGATTTAAATATACTGTCTGTCGGCGTAGCTAAATGCAACAGTTTATCAGTGTAAAATCTAAATATAATTCACCAAGACATAATAATCCTTTACATCCTTACACTAGAAACCCCTGCTTTTAACATCTTCACACCACGTCAGAGGCTCTGCGGCCATGCCCAGTCTAGAATCGTTAACAGAATTTAATGGTGATACTAGAAGACTATATATAATACGCCAGTCTATAGTGTTTCCTATACGCGAGGACATAGGATTGTTTTCCTAGTTTTAACATCTTCACACCAAGAGATACCTAGTTTGCCCATGCCCACTCTACGGAAGTCAGCAGAATTTAATGGTGATACTAGAAGACTATATACTTAATAGCCCTGTCACCCAATTAAGGGTTCTCCGAATCTACGAATCTGGGTTCTCCAAGCTCCGCATAGTTAAGAACAGAGGACGGGGCGCTGCGCTTGTTTTTGTTTTTGCTCGTCACCAGAATCTGGCCTTCCTACCAAGCCATCAGCTGGACACCTCTATTTACTGGCAGCGGTGGAGTTGACGGGCGGATAGCTGTTTTCCGGGTGAACGGTGCCAGGAAGGCCTGTCGTTTTTGCATTGATTTTCGCATTGGCGGCTTGCCTTTCGGCCTTTCGGCCGGTCGTCATGCGGCGTGCGGTTTTCCGGTGAGCCAGACATAGCGGAGCATGTTGTAGGCGATGTTGGCCATGCCGATCTTCGCCTTCGCTCTGCTGATACCGATGGTGCGGATGAAGAGCTTCATCTTGTCCTTCTGCCTTGCGAAGACATGCTCGACCGCGGAGCGCACTTTCGAACGGCGGCCATTGGCCCGCGACATCGCTTCCGGCATGGGTTTGCCCTTTGGTTTCCTCTGATGGATATCGGACTTCAGGCCGTTGTCCTGCAGCCATTCCTCATTGGTCTTCGAGCGATAGGCGCTGTCGGCCCAGACCGTCGATGCCGTGTTGTCCTTCGTCACAACGTTCCGGAGCTGGGCACCGTCATGGGCGCTTGCACTCGTCACAGTCCATCCCCGGATGAAGCCGTGCGCTCGGTCGATGCCGGCATGGTTTTTGTAGCCGAACATGGGAATGGCAATGTCATGCTGCTTCGTCGCGGCTGATGTCGGCGTTTCGGTGGGCTGCTTTGCCTTGGAATACTTCACCGTCCAGCGCGCGTCGCGATCCTTCTGCGCGAGCTTGGCGGGCTTGTCTTTCCACTCCGATGGTATTTCACCAGCCTTGATCGCCGCCTTCTCGTCCTGGCTATTGTGCTGCTTGGGAGCCTGAATGATCGTCGCATCAATGATCTGACCACCCTTTGCCAGGTAGCCCGACCGCGAGAGATGTTTGTCGAAACGGGCGAACAAATCGTCGATGGCACCAGCCCGAACCAGACGTTCGCGGAACAGCCAGATCGTCTTGGCATCCGGCACCTTCTCCGACAGGGACAGACCCAAAAACCGCATGAACGACAGCCGGTCCTGGATCACGAACTCGGCCTGGTCGTCCGACAAATTGTAGAGCGCCTGCAGCACCAGGATCTTGAACATCAGCACCGACGGGAAAGCAGGACGTCCACCCTTAGATCCATCCGACCGGTTCAGCGCCTTTGCCAAAGGCTTCTCGAATACCGGCCAGGGGATGATGATGTTGAGCTTCTCCAGAGGATCACCGACGGCACTCAGACGCTCGTACCGTTCGTCCAAATCCCAAAACCCAGGCTGTCCACGCATCATCCGCTCCCTGCAAATCATACAGGTCGATTGAATCAGAAAACGACCAAAAGGGGGAGGTTTTTAGAGGTGTCCAGCTTCTGAAAAGAAAACATCAAGGGGTCTCGAGCAGATAGCCTGATGCCTTCCCTTGGGTTCATATGTTGTCTTCCCTTGGGTTCAGATTACGAAGTCCCGCCGATATCAGCTGGCGTTAAAAGGAAGACCAAGGATATCCATTTGGCGGAGCGTCGAAGACCTCCAGTGCGCGCAGACATTTTTAGAATCGTTTCTACATGTAGAAATTTAGGACGGCTATAATAAAATCTCGAAAGACTCATAACGATTTTACCTGTAGAAACGCATCTATAGCATATTGTCAACGTTACATCTTTAATATAAACAGTTGAATTAATTATATAAACGTGTTATACTGTATATTCACAATACAAAGGAGACATAATTATGCAAAAACTAGTCACAGCCACCCAGGATTTCTTATATGAGCTTGCCGTCCACGAGAATACATTTGTCCGAGACGTCTTTAAAGACTTCTCCAAGGGTGATTACCATGAAGTCGCCTTCTGGCTCGGCAACGAGGAGTTCAATGACGGCGACAAACCCGACTACAGATATACCGACGTCACCGTCGACGCTCTCACCGCTGCCGTGAAAGCCGACGTCGGTACAAAGTCCTGGCAGGAATTCAGAGAGCAGCAGTTCTCGTAAATCCGAAATCAATTTCTACATGTAGAATAGATTTATATTTCTACATGTAGAAATCATTTGCATCAGGTTCCGCCGAAGCGCATTCTACATGTAGAAACTATTCGGGAGACGGACATGAAAACTACTTCACTTGAAATTCAGATGCTCGACAGCCTTATCGATGAGCCTAAGCGCACTCGGACGGCAGCGACAACTGTCGGCATTGCTGACATGACTGAAGAGCAGCACCGCGCATATAAAGCCAAGCTTCAGCGCGAGAGCCGCAAGGCGATAGCTAAAAAGAAATCCGTAGGTGATCTTCCGTTTAACACCGAGACGACACGTGACGCACTCGCCGACGCCGCAATCTCGCTCCTTGCATCGAACGCAAATGGTGCCGATGCCATTCGGGCGCACCTGGCGTCGGTTTTCCCGGACAAGTCAGGCGTTCCATTCACTGTGTCGGCTCGGGCGCGCTCTGGTGAACTCAAGACGAAGCTCCCAGGCCGTCCCGCGAAATAGATTTACGTCTCACATAAGTGACAAATGGAACGCTTGTGTCTCATATATATCGCGTAAGCCTAAGCCAGACGCCATTTTTGTCCGCTCAAATCGCATAAGCCCGCCAGATGTCCGTGAGGATCGCATAAGGTGTGCTTTGTTCCTTGCTTTGTACGACGGCAGAATTCCCGTAGTGATGTCACGTAGTGAGGATTGGGAACCGAAGAGATGCCGAGGACTGCAAGAGACGAAAAGAACAAGGGACTGATTGCTACACGCCGTTGGAGAGCAGATCTGAAGGGCGCTCGTTGTCCTGAAGTTCATGCTGTCGACACCGCGCTTGCTGCTGCCGTTGCCGTCTACAGACACACTGCGGAGCAAGCTAAATCCGCCAAAGATGTCGGCCGTGTCACCGCACTGGAGAGCATGGCGATCAACTATCTAGTATCCTCTGGGTATTCTGCGCGGATGGCTGAGAGAAAGGTCAAGCGTCGTGTTCATCGGCTTGATGCTGACAAGCTTGTTCCAATGGTCAACACGAAGAAATGATTTCCACATTCTCCCCCCGTTACTCCGTAAATAGAAAACGGTTTTGCCTGGTTTCACGTAGTGATCCAATTTGCGCCGACGGTGGTGGCTTGCATCGATGTCTCGCATTGTTTTCTCAACTGGAGACATTTAAATCCGACAATTTCCGGCAACGGCGATAATTATTTTGGCGAAGCCATTGTGGTTGAGAAATATTGTTCTATGTGCGACTGACCGATAAATAAGGACAATAAAATGGCAGAGCAAGAGACAATTTTTGGATCTTCAAATCACTCACTCGAAGCACAAGCGGCTGATTTTTTCTTGTCTCACTTTGCGCAGAAGCCGCTCCACTCCATTCAAAAATACCTGGACCGAGGACATTTGAATCTCTGTATCATCGACTGGCATAGAGCAAAAAAACAACGCGCCGAAACCGAGCGCGGATTTTATATCTCTGAAGATGTTGATATTGGATCAGTTACTGATCTTGTATTGGAACACACAATGGGCTGGTCGGCACGCAAATTCAAAGAATTTCCGTTTATTGACGAATTTCCTTTCTAAATATATTTATAATTGGCGAACTCAAGTTTGAAGTGAAACAGACCGCAGGGCTATCTGATAAGGACACTTACCGCCATATTGAACGGTCATAAACAGAGCCGGATCGATGAGCTGCTTCCTTGGAACCATCCTGCCAAGGTGTGATCAGAACACCGCTTAATAAGACCGGGATCGTGAGCAAGAAATTATTTCTGAACAAAAGAGCTGGTGTTCAAGTTGCAAGACAATCTGAATAGCCAGCAATCGCTTTGCACCCCCGGGATTTCTCGGAGGTCGCCTCCAAAGACGCGACCAAAGAAAAGGCCCCCGGAAGGTAACCTCCGGGATCTCTTTTTGTCGAATATGACGGCCTTAGATGTACTATTTTCCCGCATTGAAAACGGCAAATATGATGAAAGCTGCGGAGGAAGGCAGAACCAGTTTGGATCGCTCGCTCGCAGCCCAAATGACAAAGTTGAGTGCCCCGGCGTCTTCAGTTTTTACTTCTGCTCAAAGCCACGTCGTACCAGTAGGGTGTTTCTCACCGAATGAGTTGCGGTTCATGGCAATACCTTGATGTGGTCGAACACCTCTCCATCCGATACTTGACGTGGATGGAGAGGTGTTTCAGAGAAAGGGCTACTGCCCACCGTCTCGGCTACGTCGGACGGACAGCCGTATGGAGCGTCGCTTTCCCAGCCCGGTCAACTGCCAATACGTCATAGCTCGCGCTAGGATCATCGCCCATGCCCAGCGATCCAGATGGCATTGCAGGAACTGCCAAGCCCGCGATTTCAGGCCGCTCCGTCAACAACCAATTCACCGATTCAAGCGGCACATGGCCTTCTATGAAGTAGCCGGCCATGACTGCCGTGTGGCATCCCTGAAGTTCGGCGGAAATCCCATACTTCTGTTTGATCTCCGATAAGTCGTCGATGTCATGAATCTCGACAGCATAGCCAGCGTTCTGCATCGCCTTCGTCCATGCATGGCAGCAGCCGCAATTTGGGTCTTTGTAAACGGTCATGGACTCTGCAGCAAAAGCGTTTCTCGTAGCGAGAGACACGGCTGATACAGCGGCCGCAGCGCGGATAAAATCTCTTCTCTTCATTGGTATTTTCCTTGTTTTCTGGACGTGACGTTGCGCGTTGCAGTGACCACATCACACCTGTTTGACGAAATTGCAGATTTGGATAGCCGCGCTGCGCGCGCGCAGACTTACCTTCGCCCCGGAGCGGGTGGTCCAGTTGCGAGATCAGGCTGTCCACACACGACGACGCGGAATTACGACTTGAAGTCAGCTTCGTGGAGGACGGATTGGCGGAGCAGGCATAAATGAAGCCATTCCCAAATATGGCTTCCACATGGAAATCACGGGCACCCAGTCGGAATCATGAGACCAAGCGACTGCCGTTGTCTTTTGAAAGATGATGGTAGTCGCGCACAGCAATGGAAGCGGACATGTCTTTTGGCAGTCCCGTGAGCTTGGCATTTCATTCTGGCAACAGGGATCGCTGGCAGGCATGCTCGTGTTCCCGATGCCTCCCATTCCCACAATTTTCGAAGACGCCATGGCGCTATCCGCCACCACCAGACTGAAGGGACCAAGGATGATCCCCAGTAGGGCGGACACGATCAGCAGTTGTTGAATGACCTTCGCGAACCTCATCCATTTATTGTCGCATGTAGTAGCGGTGCTTGGAAGAGGTCATCCGGGGGCGTCCCGAGGCTCAATGCCGCAGCGCCCCCACTGCCTGAGGTAAGGGCATTTGGGGATCAGACGTTGTCTTCGAGGCGGTACCGCGCTGTGAAAGTAGATTGATCGTCCATTGGTCTTGCCTGACGATCGTGATGTGGGTGCCCCGCGAAGATCAATCAGACTAGTGACCAATATGTCGACGGCTTAGCCAAAGCACGATCGGGGGGACCACCAACCACTGAAGGAGCGGACTCATGCCCGTGTTGAACGGAGGGACCAGCGGCATGAGATCGGAATAGGCCCAACGATGGGTAATCTGGGTATAATAGTATTCAAAACCGATTGTCAGCGCCACACCCACACCGAGATAGACAAGAAACGGGAGTGTCTTGGGTGACATCAACCAGCCGCGTGATCGGACCGAGGCGCTCGCAACCCAAAAGGCAATTAATGCAAAGCCGACATCACCGATGGTCGCCGAGGTGCATAGTTTAACGCCTTCCCAGTGGGGCAATTCCATCATGCCTATATAGGTGGGTGCCTGTAGATACTCCCAAACGAAATGCAGTAGGAACGAAAATATTACAATTCCGAATTCTGGTTGCCGTGTAATCCCGCTCATGAGCGATCCGCACCCCCGTTGTTTTTTCTCTTTGCCTGCAAACATCAGGAATGCGGGTTGGACTTCCGGCCTGGCGCACCTTGGCTGGCTTGCAGGCGCGTACCGAGACGCATCCCAAATCGCATACCGGTGTTGGATATAGCCTTGATGCCAATTTGACCCATGTCAATGAAGGCCGGGGATTCGATGTGGTAATAGTAATCTTCAATAGGGATTTGATAACGTGCCAACACGTCGAAACCGCAGATTGAAAGGAGGCCAGTTCACCTGGCAGACCCTGACGCTTGTGGTCATCGTGGCTCTGTACTTCTCCGCCATTTCCCTGCATCAAACTCATGCCAGCGAATTCTCAGGCATGCAGACGGTCGTGGTTTCTACCCATTCGCCTGATTCTGGAAACTCCGAACGCGATGCGTCGCCGCACTCACCGCAATGCGCGGACCAAATGCATTGCCATGCTGCGGCGATTTTGCCGTTTGAGGCATTGAGCCATGAAAACGCCGTAGCGGTCGCGATTTCTTCGATCCAGGCATTCGTGAAGCAGCCGTTTTCCAAGTTCCCATCTCCCCCTCCCAAAATTTCCTGACACGACGGATTCGTACTTCCGGCTGAGCTTGTTCCAGCTGCGTCAATAGAGCTGTCTGCTGTTTTTAGCGGTTCATCTCCTTTCACGCGAGCATGGCGGCCAACGGAATGGCGTTCGATGCCGACGGTTGAGTTGAATCGCTCACCAACGCATCTCCGCTATCCGCCGGCCACCTTCGTTGGCTCAAGCACAGTTCGGACAAAGCCGAAACGGCGAATGCGCATTCAGATTTGCGCGTGGAGCATGCAATGGAAACTATCCTCTATTTTCTCTTTTGGGCCGGCCTCATCTTCATCATGATGCGGTTTGGCTGTGGCGCTCACGTCATGGGTCACGGCAAGTCAGGAGCAACCCGCGACAAGCCGAGCAGTTCGGCGGCTGATGTCCGATGGACTGCCCCGGAGACTGACACTGACCCTGTGTGCGGAATCACCGTTCAGACACGAAACTCGAAGTCAGCCGTCCATGAGGGCCACGTCTACTACTTTTGTTCGCGGGAATGCCGCGAGCGCTTCGAGGCCGCACCAGATTCCTATCTTGCTGAAGCTAAGGGAACCATCCCAGACATGAGCGAGCAAGCTCATGGTTAGCCTTGCAAAAACCGATCAAACTCACCGGGCAGGCATACCTCTGCCCGTGATCCGTCCACCGCATATCCCGGTCGTCGCGCTCGGCATGAGCTTGGGCATTTTTCTCGCGGTGACGTTTGCGCTGTGTGTCGGCTTCGACCTCATCTTCCCCGGGCAGGCCATGTACCAGACGTGGTTGAAACTGCTTCCCGGCTTCTCTTGGTTGACTTGGTCAAGCTTTCTGCTCGGCGGGGTGGAGGCCTTTGCCTATGGCTGGTTCGTCGCGCTGATATTCGCGCCGCTATTCAATTATTTCTCTGCCCGTTGGGCACGTTGATGCAACGCACAATAAAAGGAACTCAACTATGACATCGCCATTGAAACTTTCTCTTTCGGCAATTCTCGCCGTTCTCCTGACTTCGGCGTCAGCGACGGCCGCGACGGTCTACATTGCTGATGGCAGCGCAGATCAAATCATCGTCGTCGATACAGACACTGGCACGGTCGAACGCAAGATCACCGGCTTAGATGCCATTCACGGCCTTTCTGGTGCACCTGGTGTTCGGTACCTCGTCGCCGGCAGCTATTCCGAGGTCGAAGGCACCGCGGCCCCGGCACTCGCTAAGCCAGAAGGTGTGGCGGAGGACGAACATGCGGCCCATCACGCCAAACCCGCAGCGGGGGCGATGCCCAAGGATGCCGCGATCAGCATTCTGACCATCCTCGACGCAAAGTCTGGTGAGATACTGCGTCGGATCGAAGTGCCCGGCGCTGTTCATCATACTGCTGTTTCGCCCGACGGTCGTTACGCTGCAGCTACTCATCCATCAGGTGACGGGATAAGCATAATCGATCTCGAAACCTTGGCTTTCAAGGCCTTTGTTCCAACTGGATCGGCACCGAATTATGCTGTTTTTTCCGGAGACAGCGCTTCGGTTTTCGTAACCAATTCAGGCAACGGCACAATCAGTGAAGTCGATGTCGAGAAGGGATTTGTCAGAAGCAATTTGCTTGTTGGTACAGCTCCCGAGCATGTGGTCATCTCCGGCGACGGGGCCACGCTATATGTGACCGACGCAGATATCGGCAAAATCCATGAGATTGCGGTGTCCGATGGTGCCATTCTCCGCTCATTCGAGATTGGAGGAGAGTTGCACGGGCTCGACTTGTCGGACGACGGGAGCACGCTCTTCGTCAGCGGAAAGAGCGAAGACAAGCTTGTCGCGATCGATCTGCAATCCGGTGCGATGCGAACCGCTTCACTGTCGCCCGCTCCGTATCATCTGACTACGATCGACGGCACTGGCAAGATTTACGTATCGAGCCGCGACGAACCCAGGATCTGGATCATCAACGAGATCGATCTCGCGGTAATCGGCGAAATCGCCGTTTCCGGCGAGGGCCACCAGATGGTCGTGCTTCCGTAATTTCCCAACAAATCGTCCAAAGGAGATCATTATGTCCAACATTCGAATTGGAAAAACCGCCCTTGCCGCAGTGGTTACGAGCGTATTCGTAACCGCGTGGCAGCCCAACCTAGCCGCCAGCCAGGAAACCGGAATGATGAAAGACATGATGGGGCCCGGCTTGATGGTGCCGACAATGGACCCTGCGCGTGGAAGGCAGCTTTTCGCAAGCAAAGGCTGTGTCGTTTGCCACTCGGTGAACGGGGTCGGCGGCGAAGATGCGCCGCCGCTCGATGCATCGACCATGGTGTTGCCCATGAATCCGTTTGAATTCGCTGCGCGTATGTGGCGCGGAGCAGAAGCGATGGTCGCCATGCAGCGCGAAGAGCTTGGTGAGCCTATCAGTCTGACCGGCACCGAATTGGCGGACATCATCGCCTTCGTCCACGATGCAGAAGCCCAATCGCAGTTCTCCAAAAAAGACATTCCTGAACGCATCAAGAATTTGATGGGCAACATGGATTAGATGGGAGCGGAAGCCCCCAGGAAAGCAAAACCGGAAACTACAATGTCCACGTCGGATCGACGTCACAGGTGAGAGCTCACGCCGAAGACGGCCTTGTGCTTTTTCGCGGTAGGAAGTTGAGGACTAGAGATGTCTACAGACGATGATTCAGAACAACTGATTACAAAGCGCGATTTCATTTTTATCGCAACGGGATCGATGGCTGTTGTAGGAGCCGCTGCATTTGCCTGGCCCTTTATTGACAGTATGAACCCTTCGGCAAGTGTAAGAGGCATGGCGTCAGTCGAGGTCCCGATTTCGGCAATTGAACTTGGTCAAAGGGTAACCGTAAAGTGGCGTGGGCATCCGATTTTTATTGATCACAGGACACCTCCGCAGATAGCTGCGGCGGTCGCCGACGACAACGCGAAACTGATAGACCCGCAACATGACGCGGATCGCGTGCAGAATCCGGAATGGCTTGTCGTCGTCGGGGTATGCACACATCTGGGCTGCATTCCTCTGGGACAAAAAGAAGGCGATCCAAAGGGCGATTGGGGCAGTTGGTTTTGTCCATGCCACGGTTCGCAATACGACACGTCAGGCCGGGTTCGGCGCGGTCCTGCACCCAGGAACCTCGTCATTCCTCCCTATGAGCTGATTCAGAACAGAAGAGTCGTTATCGGTTGATTTGCTTGTAGACGATCAGATCGTGGCAAATTCCGTTCAGAAATCAACGAGGTTCTTCGGCGCAATCAGGACCCCGATGGGAGCGCGGCATCTGCCCGAAGCATACCTGCAGATAGATTATGAATTGTGAAAATTGGAATACATGGAGATAGAAGTTGAAAACAAGTGCAAATCTTCCAAAGCTATTTGTTCTCGGATTCTTCGGGCTTGGAATAGTGGGTATTGTTTATAACTATTTCCAGCCAGAGCCGGAAGCAAACTATGCAAAAGTGTTAATGTCCGAATTGAGCAACGAAGCCAAAGATGGACAGTCGTTGTTTGACACCAATTGTGCCGCTTGCCATGGCAAGAACGCATCAGGCACTGACAAAGGGCCGCCTTTGATTCATGATATCTACAATCCCGGACATCATCCCGATGAGGCTTTCTATAGCGCGGTAGCCAACGGTGTTCCTCAACACCATTGGCCATTCGGAAATATGCCGAAACTAGGTCAGGTGACACCTGACGAGGTTGCAAAAATAGTCAGCTACGTCCGCGAGATACAACTCGCCAACGGCATCACCTACAAACCGCACAAAATGTAACCGGAAGGGAATCGATTATGAAAGAGGAACACGTCGACGATCAGGTCCCAGCCGATTTCTCCGGCACGGTTTACACCTGCTCGATGCACCCGGAAGTCAGGCGCACAGGACCCGGGGACTGTCCAAAATGCCATATGGACTTGGTACCCGAGGGCCCAACCGACAGTCACGACGACGGCCATGGAGGACACGAACACGGGAGTGGTCACAGCCACGGCGGACTTAAAGCTGTCAAGAACAAGAACGATGATCGCCAGTATGACAAGGTGCCATCCGATTACTCTGGCCCGGTCTACACTTGCCCGATGCATTCCCAAGTTCGTCAGACCAAGTCGGGATCGTGTCCGATCTGCGGGATGGGACTTGAGCTTGAGTCGTCAGCGATGGAGGGTGACGGACCAAATCCGGAGTTGGTGGACTTCACCCGCCGCTTTTGGGTCGCAGTGGTTCTGAGTATCCCGCTGCTTGTCTTGACGATGGGACCATATGTCGGTCTTGCCAATGTGCGTGAAATCCTGGGAGAACGAGCGACGCTCTGGATCGAATTGACCCTTGGCACGCCTGTCGTTCTCTGGTCTGGCTGGCCATTTCTTGTTCGCGGATGGACATCATTCCGAACGTTGAAGCTCAACATGTTCAGCCTGATCAGCATGGGCGTGATGGCTGCTTGGCTGTTCAGTATTGTCGCCGTTCTGGTGCCCGGCATTTTTCCGGATGGCTTCCGCAACAGTGAGGGGCATGTCGGCGTCTATTTCGAAGCCGCCGCGGTGATTGTCACCCTGGTCCTTCTTGGCCAGTTGATGGAACTTCGAGCGCGCGAAGGCACAGGACGAGCCATCCGCGCTTTGCTCGACATGGCAGCGAAGACGGCCCGCGTGATCCGGGAAAACGGGCGCGAGGAAGAAATACCGCTCGAAGAAGTACAAGTCGGCGATCGATTGCGCGTCCGGCCGGGTGACAAGGTGCCTGTTGATGGCATCGTCCTTGATGGTCGCTCCTCGATTGACGAGAGCATGATTTCGGGAGAACCCGTCCCGATTGAAAAGGTTGCGGACGATCCGGTGACTGGAGCAACGATCAACGGCACTGGAAGTCTGATAATAGAGGCCACACGGGTTGGCGCTGACACGATGCTTTCCCAGATCGTCGAGATGGTGGCAAACGCCCAACGCTCACGTGCGCCAATCCAGAAATACGCCGACAAGGTTTCGGGCTACTTTGTGCCTATTGTTATAGGCGTCGCAGTGCTGGCCTTCGCTGCGTGGGCGCTTTTGGGACCTGACCCTGCGTTCTCTTATGCACTCATCGCCGCCGTCGCAGTGCTCATCATAGCGTGCCCCTGTGCGCTCGGTCTCGCGACCCCGATGTCAATCATGACCGCGACAGGCCGAGGAGCTCAGGCTGGAGTTTTGATCAAAAATGCGGAGGCGCTGGAGCGGTTCGAGAAAGTCGATACGCTGATCGTGGACAAGACCGGCACTTTGACTGAAGGCAAGCCGCGTCTGGTCGCTGTATTGCCTGAAGCTGGCCACGACGAAGCCGAGGTCTTGCAACTCGCCGCCTCTTTGGAACGGGGATCGGAACATCCGCTCGCCGAGGCGATCGTAAGAGGCGCGGAAGAACGGCATATAGTAATGGCCGCCGCCACCGAATTCGAAGCCGTCACAGGGATGGGTGTGAAGGGCGTCGTCAACGGCCGCCAGATCGCGCTGGGAAATTTGAGATTGATGACCGAGATGGGGCTGGCGGCTCCGTCACTTATGGATAAGGCAAACACTCGTCGTGACGAAGGCGAGACAGTGATGTTCGTTGTCCTCGATGGCACCATTGTCGGTCTGGTCTGCGTTGCCGATCCCGTAAAGGAAACGACGCCAGCAGCACTCAAAGCTCTGCACGAGCTCGGATTCCACATCATCATGGCCACAGGCGACAACGAACGGACAGCCAAAGCCGTAGCGGGACGACTGGGTATCGACGAAATTCGAGCCGATGTGCTGCCTCAAGACAAAGCACGGATCATTCGCGAACTTCAGGATATGGGCCGAAAGGTTGCCATGGCTGGCGACGGCGTAAATGACGCGCCGGCGCTTGCACAAGCCGATGTGGGCATTGCCATGGGCACTGGAGCGGACTTCGCCATCGAGAGTGCAGGCTTCACACTGGTTAGCGGCAATCTGGACGGGATTGTGCGTGCTCGGCGGCTCAGTAAGGCGACTATGCGCAATATCCGCCAGAACCTGTTTTTCGCCCTGGTCTACAATGCCGTCGGTGTGCCGATTGCGGCGGGATTGCTCTATCCGTGGTTTGGCATCTTGATTAGCCCGATGTTTGCCGCTTTTGCCATGAGTGCTTCGTCAATCTCGGTCGTTATGAATTCACTTCGTCTGCGAAGCCTCAGATTTTAAAGATTGCCACCCCTTGACCTTCCCATCGTGGGAAGCCCCATATCAGGCGAGCAGCTTTGAAAGGAAACAGAATGACCTATGAGTTCGACGTCAAAAATATGACCTGTGGCCATTGCCGCGGCACGGTCGAGAAAGCGATTAAAGCAGCTGATCCCGCCGCGATCGCAACGATCGACCTGGCCTCGAAGAAGGCGACAGTGCAGACCAGCCTTGACCCGGCAGTCATCAGCGACGCGATCAAGAATGCCGGATATCCGGTATCCTACGTGAAACTCTGATTGCCAATCCGGTCGCCCTCCGCAAAAGCGTGGGGCGACCGTTTTTCAGTGAACCATCCAAGTGCCTGGGGACGTCCATTTGGGTTCCACCGTAGGTCTGCTCAAATCAGGTGCGCCTCAGCCGTCCAACATTTCAAGACCAAATTCGATAGCTTGGCAATTTGCGGGCCGCTTCTCCGCTGTAGTGGATGCAAGCCGTCGCTAGTTAGGCCTGATCACCTTTTGGCTGCGTCCAATAATGGGTCACCTCCCCTCTGCGAAACCAGAGTTCTCAAAAGAGGCAAAAACGCTCTTGACCTTCCCATCATGGGAAGGATTACAGATGTCAGCGGTTAGTAAAGGAGCCGCTCAAATGAATGCAATATCGAAAGTCAGGATACCCGTAGCGCCCTCCGCTACCACCGATTTCGGAATCGAAGGCATGACCTGTGCGTCCTGCGTCGCGCGCGTTGAGAAGGCCATAGAAGCCGTTCCAGGCGTCACTTCTGCAACTGTGAACCTGGCGACCGAACGTGCCACCGTCACTTTCAATGAAGCGGTGCCGATGGAGACTGTGGTTCAGGCAATTGAGATGGCAGGCTACGAGCCCAGGATCGAGACACTTCAATTCGGCATTGAAGGCATGACTTGCGCTTCCTGCGTCAATCGCGTGGAGAAAGCGATCAAAGCCGTCCCGGGCGTCAGGGATGTGTCAGTCAACCTTGCAACAGAAAAGGCAACGGTTCGCGCGGTTGTGGGCACACCCGCATCAGCATTGGAGGATGCCGTTCGCAACGCCGGCTATGATGTCCGGAGGATTGCTGCTGAGGTCACCAACGACAGTCACGGGGACCGGCGCGACCGGGAGATCAACCGTCTGAGAATGTCGCTGGCCGTTTCCGCAGTGCTTACATTTCCGCTCTTTGTTCTTGAAATGGGATCGCATCTCAGCGCGTCCATCCATGATTGGATAATGGCCAATGTCGGCATGGATAACAATCTTGTCATCCAGTTCGTTCTGGCCACGCTCGTCCTGTTCGGGCCAGGCTTACGCTTTTTTAAAAAGGGCGTTCCGAATCTCTTGAGATGGACCCCTGACATGAATTCGTTGGTAGTGCTGGGCACTTCGTCCGCCTGGGGCTATTCGGTTGTCGCCACGTTTTTTTCGGGCATTCTGCCTTTGGGAACGGCAAACGTCTACTACGAGGCGGCCGCCGTCATTGTTACTCTTATTCTGCTCGGTCGCTATCTTGAAGCCCGTGCGAAGGGCAAGACTTCCCAGGCGATCAAGCATCTGATTGGTCTCCAGCCAAAGACAGCGCACGTGAAGCGTGATGGAAATTTCGTCGAAATTCAGATCAGCGATGTGATCTTGGGTGATATCGTTCAAATACGTCCGGGCGCGAAAATTCCCGTGGACGGTCACGTGGTTGATGGCGAATCCTATGTTGACGAGTCCATGATTACGGGCGAGCCGGTTCCGGTAATAAAGTCCGCCGGCGCGGATGTGGTCGGCGGCACGATCAACAAATCCGGAGCCTTCACTTTCGAAGCGACGAAAATTGGTTCAGACACACTGCTTGCCCAGATCATTAAGATGGTCGAGGCGGCACAGGGAGCCAAGCTTCCGATCCAAGCATTGGTCGATCGGGTAACTAGCTGGTTTGTCCCGGCCGTGATCGCTGCGGCAACTCTGACCTTCGCGGCATGGCTGCTCCTTGGCCCCTCGCCTGCCCTCACCTTCGCATTGATCAACTCCGTTGCAGTGCTGATTATCGCCTGCCCCTGCGCCATGGGTCTCGCCACGCCGACATCAATCATGGTCGGCACGGGTCGCGCCGCCGAATTGGGTATCCTGTTTCGGAAAGGCGAAGCGCTCCAGACATTGCGCGATGCGGATGTCATCGCACTGGACAAGACGGGGACGCTCACCAAGGGAAAGCCGGAGCTGACAGACTTCGTCGTTAGCGAAGGATTTGATAGACGCGACATCCTCCGCCTCGTCGCCAGCCTCGAGTCACAGTCCGAGCATCCTATCGCAGACGCCATTGTCGCAGCGGCAAAGCGAGAAGGGTTCTCTCTCGCCGACGTCTCGGAGTTCCAGGCTGCACCAGGCTACGGGGTGAGCGGACAGATCAACGGTCGAACCGTGATCGTGGGCGCGGATCGATCCATGACGAAAGCCGACGTCGACGTTTCGACGTTCAGCAGGCAAGCGGCGATATTGGGCGACGAAGGTAAGTCACCGTTCTACGCCGCAATCGATGGCAAGCTTGCTGCAATCATCGCAGTCTCTGACCCCGTCAAAGACACCACGCCTCAAGTCATAGCCGCACTCCACGCTCTCGGGCTCAAAGTGGCTATGGTTACAGGTGACAATGCCCGGACCGCCAATGCCATTGCACACCAGGTCGGCATTGATGAAGTGGTCGCTGAAGTCCTCCCCAACGGTAAGGTCGATGCCGTCAAGAGGCTCAGAGAGGGCGGACGGAAAGTCGCCTTCGTGGGGGATGGCATCAATGATGCACCGGCTCTTTCAGAAGCGGACATCGGAATTGCAGTTGGCACTGGAACCGATATCGCGATCGAAAGTGCGGACGTCGTACTGATGTCAGGTGATCTTACGGGCGTGGTTACTGCGATTTCGATTAGCAAAGCCACCATCCGCAACATTCGGCAAAACCTGTTCTGGGCCTTCGCATATAATATAAGCCTCGTGCCAGTGGCGGCCGGCATTCTGTATCCGATCAACGGTACGCTATTGTCACCCATTCTTGCCGCCGGGGCGATGGGCCTTTCAAGCGTTTTTGTGCTGACCAACGCTCTGCGACTGCGTCGGTTCAAGACAAGCTGAAAATTGATCAAAGGGCGCGCGCGTTACGCCTTCAAGACAAAATAGGAGACCATCATGAATATCGGCGAAATTTCCAAGGCGTCCGGTGTCTCGAGCAAAATGATCCGCTACTATGAACAGATCGGCCTGATCGCGCCCGCGCGCCGTGCAGAGTCCAGTTATCGCGTATATACAGACAGTGACATCCATACGCTGCGGTTCATTCGCGGGGCTCGAGACTTGGGATTTTCCGTCGACCAGATGAAGACCCTGCTGGCCCTCTGGAAGGACCGTTCCAGGGCAAGTTCAGATGTGAAAGCGCTCGCCCTTAGCCATATTGCCGAACTCGAGCGGAAGGCTGCAGCCATAAAGACCATGACCAAGACGCTAAAGCACCTGGCCAATAACTGCCATGGCGATGGCAGGCCAGAGTGCCCCATCATTGATGGCATCTCTGAACCCATGCGGGAAGATGGTCCAACAGCACTATCTAAATTTGGCATCAGCCATTCAGTCTAGTCGGGTCAGTTTGTCTTCAGGCGAAATTGAGCGTGGCAGGATGCACAGGTCTGGAGCAGCATGTGAAAGGCGTGTTCGGCAGGCATCGACAAAACTGCTGTTGCGGGGTCAATTTTCTTTCCGAATGGTCCGAGACCGATCACCTCACCCGCTTTCATGCGCATATCCTGAGTCAATGAATCTGGATGGCTCTCAGCGGCAGAAGAGAGCGAATTCGCATACACGCCAAGGTCATTTGCAAGTGAATTGAACTCTGCGCGCTCAGTCATGATGGTCGAACTGGCCTGCGAGCCGAAAATGACGGAATTGCCTTCGAAGTGGACCGTCAAGGCACTGCCGGACCTCTTATATATTGTCTCCGCCGCATCCCTGAACAACTCAGAATCGTATGAAGTGTTGCCCTTGAACATCGCGTCAATCAGCTTGGCTGCCTCGGCCATGGATTTCATGTCCGATTGTCGAGCGATCACGGTCATTTCATTCGCCAGAGCATGGTTCGTAGTGGGCGCAGCGATGCCCGCCAAAGTGATTACGGCCAGCAAAATTGCGCATGTCTTGAAGTTCATTGAGTTTCCCTTATCGGACGGTCCCGAACGACAAGATACAATGCTTGCGGCGAAATTGGGCTACGCAATCAGGATGACGGTGGATTTGCATGGACTTCTCGCTTTCAGCGTCGCTGACCACCACTTTCCGGAAGCACGAGGTGGTGGAAATTGAATGATCGCGGGTGCTGACCCAATTGGCGCACCGATTTCCCATCCCGTTTCCCGAATATCCCGTCGGAGGTTCGAAGTCGCGGTAAACAGGTCGGGAGACATCGGGAAATTCTCGATTCGGGCCGGTTCGTTGGTAGCCACGCTTTGCCACACCTCGGATAGCCCAGGACAAGACCCATCCACCTGCACCGGAATACAAAACCCGGCCGCACTCTGCATACATGCCACGCGGCATAATCTTCTGGCTCTCGAACTTACACCCATTGCGGGTCAACCAGACACAACATCGGAGAATTTCAATGCTAGACGGTATAATGCTGCTTTGGTTCACCTTGACCGGCGCGTCAGTCCTATTCGTAATCATCGATATTCGGAGCACGCCAGAATCTCCGGTCCTGAAGTGGGGATTTGTGTTGCTCACCGCCTATACCGGACCGATCGGTGCATTCCTGTATGTGCTTGGCTGTCGCGAACCGCTGCCGGGCTTGCATGAACGCTACACTGCGGTGCGCTGGCGGCAGGTCCTTGGATCGACCATGCACTGCGTCGCCGGGGATGGTATTGGCATATTGGCCGGCGCTGCCCTTGGTTCGGTACTGGCTCTTCCGAATTTGGCCAATATCGCGGTTGAATATGCGCTTGGATTTGGATTTGGCTGGACCATCTTCCAGGCGCTGTTCATGCGCGATACCGCGGGAGGTTCATACAAGCAGGCGCTCAAGGGTACATTTGTCGCCGAGTTCCTATCGATGAACGTCTTGATGGCTGGAATGGTCTTGATTGTGGCGCTTGGACGTTCGCTGATCCCTTCGCCCTTGAATCCGTTGATGCCTGAGTTCTGGTTCGTAATGAGTATGGCTCTGCTTGTGGGCTTTACGGTCGCCTATCCGATCAACTGGTGGCTCGTCGCCCGAAACCTCAAGCACGGGATGATGACAGTACGGCGCGATGAAGTCGGCGCGGACGATTTGCCGACATTAGGTGAGCCTTCCACGGCGTCCGCCATGGAAGGCGCTCGCGCCGAAAGTCCAGAGATGGGACATGCGCATCGCGCTGGTGAGAAGGGTGATAACTTGGCTGCTCAGATAATAGGGATGGTCGTGCTGACCACCGCTATTTTTGCGATCGCGGTTTGGGTAGCTCTGATGGTCGAAGCAGGGTGAACGCTGACGTCAGACAGTAGTCTGCCAACACGGCTTCGCAGCGCATCAAGTGTTCTCCATGCAGAGGCAGCAAGTATCGCTTTGTAGAAATCAAGGCTTCTGATTTTTTCAATCCAACTCTGGAGTTTTTTGAGATCGTTGTCCTCTTCCTCCAGTTCGGCATAAGTGAACTTCTCTTTCGCGATCTCCCTGGCAATCTCAGCTTCGAACGCATCGCATTTCCCGATAAATTCGCGATATTGTTCGTCCCGATCCGCCTTGAATCTTGCGATCACCTTGCCTTCCTGTGCCTTGTCCAAAGATGTCGTGACAAGAAGGACCGTCTCGCCACCCATCTCGATTGCGTCGTTCTCAAGCATTTTCAACTGGCGCATATGCTCATCGGTCTGGGGGAGAAGGCAGACGCCGTTCTGAAGACGCTGGTGTTCCTCGGGATCGGGATCGCGTTGACGGTCAGCTTCGAATATTATTACACCAACATATCCCAACGCTGGACCTATTCCGATCTCATGCCGCTGGTGCCGCCGTTTGGCACCGGGCTCAGCCCGCTGCTTCAGTGGATCTTCATACCGCTGGCGGTTGTCTGGTTCATGCGCAGACAGATGTCAGCACATAACAAGTCCTGAAGGGCCAAAGGACCTCTAGGACAGCGTGTAGGCAGCGGGAAACTCCAGCCTCCCGCTACCGGTTCTGTCGAACCCTATTTCAGCTCGGTGACGGTCAACTTGCCCTTGACCCGGTCGGCGACGAATTCGATTGCATCACCTTCCTTCATTTTCTCCAGCATGGTCGGGTCGGCGGTGCGAAACACCATGGTCATGGCAGGCATATCAAGATTGGTCAGTTCCTCATGAATGATGGTGACCTTGCCGGCCTTCATGTCGACCTTCTTGACGGTGCCTTTGGTGTATTCGGTTGCAAAAGCTGCAGCGCTGCCGGTAACGGTAATCATGGCAGCAATCATGAGTGTTGTGAGTTTTCGCATTTGTTTTACCTTTGTTTGTGTCGGAAACGGTTCGTTTGATCAGTGGCCGGCGACGGTGATGTCGCCCTTCATTCCAGATTCATAGTGACCAGGAATCAGACAGGCGAACTCAAAGGGACCTGCATTCGAGAATGTCCAGATCACTTCGCCATCCATGCCTGAGTCGAGACGTACTGAATTGGGATCGTCATGTTCCATCTCGGGCATCTTCGACATCGCAGCTTTGTGCGTCATCACATTTTCATGATTGTCGAGAACAAACTCATGCTCGAGTTCACCCTTGTTCATCACGGTGAAACGGATTGTCTCGCCCTTCTCAACCTTGATTTCTTTGGGTTCGAACAGCATCTCACCGTCGTCGGTTTCCTTCATGACCACTTCGATTGTCCGCCCGACCTCGGATGCTTTGCCGGGCTGACCGACAGCCATCTGGCTGTCGTCATGTCCACCACCATGGGTTCCTGCCGCAAATGCGGTTGTGCCGAGTAGGAGGAGCGAAAGTGCACTGCTTGTAACAAATTTCATTGTGTTTCCTTCAGGTTGGTTGGTGAGCTTGTGCTTAGGTTTTGCCGCTATGCGGCTTTAGGGTGATCGATGTTGATGCGTCTGCGGCCTTGGCGAACTCCGGCAATTCGCCGGTCCACTCATAGGCCTGGGTTCCGGGAGGGTTTTCGTACCAGCCGGGATCACTGTAATCGCCGGCAGAAATGCCTTCGCGGACCTTGACGACGGAGAACATGCCGCCCATTTCCAAGGGTCCGTAAGGCCCCCATCCGGCCATCATCGGAATGGTATTAGCGGGCAACTCCATCGACATTTCTGCCATATCAGCCATGCCGTTCGTACCCATCGGCATGTATTCGGGCTGCACCATCCGGATCTTCTTGGTGACCTTGGACTTGTCGACACCGATGAAGGTCGGCACATCGTGCCCCATGGCGTTCATCGTATGGTGAGACTTGTGGCAGTGTATTGCCCAGTCACCCAGATGCTTGGCGTCAAATTCATAAGCCCGCATTGCCCCGACCGGAATATCAACCGACACTTCCGGCCAGCGCGCTTCAGGCCGCACCCATCCACCATCCGTGCAGGTTACCTCGAAATCATAGCCGTGCATGTGGATCGGGTGGTTCGTCATGGTCAGGTTGCCGACGCGAACGCGGACCCGATCATTTTTCGACACCACCAGCGGATCGATGTCGGGAAAGATCCGGCTGTTCCATGTCCACAGGTTGAAGTCGGTCATGGTCATGATCTTCGGCACGTAGGAGCCGGGATCGATGTCGAAGGCGTTGAGCATGATCAGGAAATCCCGATCAACCGGCATGAAGGCCGGATCTTTCGGGTGAACGATGAAGAACCCCATCATCCCCATGGCCATCTGTACCATTTCGTCGCCGTGCGGGTGGTACATGAAGGTCCCCGACTTCACGAGATCAAACTCGTAGATGTAGGTTTTACCGGATGGAATCGCTGGATGCGACAAGCCTCCCACGCCATCCATGCCTGACGGCAGGATCAAGCCGTGCCAATGCACCGTTGTGTGCTCGGGTAATTTGTTTGTGACGTAGATCCGGACCCGGTCGCCCTCGACCGCTTCTATGGTCGGGCCGATGGATTGGCCGTTGTAACCCCACAGATAGGCGGTCATGCCGTCTGCGAGTTCACGCTCCACCGGCTCGGCCACGAGATGGAACTCCTTGACCCCGTTGTTCATTCGGAATGGCAAGGTCCAGCCGTTGAGCGTCACCACCGGATTGTAGTCCGGACCTGTCGAAGGCATGACCGGTGACTGGGTGAGCGGACTTTCCATCAGGGCCGCATCGGGCAGTCCCATGTTGGTTGTCTTCGACCAGGCGGTAGAGGAGACAAGGGCTGCTCCGGCAGCGCTTGCACCCAGTAATTGACGTCTGTTCATCATGGTCTTTTCCTTTCCGGAAAGTTAGTGGCCGCCGCCGCCGGCATCGCCGACGGACGGTGCTGCAGCTGAGCTGCCTGCTCCGGCTCCGCCGCCATAGATCGCTGCTGACAGATTGACATCGGCCAGCCAGAACTCGCGTTTGGCGTTGATCGCCAACATCAGGGTTCCGATCTTGGCGCGGGTGTCGGCGAGGAGTTCGAAGGTGTTGGAAATCATGCCGTTGTAGGTCAGCAGGGATTCCGCCTCGATCGTGGTGCGCAAAGGCACCACGGAGTTGAGGTAATGCCGTGCGATCTCGTGGGTCGCGCTGTAGGCCGTGTACGCCGAGCGGGCTTCGGAGCGGATGTTGACCGCCTTTTCGGCAAGCAGATTGGCTGCCTGCATGTAGGCAAGTTCAGCCTTGCGCAGACGGGCCTTGCCGCTGTCGAAGATCGGGATCACGAAGTCGACCTCCATTCGGCCAGTGACTTCAACGTCCTTGTTTCCGTTCTCATCGATAGTGCGTTCGGCTTCGAGCCCGCCAAGGAGTCCCAAGTCAGTGACATAACGGGTCGCCTCGGTCAGGCCATAGCTTTTGGCAACTGCATCGAGTTCAAGTTTGGCGACCCTTAGATCAACACGGTTTTCGAGTGCTTCCTGTTCGATCCGGTTTTTCTTCAGTATCCCACGCGGAAGCTTTGGCAACCGGTCAGGGACAAAGTAATCAACATCGCTTCCCCACAGGCCCATGATCCGGGTGAGTTCCTCCTTTGCCAGCCGTGAAGCCAGACGCGCTTCGGCCATTTGTCCCGTCAACTCGGCATAGAAGGCGTGTTCGCGGGCCTGGCCACCTTTCGCCAAAGCCCCGCTTTCCCCGAGTTTCTGGGCCAGTTCCGATGCTGCGTCTGCCGCCACTTTGGCCTGATTGAGATAGGCAACCGTCTCGAAGGAAGAAACCGCGGTGACCCAGGCCCGGCGCGTGTCGTTGGCAACCTTGAGAGTGGCGTCGACCGCGCGCATCTGTGCCTGTCTGAACCGGGTGTCGGCGACATCGACGCGTGCCCGCCGCGTTCTCATTGACAGGATGTTGGCTGCGATCATGCCTTCGATGGCCCGATACGCCCCAAGCTCGGGCGCGCCGATCCCCAGCAGGCCGATGGAGACCTTCGGATTTTCGGGCAGGCTTTGCTGCCAGGCTTCTGCAGCGTTCATGCCGATATCGGCATAGGCTGCCTGCAGGCCCTTGTTGTTCAGAAGTGCTACCTGAACAGCGGTGTCGGCATTGATGGATTTCTTGTGCACCAGGCCGTGTACGCGTTCGGAAACCGCTTTTGCCTGATCCTTGTTTTGAAGCCAAACCGCCTCTTTGCCTCTGGTGCCGATGGAAACGGATGCTGCGACGACGCCAAAACCGGCCTCTTTCGCCGAGTATCCGGCGAGCTCCTGGTCGCTAACACAACCAGCTAGAAACAACCCTGCGGATGACACGACAATGAAGGATATTGTAGTGCGGGAGATGCTCATGAGCCTACCCCCGCGCCAGGGGCCTGGCTGTCGTTTTGTTGACGCCAAGGCTTCGGTTCCACGGGAATTCGATGGGTGTAGCCGTCCAGAACCGTGTGATGATGGATATTACGAATACCTGCACTGGTATCTGCGGGCGAACTCACCGACATGACGTCGGCGGGGCCACTCGCCGACGCACAGCCAGCAAGAGTTAGCGGCATGGCAGCCGCCAAGAGAAAACGAAACATGATTGTCCTACTGCGATAAAGAGTGTGATCGACCGGTTACAAGCGGCCATGGAGCCCGGTAAAGGGCAGTCACTCTTCAGATCCGAGGAGGACGTTCCGGCAAGGCAATGGCTGTGACGACAAAGCCCAGCATTGGCTCGATTTCAAAACTGTCGGGAATAAAAACGGCGACCCTCTCAGGCTCAAACGAGCAGAGAGCAAAGGAACAGGATATCGGGCAGCACTGGTCCTGCATGTTGCCGTGATCTGCCTGCAGCGGGTCCTGAACAGCGTCAGAGTGACCATCCTCAGCCTGATGATGGCTCATCATCGCGTGATCAGCGGACGAGCGTTCACTGACGTGATGCACTCCGCTGTTGACCGCTGCCGATCCAGCCATAGCCGCAGCATGCAGAGCACCCGGCATGATGCTCGCAATAACGAGCATCAACACCAGAAACAAATGCCTTCGACCGGCGAGGTGGCGAACGGACTTCTTCATGAACCAGGTTCTTGCCCCAACGTGAGGACATTGACAAGTAGGGGATTTTTCAACTTTTCGTTAGTTCCTGTTCGACTCACACGAGGCGCATAATTTTGGCAGCTGTGGGCCTTCCACCAGATGGAAGGTCAATCCGCTCAAAACTTTTTTTAAATATTCTGGAACCTTCCTGCGCGGGAAGGTCGTTTGATGTGTGTCGCACAAACAGGAGGGACAAATGGCATATTCACGGTTTATCGCAATGATTGTGACATCCACGGTCATCATGTTTGGGCTGATGTATCTCAATACCTGGGACGTCAGCCACGTCTGGTTCAGCCAGACCAGAATGTGGATGGCTCTCTACATGGGCGGAGCGATGGCATTGGTCATGCTGTCATTCATGCTCGGGATGTACGCCAACCGCAAGGCCAATCTGGCCATCCTTGTTGTCTCGGTCCTTTCGTTTGGCCTCGGGCTTTACCTGGTTCGCAGTCAGGACACCGTTGACGACATAGCCTGGATGAAAGCCATGATTCCTCATCATTCCATCGCCATCCTTACCAGTACGCGTGCCAACATTTCCGACCCCAGAGTACGCAAGCTGGCAGACGGTATCATTGAAGTGCAAAAGCGCGAGATCGCGGAGATGGAAGCATTGATTGCCGATCTTAACGGCGGCCCTCAAGCCACGCCGGAAATAGATGGCCGCTAACACTAAACTTGGCTTGCTTTAAAAAACCATGTCAAATTTGGCTGACCAAGAAATCGTTGAGTTCAATGGATTTTATCTGCATCGTTGGGGTGGCCATTTGGAATGGCAGCTGAACATTTTCGCCCACCAGAAGCTGTCGCTCCCTGTGAAGAAATGCCCTTGTCGCGTCCGACGTACCTTGAGGCTTTATGGTGTGTGTTCAAAATATAGCCTTGCTGCCTTACATTCCGGAATGTCCATCCTCATGTCTGCGTGCATTGAAACCGTACGCTCGACGAGCCTCTACCTCTTCGAACGTCAAAGCACAGGACACCCTGATAATAGATGCTGACGGGAAATACTGATCTTAACGGTATTAAGACGACAGCGATTTGATACGTATCAACGCCGTTCGCTTCTGCCGGGGATAGCTTGAGATGGTCGGGGCATCCGCTCATTCAAATGGAGACCTGAAATGACAAGAAATCTATTGTCGCAAATTGCCAAGAGCGTCGCTTTGGTTCCGCTTTCGGCTACAGCTGCCCTCGCACAGGTCGGCGAAATACCGGGCGGAAATGTTCCGTTCCAGTATGGTCGCGGAATGATGTGGGGAGGCGATCAATGGGGAGGATTTGGCATGGTTCTCGGACCGATTTTCATGATCTTGGTGCTTGTAGGCATCGTCGCAGCCGTGATCTACGTCATGCGTCAGATGGGTTCCGGCTTTGTGCCCGGGACTGGTCAATCGTCCAGTCGCGCCCACGATATCCTCAAGGAGCGATATGCGCGCGGCGAAATCGATTCCAAGGAATTCGATGAACGCAAGAAACTGCTCTCAGACTAGGCTGACCACACTGGCGTGCCGATCTTGATCTTTCCGTTCTTTTTCGGTCGCATGATCATGCAACTTCAATTCACGCAACTGCAGAGAAAACGAAAGATCACAGGTACGAAATGAAACGACGTGATTTCCTGACTTCCGCCACCGCAGCCTTTGCTGTTGCAGGTGGCGGATTGGCATGGCCGGCCCGTGTCTTCGCTGCGGAAACTCCGCAGCGACTGCAAATGCCCCCGCTGATCGACACTCGCGCCAGCGGCAAGCTAGCCATGACCGCGCAGGCGGGAAGCAGCAGTTTTCTAGGGGGGCCTTCAGTGCCGACTGCTGGCTACAGTCAGGGCTATCTTGGCCCGACTGTGATCATGCAGAACGGTCAGCTGGCTGCCGAAATCGGCAACACTCTGGGCGAGCCGGTCAGTGTACACTGGCATGGAATGAAGATTGCTGGCGACCACGACGGAGGTCCACATCAACCAGTGCTTCCAGGGGAGTTCTGGAAGCCGGAAATGCAGGTGAACCAGGACCCTGCTACCATCTGGTATCATTCCCATATTCACGAACGCACGGCGCAACAGGTTTACAACGGCCTGGCTGGTGTCATTCACGTCACCGACGGCAAGGACGATGATCGTGGCCTGCCCTCGGCCTATGGCATCGATGACTTGACGCTCGTACTGCAGGACCGCAGCTTCGACCGCGCGGGCCGTATGGTCTATGAACCGTCGATGATGGACCGGATGCACGGGTTTCACGGCAACCGCATGCTCATCAACGGTCAATCGGGGGCAGTCGCGGCGGTTCCCAGCGGGGTCGTGCGGCTCCGCCTGCTCAACGGGTCAAACGCGCGCATCTACAATTTGTTTCTCAGCGACGGTCGCCCCATGCATTTGGTGGCAACCGATGGCGGTTTCCTGCCTCAGCCCCTAGCGCTAGAAGTGCTCCAATTGGCACCGGGAGAGCGGGCTGAAATCCTCGTGGATTTCTCGGTGGCAGACGCGCCGGTCCTGATGAGCGACCCCGTCCAGTCCTATGGAGTGCTCGAATTTGCCGTGGATGAAACGCTGCCGGCACGCATCACAAGCCTTCCGGATAAGATTGGCAGTCAACTTGAAGACCTGACCGGGTTGGACACCAGGACCCGTCAGATTTCGCTGGACATGGGAATGGGCATGATGATGGGCGGTGGCGGCTTTGCCATCAATGGCAAGTCCTTCGATATGGATCGTATCGATTTCAATGTGGTGCTTGGCTCAGTGGAACGCTGGATTATCCGCAGTTCGATGGTCGCCCACCCTTTCCATGTTCATGGCGTCCAGTTCCGTGTTCTCAGTGAGGATGGATCGCCGCCGCGTCCCGAAAATTCGGGATGGAAGGATACGGTGCTTGTGCCCGGTGAGACCGAAATTCTCGCTCGGTTCGAACATCCGGCCAGCAAGGAAATGCCGTTCATGTTCCACTGCCACATTCTGGAACACGAGGATGCAGGAATGATGGCCCAGTTCACTGTCAGTTGAGCTCTCTACCCCGGCTTCGTGAGGAGTAAATGTTTGTAGCTGATGCTGCGTATTACGACCTCGGCAGACATTTTCGACCATGCTAGGCTTGTCCCATGTCCAAGACCAAATCACATCTATGGCCTGGTGTGCCCCTCGCACTCGGGTCAGCTGTCCTGTTCGGTGCCTCCGCGCCTTTATCCAAGCTGTTAATCGGCTCGATTGACCCGTGGCTTCTCGCAGGCATCCTATATTTGGGTGCCGGCGCAGGGTTGGCCGTGGTGCATTGGGGACGGCCACTAATCGGTCTGCCCACTGTCGAAGCGCGCTTGCGGAAGTCCGATTTGCCTTGGCTGGCCGCGGTCACTGTCTTTGGCGGGATGCTGGGACCTCTGCTGCTGCTTTTTGGACTGTCCCATACGTCGGCCGCTTCCGGTTCGCTGCTGCTCAATCTCGAAGGGCTGGCGACTATGGCGATCGCCTGGATCGTCTTTCATGAAAATGTCGACAAGCGTCTGATGTTTGGCGCAATGGCGATCCTTGCCGGAGCCCTGGTCTTGTCTTGGGACGGGCAGGCTTTTCGTCTTGATTACGGAGGCTTGCTGATCGTCGCCGCTTGCCTATGTTGGGGCATCGACAACAACCTGACGCGCAAGCTTTCCTCAGCTGACCCGGTGCAGATCGCGATGATAAAAGGCGTGGTAGCGGGATGCGTGAATGTCGCCCTTGCGATGTCGCTTGGAGCATCCCTGCCGAGTTTCGGGCTTGTAGGTGCGGGAGCGATTGTAGGGTTCCTTGGTGTTGGCGTAAGCCTTGTGATGTTCATGCTTGGGCTGCGTCATTTGGGTGCTGCGCGGACAGGAGCATATTTCTCCCTGGCTCCATTCATCGGAGCTGTGTTGGCGCTGGTGCTTTTCCCGGAGGGAGTGACTTTCCAACTCGTCCTTGCAGGTATTCTCATGGGCGTCGGCCTTTGGCTACATCTGGCCGAGCGGCATGACCACGAACACTTTCACGAGGGTGTGGAACATGACCATGCCCACAGCCATGATGCACATCATCGGCACGGCCATGAAAATTTGACACCACAGGTGCATTCCCATTGGCATCGACATGAGCCAATGCGGCATAAACACCCGCACTATCCCGATCTACACCATCGCCACGCTCACAAGCTGTCCAAGTCCGACTAGTGCGACGTAGTCTTGCTGCCGAGTCCTATCTGTCTGGAGCTCGTCCGCAGCTTTTCAATAGCCCTGTCGGGTTGTTGAAGCGGCCAGTCTCTGTGCGAAGCTTGAACCGCTGCAAGTTTTCGAGGCATTTTCCTCGATGAGCCTGACCGCTATGGTAACGCCAGTCGACTATTTCATCAGCACTGCGAGTTGAATGATTGCCGTTGCAAGCATCAGGCCCATCACGTGCTTTTTCAGGACATCCGCGTAGTGGGTGTTATGCTAATGCCCATAGTTCGCACTATGATACGCTATGAACGCAGGCCCGGTTGTCGCAGGCGATTTCTGTTTTTTACGGCAGAAAATTGATAAGGTGAAATCATGACAGACGACTCCGAGAGTTCTGATCCTACGATGCCGGTCGTTGCCATTGCCAAGGGCCGCGCCAGCGTGACCGTCCCCACGAGTAATGGTCCAGTCGTCATCAGCCGAATTCAGGATACGGAGCACGAAATCTCCGGGTATTGGGCCCAGACCTCTCGCCCTTGCCCGAAATCTTGCATCCAGCCGATCCGGCCAGTTGAAGGCATCGTGCCGATCGCAGAACTCGAACTGCTCGATATGCTATGCGATCCCCGCGCTGTCGTCGTGGACAGCCGAACCTCGGACTGGTTTGAGGGCGGGTCGATTCCCGGAGCGATCAATATTCCCTTTCCCGAGATCACGGACAGGCTGGACGAGCTTGGCTGCTCGCGCACCGCCGATGGCTGGGACTTTGACACCGTCGGAAATGTAGCGCTGTTCTGCAACGGTCCGTGGTGCGGTCAGTCGCCGACTGCGATCCGAGCCATGGTCGCCACCGGGTTTCCTGCCAGTCGAATTCATTATTACCGCGACGGGATGCAGGGCTGGCATCTTCTTGGCATGACCACCACAGCTGAAGCATGAATTCCAGCCCCGCCGCCTCGTCGACGCATCCGGAAGACACGACAGAACGAAATGGCGTTGAAGCGGTTGCGGAACCACGAGCCAATCACCGCGCGACAGGAGATTACGAATATGGGTAGCGGCACCACCAGATCGCCGGATCGGCCCATGAAGCAGGCGGTCGATGCGACCTGAGATGCGCCTTCGCATCGGTATCCTTGCAGCGATGGCCCTCCTCGGGTTCGCCGCGCTCGGAGTCTGGTGGTTTGCGCCCTCGGTCTTGGTTGAAGCCCAGCGTCTTCTAGACCGCGACACTCTTGAGGCACTGGTGGCGCGAGCGGGCATCTGGGGTCCATTCCTTATCATCGGCCTCATGATTGTTGCGTTGGTCGCCAGTCCAATTCCCAGCGCGCCGATAGCCTTGGCCGCAGGTGCGGCTTACGGGCATCTCTGGGGCACCGTTCAGGTCGTGCTCGGTGCGGAGATCGGTGCGCTGATAGCCTTCGGTCTTGCACGGACAGTTGGGCGAGATGCACTTCAGCACCTGTTCGGCGACAAGGTAAATGCTGGACTGCTCGGGTCGCAGAACGCCCTGACGGGGACAGTATTTGCCAGCCGTCTGTTGCCGTTCGTGTCCTTCGACATGATCAGCTATGCGGCGGGCCTCAGTTGCCTGCATGCCTGGCGTTTCGCATTGGCGACACTGGCCGGAATCGTGCCAGCGAGCTGCCTCCTTGCCCATGTTGGCGGAGAAGCCGCGAGCGGAGATATGGGCCGCGCAACTTGGGCAGTTCTCGGCATTGGACTAGTTACAGGACTGCCTATGCTCTGGGTGGCTGCTCGACGGCGAACCGCAAAGGAAACCTGATGGCGGAAGACTACAAGAAAAACAGCATCACCCTTCCGGGCGCAGTTGCCATGGGTACAGGGGTAATGATCGGAGCGGGCATCTTCGCCCTGACCGGACAGATTGCTGAACTCGCAGGACCACTCTTTCCGCTCTCGTTCGTCGTCGGCGCGATTGTGACCGCGTTCAGTGCCTACACCTACATTAAGATGTCGAACGCCTTTCCGTCCGCGGGCGGCATCGGGATGATCCTCACGAAAGCTTACGGACCGACGACGGTCGCGGCAGGCGCAGCACTCCTGATGACGCTGTCGATGGTCATCAGCGAAAGTCTCGTAGCGCGCACCTTCGGAACCTACACGCTGCAGGCTTTTGGTGGCGATCCCAACAGTATTCTCGTCCCGGTTCTCGGCGTCGGGCTGATCATCTTCGCCTATCTCGTAAACGTCTCGGGAAGCCGTTATGTCGGACTTCTGTCTATCGTCATGGCGGTGCTCAAGGTCGGCGGCATTACGCTGTTCGGCGCGGCCGGCCTCTGGGCCAGTGGCATCACCTTCGAGGCGACGGCCGGGGATGCTGGCGCAGGTGGTTTCGTGGCATCCGTCGCACTGTCGATTCTTGCATTCAAGGGCTTTACCACAATCACGAACAGCGGCGCAGAAATCACAAACCCGCACCGCAACGTGGGCCGGGCCATCATCCTGTCCATCGCAATATGTGTGGCTGTCTATTTGCTTGTGGCATTCGCCGTGGGCTCCAGTCTGCCGCTGGAACGCATCGTGGCAGCGAAGGACTATGCCCTCGCGGAAGCGGCTAAACCGGCGCTTGGACCGACCGGCTTCTACTTGACGGTGGCGCTTGCGCTTGTGGCCACAGCTTCGGGCCTGATCGCGAGCGTTTTCGCGGTATCGCGGATGCTGGCAATGTTGACCGAGATGAAGATGATCCCGCACAACCATTTCGGAATGCCTGGCACGATCAGGGACCACACGCTGGTCTACACTGTCGTGATCGCGGGCTTCCTGACGGTGTTCTTTGATCTCAGCCGTATCGCCTCGCTTGGCGCTTTCTTCTACCTCGTGATGGACATCATCATTCACTGGGGCGTCTACAGAAATCTTCGCCACGAAATCGGTGCGCAGGGCTGGATGCTGTTGACGGCAATCGCGCTCGACGTGGTGGTGCTAGCTACCTTCGCCGCGATCAAGTGGCAGTCCGATCCGCTGATTGTCGGTCTCGGCATGGTCGGTATGGCGTTGGTGTTTCTGTTCGAGCGGATTTTTCTCACCCGACATCCCGTCAGTGCGGGCGATCACCATAACCATTGACCAAGGCTCGAGCTTCCCCCGTGAGTGAATGCTCCAGGCTACGACTAATCAAATGATGGAACCACAATCAAGAAGTTACGCTGGGCCTACTCAGATCTGATGTGCGCCCATCCAGGTCGCTCGAACAGGAAGTGCCCGAAACCGGTCAAGCCGATAGCAAAATAGAGTATGATCGGAGTCGTCAGGGCTACAACAAAGACCGCAAGGCTGAGTGGCCCAGTTTGCGTGATCAGCCCGGTATTAATAGCTATCTCGCGAAAGATCGACATGGGAATGGTGAAAGCAAGATAGATGACAAGCGAATGCGCGCCGATCCATCGCAACCAGCCAGTATACGGCCGATCCATCAAGACCACACTGAAGGCACAAAGCGCCACCGCGCCCGCAACACCAAGCAGTAAATGCAGCGGTGGAAATGCAGCAAATCCCATATGAGTTTCGCCCGGCAGCAGTTCGAAACTCGGCAGAAACACCAAAAGTCCGTTGACGACGAACCAGGCAACAAGCGCCGCAATTCCTTTCCCCCGGTTTTCGGCTACCCAGCCCGCCACCCGGAAAATCTGAGGAGCGAACGCATAACCAATGTAGAAAAATACGAAATAGGCGGCAAATTGCGTCACAATGTAACTTGAAGCATTGATCGAAGCGATCTGCAAACCCACCGCAACGCCAATCACAAACCAGTGCGGAATCCGGAATTGCCACAGCAGCTTTGCGGCTATGGCAAACAAGCCGAGCATGTAGACAAACCACAAAACGCCGTAGGGCTGGACAATGGCGCGGGCAAGATCCGCCAACATGGCAATCGGATCGCGAGCGAAAATGCCCACCTTCAAGGCGATCATGATGAATGCCCACAAAAAATAGAAATACATGTAATGTACAAAGCGGCGATCAGCGTATCGCTGCCAGGGACGAGCAATCACGGTCGAAAGAAACAGGCCGGAAATGAGGAAAAATTCCGGCATGCGGAAGGGGGTCGCGAACGCGATTACGTAATGAAGGAAACCGACGCTGCCGGTATGTGTACCGGTGTTGTAGGCCGCATACATCATCACGACCAAGATCATCGACATGCCCTTTGCCAGGTCCACCCAAGCCGAACGCTTCAAATTGGTCATTTTGGCTCCAGAAAATAGCGCGTAATCATCTTATCATCGCCACTGCGGAATTTGTCCGGCCATGTGCTCTTGATGTAGGAAAGCACTGCGATGATTTCTGCATCGGTGAGCACTCCTTCATAGACCGGCATTGCCGAAGTGTAGTTCTTCAGATTTGCTGCGGCTACAATTCCATACTTTGTGATCTCGAAGAAAATTTGATCCGTGTGATGCCAAGTATGGCCGGTCTCGTCATGGGGCGGCGCTGGCATCAGACCGTCCGGTCCCGGCGAACGCCAATCCTCGACTTGCCCTTCCAATTCAACGCCATGGCAGGACGCGCAACTATCGGCATAAAGGGTTTTGCCCAACGCCAAAACCCGCCGGTCATCTGGCTTTAGGAGACCAGCCCGCAGCTCATCCTGTTGCACCGTCACTGCAGTCGCGGCGATTGCGAACCCCGCGAGTGCGGCAAAGACCATGACATACAAGGTTTTTTCCTCTCATGGCCGTGTCAAGCCACGATCAGCCGGGCGCACAAAGGCACGCAGTTGTAAAGGTCAATAATATCCTGATTCCTCAGCCGGACGCAGTCGCTCGAGACCGCCTTGCCGATCGTCCAGTATTCGGGCGAGCCATGGATACGGTAGAGTGTGTCTACACCGTTTTGGAAGATGTAGAGCGCGCGCGCGCCCAAAGGATTATCGAGCCCGGGCGGCATGCCGCCATTGTCCGCGCTCCATTGCTCCAGTTCTGGCTTCCACTCGATCATCTCTGCTGGCTGCGTCCATTTTGGCCATGCTTGTTTCTATTCTATGCGGCCTTCGCCCGACCATTCAAAGGCTTGCTGGCCAAGGCGAACCCCATAGCGCATGGCCTTGCCAACTTCCTAGACAAGATCTTTCTCAAACATATCCAGAATTTGCAACGGAGCCCTCGTTTATGGTAGTCTATTGCGGTTTTTGAAACGCAAGCGGGGTGCCGCAAACGTATCCTCCGGACTGCTACTGGTCTTGGCCGTCGCACTCTTGATCGACGCTTGGCGGCGCTATGCTGGTGTCTCCGAACCGCTCGGAGCGCGTCTGATTGTGATGTCGCTGGTCGCCGCCGCCGTCTATCTCGCCTGCGTCTGGCTGCTCGGGCGGCTGAAGGAGCCAGACGTGAGCATTGAGGAAACAAACACATTCGGCCTCAACGATTTCGCATCGTACGGCGGTATTTTGATCGCTGGAGGTCTCGATTGGTGGCTGGGTAGCAACTGGCCCGGCCTCGTTGTCGGGGTCGCGGCGTGGGGAGGCATTGGCATCGTGCGGTACGCGCACGAGGAACACCATGAAGCGGTGCATGGAGATGAGGCGTGACCGTTGCCTGGATTTATACGCTGATCCCGGCAACGGTCGCGATCCTGGGGGCCGTCATCGCGGTCAATGTTCGGCTTGGCCCCACGCTGGTCAGCGCAATCCAGCACTTTGCAGCTGGCGTCGTCTTTGCGGCGGCAGCGGGTGAAATCATGCCGGATGTAGCCCATAGCGGATCGCCAGTCGCGACGATTGTCGGAGGCTTTGCCGGGATCGGCGTGATGTTGGCGGTCCGTCAGCTGGAAAGGGTTATGAAGGGTCCGGCTGGGCTGCTCACACTCGTTGGCGTCGATATCCTGATTGACGGTCTTGTGCTTGGGATTGCCTTTGCCGCCGGGGCAAACGCAGGCCTGCTGCTTACCATCGCACTCAGTGTCGAGGTCCTGTTTCTGGGACTGGCCGTTACCACCGAGCTTTCAGAAACGGTTAGGTCCCGGACGCGGATCGTTCTAACCATTTCAGCCGTCGTTGTCCTGCTGCCCATTGGTGCTTTCATCGCGACACCGATCGCCAGCCTTCCGGCGCATTACATCACCGGTTTTCTGAGCTTCGGCCTGATCGCGCTGCTCTACCTCGTGACCGAAGAATTGCTGGTTGAGGCGCATCAGACGCCCGACCGCCCATGGGTCGCGGCGATGTTCTTTGTCGGTTTCTTGCTGCTCCTCTCCCTCGAAGAGTTGATGTGGTGAACCAAATCGTAGAAAAAAGGACACTGCATGACGCATGATCATACCCATATGGAGCCGAAGGAAGGCGACCGGAGGGTCGCAATAGCCATCTGGGCAAACGGCCTTCTGACGGTCGCGCAGATTGTCGGGGGGATACTCTCGGGCAGCCTCGCGCTAATCGCCGACGCGATCCACAATTTCTCCGACATGGCATCGCTCATCATCGCATTCGGCGCACGTAAGATCGCACGCCGCCCGCCTGATGCAAAGATGACCTTCGGATATGGCAGGGTCGAGATCGTGGCCGCGCTGATCAACTATACCTCACTAATCATCATCGGTCTTTATCTGGTCTACGAAGGCGCGATGCGGTTCGTTGATCCTCCTGAAATCGCGGGCTGGACGGTGCTCATTCTGGGTGGTGTGGCGCTGTTCATCGATACCCTCACCGCGTGGCTGACCTATTCGATGCAGAAGGGTAACGTGAACATTCGAGCGCTGTTCCTCCACAATCTCAGCGATGCGCTTGCATCGGTGGCGGTTATCGTGGGTGGCGTTCTCATCCTTCTCTACGATATCCGCTGGGTCGATCCTGCGATCACCATCGGGATTGCCGCCTATATCCTCTGGCTCGCTTGCACCGAGATCGGTGGCCCGATCCGCACCCTGATGCTGGGCAGTCCACCAGATATTGACACGGACAACGTGATCGCAGCCGTGGAGGACGTGGACGGTGTCGAGGAAGTGCATCATGCACATTTCTGGCAGATGCAGGAACATCGCGCGGCGCTCGATACCCATGTGGTGATCGCCGAGGACCGCTGGCTTGACCTCGAAAGCATCAAGACGGCAATCAAGTCCCGCCTCGACGATGAATTCGGGATCGACCATTCTACGCTGGAATTTGAACGCTCAGCAGCCAAACATCAGGACGCGGACAGGTATGGTCATGGGTGATCTCAATTCCGTCGTTATCGTGCTGGGTTGTGCGGCCAATCTCCTGCTAGTCACGGGGATACTCTGGTCAATCTTCCAACCGGAGCGACGTGTCTGGCCGCCGATTCAATCTACTGCAGCCCATAAGACCGTCGGCTGGGGACTTACGTGCGTCGGCTTCGGGGCTGCCATCGCTCTGGCCCTGCTCGAATGGGGTGCACTCGATTTTCCATGGACCATACGCTGGGGTCTTGGGCTTTGTCTGATTGTTCTGGGCAATGGCGTCGTCTGGTCCGGTGTAATGCAACTTGGAATCGCGGCGACAAGTGGTGATGAAGGCGTTCTACGGACCGGTGGCCTCTACCGGTTCTCCCGCAATCCTCAGTATGTGGCTGACATGGCGATCCTTATAGGGATCGGACTGCTTTCCGCCTCGATCCTCGCATGGCCGGTGATCTTCACTGGCGTCGCGGCGTTGATCCTCGCGACCTTCGCCGAAGAGCGCTGGTTGATTGATCGCTACGGGGACGCTTACCGGGCCTACCTCCGAACAACCCGCAGATTTCTTTGAAACCCTGACCGATTTCAAACTCGCGGGTTTGTGAGTAGTAACATGTTGCAGCTATAGTGGGTGGAGTTCTTAGTGTCTGTCCAAGAATGCCAGCACCCAACTTTCGACCGCGGAATCGCGCGTGGTGGCGCAACGGCGCAAGCGTGGGTCCATCCTTCTGATGTTTGTGTTGTGTTGATTCACTGCAACGATGTTTGTCGTAAGCTATTCTCATCTGCAGTTAGAAGCCCCAGCAGGTGCTCCCGTTTCGCGGACGATCACCGACAAGTGATTGGCGTGACCCCAGCGGTACATCCATGATTTTAGGATCGAAAACACTGGGATTTTTTTGACGTGCTGGTACGCATCGGCCTTTTCATTGTTATCACCTCCACCGCCTATTCGGTCCTTGCAATCTTGTTTGGCGTCTATTGTCTAATCGGAGGCCACAACATCATGGAAGCGTTGTACGGAGAATTTACGACTTACCTGCTGGCTTTTGTTGTAGGTACTGGTGGTGTATGGGTGTTGGCCGACAGTCAACAACTCAACCCGAAACGAGACTGACCCACGTGTTGGGATCATGCTGCGATTGGCGCTTCAGGAAGTAGAGTTCAGCGTCTTTCCAAAGCAAAACCCGCGATTCGACATTGTCCAGAACGAAATCCCCCCGATCGGTGATAACGGTGAGAACTGCATGTCCGCCTCCGTTTGCATCCCGCCCAACCGTCATTGATAGTGCCCCCAGAGGTATGCCCCGCTGATTTAAGCGCTCACGCTTCTCAAGTGCATAATCCTCGCAATCACCAACATTCTTGGGATACTCCCAACGCTCTTCAACCCCGAAAATCTCGTTATCGGTCAGAGGTGCAACGGATATATTGACATCATCGTTGGTTCGTATGATGTCATTCCAAAGTTCGCGCGTCAGTTCGACGATCTGACCACCTGCCGGGCGACCACAGCGTTCGGCGTAACGCTGGCAATAGTCGTAGTAACCGATCGGAATCGTCGTTCTACCGAACGTCTCCATTTTCTCGGCGCTAGTGGGCTGCGTCGGATTGAGATGGAGTGCATTGGCACCGGCGGCGGTGCAGGACAACGCGAGCGCGAGCGCGGCGGCGATTGACTTTCCCATGTTGAACCTTTCCCCAAAGTTGCTGGAAAGACGCTACGGGAAACAGATCAAAACTGTGAAAAATCAGAAGCTTGCATTTAATTCAAATGTAGTTTGGATGCAACAGAAGTATCACACGATTTATAAAGCATTTGATGGTCACATCTGATTCCAGAAACCACGTCGTGACAACCTGATTATCAAAGATATGCCGATCGCATCCCAGCTTGTGCCGTATTCCATGCCAGGTGATCCCGTTGGCATTCCAGGAAAAGCAAGGCCGATGATATCAGGAGCTAGATATCTGCGGGTGGTAAATACCCGCATTACATCGCGCCGGGCGAGCCAATGTGAGACACGGCTTCGTTGAGTCCTTCAATGGCCGGATGCGCGAAGAACTCTTGAACGAGCACCTAATAGACAGCTTGGGCCATGCACGCGGTCTGGTGGCGGAATGGCGCGACGATTTTAACCATCACGGTTATCCCCCCATTCAAGCCTCGCTGGTCGGACACTGCGGAAATATGCTAACCGGTCAAAGGAAGACCAAAACCTGAACAGGACAAATTTATAGACGCGGACTCTATGGGGAGCATGTCATCGGCCACGACGCGTGATCACAGAGCTCATTTGTTAGCTATCCTACCTCCCGGGTCAGCAATTAAAACTCTGGCTTCTGAAAGGTCACTATCGACCAGCGCATCGAAACCTTTGATGTCGGAAATCTCGCCACCCGTTATCTCCGCACGGGCAAGCCGTCCATGAGTGTTAGCAATGAGATGGATTTTGGTCGTGAAGCAACCTTTTGAGCATCCAAAACCTTCCTTCTGAGTCCCCATTTTGCGCCGTCTGCCAGTAAGCATCCGGTGAGCGCCGCAGGTTAGGCCGCTTGAGCTTTCAGCTCCTTTGGCATCCAATTCCATGGAAGCAATTGTTCCAGCTTGCTGATCGGGGTGTCCGCGATGTTGGCGAGGACGTCGGCAAGCCAAGCCTGCGGATCAATGTCGTTGAGCTTGGCGGTCATGATCAAGGTTGCCATGAACGCGGCCCGATCCGCACCGCGGTCGGAGCCTGCAAACAGCCACGACTTCCTGCCCAACGCGAAGCCTCGCAGGGCTCGCTCGGCAGCATTGTTGGTCAGGCAAATGCGGCCATCATCGAGGAAGGTTGTGAAGCCGGACCAGCGCTTGAGCATGTAGTCCATCGCTTCGGCAACCGGGGAACTGCGTGACAGCTTTGTCCGCTCGGCCCGCATCCAGGCTTCGAGTTCGTCGACGAAAGGGCGGCTTTCCAGCTGACGCCGCTCCAGACGTTCATCGACAGACATTCCATTGATACCGCGCTCGATATCGAACAGGGCGTCGATCCGCTTCACGGCCTCAAGCGCAATCGGCGAGATCGGCACGGCGTTCTTTCCACGTTTGGTGCTCTTTGCAATGTCGGCGAGAACAAAGAACTTGCGGCGTGCATGTGCCCAGCACAGCGCTTGCGACAGGGGACCTGGATTCCGGTCCACCTTGAACAGCGGATTGTAGCCGCCATAGGCATCCGCCTGCAGAATCCCGGTGAAGGTCTTCAGGTGGTGCTCTGGGGGCTCCTGCCGACGGTCTCGCGACGCATAGTAAAGGGCTGCGGGCGGTGATTGCCCGCCGAACGGCCGATCATCCCTGACATAGGTCCAAATGCGACCTGTATCGGTCTTGCCCTTCGCCAGGATCGGCACGGTGGTGTCATCCCCATGCAGACGCTCTGCGGCAAGCACATGCGCCGCGATCAACGAATGGATCGGCTTCAGGGCCGCGGCACAAGCGCCGACCTGGTCCGCCAGCGTCGAGAGGCTGAGGTGAATCCCTTCGTGGGCATAGCGTTCGCTCTGTCGGTTCAGTGGCTGATGCTGGCCAAACTTCTCAAACAGGATCATGGCGAGCAGGTTTGGGCCGGCAAAGCCGCGCGGCGTCACATGGAAGGGTGCGGGGGCTTGCGTGACCATCTCACACTCGCGGCAGGAGAACTTCTCCCGCACAATCTGGATCACCTTCCACTGACGCGGGATGACTTCCAGCGTCTCGGTAATGTCCTCGCCGAGCTTCGACAGCCTGGCTGAGCCGCAGCACGGGCAGCTTGAGGGAGCGGCAATGACGACCCGCTCCCGCGGGAGATGTTCAGGGAAGGGTTTGCGCGACGGACGCTTGCGCTCGAATGCCAGGACTGTCGAAGCCTTGGCGGCAATCTCCGCCGCAAGCTCGTCTTCGCCCGCGTCGGCCTCCAACTCCTCAAGCTGCTATTCCATCTGTTCGAGAAGGCGGGCCTTGCGCTCGGAGCGGCTGCCGTAAAGCTCACGGCGAACCTTCTCGGTCTCCAGCTTCAGCCGAGCAATCAGCGCCTCGGAGTGCGACACGAGCGCCTTTGCGCTGGCGGCTTCCGCCTTGGCGGTCGCTGCATCTGCCTCGGCCGTGATGCGCCGGGCACGCTCATTAGCCAGAGTAGCAAGTGCGCTGGCAAGGTCGTCAGGAAGCTGTTCTGCCGCATCGTTCATGACAGGATGGAATCATATTCGTCCACGCCATTCCAGTGCTTTTGCTCATCCTGCCGCCGTCGGTCGCCAGGTTTTTTGCGGCATCCTCCAATCGATACCTTCCAGCAGATAACCAAGCTGTGCGGGCGTGATCACCACCGAGACATCGGCCGCCGACGGCCAGATGAAGCGCCCGCGTTCAAGTTTCTTGGTGAACAGGCAGGCCCCTTGTCCGTCGTGCCAGATGACCTTGATCAGGCCACCGCCACGCCCGCGGAATACGAACAGGTGTCCGCACATCGGATCGCGCTTCAGCGTCTCCTGCACCATCAGCGACAGGCCGGGAAAGCCCTTGCGCATGTCGGTATGGCCTGTCGCCAGCCAGACCTTCACACCAGCAGGGACCGGGATCATCGCCGACCCAGCACACAATCGAGAATGCGGCCCAGGGCATCCGTGTCAATGTCGCTGTCCACGCGGACACGCCGACCCCGACCGAGTTAAATCGTCACATCGCTGCGCTTTCGGCGGGAGTGTGATGGCCCAGACGGCTCTGAGGAAATCGGTTGGGCTACTGATGCCGCTTCGGACACGATCACAGGCACCAGCGTGCTCGCCGCTTGTGTCCTCGGCTCCTCTATCTGGCAAAGCTCCTTGCGCCAACGGAAGAGTTGACTGACATGGATGCCTGCCGATCGCGCAATCTCGGAAAGCACGGCTCCAGGCTCAAGGCAGGCCGCGACAAGCCGTTCCTTCTCGTCACGGGACCAGCGCCGCCGGCGCTCCACAGAGGTGATGATTTCAATCGGACGCATCGTCATAGGACTACTCCTAGTGTTTGCACTAGGACTTCCGATGTTCGCCTCAACCTCGCAAGACGGCCCTTACCGTGGGGTTACGTCTGCCAAGTAATTTGCCCGAATCATCGGAAAAAGGGGCGAGAAAGTGGTAAGTGCTGTTCGGCTCGAACCTTGACCACGCAAGTTGTGCCGTTTCGCAGACTAGCGCTGTGAAAGAGATGGCAAGAATGCGCCGATAATGGTGAAAAACTCCCGAAAAGTGCGGCGGTCTAAGCGGCAAAATATCGGGAAGGAAATTCCCAAATTTGAATCAATGACGAAGGAAATTGCGTGCGTGCTGTGGAAAATCCGATCAGACGAAATTTCATATCGGGTGGTGTAGGCCGAAATCGAAAGCGGTGAGTGTTTCAACAGTATTCGCCATAAGCGAACACTGTGATTTGGAAAATTCACAAGCCAGCGGATGCCGTCGCATCAGCATCCTAGCTATTTTTCAATCGCTTCATGCGGCGTTTCAATTCAGTCAACAAATTCGTGCGGTGATAGGGCGACATTTTGCGCCACGCCTTGATTTCATCCATAGTCCGGCCGCAGCCCGCACACCATTTATTGCGCGGATCGAAGCGGCACAAATCGGCGCAAGGCGAGTCATTCTTCATCATGAACCTTATTTGAGGTAGGCGCGAATGACGTCGATAAGTTCGGCCGCGCCTTCGTCACGCTCTTTCTGCGTGAGCCCTCCGGCGGCCAGGTGCATTAGGATATGGTCTTCGATGACTTCGCCCATTAGACCGTTAATGGCACCACGGGCACCCGCGATCGTTTGCATTACTTCGACGCAACCCTTTTCCTCCTCAAGCATTCGCTCTACGCCCTCCATTTGCCCGCGAATACGACGCACGCGGTTGATCAGCTTTTGCTTCTCGCGGATGGTATGGCTCATGAGGATGCTCCTTCGGTAAGGACAGTTTGTTCAGGCTGTGCGGGTTTCGACCTCCACAGTCACATGCGACAGATCGCGAATGGCCGCAAGCTTTGCGCGGTAATAGGACGGCGCATGCGGGTCATCGACGACAATCGAGATGATGGCTCCGTGGTGGCCAGGCCCGAGTTGCCAGATGTGAAGGTCAACGATTTCCGCGCCTTCCTGGATGAGGATTTCCTGAATTTCCTCGGGGAGGTCTTCGCCCTCAGGAACGTAGTCGAGCAGGACGCCGCCCGTATCCCGGATTAATCCCCACGACCAGCGAGCGATCACAATAGCGCCGACAATACCAATAGCCGGATCAAGCCAGAGCCAGCCGTACAGACTTCCGAGAACTAGCGCGCCGATCGCCAGAACGGAGGTCAGGGCATCGGCCAGTACGTGGATATAGGCGGCGCGAAGGTTCTGATCCTGGCCTGCATTGTGCCCTTGTCCGTGCACGTGGCCATGATCATGCCCGTGATGGTGATCATCCTTGAGGAGCCATGCGCAGACAAGGTTTACAATCAATCCGACCACCGCCACGATGATGGCTTCCTTGAAATTGATCGCTACAGGCGACTGGAAGCGCAGAAAACTCTCCCAGCCGATAAGGACCGCGATCAGCGCCAGTATCACGGCGCTGGCAAATCCTGCGAGGTCGCCGAGCTTGCCAGTGCCGAATGAAAAGCGGCGATTGCTGGCATGCTTGCGAGCATAGAGATAGGCCAATGCCGCGATGAGCATGGCAGCCGCGTGAGTGGACATATGCCAGCCATCTGCCGTTAAAGCCATCGACCCGAACATGTTTCCGGCGACGATCTCCACCACCATCATGGTGGCGGTGATACCAATCACTAGCCAAGTGCGGCGTTCGTTTCGTTCGTGATTGTCGCCAAGGAAGAAATGTTCATGGGCGGCGTGGAGCGCGCGACCATGGCGATGATCGTGCGGATGGGGGTGGTCGTGCGCATGCCCGTGAGATGAACTCATAGCCAAAACTCCTTTTATATATAATAGGGGGGTATACTATTATGACAACGAATACAAACGTTCTGAAAACAGCGGAATGTTTGTTCCTCCAGAGTGGATGACTGCCTTGGGGAGAAGCCGTGTGAAAACTCCGGCGTGACCATCGGAATGGTGCGATTGAGCAGGCGGATTTTGCGCTAACCGCAGGCTGTGAGGCGTCGGAAGCCGGTCCCGGTGGGTAAGTGGATGTGTTTCGGGGGCAAAAGGAAAACGATGGCTATTCGTCACGGCCCTCCAATTGCTGTGTCCGCCAATAGAGCGCGTCATAAATACGCCACCAGGTCTTGTCCCGGCAGAACCGCTTGAGATAGCGATGCACCGTACTCTTTGAAAATCGTGAGACAGCAACGTCCATTGGCAACCCGATTTCAGCAGGTAGAAGATGGTGTCCATCATGGAGTGCAGTGACGTCTTGCGTCTGCGGCCCGCGGCGGCTGAGACGGCATGAATGGCTCGGTCAAGCCCCATTCCTGGTCCTTAGGTCATGAGCGTAACACATCCCACTTCCGTCATGGTGACGGTGGGTGATTGGTGTACAGGCCATTCGATCTCCCCGTATTTGTCTCAAAACACGAGGAATCTGATTGCCACGCTTCACCTACCACCTGCTACCCAACCGGCCATTCTTGAACAGACACTCAGTCAATTGATCGGCCCGCTGGATTTCCTCTCACGAAAAGTTAATCACACATCATGTAGACAAAAGGAACATTTGTGGCGAAAAGAGATGCCATGAACCGCTTTATGACCTTTACTCTAGCATTGTTCCTCTCGCTTTCGGCTTTGGCGCACTCGTTTGATGCGGTCGATATTGTTTATGATTGCGAAAGCACAATTGATCTGGTCGAATGCAGTTCGAGTGTCGCGAATGGCGCGCTTGGCTCCGACCCCGTGCCGCTGGGCGAGGAAACCGAAATCAAGAAATCCGTCCACTGTCAGATGCACTGTGCGATTTTCGCTGAATTTGCTGTTTCGACTATCACAGTTGAGACAGGGGAGCATGCTACAGTTTTCAAGGCGTTGCTCCTCTCAAAGGTTGGATATTTAGTCCCAAGGCCGCCAAACGCTCACGGTTGAATGTCAATTGCGCCTAAGCGCCCATCGGCAACTTTCAACAACTTGAGTGTGAAACATGATTTCAAAAAGAGGACTTCTGTTCGGCATCGGTGCCGGCATCGCCGCGTCGTTAGGGCTACCCGCGCACGCCCACACCGAGAAATTCAAACTGGACGAGAAATTTGCACCGCAGACCGTTCGCTACAGCGGTTACAAGCCCGGTACTATCATAATTGATCCGCAAAACCATTTCTTGTATTTCCAGCTTCCATCGGGCAAAGCTCGACGCTACGGGATCGGAGTGGGACGTGCCGGTCTGGCTTTCAGGGGCGAGGCGAAGGTCGGGCGAAAAGCCAAATGGCCGTCATGGACCCCTACAGCCAATATGATCAGCCGCAATCCGGAGAAGTACGCACGCTTTGCCAAAGGCGTACCCGGTGGCCCGACCAATCCGTTGGGCTCGAGGGCACTCTATTTGTACAGGGACGGGCGCGACACGCTCTACCGCATTCACGGCACGACGGAACCATCTTCGATCGGGCGTTCAGTTTCCAATGGCTGCATCCGCATGATCAATGACCACGTTGAAGACCTCTTTGAGCGGGTGCCAGTTGGCGCTCAAATCGTGGTGCTTTAGATCGAAGTCCTCTTTCCCGTCCACGCAATTGCGGATCGCAGATCAGTTCCGGATTTTGCGGCTCGGTTTCCACAGATGTGGTCTTTGAACGAGTTCACCATGCAAGAAGTTATGAAAGTTGAAATGATATGAACCGCCGTCAATTCATATGTGGAGCTGCGGGCTCTTCAGTGCTGGCTTTGTCCGGATGCACCTCCTCAACCAGAATCGAACAGACGGTCGAGGCATTGCCATCCAAACCGAATTTAGCCACCGTTCAGGCAATGTATGGACCGATGCCCGGAGAACGGTTCCCGCTGCCCGCTATCAACATAAAGAAGGTGCCATCCAAATTCTGGAGGCGGCAGGTGAATTTCCCCAGTCCATATCCAGTCGGAACGGTCATCGTCAACACAAAGACATATTTCCTTCATCTGATCCAGGAAGGTGGAAAAGCTATTCGTTATGGCGTCGGTCTCGGCCGCCAAGGGTTCGAATGGTCGGGTGAAGGCGTGATCCAGTGGAAGCAGGCTTGGCCGAAATGGACCCCGCCGGACGAAATGATCGCGCGGCAACCTGAGTTGGCGAAATGGAGCGCCAGCAATGGCGGGATGCCGCCTGGTCTCGACAATCCTCTCGGCGCGCGCGCCCTTTACATCTTCCAGAACGGTGAGGATACGCTGTATCGCATCCACGGATCGCCGGAATACTGGACCATCGGCAAGTCGGTTTCCAGCGGTTGTGTGCGCATGATCAATCAGGATGTCGTGGATCTATATGGCCGCGTGACCAACGGAGCCAGGCTGATCGTAGTCTGACACCAAGCGCAAGAAACGAAAAATGATGCTGCCGATGATCAGAAAAAAGCACCGTAAGAGCCGGGTATGCCGATCCAGTGTGGTTGGCATCCTCATGGCAGGCCTGGTTTTGTCCGGATGTGTGACGAGCACTCTGGAGCTTGATGGCCGAGGCAACGTTCCGATCCCGCAAAAAACTATCGCCCAAATGCGGGATATGGGAATGAGGCCTACAGACCCGGTGCTGGTTCGCATTTTCAAGCAGGAAAGCGAACTGGAAGTTTGGAAACGGGATTCAACCGGTAAGTATGCGCTGATGAAAAGCTATCCGATGTGCCGGTGGTCCGGCGGATTGGGTCCAAAAAAATTCGAAGGCGACCGTCAGGCACCCGAAGGTTTCTACACGGTGAATTCGGGCAGAATGAACCCAAAATCGCAATACTATCTTTCCTTCGATCTCGGCTATCCGAACAACCTCGAGCGCGCAAAGGGCTATACCGGTTCCGCCCTGATGGTTCATGGGGCATGTTCTTCCTCGGGTTGTTTTGCGATTTCCGACGAGTATGTCGCGGAAGTTTACGCCGTTGTCAGAGAAGCATTAAAGGGCGGTCAGCAGGCTGTTCAGGTCCAATCCTATCCGTTTCGGATGACGCCCGAAAATCTTGCGGTGCATAATGATGATCCAAATTTCGACTTTTGGATGGATCTCAAGTCAGGCTATGATCGCTTTGAAGTGCTGCGCCAACCACCACGGTTTCAGTTCTGTGAGGGGCGCTACCGGTTCGGCGAACCCCTCAACGGAGAAGCGCCCGCCGACCCGCTTGGACAATGCCCTCCCTTTGAGCCAGAGGTTCAGCAAGTGGCCGTGAAATCGAGCGGCGACATTGAGAAAATGAAAAGCCTGCTAAACGATGTCCAAAGCCCTAGTCTTGCCTATTCGGATGGCGGTATGAACCCGGTTTTCCGCAAGATTCTGGCCAAGAAAGGTCCGCAGTATTTGTCGGAAATCACATCATCGACTTCTGTCCCGGTCAGCCGGCCGCAAGCAGCGCTCGCCGATCCCTTCGTCGACGGTCGGCAACCCTTCAAAACAGGCGTGACAAGGGAACAATGATTGCCAGCATCACGGGCTGATGAAGCAAATAGATTGCCAGGCTGTGGCGGCCCAACCAGCCGAGCCTGACTAAGAATGGGGTATCCAAACCCGCACTTGTCAGCCGGTTATTGCCAATGTCCAACACTTTGGCGAAGGCGATGCCAAGAAGTGTCGCGCCCGCCCAGGGAACCACCGGCACGAAATCATTGCTAAGCGACGGGTTGGCTGAAAAGCCAACCCACGCCAGCCATCGGGGATCAAAGGCCGGTAGCGAGATAAACCATGGAAGCGCCATCATCGCCGATCCGGCCAACAGACTTGCTGAAGCCGGCAGCCTGAGAAATGCAATCCCGATAAGACTTGCGACTGCAATCGAATGCAGGATGCCGAAGTACACAAACGCGCTAGGAAATGCCAGGAACGTGACGATTGTTATGGCCAAGGCGGCAGCAACAATGACGGCGAGCCGCCGAAAAAATATCCTTGCCCTGAACTGGGCTCCATGCGCAAGAACCAGACTTACTCCGGCAAGGAACATGAAGCTTCCAGCCAGCGAACGCCCGAACGCGAGCCACAGCGGATGAAAGGCCAAGCCCGATATGAACCCAGTGAATTCCAGATCCCAGACGAGATGGAAAAGAACCACGCCAGCAATTGCCACTCCGCGTGCAGCGTCAACAGCCAGTAGTCTCTTTTTTTTCATTCTGTTCACAAAAACCTTATCCGCTGGCCGTCAACCGGCAACAGTTTCTCAATTCCCCAGCGTCCGCGGTGCGAACAGGATGATGCCTGCCCCGAGAACGCAAACCGCAGCGCCGGTCAAATCCCAGATGTCAGGCGCTGTCCTTCCACTGTCAGAAGCCAGAGGAGCGAAGCAGCGATGTACACACCGCCATACGCAGCATAAGCGCGGCCAGCAAAGTCGGACGGGGCGAGCGTCAATAGCCAGGCGAAGGCCGCAAGGCTCACAAGGCCTGGGATAAGCCAGAGGACACTCGCCCCCTGCCGCATCCAGGCCCAGAAGGCAAAACAGCCTGCGATTTCGCCCAAAGCCGCGCTCGCATAGATAGCCAGCGTTTCAAACGGGCTCAAGAAGCCCCCTCGCCCTCCCGGTGACCGTGATCGGCCGCGCAAAGCGAATGGTCGCCCAGCACTTCAATCACCCGGCAGTCGGCAATACTGCCGCCCGCGCATTGCGCCACCATGCGCGTCAATTCAACCTTCAGCGAGGAAAGACGCGCGAGCCGTTTCTCAATTTCTGCCAATTGAGTCTTGGCAATAGCGTCCGCTGCAGCGCACGGCTGATCAGGATGGTCAGATAGGCTGAGCAGATCGCGGATCGCGTCGAGCGTGAAGCCCAATTCCCGCGCATGCCGGACGAAGGTCAGCCGATCAAGCGCCTTGCGGCAATAGAGTCTCTGGTTGCCACCGCTGCGTTCAGCCTCCGGCAACAAGCCGATTTGCTCATAATAGCGGATGGTCGGCACCTTGACTCCTGCCGCCTGCCCAAGTTTTCCGATGGTCAACATAAAATATCTCTTGAAGCTACAGTAGCTAGAGACATTAAAGAGAGTGTCTAACGAAGACAAGGCCCGCGGGACCCCGCTGTTGGGCGAAGGAAAAACGGTGACGGAAATGGAAAAAAACAAGGAAAACAATTGCGACTGGACAGTGTCTGGCATGGATTGTGGGTCTTGTGCGACAAAGATCAAGGACGCGGTGGCGCGGCTGCCAGGAGTTACCGGTGTTGAGATCGGCATCATGTCCGAACGTCTTCGACTGACGCTCGACGAAGGCAAGACCGGCCGCGACAAGATTGAGAAAACCGTTCGTGCGCTTGGCTACGATATTACGCCGCGCGTGGCGACGGCGGAACCGGTCGATGTATATGACCGTGATGGAAACGGTATGGGCCACGCCCAGGTGGACGGCAAGGCAAAGGATGATTCCAGCCACGGCAGCCCCGGCCATGTCCATGACGATCCCGCCGATCGGGGCAAGCGCTGGTATCAGACGGCCAAGGGTAAATTGGTGATCTTTACCGCCCTGCTCCTCGTGGCTGCCTGGGGAGTGAAGCTGACCATTCCAGAGGTCGGCAATTGGGCCTTCGTCACAGCGTGCCTGATCGGGGTTGCTCCCGTCGCCCGCCGTGCCTTTGCAGCCTTACGCATGGGACAGCCCTTCACCATCGAAAGCCTGATGACGATCGCCGCCATCGGCGCGCTGTTCATCAATGCCGCGGAAGAAGCGGCTCTGGTGGTTTTCCTCTTTGCTGTGGGGGAAGTGCTGGAAGGCGTGGCCGCAGGCAAGGCGCGCGATGGGATTCGCGCGCTTGCCAATCTCGTTCCGAAGACAGCCCTTCTAGAGAAGAACGGCGCGACGCGCGAAGTGCCGGCAGCGAGTCTTGCCTTGGGTCAGACCGTGCTTGTACGTCCCGGCGATCGCATCCCGGCGGATGGCGAAATCAAAGAAGGCACCTCGGGCGTGGATGACAGTCCGGTGACCGGCGAAAGTGTTCCGGTGAACAAGGGACCTGGTGATCCGGTCTTTGCTGGGTCGATCAACACCGAAGCGGTGCTGCGGATCACAGTGACCAAAGCCGCCGAAGACAACACCATTTCGCGCATCATTCGTCTTGTTGAAGAGGCCGAAGAAGCACGCGCGCCGACCGAACGGTTCATTGACCGCTTCAGCCGCTGGTATATGCCTGCCATCGTCACTGTTGCGGCTCTGGTTGTGCTGGTACCGCCCCTGGCCTTTGGCCAGCCTTGGGACACATGGGTTTACCGCGGGCTGGCGCTGCTGCTGATCGGCTGCCCCTGTGCGCTCGTGATCTCGGTTCCCGCCTCCATCGCTTCGGCGCTGTCAACCGGCGCGCAGCGCGGCATTCTGTTGAAGGGCGGTGCCGTGATCGAGGCTGCAGCGAAGGCATCTCGCGTTGCCTTTGACAAAACCGGGACGCTGACCCATGGGCGGCCTGTGGTGACGGATATCGTAACTTTTGGCACAACTACCGAGGCTGAGCTTCTGGCTGTCGCGGCGGGCGTCGAAAGCGGCTCCAGCCATCCATTAGCTGTCGCCATTCTGAACAAGACCAAGGAGGCAGGCCTAGCAGTCCTGCCCTCACGCGATGCAAAGGCGCTGATGGGCAAGGGTGTGATTGCCACGGTGGGTGATAGCTCCGCCTGGGTGGCTTCACCCGGATATGCCAAGGACAATGCTGGAATTGACGATGCGGGCCTCGCCCACGCGACAGTGTTCGAGGAAGAGGGCAAGACCGCCGTTGTGGTGTTCCGTGAAAAGATCTCGCTTGGCATCATCGCCATGCGTGATGAACCACGCGCGGATGCGCCCGAAGCGGTGCGCCAGTTGAAAGCAATGGGCATTACGCCCCTCATCCTGACCGGGGACAACCCACGTACGGCCGCGGCGATCGCGGGGAGCTTGGGCATGGAGTACCAAGCCGACATGATGCCCGAGGACAAGCTCAAGGCCATCCGCAACATGAGCGAGCATGGCGGCGTGATGATGATCGGTGACGGCATCAACGACGCACCTGCGCTGAAACAGGCAAGCGTTGGTGTGGCCATGGGATCTGGCACCGATGTCGCGCTCGAAACGGCCGATGCAGCCATCCTTCGCGACCGGGTTACCGACATCCCGGCCACCATCCGCCTTACCCGTGCGGCGATGGCCAACATCCGCCAGAATGTAACCATAGCGCTCGGCCTGAAGGCCGTGTTTCTGGTGACCTCGGTTCTGGGGCTGACCGGCCTCTGGATCGCAATTATGGCCGACACGGGAGCGACGGTTCTCGTCACGCTGAATGCATTGCGACTGCTGCGCTTCAATCCAGAACGGGAGACCTGATATCATGATTTCCAGTTTTGGTTGCTCCGCCTTGACCCTGTTTTTCGCCTATTTGGTATCCTATTCTGGGGCAGCGCGATCGCGACGCGGTCAGCGGGCAAGCCGATATGCCTGTTTGCAAGGACTAAGGGCTGCAACCGGTGGGCCGAAAACGAGTTTCCAATGGCATTTTTATTGCTTCTCTTCGACCGCTCACCTGGCTGGCTTGGCCCACAGCGCGCCATATGGACTCTTTCTGGGAATATGGCTCGATTGCTGCGCTTGGTGTGGCCGGCGTGTTCGTGGCGAAGATCGGCGCGAAGCTAGCATTCACCGCCCAGATGTCGATGGGGAGTTCGTGGCGCGTCGGCGTCGCCGAGGGGGCGACAGGTAACGTTATATCGGATGGGCTCTACCGTTTCAGCAGCAACCCCACCTTCGTCGGGCAATTCGTGCTCCTCGCAGGTTTCGGGATCGCGGTTCCGGAAATCCTGACGATCCTAGCCCCGCTGATCTTCTTATGGTCAGCCTCAACTCAAATTCGGTGCAAGGAGACTGCACTGCGTCAGGCTTTGGGACCGGATTATGACCGCTACGCTGCGGCGGTGCCGTGCTGGATCAGTCTGCGTCACGGGATAAAGCCATGGATGCACGGATGATATATATATTGATCGGAACCACGTTGCTCACCATCAACTTACAAAGGCGGCGGCACTGTCGCTCCTCTCAACGGGTGAGGAGGTGGAATTCTTTACCGGATTAAACCTTATGCTCGCCTTCAACGAAGGGGCGAGCTTGGGCATGTTCTCAGATGTTATGGCCGGCAAGCCGCTGCTCATGGCAACGCTAGCCGGGGCGTTGACTTTGATCCTCGCCGTCATGGCGTTCCGTGCGCATCACCGCTTCGAACGGACTGGCTTCGCTTTGATCTTGGGCGGCGCTCTTGGCAACGTCGTCGATCGATTGCGTCAGGGTGCAGTCACCGATTTTCTGGATCTGGCATGGCGTGATTGGCGCTTTCCCACGTTCAATGGGGCGGACATAGTCATCACTCTCGGTGCGCTGTGCTTCCTGTTTACGTCGTTCGCTTCACATAGGAGAGAGGACTCTGGTGTTGGTCAATCCTGAACCTCAACCATTGCCAGCCGAGCAACTGCCCTTACTGGCGGCGTTCGTCATCGCCCTGGCGGCAACTCTTGGCACTCTCTTTATTGGTGAGGTCCTCGGACAGAGGCCCTGCACTCTATGCTGGTATCAACGCATCACAATGTTTCCCTTGGTGCCCATCATCGGCCTATCGATTTGGCGCGGCGACGGCATGGCCCACCGTTAGCGCTGGCAGGTTTGGCGCTGGCAGGCTGGCATTCTGGGCTCTACGCCGGTTGGATTCCACAATTTATGGCTCCTTGTACCAAGGATGGCCCATCCTGCTCTGGTCCAGCACAGCTCATCCTTGGCCTTCCCATTCCCTACCTATCGCTAATCGCCTTTGCCGCAATCCTGGTATGTCTTGATCTATCGAAAGGAAAACGCAAATGAACCGGCGCACTCTCTTGCTTGGAGCGTCCACTTTCGGCCTCGCAGTTTTTGGCGGCGGCGTCTTTTTCTTGACTAAACGTAACCAACAGGTGGACACTGAAGCCGTTGTCGCGGTTGATCCGTCGTTGCTGGTTCGCAGCTATTCACCGAGCTTCGGTCCTGAACAGGCTCCGGTAACGCTTGTCGAATCCTTCGATCCGTCCTGCGAAGCCTGCAGAGCCTTTCATCCGGTGGTCCAGAAAATACGTACCGAGTTTCCGACGCAAGTGCGGATCATCATGCGCTATACCGTGTTCCACGAAGGCTCGGACGAGGCGGTGCGCATCCTTGAGACGGCAAGGATGCAGGACAAGTTCGAGCCTGTGCTCGATGCCATACTTGAGCAGCAGCCTCGTTGGGCGTTGCACGATGGGCCGCGACTGGACATAGCCTGGCAGATTGCAGAGACCGCCGGACTCAACCTTGAAAAGGCTAAAAGCGATAGGCTGTTTCCAGGAATTACAGGTGTCCTCAACCAGGATATGGCGGATGTCAACGCCTTGGGAATCCGCCAGACTCCAACCTTTTTCTGGAACAGTACTTTGCGGTCAGTGCTTTGGAATCTCTGAACAGGAAGCTAGGCGCACCCAGCTTCTCAAAGACCGTGCCGTCTTCTTTCATTTTTAGGATGACAACACGGCCGTGGGTTGAGGCTGGCCGTATCTGTATGACCTGCGTCGCTGGTGCTGGCGGTGTCACACGCCTGGCGAATGGGCTTGGTCTGATTGGTGGCTTGTTCATGCTGCCACCCCCAACGTTTCCATGCCCGCATCCGTAGCCATGGCATACATGACCTGCTCGTGTGTCGGCCAGATGCAGCGGGTGGGATGCTCACGACCGTCCCAGGCGACATTGTATATGTCTGTGCCAGCCAGGTCTGCGAGTTCCTGACGCGGGACGCGACCGCCAAAGAAGACCTGCCTCCACTGGTGACGCAGACGGGCTTCTTCCGAGATGGTGACGTAGTCAAGAGAAGACCCAGGCAGCGGCGTTGGCGACGTCCTGAAACGATCTGCTACTTCAAGAGCTATAAGGTATGTCCGACATACGAAAGGCGTTCTGTTTGGCAGCAACACCCTCCACCCTTCGCCTTCTCTCGTCTCCCAGTGCGAAGAGTCAGGCCGCAAAACTTCATAGGAGATGATAAGCTTGATCATCTCGTCCGTGACTTCAAAAGGGGCTTTGCGGAAAGATGTAGATTCCGGGCTAGCCATGTATTGACGGATCGTCTGAGGGCTGCGCCCACAAGCGGCGGCTATGTATCGGAGTCCCTCTGTCTGCTTGAGCGCACTGACGAGTTCGCGGCACACTTCTGATGCAATGTATTTAGTATCCATGACTATATCTCCCATGTCGAATTAGACTTAATATACACACTACTCTTTATATAAATAATATTACGAAAGCCGACCAGATTTATTTGTAATTGTTTATTGCACTATAAAGAAAAATAATATCACAACCAAAAGCAAGGGATACCTATTATGAGATTTTTCGCTGCACTCATCGCCGCAATCGGACGTTTTCTGATAACAGGAATGTCCTCACTGGAGAAGCTTCTGTCATGGCCATGGCGTCTACTTTTTGGTGGCAAGGAGCCACTGCCTCACTACGAGCCAACAGCTCAGCCGATAGCTGTCCTCGAAGAGCTGGCGGCGAAGCGTGCCAAGGAAGCGGCACCTGAATTCAATAAAGATGGAATTTCCACCGTCATGGCGTACACAAAGGCACTGCCTCCGAGCCGCGCTACGACAGACATGAATGGTCTCAAACAGGAAGTACGTGACACACTATTGTGCATGGATGATGCTGAGCTGAAAGCACTTGGCAAAGGTGGCATTCGCGCTGCAAGGCTATTCGTCAGCGGCCGAGATCATGGCATCCACGGCGTGCCTATCGTGCGTTTCTCGAGACCGCCAATGACGGCCGAGGATAGGCCAGCACGGAAAGCTCAAGCGCAGGCTATGAAGCCTATGAACTCCGTCACTTTCCGCTGAAACTGAAAAGCCCGCCTAGTTAGCGGGCTTTTTGCTGTCTGATTTTTCATCGAGATATCTGAGCAGATCGGCGCAATGTTCTGGCGTCTCATAGACGAGATCGCCGAACATCTCACGGAGTGCCACAAACTGCTCGTCCGTGACGTCACTCGGCACGAGGCTCATGACAGCCGTGCTTTCATGCGGTCGATGCATCCCTGACGCTGTGCGCATGCAGCAGTAAGCGACCGCACCTGAGCCTCCAGATCACGAACCCGCTGCATCGCGATATCGTTGACACGATCCATCGAGTCCGCATGAGCCACAGCGCGAGCCAGAGCGTCACCATATGCGGCGTCATAGCGACGATCATTCGCCTCAGTCTGTGCATTGATAAGACTGTTTGCCAAGCCAGTGCCTGCAGCCGCCAGAATCATCATTCCAGCGCCCATGCCCATGGTAGCGTTGTGCGCGGGTGATCCAAAATTTGACATGCACCGTCTCCTTATTCGTTGAGACAGCTATGCCGGGCTCGTGGAATCCAGGCAAGGGGATGACGCGGATATAGCGATCGGGAAGTTAACCTGCACTGGACGCCCACTTGCAGAGCAACGCAGTTCGAACCGCGACGATAAGGCCAGGAATATATCCCAGCCGGATGGGTGGACATATGTTCCGAAGAGCCAGCTATTGACTATTCTTCGCACTGTTAGCTTGCCAAAGCATGACCGACTGCCGCTCCACCGAGCTATCCCATGTGGCAATACATATTTTCATATTTATAATATAAATTTAATATTCACTATTGTATCAATGCGATTTATCGCGAATAATACTTATATCGATAATAAAATACAAATTATTAATAAGGAAAAACAAAATGAAAGTTCGAAAAATAGATCATCGAGGTCGTACTGGTTTCTACTCTCATGTTTTCTTGAGCTATGTCGCCGACCTCTCACTGTCACATATTCGGGACATTATTGATGGCGGGCGCATATCTGATGAAATCGACTGTTGGATCGGTCAAGAATTGGAGAACGATGTGAGAATAGGTGCGCCATTGAACTTGTTGGCAACAATAGCCAAAGACATTGTTGCCATTGCAACTCGACATACGGACGGCTGGGCACCAGAGGATTTTAAGGCATATCCAAAATTTGTAGATGTTCCGTTTTGACAAAATAGCCCCTCCTCTTCAGCCCTCCTGCACAATAGCGCAGCGTCATAGTGCCTTGACGTTTTCCCACAGAAAGAATCTCGGTGACAAAATGCAAACGCCTGGCGGACCGCTTGGAAGCCGAAGCTAAGGCACTTCGTTCTCGGCTTCGGTATGAGGGCGATAAAGAGAGACGTTACATCCAAGACGAAATCGATGAAATAGAATTGATCCTCTGCCAGATGTGTTGTTGATCCGGAATTGGTTTGCGCCGAGGTGGCGGAATGACCTCGCGCCAGATGTTGGCCAGTTGGAGGTTTGTTTCCAAAGATTGATGATTTGGCAGGACCGAGTCTCGTAGGCATCCTCTGCGTCACGGCAAACGCCTGCTGACCGCCCATTCCGTCGATAACCTGATCCAAGGGGCCAGCAAAAGCGACAATGGTAGCTTCTGTCACTCCTAGATCAGGGACTACCCCCTAACTTCCGCTTTCCGCCCGAGGTTGGCAATTTCTCTTTGGTGCTTTCGTCCCATTGCTGACCCTGACGAGGCGTCCACTCATTGACCGCTTCGCGCCCTCAGGTCGGCCGTTCGCTGTCTTGGACCCAGCTCCTGTAAGCAGCCATTCCCTACACTCCGCACCAAGGTCCTGATAGGGCGGGAAGCTGACGTTCGCAGCGCAAAGCTTCGAAGGCCGGATTGCGCCAAAATGCGGCCTTCGAATGCAAGTGTTATCGTGTATCTCCGCTCTTGGCTTGCCATCACCTCTGAGCTCTTTGCTTTGGAGATGACATCAATCGTCAGAAGTCTCGAATGGCCTCCACCACGCTCTCTCTCGATCCTCTGCCCGCATTTAGGATAGCGAGTATGACGGACGCGATAAGTAGGGAGAGAACGATCGCAAGATAGGTCCATGGTACCGTCAACGATTCAGGCGGCGGATCGAAGACACCCGTTAGCAGTTTGACCAGCATCCATGCCGTAACGCTTCCCGAGACGAGCCCAAAGATAGTACCGCAGACAGCGACAAGCGCACCTTCTGCCCACAGAAACGCGCTGAGCTGTGCTGGCTTGGCACCGATTGCCGTCAAGATTGCAAAATCGCGTCTACGGTCGTTGAAGCCGAGGGCAAGCACCAGGCCCGACGCGGCTGCAGCGAGAATGACGGCGAAGATCAGTTCGATGCGTGTCAGACTCGATAGGTCAACAGCGGTGAGGCTGGAGCCTATGATATGGGTGGCCATGCCGACGTCCTTGACCTGTAAAGCAGGATTGTTGGCCAGTGTCGTGCGTACGGCTTTGGCCAATGCCGTCGGGTTTCCGTCGGAGCGCATCAGCACGTATTCGTCGGCTGAGTTCCCTGTCACTTTGGCGATGTATTCGGAATTGGCGACAAGAAACGAATCTCTCGGCGCGGTTGGAAATTCGCGTGCGATCCCCACAAACTTAAATGGTATGGCGTGATACTGGTTGTCGCTGGCGCTCATGAGCCGGAGATTGACGATATCACCATGTTTGAGCTGAAAGTCGTTCACCGTCTCTTCAGAGACAAGAACACCATTAGGTGTGTTCGCAAGCGATGAAAGAACTGCAGATACAGTACCTCCGGTAAAATAGGCATCCGCAAGGCTGGTCGCACTTCCGATTGTGTTCGGATTGATGCCGTATATATCCTGCAAATCCGAGCCAACATAGACGAAACGGTGCTGCATCGGCTCAGCGGCAACAACGCCCGGAAGCTTTTTCAGGTCTTCTAAATGCGTGCCTGCGGGGTTCGCAATTGTTCCAAATACCGTTACATCGGAGCCGTTGGTCAGCTCGGCATCGACCCGAGCCTGAGCATTATAGGTGGTGTTGAATATCGCAGTTGATGTGGCAAAGGATACAGCCAAAGCTGTCATTGCGATGCCGAGTGTCAATCGGCGTGCCTGGCGCGAAAGCGATGCGGCAGCCGTCTCAGACAAGCGTCCAGCGAAAGGCGAGACAAGCCCTTTAAGAATGGGGCCGTTGGCCGCTATGGCCGTAAAGGCAAGCCTCATGATGAAAAGACCTGAGCCGACCCAAAACAGTGCGGGGGTCAGAAACGCCTTATAGTCAACTGATGCTGCAGGAACACCCTCTGGTGCGAGCACGACCTGGTATCCGGTACTTGCCGATTGCCAGAACAACAAACCCGAAGCCACAAGCAAGATGACATCCAGCCATAGCCTCTGCCACAGTGGAACGGAACCACGTCCAACAGTGCGGCGGGCGGCTGAAACAGTCTCCTGACGGGTCGATAGCCATGCTGGCAGCAGGACCGCTGCCAGTGCGAGTGCGAACCCTGTCAAGGCAGCAAGGAAAGCTGAAGTAACAGCGCCAGATGCCGTGCCGTTAATCGACAATCCCCATCTTGCAAAGAGATAAGCGCCTGCAAGACCCAGAACAATTCCAGCCAGACCCGTTGTCACAGCCTCGGTGGCCGACAGCGAAAGAATTCGACTGGTCGAAGCGCCACGTACGCGCAAGAGCGCCTGTTCAAGCAAACGTCTGCCTGCACCGCTTGCGGTGGCGGCCATGGTTAGAGCTGCGGCCAGAACCACGCCGGGTATTCCAAGAAAGAGGAACAATACGGTTGCATAAAGGGAGTCGCCCCGCACCGCATCAAGGCGGGCGGCCAGGTTGTTGGCGACAAGTGCCTGGCCCGCGACCTGAACCTCCAGGTTCTTTGCAGCTCCCGCCACTTCGACATAGGCCTTGGTTGGTTGCGCAGGAAGGGCTTCATGGTTCAAGCGAACGTGGAACTGCAATCGTGTTGTGTCTGGGCGTACGACCTGCTGTGGGTCGAAAATCCTGTGCCAATCGGCAATCGGGAGAATGATCACATTGTCCGGTGGTGCCTGCGGAGCGGCCTGAGCGGGAAGGCCCACGGCTTGGAAAAGGGAGTCTGCATCGGGCAAATCAACGACCCCGGATATGGTGACGGTCTGGGGCCCCAATCCCTCTCGATTGATGATGACCTTGTCACCGGGACCGACATGCAGATTGGCTGCGGTCTGCTGGGCGATCAGTGCCCCATCCGGTGTTCCCGAAAGCGGTCTGACTTCCTTTGGAAAGTCCTTCAGATAGCCAGTATCAAATGCTATGATTTTGCCAGCGCCCGTGGTCTGGACCGTTCCGCCTGTTTCGGCCTTCAATCCAGTTGTCTTGGCATAGTAGACTTCATGGATGGCGTCGGTCTTTGCTGCCTTGCTGATCGCATCGTGAATGGTTTTGGTGTTTGATCCCGGAATGGCTTCAACTTGCCAGTCAATTGGCAAGCCCGAAATGGCGCGCTTGGTCATAGATGAAGAACTGCTTGCAAGAAAAAAACCAAGGCACGCCAAGAGGGCGACCGTAATTGCGACGCCGAAGGTAGCACCCGCAAGGCGTATTATCCGATGACGCGCCAGTCCGCTGATCCAGTAAAAGTTCATGAGACTGACTCCAGTTTATGTTGGGAAGTTTTCAAAACGCCGCGATCAAGCATCCATCTCTGGTCCATCCTGCCTGCGATATCGGAGTCATGGGTCGCCACCAGCAAGGCTGTGCCGCCCGCTTGGGCTACCTCGAATACCGTTTCCAGGAACAAGTTCGCGGTGGAACTGTCGAGTTGCCCCGTTGGCTCATCGGCAAGGACTAATTTCGGGCCGATCACCAATGCGCGCGCCATCGCAACCCGTTGTGCTTGTCCGCCGGACAACTCCTCTGGGAGCTTCTCAGCGAGATCAGCCAGCCCAAAACGTTCCAACATTTGTTGCGCTCGGCTTCCAGAATCCGTAAAGCCGCCTGCCAACACCATTGGTAGGGCGACATTGCGAGCGATATTCAGCGCGGGAAACAAGCTTGGTGACTGGAAGACAAATTGCACCTTGGATGGCTGAAGCTGCTCACGAATACCCAACGCAGGCCAATTCACCGCACCTCGCGTGGGTTCGACGAGACCACCCAGAATGTGCATCAACGTGGATTTGCCGCTACCTGAAGGACCTACAAGTGCCAGACGATCACCTGCACGAATTGTGCAGGTGATGCCAATCAGCACATTAACCGAGGTGCCGTCGGCCAAGTTGTAATCTTTGGCGACGTTCCCGGTTTCCACTAAAATGTCATTTGTCATCGAGCTTCCCATCTTTCAAATGGACGATCCGGTCAGCCCTGTTAGCCAGGGCCTGACTATGAGTGGCGATAAGGGTTGCGAGACCCGTTTCCCGACGGAGGTCGAATTGATCGAGAAGACGTCGTTCAGTGGCCGCGTCGACTTCTGCGGTAGGCTCATCAGCAATAAGCAGCGCCGGATTATTTGAAAGCGCTACAGCTAGTCCCGCCCGTGCGGTCTCCCCGCCAGAAAGATTTGCGGGGTAGGCATCTGCACGATGCGCGATCCCTGCCATCTCGACGAGAGCCTCCAATCGCGCCTCATCGACAGCCCCTAGCAACATCATTTGAAACCGAATGTTCTCAGCCACGGTGAAGTGCTGAAAGAGATTTCCCGCTTGCAGCAAGATGCCAAAATTGGATGCCCGTAATCGGGCCCGCTCATATTCGGCACGGCGAGACATTTGCACGCCGTCGATCAGGACTGCTCCAGCATCTGGTTCGTCGAGACCTGTGAGGCAATTGAGCAAAGTAGATTTGCCACTACCTGACGGCCCCATGACTGCAACCGTCTCGCCCCGGGAAACTGTCAGACTGACGCCGCGTAAAGCAGCCGTTTCATCGTCACCGATGTGGAAAAATCGATACAGTTCATGGGCTTCCAGAATGGACATCCTTAGTTCCACCTGAAGGACTGCGACATCAGTTGCCACTGGTCGACATTGTCTGCGCCAAGCGGGGCATACAGATCGAGCGAAACAATTTTGCCACTCTTGTAAAACAGGTAGCGATTGTTTTCCTGCCGTACCTGCTTGTTGGTGACCGCATTTGGTTCGGAATTTGAACTGTAGGAGATGAGAAAAGCAGAACCTGCTGGCAACTGAACAGGCTTTACACCATCGATTGTGACGGCGCGTCCGTGACTTTCCAACATTGGAAAGTATTCAGTAATGATGCTCGCAGCCGTAGGCGCAGTGGATGCATCAGACATTGTCACGATTACGCCATCGAGTTTGTCGACAAAGCTTACACCGTCGGCGTTGTCACTTCGCGCCCAGCCTTCCGGAACTTTCATCGTGAAGCCTGCAGGTGAGACGTAATCAACGAAGACTTGGGTATCGGGAATGTCACCGGGAGGGTTTTTCTCCGGAGCCACAGCCTTTTCCGCATGCGCGGGGATGGCAGTAATGGCGGGGGACAGAGCCACACCTAAGAGCGAAAATGCGATAAGTGCACTGTGAAGTGTTCGGTGAGTCTGGCTTCTAGACTTGGTCATTTCAATCTCCTTTACAAACGTGATTTCCGTTTGAATAAGGAGGGTGGACCGTCAGCCTTACAGTGACTGTGAGAAATTCATACCGATTTGTAATAAAGATCAGGATCGCTCAATGAGCGTAGACTTGAGTACCAAAATCAAACGCCAGTAATCTTTCGGAATATGCATGGCTCCATATCGACCGCGGCAAAAAGCCACCGTCCGATACTGGACGGTGGCGTGGCTTTGAGAAAATTATTTATTGGAGCAATCGATCCCACTTTAAAATACGTTGTCTTGCTCTGGAAACGCAAAGCTCAATGCCCACTCGCTCGAAATGACCACATTTCTGACAGGGACGCTTTAGACGTAAAGTGATGGAGTATGGCAAGTCCAGCATGGCCAATCAAATAGGCCCATACCAAATTTGCAAAAGTGACGTGCAGCAACAAATCGTTGGCGACCCAATTGGTTTCTTCGCCCCGACCAAGCTGCATGGCAATCGCGAAAGCAACACCTGTTGCAGCCATACCCGTCATCAGCAATAGACCAAGACCATGCACCGCCGAAGCAAGCGGCTTGTCATCTTTGTAATCTGGCAACTTGAACGACTTTAAGGCTGCGAAATGCTCCAAGATATCACCCTTCAACAACCGAAGCCGTTCAGCCGAGAACCACGGTATGAGTGACGTAAGAGAGGTTCCCTTCTTTCGCGCCATGATGATACCCCAAAACAGCAGGGCAAACAGAAATGCCAAAACCCCAGAGTACTGGTGAATTGTGAACGCAATATCAGCGGCGTTTCCATCCAGAGGGGGAACCATTATCAGACTGCTGATAAGTTGGGTCACGATTGTAGCCGCGAGCACCATGTGAGACAGTCTGGTCGATCGAGAGTGAAGTCTGTTTATTTGCAATTCTGCGTTCATGGTGAGCTCCGTTTGTTAAGGGGAGCATCGCTGCTTTAGATTACAAGTAACTGAAGGAAAATATAATTTTTCGTAAGGCAGGCTTATCGCACAGCTGGCCACCGCCCCAACTGAGGCGGTGGCCAAACCTAAAGGCGCTTAGTCGGTTTCCGCGCCTCCCGTCTCGTGGTCATTTTCGTCATCCGCTTGGTCGCCTGCCTGTTCTTCGTTTGCAGCCATTTTGGTCACCACGCCGGCCGAGGCATCCACCAAGAAATCATGTTCAGTGCCATCGGCCGCAAGCAGAGATATTTCATAAGCTGGCGCATTGTTGTCCACGGTAAACTGCACTTCGGCAACTTTGCCTGGTTGCTCAGCCTGAACAGCCTTGATCGCATCTGCGGCGGTCAATTTCGCTGACATGAGCGCCTTAGTCTCCATCGCATGTGATGTATCATGTTCATCAGTCGCATTCGCTGCTCCAGCTGCCACAAAGCTGAGACCCGAAGCCATAATCGCGGTGGCGACAATCAAATGTTTCTTCATCTGTTTTCTCCTTGTTAGGGATCACCAAGTGCGATCCGATGACAGGAAGATGGCGACTGAAACTCACCAGCGCTTTTCCACAGCCTTACGCATTCTTATACTGTGTGGCCCCGATGTGGCGATTGAGCGCCAATTTTATGTCTGCTCCTCTCACAAAGAGCGGGAAAGGCGGCGACGGGCTGCTTCTCGGCTGACGCTGAAAAACAATGTAGCGATGCTGCCGACCAGTAGGAAAATTCCACCATAGAGTGACGGAAGATTTGTCGCGTCGATAATCAGCGCTGCGACTGCGACCACCGCCAGCATAGCCGCAGTCAGCCGTGCGTCGGCAACGAACATGCTGAACAGTTCTGACATGACGTCTTTAAGGATATTCATGGCGTCACCTCTTCTACGGGTTGTTGGACCATTCGGGCAGCTATCAGGCCCGCAAGCAAAAACAGGATGGCAATGACAAGCAGAGCCATGTCATGTCCAGGCCAATCCACTCCCAGGCCTTCGCCAGTCCAGAATACACCGAAAGCTGACAGCATCACGCCAACGCTGAACTTGAGGGTGTTTTCCGGCACCCGAGCCAGCGGCCGATGGGCAATGATTCCAGCCAAAAGTACCAAGACGCAAGCCGCAAGAGCGCCCAGACTGGCAGGCCACAACAGACCTCGACCCGAGCCAACCGCTATCACAATGAAGATCACTTCGAGACCTTCCAGAAGAACTGCCTTGAAAGCCGCAATCCCAGCAATCCAATCCTGCGATGTCTTTTGGCGGTTAACCTCTACGCTCAACTCTGCCGTTTCCCGTGCGAAAATCGCGGTTTCATCATGCAGCGGTATGACGCCACCCGCACGCAGGGAAGCTTTGCGCAGCCAGCCGATGCCGAAAAGCAGCAGCAGCACACCGATCAGCAGTTGGAGCACATTGAGTGGCACCTGGTCCAACAATGGGCCGAGAACAACAACGATTGCAGTCAGTACGAAAAGCGCGGCCGCCGTTCCTGTGGCAGCGGGCTTCCAGCCACGTAGCGTGGCGACAACCAGCACGATGGTGAATGCCTCGACGACTTCGACGATCGAAGCGAGAAAGGCTGCGCCGACGGCGGGGCCTGCGGTAGACCATTCGATCATTTCGGGACTCCTGTTTTCCATTTCGGCATCTCAATCCATCTATGGATTTCCATGCCTATACGGCCATTGGGCAACGGACTTCAGCAAGTTGATTGCGAAAGCTAATGTGTTTGCCGGTTCAAAGACGGCCAATAAACCGCATGTGTTTTCGCCCTATTTGTTTTCATCATGCGCGTCGAAAACCTTGCGCGCATAATCGTCGAGGACCGTAACGCAACCTTTAAGTCGCTCCTGCGCTTCGGAGGCGCGATCGGCTCCGTAGAAATCGAGCTTCTGGATTTTTTCTAGCCAGCCCTGGAGTTTCTTGAGATCAACGTCGTTCTCCTCCAGTTCGGCATAAGTGAAATGGTTGGCAGTCACCTCTTTGGCAACTTCAGCCTCGAAGTCATCGCACTTGTCGATGAATTCCTCATAAGCTTCATCCCGTTCAGCCTTGAACCGCCCCAGAACCTTTGCTTCTTGGTTTGGGTCAAGGCCAACGGTCTCTAGAATGACCGACTCGCCTTCCGCCTCCGAAATATCGTTCTCAAGCATCTTTAGGCGGCGTACATGGTCGTCCGTTTTTGGCAGAAGGCAGACGCCGTTTTGAAGATAAACGGCACCCAGACCCTTTAGCTTTCGCCAAAGTGAAACCCGCTTAGCCGCGGGTTCTGGCGGGACTTTATAGGTCAACAGTAGCCATGAAATATTTTTCATGGCCTACTTTTAATGTAACGACAGTAACATGTCAATAGTTTCGCTCGACGTAGCGTGGGATGCCGTCAGTCCGCAATTTCCTAGCGCACCTCAATCAACCAGAAGCTGCTTACTATTTGCGCTGCCAACAGATTCTACAGAGCCATCCAGTGAATTGGCGATCTCCGATCTCAACACATCGTTTTCAGCTGCGGACAAAGACAAAGTCTCTCCGAGAGCAAAGCCAAAACCGACCGGGTCAGCAATTTCGGCGGTCACCGAGATCAGGAACAACTGCGTTTGCTGTCCGCCCTCTTGGACGGATGTGCCAGTAGACCATACGCGCAGCACTTGCCGCGTGGTTTCCAACTTTGGATCAAGCCGAGTAAACACGGCATCTGGTGAACGGCCACGGTTTGTTAACGGCAATTCAGACATTTGAGCTAATGGTCGCCGTGTTGGCAGAATTGAGTCAACCAGATTTGCGATTTGCCCCGATTTGCTCATCTTCCAGCCAGCTTTGACCAGACTAGTTGCAATCTTGGGCTCATCGAGATTGGTCTGGACAAGGATCGGTTCGCCATAATCGCCGTCGAGCAGAACCCTTCGAGATGGAAAAGAAGTCCAGCCATCGGCAAGCCATTGCTGGCGACTGATAACAGTTTGATCGGCTCTGATGGCGTAGTTGGAGGTTGCAGTCGAATAGTTCATATAGAGGTGCAGGGGGTAAACCAACATCAGTGTGATGAGTGTGACGATGGCGGCACGGTTGGAAGCAGGGGCGAAAGAACGGTTGTGGAGAAGCCAGGCCAGACCGAATACCAATGAGCCTCCGAACATCAGGCCTGCTCCGACATCGCTAGGCCAGTGGGCTGCCAGGTAGAGACGGGAGAATGCAATCAGCCCGATCGCAACAGCTGCCGCTATATAGATGATCCTCTGGGCACGTACTGGAACGTCTCGAACCACCACAAGCACGCACATGCCTATGATCGTTGCTGACAAGGTCGCATGGCCGCTGGGGAAACTGTAGCTGTCCGCACCATTGTAGAGCCTGATTGGTCGTGCGCGGTGAATGAACGTCTTGACCAGAGGGACAAACAACGCGGCGCTGACAAATGCGGTGGCAAGCGCTCCGGCCACCCGCCACCTTCTGTGCCACAGGAATACCGCCAACACGGCCGCCGCTATGGGGCCCAGCACCATGCCGTCACCAAGCATCGTCACGCCAACCATGAGCTTGTCAAAAGGCTCCGTGCGCAACGACTGCAGATAGCCGCTGATGGATTCGTCTGCTCGAACGAAAGCTGGGTCGGCGAAATACTCGATCGCAATCAAGCTGAAGCCGGAGAGACCCAGGAGCGCCAACGCAAAGAATGCAAAGGGGACGGCGATGTTTTGATCGTTGAGGAGAATTCGCCGCAAAAACTGCGCGCCTGGAACCGAGCTCTGGGACAAGGCTTCTCCGAGTTTGATGCGCCAGTTCTCCGCATGAGGAACAAGCCAACCAAAGGCGAATTTGGCTGCGTAAGTGGCAGCGCCAGCGATAACGAGCACCAGAAGAGAGAGCTCTAGCAGTCTTGGATTGCCAGAACTTGCAACGTTGATGCCTCTGCCGATTCCAACACCAGGCAGCAGATGACTGGCGGTCCAAACGATGGCGGACACGACATTGATGACGGTGAAGCGCACCGGATTCATGCCAACGATGCCCGCAATTCCAGGAACTACAGCTTTGATGCCCGGAATAAAGCGACCGATAAACACACTTTTTCCGCCGTGTTTGGCGAAATAGGCCTCGCCGCGATCCAGCATTCCTGTGTATCTGTTGAAGGGCCAGACTTGTCTAATGCGCTCCTTATAGGTGTGGCCGATCCAGTAGGAGATCGCGTCACCGGCGATTGCGCCCAGTGCAGTGGCGGTGAAGATTGGCACGAACCCAAGCTTGCCCATGCCGACCAATGTACCCGCGCCAACAAGGACGACAGTTGAGGGAACAAACAGCCCAAGCACGAAGATTGCTTCGCCCATCGCCATGAGGAACACTATCGCAATAGCACCGTTTGGATGGTTGCCGATGTAATCGACAATAGGCTGCAGATATTGACCCAATTTCAGGCTCCCGAAGAAAGCGCGGTCGTGACCGCGAAGCGCTGTTCGAACCAGCGAAACAAGATGGTGATGGCAAGCAGCCAGACCGCGCCAACAAAAAGCAACCCAGCCATCGATCTGGGGCGCGGACCGAGTCCAACAGCTCGTCGACGAAACTCTGCCATTAGCTCATCAGGTATCTGCCTGATCGTAAGCCAGAGACCGAAAGGCACGATTATGAGATCGTCGAGGTAGCCGATCACAGGAATAAAATCCGGGATCAGATCGATGGGACTGAGCGCTTAGGCTACCACCAGGCCTGCCAGCAACTTTGATGGCCATGGAGTCCGCGCATCTCGCGATCCAATCCAAAGCGCCGTTACATCTCGTTTCAGCTCACTTGCCCATTGGGCAATAGACCTCAAGGCGAGCTTGGTAAGTTCAAAGAACTGAATCATGGGATCAGCTCAAGCCCGAAACGCGATATCGTTGGTTGCCAATGGAAGTCTAACGATGACCCGAAGCCCTGGCATGTTGTCCTCAAGAGTCAAGGTTGCGTCGTGAAGGTCCGCAATTGCCTTGACCATGCTAAGGCCAAGTCCCGATCCTGGGGTGCTCCGACTTTTCTCAAGTCGATAGAGCCGTCGCAAGACTTTCTCCCGATCGTTTTCCGGTATGCCATCGCCATTGTCAGAAACGGACAAAACAACTGCTTGGTCTTCCACGGTAACAGTACAACTCACTAGCGCACCTGATGGACAATGCCGCATGGCGTTCTCAAGGAGATTGGCAATTAGCTGCGTTAACAGTTCCCTGTCGCCATTTACCACGGGGACTGCCACAGCCATGCTGACGCCTAGCTCCATGCCAGCGTCCTCGAATGAATTTTTGTAGAACTCGGTGATATCGGCTACTACCGCAACAAGATTGACTGAGCCAAACCGCGCCCTTCGCGCCCGTGTTTCAATTTGTGCGATCCTTAATAATGCATCGAAGGTACCAATTATTCGGTTTGACTCATCATACGCATCCTCAATTTCTGCCCCGACGTTTTTGCCGGCTTCCTGCTTCTCCAACGCTTCCTCAAGGTTTATCCGAAGTCGGTTCATCGGTGTTTTCAGATCGTGCGAAATGTCATTGCTTATTTGACGAATGCTCTCCACAGATGAACCCAAACGGCTTACTGTCGAGTTCATCAACTCGGCCAGCATATCGATGTCATCACCACGGCCAGTCATGGGAATGCGCGTATCAAATTTTCCTTCTGAGACGGACTCCAGTGCGCCTTTGATCGTTTCGAGGCGGCGGTTCATGCGTTGGGATAGCGTGATAGCGCCCGCCAGTGAGATTGCTAACATGACGATGCCGGCCCAAGTGGAACCGTCTATGAAAATCTCGTCAATCTCGCTGATATCTTCTGCGCTCCTGCCAATGATTATGGAGTAGTCTCCGAGCTCAGCACGCCGCGTGAAGTAGCCGTAGTCAGCATCAATACCGAGTGCGGTTGCTTCAACGAAATCTCCAGGCACCGAATTCGGGAAGCGACTGATGTTGCCTGCGAGCTTTTCACCGCTCTGATCGCGAAGTAGATAAATTCCTTCCCGATTGGGCGACGCAGAAGTATGAGCATCTACAGTTTCACGTAGGTCAGATAAGCCACCAGCAAGAAAAGCGGACTCCATCACGGAAATGTCCTCATCAAGTAGACGCTCATGCCGTTTCGTCAGTTCCTCATTGATGATTGTATAAGCTGCCGTGCCGGCGATGGCGGCGGCGATAAGGAACACACCCGTGAATGTCGCAGCAATTCGAAATCCGCTGCTTCGAAGTAGCCTAGCGGGGAGCATGAATTGAATATCCCGTACTGCGCACAGTGTGTAAGAGTGCTGTGTCAAAGGGCTTGTCGATTTTCGATCTTAATCGACTAATATGAGTTTCAACGACACTGGTCTGCGGATCGAAATGATAGTCCCAAACTCGCTCCAGCAACATGGTACGTGTGAGAACCCGCCCCTCGTTTCGCATAAGCGTTTCAAGGAGTGAAAACTCTTTAGGTTGAAGGTCAATTTCTTGCCCCGCTCTTGTTACGCGACGGCTCAGCAAATCCACCACGAGATCATGAACCATCAGAACAGTCAGCTCCTGCTGCATGGTAGGACGTCGTGCTAATGCAGATACACGAGCAGCCAATTCCGAGAAGGCAAAGGGTTTCACGAGGTAATCGTCACCACCGGCCTCCAGTCCTTCAACGCGATCATCCAAGCCGCCGATCGAGGTTAGGAAGATCGCGGGTGTCTTTTTTCCTGCTGCACGAAGTGCCCTGACAAGGGATAGCCCATCAAGGCCAGGTAGCATCCGATCAACAATCATGACGTCGTAAGACTCTCGTGTCGCTTGGAAAAGACCATCCTGACCATTGTCTATCACGTCACAGGTATGCCCAGCCTCAGTGAATCCACGCGAGACATAACTGGCAGTTTTGATATCGTCTTCGATCAGCAGAATGCGCACGGGCTAGTCTCCAAACTTAGAAATATGCGGGCTTTGCGGATACTTACTTGCATCTTGTATGGGATGGCGGCCTGGGGTCATCCATACCCTCTATATCTTCGACATTGAACCTCTCCCGGAGACAGCACCGGGAGAGGGTGGTCAGCGCATGGGCTGAACACTTACAAGATTGTTAGTCGTTTTACTGATCTATCAACGTGGTGGCTATCTTGGAGCGATTATGATTTCGCATGGCGAAAAACACGATGCCGCTCATGAGAACAATACAGATAATCGATGCATTGTAGGTTCCAAGATCGAGGCCGCCTTTTGAAATAGGCTTTGTCAGGAAGTCCCCGAATGTCGCCCCGAACGGCCTTGTGAAGATGAATGCTATCCAAAACAAGGCGATATCGTTCATGGCCTTTGTGTAGTGAAGGACCAGGACGCCAGCAATTACCGCGGTGCAGATCAAGGCGGCGCTGACATAACTCAAACCCGCAGCATCGACCAGAAGGTCACCAAAGGCAGTGCCAAGGCTGTTAGAAAAAACGACCGCCACCCAGAACATAATCTCTGCGTCTTTGCGCAGGATTGGATCGACGCTCAGATTACCATCGCGCTTGTACCAGATTGCCAATGTAGCGAGTAACCCGACTGCCAAGATCACTGAACCCATCACATAGCCCAAACCAAGAGTTCGATCCATGAGGTCGGAGATTTCGGTACCAGCCGTAGTGGTTGCCACTATGGCTGCCCAAAAAACTGCTGGATGAAAACGTTCGGCCTTTACCTGGAAGAAGATGACGAAAACGAGCAAGCTCACAGTGATTGCGAGGCCTACGACGTAACCGAGGTTAAGTGTCTGGGCAATGAAGTCGCCAGTGGTTTCACCGAGTGTGGTGGCAATGATCTTCATGATCCAGAAGGCGAGGGTCACTTCGGCAATTTTGTTTAGAACCGGCATTTTTGCGACTGTTTTATCGCTGCCGTATGGTTCCATTCTGTTGTCCATCTGAGGAACTTTCGTATTGGGAGATGTGTGATGACGAGATTGGTGTCCAGGTAACGTGAGGCGGAAAGGCAGGGCCGCAGAACAACGTTCCAGCGGCTCTGCATTCACGGTTTCATTTGTGTGCGTTTCCTCCGTGGGACACGGCGGCACCATCATGACCGTGGGAGATGTTGAGCCGCGAAGTGTGATTGATCACATTGCCTGCATCATCGACTTTGACCGAGTGTGCTGCGCCGTCATTGCCATCGATCATGATTTCATACAAAAGAGAGTCGTTGTCCTTGACCTGATACACGCTGTGGATTTTGCCTGGAGCGACAGACAACCCATAATTCTCAATGTCTTTGACGCTGTTTGCTGCTTGGGCTCCAGCGCCGGCTACAAGTACGAGAGCAGTTGCAAGAATAGCTGTGCGGGCGGTTGAGGTGACGCTCATGCTTGTGATCCTTTTTTCTGACGAGCGACAATCGCTCGCTACAAATTCAATCTCACAGTCAAACCTTTCTGCGGCTGTGCGAATATCTTACGGATTTGTAAAAATGAGTATTTTTACAATGGCTTATCTGGTGTTCGGCTCAGCTAGTGAAAAAAGCGAACCCATGACGCCGTCTTGATGCGGCTTCATGGGTTCGTACGTATCCAGTCTGGAGACATTCTGTTTGAATCGTTATCAACCAGCTGTTTTGGCCAGTTCGTCATCGTCGTGGGTCAGTTGCATGTAGATGATGACCGCAACGATACCTCCAAGAAAAAGAAGGCTGGTTATGGTGGTGCCGAAACCGAGACCACCCGCGTCTACTGGCTGAGAAAACAGATCACCAAATGAGGCCCCCATTGGACGTGTGAATATGTAAGCTAACCAGAAGGCCAGAATTCCATTTAGCTTGAACAGATAGTAAGCGGCAGTAATCGCTCCGATAAGTGCAAGGTAAGCAAGGCCGGCCTGCAGATAACCGAGTCCGAGGCCTTCGGCTAACAAGTCACCTGCTGCTGTACCCAACGCAAAGGTGAATAGAATCGTCAGCCAATAGAAAACCTCACGCCTCGCGGTGTAGATTGTATGGATCGAGAGCGTTTTTTCGAACGCAAACCATGCGGCAAAAGTGGCGGCAAGCGCTATGGAAAATCCGATCGTGCACGCCTGAAGACTGAAGCCCAAATTATCAACAAGATTATCGGTGATCAGGGTGCCAACAACGGAAATCAGGACGACGGCTAGCCAGTAAATCCAGGGTACGTATTTGCTTTGCGTAAATTGGAGAAGCAGAGCAGCGAGCAGAAAACCGCTCATGATCACGGATGTCGCAGGTAGTCCGAGCCCTAGATTGACATTGAGGAAATCGGCCGCCGTCTCTCCAACTGTCACCGCTAATAGTTTAATGAGCCAGAAATCGACCGTGACCTTTGGTACGCGATTATGAACCGGCGCGTCTGCTTGAAGGCCTGATACGCTGTCCGCTTGTGAGTTTTTCATTGAACCTCTCCTGATGGCCGATAGACGGCGATGAATGAGAGATACTGATAGGAACGGTGGTTTGCGGGCTCATTGCTGCAATCTTACCGTTTTGTAAGAATTGCCGCATCTTTGCAGATTACGGAATTGTAAAGGTTCGGACAGCTCCCTGAAAGATTTGCAATGGACACTCTTTCATGGTGCAGCCTTGAGAGTTTCGTAGTCGGTTGATTGCACATTCTGATTTGCAGGCACCAACTAAGCAAACCCTTGGGGACGCCGAATCTACTGAAATTCTCAGTCTCAAGCTTCCGTGTGGCAGCGCCGCAAAGGGTACCCCGCTTGCACCCTGTTTCCGCTTTGAACATTGAGCGCATCACTAAGGAAGATATGATTTGCCGATCCTAGATATTTTCGAGAGCCTAAATCAAAGACTGTTTCTGATGCTGAATGCGTCCGTCAGCACGTCGCCGTGGAAGGTTGAATTTGCAACTGTCAGTGCGAACTACGCAATTTACATAATTCCCGCCATTCTTGTGGTGTTGTGGCTGCGCGGAAACGATCAAACACGCGGCGGGCTCGTTGTGGCTATCTTGGTTTCCGAACTTGCCCTTTTCGTCAACCAGTTGATACCAATTTGGTGGTTTCATCCGCGCCCCTTCATGGTTCCAATCGGGAAAACCTTTGTTGAGCATGCGGCTGACAGTTCTTTCCCGAGCGACCACCTCACTTTCATCTTTGGAATTGCGTTTGCTCTTGGATATTGGACGCGTTTGCGGGGAACCGCATTCATCATCGTCGGAATCGGAATGCTCGTAGCGTGGGCGAGGATATTTCTCGGCGTCCATTTCCCATTTGACATGATCGGATCGGCGCTCATTGCTGCAATCGTATTGGTCGCACTGATCCCCGCAAACGAAACGATCCAGAGGCACCTCACCGCCAAGGTGGCGATCCCCCTTTATCAGAAGCTGTTTGCGCCTGGCATCAAGCGTGGCTGGTGCCGTTATTGATTGCTTACTCGCCTCATGGGTGAAGTGGAAACTTGAAAAATGCGAAATGCGAAGGCGGTTGTAAGCTGGTGTGCCCCCAGAGGTAGGTTATGTGTGGAAAGCACCAAGGAACGCTTCGTAGCTTCGGGACGGATACTAATTCTATACGGTGGCACACACCAATGGCTGCATTAATATCCGCACTCCTCTATTTCACTGTAGCAAAAACAACATCCGTTTTGCCGCAGCTTCTGTGGTTCAATGAAAACATTCGCCTGTAGAAGGGCCTTGTTGCAAATCTTAGGGACACTTTGATTTAAGCAGCAGTCCTGTGATTAGCTGCGGATGACACGAAGGTCCGCAAAGGGCCGGAAGTGACGTCGAGCCGGTCAACGCCGAATGTCCGCTTCCCCCGCTTCGTTCCCACAAGCCGCCTGACAGGTTACGGCCCCATTTCAACCATTCGTTTCCGCGCAGCAAAAGTCCTTCCGCCCATTTTCGCCATCGACTAAGGCCACTTTCTTGGTCATTTTGTCTCCAGAGCCCTTCGATTCAGGTGCCAAGACTGCGGTGCTGTGGTCTCAGTAATGCTGATGCCGCGCACTGGCGGCAATGAATTTTATTACGACATGTTGGAGACGCGGCGTCGAAACACGGGTTGAATACACATAGACATGGATGGATCACTCTCGTTGCAGAGGTCCGCCTGTTGATTTAGGGAGTTGGGGATAGCTCAGATCAAATTTCTTGCGTGTTCCCTCTTTGTTCTTATGATGCCGCGATGCCCGAGGAATATCGCAAATATCACCGCCATCCAGGCCAGAAGGTTCGCACGCTCCAGCATGCGGCTGACGACGGCCAGATAATTTCGGTGAGGTGCAATCTATGTCGGAAGGTCGTCCACTATTTGGCGACAGACCTCGTTCTGGTACTCAACCCAGCGCGTCCAGTTGATACGCCACCCTTCGCATGTTCGCGTTGCGGCACGGCTGACTACGTCGACGTTAAGATCAAGACGGCCTCGACTGCAGACTATTGTCACCTTGTAATCCGAAGGCTCCTGAGAATGCGGAAAGTTCCCGAATGGGGAAATCGTCCGCTGGGCAACGATGTGAAACAAAACGAAAAATCAAAACGGTGTTGAGTCACCGCAGATCGAGTCTCGCTCCCGCAATCTGCCGATCCGTCCGTTGATTCTCGATCTCGGCAAGTTCGAGATTTGTGATCAGTGAGAGCAGCGCTGGCCAGATAGCATCGGTATTCCACCCTACCGACCGCGCCTCTTCAATCGCGGCGATCAAGGCTGGCTCGAGGACTTCCTCGCATTCGAGGTCATAGTCGGGATGAGTGGCTTTGAACCTGGGCGGCTTCATATCTCAATGCCTTCCGAGCGTTTGACGTGACACCATCACAATCTGCCAGAAGCCATAGAGTTCCTTAGTCCAGCTCCAACGTCATCAGCTGATCGTCTAGCAATGGCCGCTGGAGTGCCTTGGCTTCATCCCAAGGCGCTGTGAGCCACGTCTCGATCTCGTCGGGCGTGGTAAGAATCACGGGCATCGCTTTGGGATGGATCGGCGCGACAACCGAGTTGGGTTCAGTCGTCAGGAACCCAAAAATGTCAGCTTCGATCTCGCCTTGCTTGATTTTGCGAACGCTTCTCCAGGTCGTCCAAATACCCGCAAAAACGAAGAAAGGCCTATCTTCGTTCAGGGCGAACCAATGCAAAGGCAACCGCTTGGTGTTGGGGTCGCGAACGCTGCCATATTCAGAAAATTCCGTGGCAGCCACGACACATCGACTTTCGACACCGAGCCATCGTCGCCAATGAGGCGACCCGACATTTCGTATGTTGGTCACGCCGCCGTCAGTCTTTTTGCCCTCCAAGAATTTTGGAGGCGTCGGCATTCCCCATCGCGCTTTGACGAGTTCACGTTTGTCGTCGCTGCCGTTCCGCACGATGGGGGCTGAATAATCCGGATAGATTTTGCTTGGCTCCAGGTTTCCCGCATGGTTCACGACCGCCCTTGTGAATTCCAAGATGGCCTGTGGTCCTTTGGTGATGTTGTAGAGATTACACATCAGCATTCCTTCTCGATTAGCGCCGGCGGCCTCGGTGACTCATGCTGAGCCTATCAAATTTTTGAGACTAGGAAGATGGGTAAAGCAACACGAACGAAGTGGACCGATGAATTGGATGCCAGGCTTCTCTCGCTCTGGGAAGCCAACTGCACCGTCAAGGATATCACGGTTGAGCTTGGGAAGTCCGAGCAGTCTGTCCAAACGAGGGCATCACGCCGAGGGTTCGGAAAGCGAAATGCGCGTGATGTCATCGGAGTCATGTCTGATGGCACCGTCTATTGGTCGGAAGCCGAAATCGACCTTCTGATGGACATGCGGATCAAGGGTGCCTCTCACAAAGAGATGGCGGCGCATTTTGGTCGGACGAAGAATGCGATCCATGCGCTTTTTGGCAAGATCGAACGAGAAGGCCGCCCCACTGTCAGCCCCAAGAAAATGATTCCCTGCATGTGCTGCGGCGTGCAGTTCGGCTCCGAGGGTTGGCATAACAAGCAGTGTGAGCCTTGTTTTAGATACAACACCTCAATTGACGTGTGACCCTAATGTGACCCTTTTGCGAGGGTCACATTAGGGTCTCAAAACCGGGGAAGCCAAACGACCCTTGTTTTCATTGGGTAATTTAGAAGAAAAAATGGTGGGCGCGCACGGGCTCGAACCGTGGACCCGCTGATTAAGAGTCAGCTGCTCTACCAACTGAGCTACGCGCCCCACCTGTCCCGCTACCGGGACGAAGGGGCGTATAGACCGGATGGCCGGGCTTGTCCACACTGTTTTTCACGCTGTTGCGACAAGCGCGCAATAATCCGCGTTAAACGCATCAAATCAACAGCCTGCCCTCGGCAATACGCACTGCCTCGCCGCCGATCCTGACATGGGAGACCTCGGTGCCGGCGCAGTCGATATGCAGATGAATCAGCGACGGTCGGCCCATTTCCACGCCCTGCTCGATCACTAGCGCGTGATTGCCTTCGGGCAGTCCGTCAAAGTGATGAACCGCCCCCGACAAGGCCGCAGCCGCCGAGCCGGTAGCGGGATCTTCGGGCATGCCATCGCCTGGCGCGAACATGCGGGCATGAAACGAGGATGTGTGGTTCACGCCGCCGCGGCAATAGACATAGGCGAAGGCCAGGTGCCCGTCGCCCATCGGTGCGACACGCTCCCATTCGGCTGCATCGCATTCGGCCTTGGCGGCGGCGGCGAGATCATGCACCGGCACCAGCACGAACGGCACACCTGCGCTCCACAGCGAAACCCGGTGGTTTTCAAACCCGATCTCGTGCGGGTCGAGCCCGAGCGCCACACCGATGTCGGCCGGCTCAATCTCGGCTTCGAGCTGACGGGAGAGTTTCGGCAGGTCAAACTCCGCGAACCCTGCCCCGTCGGGCTTGATCCGGACCGCGCAGCGCACAGGGCCGATCGCCTCCTCGAGCATCTTGACCATATCCATGCCCATGGCCGGCACATCGCCGCCGAGCCGTCGATCCGCCAGCGCCACGGCTGCGCCGACTGTTGGATGCCCGGCGAAAGGAAGCTCCCGCGCAGTCGTGAAAATTCGAAGCCGCGCGGTGTGTCCCGGGTTTTCAGGTTTGAGCACAAACACCGCTTCTGAAAGATTGAACTCGCGCGCAATCGCCTGCATCTGCACGTCGCTGAAATGGTCGGCGTCAAACACCACGGCGAGCGGATTGCCCGCCAGGGCGGTTCCGGTGAAGACGTCGTAGATTGCGTAATCGGTCATGCCCGGTCGGTTCCTCTTCTGCTGCCTGCACCGCAATGCTGCACTGTATCATTGTATGGTGGCAAGTGGGCGTTTCAACGGACCAAACCTGACCGCATCCTAACCTCTGTCGAACTCCGGTGACACGAAATGAAAATCGATCATCGCCTGCATGTAGGGCGGCGCGGTGGGGCCGGCATCCTGCGGCCTGCGCACCACCACCACATCCTCGATCTCCTCTTCCGGATCGATGCGGATATGCGCGCGAATCCGCTCAGCCAGAGCTTGCGCGGTGTCAGCGAACCGGAACCGGCGAAAGATCGAGACATGACGACCGCTGCGCCAGCCAAGAAGCTGAGCTTCAGCCTCGGCTTGCGCCAGATCGAGACCGGTCTCCTCAAACGCCTCGCGGCTGATGCTGCCTTCGACATCGACCGCGTTGCCCTTGATGTCGCTTTCATCAAGCGAACCGGCAGGCGCATAGACCTTGCCGGGATTCGCCGTTTTTGCCGCCATGCGGATCAGCAGCATGGCGCCATCCGATGACAAGATCACCGCCGAGCCGAACAGGTGCCAGACATCGGCTTCGGGCTGCGTCTTGACCCAGTGCAGCAGGCCGGCATAGGGCGCGCGGTAGCTGGTCCCGGAAATCACCCCGTGCTCAAGCGTGAGGCCACGGTGGATCATGATGGTGCCGTTGAACAACCATGGCCGCTCAACCTGCTCCCGCGCCCAGTGGGCATTAATTGCGTCGCGCTCTGAAACGAACCAGGGATGCTCGCCAGCATCGATGCCGAGCCGCACCGCATCGAGGCTGAAGATCCGGTTCTCGGGGATCATGGATTGCATGGTTCAGACCAGATCGAAGGTCATTGCCACCGGACAATGATCCGATGCCTTGGGCCGGTCCCAACCGGTGCGCGGGTAGCGGTCGACCTCCTGGCCCTGCGGAAACAGCGTGCGCCATGGCTGGCCGGCGCGGATGATGTCGGGCTGCCGGTCGCGGCTGATACCGGCGAGCGCAGGCGAGGCCAGCAGGTAATCGAGCTGGCAGAGATGCCGCTCTTCCGGGCCGCGGGTGTGGTAGAGCGTCCAGCGGTCCATCTCGGGCCGCCGCGCCACCACGTTTTCGCTAAAACCGCCGGCAGTGAGGACCTTGACCGCGCCGTCTTCGGCGTCCTCCGGGGTGAACTTGTAGCTGTTGCGGCGGTCGCCGGTGATCACGAGTTTCTCCGCGTAATCATTGAAGTCGCCGGCAATGACATAGCGCTTGCCGCCGCCATCGGGCCCGAAGCGGTCGGAGATGATCTTGCGCACGGCGCGGGCTTCGGCGACGCGCACCGGCATGGTGCGGGTGCGGCCATCGATGCCGTCGCGGGGGCTTCCCATCGATTTGAAATGCACCACGAAGACGGTGAGCCGGGTCGTGCCGATCTTCAGATCAACCTCCAGGCAGTCGCGCTTGAAGATCCGGTCCTGCGGCTTCTGCATCTCGGCAAGATCGGGCGTGTAGAGCCCCATCGACTGGTAGGTCTCGTGCGCGTGGCTTTTGACATCGAGGATCTCGATCGCAGCACCATCGAGTGTGCGGTCTCGCGTCATCAAGGCAAGGTTGATGCCGCGGGTGTCGTTGCCGTCGAGCAGCACCTTGTGGCGGTAGCCGTCGCCGATCATCTTGAACAAATAGCCATATTCGAACCGGTGCAGCGTATCTAGGTTCTCGACCTCCTGCAGGCAGAGGATATCCGCATCGGCGTCGGCAATCGCCAGCGCCGTCATCTGCCGCGTGTCGTCGGTCAGCGACACGGCGCGCGCGATCTCGGCCTGGCGGTACTGCGCCTCGGTTTCGAACTCGTAGAGCTGCGCCACCCGGTCCTGCCTGAGTTCATTGCGGAAGCCGGAAAAATCGAACCGGCTGAGCAGGTTCTCGGCATTGAAGGTGGCGATGCGTACGGTCATGCGGCGTCCTGATTCTGGCTCTGGCGCGAACAGTCGAGCCTAGGCAGGCTGCTCCGGCACCGCAAGCCAATTTGGCCCGGCGCCGGAGAGTGAGGCATCACTTACCGATGCCACTTGCCCAAGCTAGCGGCCGTTGACGAGGCCCAGCACCAGCTGCTGCACGGCGCCGCCATCACCCATCTCGATGCGGTCGAACTCGCGGCCGCGGGCGCGCTGCTCGTCCGACAGCCGCTTGAGATGGGTTTGCAATTCCGCCCGCACCTTGTGACAGCCGGGATCATTGGGCGCACTCAGCCCGACGCTGACATCCTCGATCGCCTTCACCATCTCGATGATATGCTGGCCATGCACCCGTTCATGCGCCGCAAGCCCGTCGTAAAACCGCTTCCAGCTTGACGCCACGCCCGATGGAAGGCCGCCGCGCGGCTTGGGCAATGTGTAGGTGATGATCAGCTTGGGCACGTTGACGGCGATGACGCAGCCGCCATCGGCGCGCTCCCGGTAATCGCGCCGCCAGGTCAGTTTGAAGGTGGTGTGGGCGATGGTGCGGCGCTCGCCGGAAATCACCGGACCGTTGGCGCCGATCGACTGGTAGAGTTCAGCACCGGACTGGCCGGTCACCGGATAGGTCTTGACCTGCTCGGCGGCCTTCCAGGCGAAAGCGGGCTGCGTGAACAGGCCAGCGGCAAGAGCCGCGGCGGGCAGGAACAGCTGCCGGACAGACCGCATGAGAAACGCCATGACGGGCCGGATCGACATGAATGGAAGGGGTTCAATCAACGGGATGGCTCCAACAAGTGCAACGAATCGGGTTCAATCGGAATGCCCGGTTAACCCGGAACTGAGGGGATTTCGCGGCGCTGATCCGGCTCGGCGCAAATGAAAGTCACCGACAGCGCGCCCGAGACTTCCTCCGCCCCCACCTGAGCCTGACCGCCCTCTCCGCTTGCGGCGCGGGCGGCAAGCGCTTGCCGGCTGGCGGCATCGATGCGGACGCCGAGCGCGTCGATCCGGCCGGCAAACGCCTCGAGCCGGCCCGCGGGCAAGACGAAGCGGTAGGTCGCAGCGATGTCGGAAAACAGCGTGTGCTCCTCGATCCAGCCGCCGCAGGACACCACGATGTCATCGATCTCGCGCATGGCGGTGTGGCGATTGATGCGGGTGACGGCCGACAGCATCAGCAGCCGCATCCTCGCCGATGTCCGCACTGGCCGCAGGCAGATCATTTCATCACCTCGAGGTAGAACCACCAGCCGACAAAGGCCAGGCCGAAGCCGGCAGCGCCATAGAGCGCCGCGCCGCGCAGCCGGTGGCCGGGGCTTTTCCAGGCACCGAGCGCGGCACCCAGCACGAAGCCCGGCGCGCAGGCGGCGAGGATCATCAGGAGAATGTCAGCGGTGGTGAAGATGGAGCCGATATCGGACATGGCGTGCTCGGAAGAAGATCGGGTGTTCGGGGACAGTTTACTTTCGGGCAGTCTGCCGTGCAGTCTTAACCTGTGGCCTTTAAGCCCGAAAGTAAACTGTCCCCTGCATCCGTCCCCCGAATTGCTGGCAGCCGGAAACGCTGCCGCGCGGAATACCGCCGGTGTGTGGGGAAAGACTCTTTGCCGCGCCTGTACGTTATCGCTCAAGTGCAAGCACTTTCGCGCGACAGGCGGATAGTCCGGAGGGCCGCACGCGGGCAGTGCCTCTGGGTATGAAGTGTGTATGGGGTGGCGCTGTTCGCGCGCGGCCCGAAACTCGCCGGATGCTGTCCGGCATCCGACAGGCGGCGCCTCGCATCTCCCGGGATTGTTAGGCCCCGCCCGGATTGCTCCGGCCGCGATCCGGACAGACCGCGGGACATGCTTCTGGCATGGGTTCCGGCACGGACCCTGATCGCGTGTTCAAGATGCATGTACGTTGTCGTTCAAATAAAGACATTTGAACGCGATATGCAGTCACGCAACCATGTCCGCCACAGGCCCGGCCCGGTACAAACGCCCCTCACCCGCCTTTCGGCTGGCGTGAAGCAAGATTCCGGCCCGGTGGCTGGCTTTGCAGCTCTCTCGTCAGGGACATTCCCCACGCGAGATCACTGCTGCCAGCGGAACCCCGATGGCCTCCGCCTCTCCGACCCGCGCGCGCCACGTTTGCCCGCCCGGCCCGAAGCATTCCCTCCCACCTGCATCGAAACGTTCGCGATCCATCCGGCAGCAGGAGTGCGGGGGATTATGGCATGGGGGTGGAGGGTGTGGAAAAAGTGTGTGGGGACTAGGTTTGAGGATTGGTCACAGTTTTGGTTTTCTGACAATCTGTGTTGATCGTCTAGCGGTTGCTACCTTATGCGGGGTTTGATTTCATCAAGGCCGGTGCAGATCTTGTAAAGACTACGTATGGATTTCTCAATATCGTTCAATTCTATCGCCGCATATTCAATAAATCCGTCGCGATGAATTGGACGCTCTGCTTGTTCCATTAAGCTTCCCTTTATGTGCTTAAGCTCAGACAGCTCGTCGGTGGTGCTTTCGACTTGCTTATAGAGTTCACTATCCAAAGTTGCGATGTCCAGCATGAAACGAGCGGCGAATGTATTCACAACAGGAGCGAACATCCCCCCGGAGCGGAAGGGAGTTTCATCTTCGTCTTCACACCAGTGCTCGTAGTGCAGCCTACCCGATGGCTCTACGAAAATACGTATCTGTCGCCCAGGCTCCATTTCAACTCGCTTGAAGGCTTCAAGAACGCCTCGATAGCTGCGAATCGCCGACTGGCAAAGTTCTAAGTCGCGCGCGATAAAGTGCCTTATGGCCTGTAGCTTTCTCTGATCCGCGCCTCGCCGTCGCCGGAACTCAAGCACTTCTCTGATGATAAACAGAATAATTGCGCCGATGACGGTCACCGGAACATAGGGTGAAAATGCCTCAAACATCTTGCTTTCCTCTCATATCGGCGCGTTGGCGCTGGCTCTCAATATTATGCGCGGGAACCAAAACAACCCCAGAATGCATGTCAGAGTCGATTAACGAAGGGAAATGCCGTCTTCGCCGAACTTGATTTCGATGCCGGTGTGCGGCTGACGTTACTGGTAGAGCTGAAAGTCGATGATGGTCGCGCCAACGGCGAGCAAGGCGATGATGGTGTAGAGCGTGTTACCGGACATGATGGGAAATCCTGGGGGTGCGGTGGCGGGCATTCAGCACGGTTTTGCGGGTGGTGGCAGTGGGGTTGACGCGAGCGCCGCGCTCCCCCTCTCCCCTGGTGTGAGAGGATACAAAATCACAGGCTTGGCAAAGCCAAGTCGTAGATTTTGTTGGTGAGGGGGTCCCAGGCCGGGTCAAGCATTGCAGCAATACCCCCTCTCTTGCGATTTCTAGCACTTGGCTGAAGCCAAGGCGCTGAAATCGCTTTCTCCCCCACCAAGGGGGAGAGGCGCAGCACCCAGCGTCGCGCGCGGGCCTTCGGCTTCTCGGATCTCTCGTGTTTCGTCATCCTCGGCCTCCGAGCCGAGGATCCATGCCGTGATCCTTCCTCGGCCACAGTTGCTGGAGACATTACGGAATGGATCCTCGGGTCGGGGCCCGAGGATGACGACGGAGGGAGTTGCTTGCACCAGTGATCTCCCCCCTTGCGGGGGAAATCAGCGGCACCCCGCATCCGGCAAACAATCCCCCCGGGTCCTGACGAGTGTGCTACAAGCACACATCCGGTGCGCGATCCTGCGGGCTTGTAGAACTGAAGAACTGGACACCACCATGAACATCCCCGAATGGACGAAACCTGCGCTCGTGGGCGCGGGAGCCGGTGCGATTGCCCTGGCGATCATCGGATTCAGCTGGGGTGGCTGGATGACAACAGACGCCGCCATGAAGATGTCGGACAAGGGATCGACGGCTGCAGTCGCCACGGCGCTGACGCCCTATTGCCTGGAGAATGCCAAGCAGGACCCGATGGCAGAGGGCGTGATGGCTGAACTGAAGACCGCCAATTCCTACCAGCGGCGCGGCATTGTCGAAAAATCCGGCTGGGCCACCCCGCTGGGTGAAGAAAACCCCGACCGCGCCCTGGCTGAAACCTGCCTCGACGCGCTCGACATCAGCGCCTAGCTGACATTAGCGCTCCCGGACCCGGATGCTGCCGCAAGCGGTGGTGGACAGGTTCGGGGGTGCTGCGACCGACGCCGCGTTTGCCGCGTCTGCGGCAGCATCCTGGCCGGGCTCAGGAAGCCCTCATTTCAGGCCCGCCCGCCAGACCCGCCCCACCCGTTAAGCACGACATCAATCATCCATTGAAACCACTGGATGCAGATGGGAGTGTGCGCCTGTCCATAACGGACATGGGGGATTGAGATGAAAACTGTCATTGCACTTCTGGCGCTTCTATCACTGATGTCGACCAGCATGGCCTTTGCCCATGGCGGCGGTTGCCGCAAGAGCTCGCCGCCCGGCCAATGCTGCCACATGGACAAGAAGGCCGGCTCCGTGCACTGCCATTGAGCGCAAGGCCCGGTGCCGCAAGTCTCCGCGCCATGCGGCGAGGCAACGGGCGGCTCTCCTGTATGATGTCTTAAATCGGAAGCGATTCAGGACAAGACATATGCGGCCGGTTCAGGTGTCAAAGCGTCCTGTGTGGGTTTGATGAAATGCAGAGCGCTTCAGTCCCGCTCGCCCTCGGGCAGCGCCGTGGCCAGCATGGCCCAGAAGTCGGCGCCGGTATCCGGCACGCCGATGCTGGCCGTGTAGGCCATGGTGGTCATGCTCAGATCAAGCAGTTCGCCGGCCAGGTTGATGGTGCCGGGATCCGGCCAGGCCGGGCGCACATGCGGGATCGCTGCCTGCACCGCACCGGCGGGCTGTTCGAGCGCACCGCTGCCTGCCTCGCCATAGGCGACAGACCCGGCAGCGGCACGCGACGGAGTGACCATCGTGGCGGACATCGGGACGGGCAATCTGATCATGCTGGCGGACATCGCACATGCACTCCTTTGCGGCTGGTGACTTGCATCAGGCTTGTGCCGCAAGTCTATCGCCTGCGCTGTTGGGCGCGGGTAAACCGAAAGGCCGGGATTTGACTCAAATGCGGGTCATTCGCCCCCCGGGGCAAGCCGCAAACCGCGCTAACCGCAGGTGGCGACACTACCCGGCTGGCGCGCATCCGGTGAGCCCGAAGGCGTCGGGCTGCAGCGCGCTACTTGCCTCGGGTCGGAGAGAAGTCGACGCCTGGAAATCCGCCGGACTATTTCTCCTGAATCGAAATGCCGCCGTCGCCGATCTTGATCTCGACGCCGGTGGTCTGCTGGTCCTGGTAGACCATGTAGCCGATGATGGCAGCGCCGACGACGACGATGGCGATGGCGATGACGATATAGAGCGTATTGCGGGACATGCGGGTGTTCCTGGGAGCTGCAGAATTGCGTGCGCCGGTGTGTAGCACGGTTTGGCCGGCGGGGAAGCGGAATTGGCGGGCGGCCCTCCTTTCCCTCGGTGGGAGAGGATACAAAATCGAGGGCTTAGCCGCAGGCTAAACCTCAGATTTTGTTGGTGAGGGGGTCGGAGCGAATGCCACCTTCCAACCATCCCCCTCACTTGCGATTTCCAGCACTTGGCTGCAGCCAAGGCGCTGAAATCGCTTTCTCTCCCACAAGGGGAGAGACGACGTGCCGCTACCGCCCCGGACGCCCGGTTTTCCCCGGACGGCGCTTCTGCCGCGCCGCATCTGCCGGGTCTTCGTAACTGCCGGCGCCGACCTTGCCGCGCTTGACGATCGGGTCGTCAGGCTTGGAGGGCAGCTTGCCGGGCATGGGTTTTTCGGTGCGACCGACGGTCATCTCGTCGAGATCGTTCTTGCGGAAATAGGACGATTCCCGGTTGCGCATGATGTCCGGGTTGGGCTCCTTGCTCGGCCCGCGCATCGGCTTGCCGGTGGCGGTGGCCTTGCGCGAGGCCTTGGTGTTCTCGACGCCGGAATCGCGCGCCATCGGGTCGTCCATCAGCTCGAGCTCGACGGCCTTGAGCCGCTTGACCTCGTCGCGCAGGCGGGCGGCGGTTTCGAAATCGAGGTCGGCAGCGGCGTCGCGCATCTGCTTTTCGAGCGCTTCGAGATGCGCCTTGAGATTGGCGCCGACCAGCGCGCCCTCGTCCCTGGCCCCGCCCTTGCCACCGGGCGCGGAAATCGAGGCGCGGACATGGTCGCGCTCGTAGACCGAATCGAGAATGTCGGAGATGTGCGCCTTGACCGATTCCGGCGTGATGCCGTGCTCGGTGTTGTATTCCTCCTGCTTGGCCCGGCGCCGTGAAGTTTCCTCCATGGCGCGTTCCATTGAGCCGGTTATCTTGTCGGCGTAGAGGATGACCTTGCCGTCGACGTTACGCGCGGCGCGGCCGATGGTCTGGATCAGCGAGGTCTCGGAGCGCAAAAACCCTTCCTTGTCGGCGTCGAGAATGGCGACAAGCCCGCATTCCGGGATGTCGAGCCCCTCGCGCAGCAGGTTGATGCCGATCAGCACGTCGAAGGCGCCGAGGCGCAGGTCGCGGATGATCTCGATCCGCTCCAGAGTGTCGATATCACTGTGCATGTAGCGCACGCGAACACCCTGCTCGTGCAGATATTCGGTCAGGTCTTCGGCCATGCGCTTGGTCAGCACGGTGCACAGCGTGCGGTAACCGGCCTGCGCGGTGGCGCGGATTTCACCCAGCACATCGTCGACCTGGGCGCGCGCCGGACGCACCTCGACCGGCGGGTCGATCAGCCCGGTGGGGCGGATCACCTGCTCGGCGAAGACACCGCCGGCGGCTTCCATCTCCCAGTTGCCCGGGGTGGCGGAAACCGCGACGGTGGAGGGCCGCATCGCGTCCCATTCCTCGAAGCGCAACGGGCGGTTGTCGAGGCAGGACGGCAGCCGGAAGCCATATTCGGCCAGCGTCGCCTTGCGCCGAAAGTCGCCGCGATACATGCCGCCGATCTGCGGTATCGAGACATGGCTCTCGTCGATGAACAGAAGCGCGTTGTCGGGGATGTATTCGAACAGTGTCGGCGGCGGTTCGCCGGGAGCGCGGCCGGTGAGATAGCGCGAATAGTTCTCGATGCCCTGGCAGACGCCAGTGGCCTCGAGCATTTCAAGGTCAAACCGCGTGCGCTGCTCCAGCCGCTGCGCCTCGATCAGCCGGCCCGAGGCTTCGAGTTCGGCAAGGCGGTGCTTGAGCTCCTCGCGGATATGCTTGGTGGCCTGATTGAGCGTCGGGCGCGGCGTGACATAGTGCGAGTTGGCGTAGATCTTGACGCTCTTGAGGTCGCCGGTCTTGTGCCCGGTCAGCGGATCGAACTCGGAGATGGACTCGATCTCGTCGCCGAACATCGAGATCCGCCAGGCCATGTCCTCAAGGTGGGCCGGGAACAGCTCGATGGTGTCGCCCCGAACACGGAACGAGCCGCGCTGGAAATCCATGTCGCGGCGCTTGTATTGCTGCGCCACCAGGTCGGCCAGCAGCTGGCGCTGGTCGATGCGGTCGCCGACCGCCATCTGGAAGGTCATGGCGGTGTAGGTTTCCACAGAGCCGATACCGTAGATGCACGAGACCGAAGCCACGATGATGACGTCGTCACGCTCCATCAGCGCGCGGGTGGCCGAGTGGCGCATCCGGTCGATCTGCTCGTTGATGGTCGACTCCTTCTCGATGAAGGTGTCGGTGCGCGGCACGTAGGCCTCGGGCTGGTAGTAATCGTAATAGGAGACGAAATACTCGACGGCGTTGTCGGGGAAGAAGTTCTTGAACTCGGAATAAAGCTGGGCTGCCAGCGTCTTGTTCGGCGCCAGGATGACGGCGGGACGCTGCGTCTCCTCGATCACCTTGGCCATGGTGAAGGTCTTGCCCGAGCCGGTAACGCCGAGCAGCACCTGGTTGCGCTCGTTCTCGTTGGCGCCGGCGACAAGATCGGCAATCGCCGTCGGCTGGTCGCCTGCGGGCTTGTATTCGGTGGCCATCCGCAAGGCCATGCCGCCTTCGGACTTCTCCGGTCGCGCCGGACGGTGCGGCGTCCAGGTCTTGCCGTTCTTGAACAGCGGATTGCCGCTCTCGATCAGATCCGACAGCGCCTGCACGGTAGCGGTGTTGGCCGAGGTTGCGCCGGACGCCTCCGCCTCCTCCATCGACATATCGAGCCCGGCCACCGCATTGAGCCCTGCGGCGGCGCGGTCGCGCGGATTGTTGCTGGAGCCGATGGAAGTGCCACGCGCGGATTTGGTGTCGCCGGATTTTGCAGCTGTCTTCTTGGCCTTGCCCTTCGGCGGCAGTGCCGCGGCCTCCTCGGCACTGAGCTGGCCCGCCTTGCGCCGGTGCTTGCCGGCCTGCGAGCGAATCTCTCTATTCTCCGCCTTGCGCCTTGCCTTGACCGCGTCGAGCTCGGCTTCCTTGGCCAAGTCGGCGGCCCAGCCGGCGATCGAGCCGGATGCCGGCGCGCCGGTCAGGGACGGCTGCGGCGCTTCCTCGAAACCATCGAAGTCATCGCTGTCGAACTCGGACCCGTCCGAGCGGGAGGATTTTGCAGGAGATTTTGCCATCTCGGCAATATGGGCAGAGTCCGTGGCGAAAGAAAGAGGCCTGCAGGGCAAATGGTCGTGGAAAATGGTTGATGCTGACAGCGGATGTCAGGAGGAGAGGCAAAATGCATAAAGTTTGTGAGCATCAGGCAAAACGGTTTCGGCCCAAACCTCTTTAAAAAACCTACCACTTAAAGAGCTCTCCACGCTCTCACTTTAGATAACGGATAGTCCTTGGCGCATACGCCATCAGCGTTCTTGCCCGGAATACCTTGATTGCCGCCGAGAAGACGGATGTGCGTATTATTTGCGTCAATTATGAAACCTACATGACCAGAAGACTTGGGGCTAAACGGATGCAATATAGCAATACAACCAAATTCCGGCTTTTCGATTTTCTTGCCCCATTTAATCCAATCGGCAGCTCTCGCTGATGCAATTGAACTCTGTTTTGCGGCATTGTCCCCGCAATTTACCAAACACCAGGAAATGAACGCCGCACACCATGCGGTATCATCATCTTGGCTCCCAATTGACGTCGCTTCGAAATATTTTTCCACCTCGGGATTGCTGCCGCCGCTCCCTCTAATTTCAATCACTGGCTTTGCTTCTTCCGCATTCGCAAGATCCATCCACGGCGTGGAACCCGATGATTGGAGCGGCGATGAAAGCCTAATCCCGTCTGGAAGCGCCATAAAGGCTTCGGCAGCTGACTGAAAAGCGGCATTCATCTTGTCAGCAATACGATCCAAAATTGCATTTAGGGACAAAGGTTGCCCATTCTGAGTTAAAAGTCCTGGATTCGCACTGATAATTTGATCGGCTTTCCCAGCAGGGTCGGCCGAATTATTATAAATCTCGACAAGAACATCTCGAATTTGCCGCTCCCTGTCCGCCTCAGCTCGCAAAGCAACTTTTGCACCTCTCACACCCAAAAAATGTGCAAGATACAACTCTGTGTGCGTAGGTAAGCGGCCTGCATTATCCGAAGGTCCATCAGGCAGAATGGGAGTAAGTTCTTCGATCGCTTCAACTGATATTTTCGCAGCAACATCACATTGCCGAAGCGGATCATAGCGATCCATGGTCACGTACCCAAATTCGTCATACTTGTTTATATAACTTTCCCATGTATTTTCTAATATTTGAAATGGTCCAAATGCAGTCGAAGAGCTGCTCGAGCTAGGGATGTTCTTCAACCCGCTTTCGACAACCGCAACTGCAAAAAGATAATATGCATTGGATCCATCAGTGCGCGCGGCAACAAAACAACGCTCCGCGAATGAAATCGGATCTATAGCGGTGACGACATCATCCGGAACTCCGGTTGTGTTTATGTGTAATTTAGGTGCATAACCTTCCACCTTGCCAGAAGGAAACAGTAATTCAACATTCAGGAAATTGCCATTTTCTGCCAGCACTTTAACTGGAAGATTAACGAATGCTTTGACCTTGGGGGAAACAAATGACCCATCCATGTTTCTAAGCAGGAATCCCTTTTTAACAAATGCTGGCACAATCCCCTCCTAATACATCCATTTTAGTTTCCAGAACCAACGACTTTTGTCATAAAATCAATATCTACAATACCTTCTTTTCCTTCAAGAGAATATTGTTCTCTCAGTAATTTCGTAATTCTTCTGAAGTTTTCATCAAGACCGGCAACATCAAGAGATAAAAGCTCATCTTTCTCTTTCTTACTTATTTTACCATCTTGAGCAGCACTTTCAATAATTTCTGTTCGGATAAGGGTCACAACTTCATCCACTCCATCAATTGTGAACAACCCAGCTTCGAACGAACTCTTCAGTCCGGCGTCCTGACATGAAGTCCTGTTAGCGATATTAAAGTTCGTGACTGCATCAAGTATGAGTGATCGTTCAACAATTTTATTCAGCTTATCATCAGAAGTGAAATTTGCCGTTTTTACAGGATTTTGCGTCTTCGCTCCCAGCTTGAAATTTGAAATAGCTCTCCGTGTCTCAGCAGAGGAACCGGGCTTACCGTAGTCGGCATCCTCACCAACACATAACACTCTCTGAATATGCCTAACTTGCAGTGGTGATAGCGCAGCTTCAATTTTGTTTGATGCATTCTTTGTTCCGGTAGGGGCGCTATCCCGTACAATTTTCTCCTCTGCTCTTGGGATTTTTAGCGCCGAAGCATTTATTAGAGACTCACCCTGAGTGCCAGTCTTTTGCACAGTCGTCAGAATCGAGTTCGCTTCCATTTCGATGGTGAACGGCATGCAGACTCGTAGATAGGCGCGCAGAGCATTCAGTGCGGCCGGTTTGGAAGAAATCGTGAGTCCCGCAATTTCCTCTTTCAGCTTCTTCTGGCGTCCGTAAACCAGCGACTTGACAGTGGTCTGGTCAAGCGCATCCAAGAGCCCGTTGCGAACATTGCTGAACGAGTTTGACGCGAAGTCAAAAGCCGCCGCGACAATCCGTATCGAAGAATTTGAGGCCGCGGCGATGTTAAGTATTTCCCGCGTAACGGTGCTTGTATTGGTAATCTGGCGAAGGATAGGCCCGCGCGATTTTTCCTTGTAGTAGAGTGATTCAAGGAAGGCGTCGCAGCGCCGGTCGATGTCGTAAACACCCATCTCAACAAACGACTTCCAAGTCGCTGGCATGAACCCGGCAAAGTTACACCCGTAGGCCGTATTGCTTCCAACCGCTGTCGTCGGAAGCGATGCTTGGTAGCAGAGATTCGACGAGTATATCTCCAACAACCGAGTGTTCTTTACGGTAGATGACGCGTAAAGCTCCGGGCCAATTGCATTTGCATAATTCCGCACGGTGGGTTCTGTACAGCCGGCAACCACAAACACTATTGAAATAAACAGCATCATTCGGGCCAAATTGCCACTCAGCCACGCACAAACCCCGGAAACGGTATTGATCGCATACACAGCGCGCCCAATCTCAAATAGACTCAGAATTAGTTCAGCATTAGGGCGCACAACCAATATTTGAGTCAATCCGCATATTTCAGTTTGAACAACATCATTTAACTAAAATATATTGATACGGACATATGTACCACAAAACCTCAATCTAACATGTTATTTACACATGAAAATTTGTTAATTCCAGTCAAATAAATGAACATTCATTCAATCAATTACACTCTTGGAAAACGAAACCGAACAGCATTTATATATGTCGTGAACGCTGATCTGCATTCATTAAATCGGCAATACCATTGAAACCAGACTGGCTTCCCAAGTTGAACCTTCGGTCCGGTGCGCATTGTTCACTTGGCGAGCCTTCTCGGCGGAACCGGCGAAAACGCGACTGTTGCGATCAGGCATCTGCGGTGATGGCAGGTCCGACAACTTGTCGACCCTTGACCCTGTGACTACCGCCCGAGCCCCACCTCCCCTATCCCCCAATTATCCGTCTAGGCTTCGTGTCCGGATATGGTAGATACAGGTGACAATTCATGCGGACCCGGGTATTGGCGTCATCCCGCCATCCAGTGCTATCTGAGTGACAAAGACATCATCATGGACACAACACTTTCCGCTCCCCTTATCTTTCTTGACGCCGAAGGTGTAATCACCGGCTGGAGCGACGGGGCCCGGCGGTTGTTGGGGTGGAAAGCCGAAGAGATTGTCGGCCACCCCTACAGCGAGATCTTTGATGAGCGGGGCTTTTTCATTGGCTCGAGCGGCCCGATGGATCTTGATTCAGTTACGGTGCCGACGCCTGATGCAGGCCGCGTCGTGGCGCTGCGGAGTTCGCATACCGAGCATCTGCTGGAGCGACTCGACCTGACTATGACCAATTCAGATGTCATCGGCGCATGGAACTGGGATGTCTCCCAGGACCTGATTTTTACCGATGGCCGGTTTACCGAGAGCTTCGGCCTCGACCCCGAACGCGCCGAAAAAGGCCTGCCGCTCGAGGAGTTCATCAACCGGATCCATCAGGATGACCGCGCACGGGTCGCAGCCGAGATTGTCCGCACAGTCGAGACCGGTGACGCCTACAGCAGCGAATTCCGGGTGCGACGGTCCGATGGCGCGATCTCTCATGTTCTGGCCCAGGGAAAGCTGGTCAAGGGCGTTCGCGGCAAGCCGGACCGGTTTCCGGGGGTGCTGTTCGACGTCAGTGCCCGCAGGAAAGCTGAAATCGAAGCGCAGGCACAAAGAGAGCGCTACCGCAATCTTTTCGAAAACCTCGAATCCGGCTTCTGCGTCATCCGCATGATCTGGGACGAGGACGGCAAGCCGGTCGATTATGAATTTATCGAAGCCAACAAGGCCTTCCCTAAACACACCGGCATTGAAGACCCGATCGGCAAGCGGATTCGCCGGGACATTGCGCCCAACCACGAGCAGTACTGGTTTGACCTCTACGGCAAGGTGGCGCGCACCGGCGAGACCGTCAACGCCGAAAGCGCCGCAAGCGAGCTCGACGACCGCTGGTTCCAGATCCAGGCTTTTCCGATTGATGGCGTCGGCAGCGACAATGTCGCGGTTCTGTTCACCGACGTCACCAAAAACAAGGAAGCCGAACTGGCGCTGAAGGCAAGCGAGGAAGAATTCAGGTCCCTGTCGCAATCGCTTCTCAATCACATCTGGACCGCCACCCCCGATGGCAAGATCGACTGGCTCAACGACCGCGTCCTGGCCTACAGCGGCGAAACAGCGGAGAAACTGAAGGGCGAAGGCTGGGCAGGCATCGTTCATCCCGAAGATTTGCCAGGCGCCGCTGCCGCCTGGGCAGATGCCGTGGAAAACGGCGAGGTCTACCAGACCGAGTTTCGCATCAGGCGCCATGACGGCGACTACCGCTGGCATCTTGTGCGTGCAATGCCGGTGAAGCACGAGAACGGCAAGGTGCGTCGCTGGGTTGGAAGCAACACCGACATCGAGCACGCCAAACTCAATGAAGCAGCACTGGCAGAGCTCAACGCCACTCTTGAACATCGCATCGACGAACGCACCGAAGAACTTGTGCAATCACAAAAGGCGCTGCAGCAGTCGCAGAAGATGGAAACCATTGGCAAGCTGACCGGCGGTGTCGCCCATGATTTCAACAATCTGCTTCAGGTCGTGGCCGGGAACCTGCAATTGCTGGGCAAGGATGTTACCGGCAACGAACGCGCGGAAACCCGGGTCAAGAATGCCCTTGCGGGTGTTGATCGCGGCGCAAAGCTGGCAAGCCAGCTGCTCGCCTTCAGCCGACGTCAGCCACTCGAACCCAAGGTGATCAATGTCGGTCGGTTTGTGCATGGCATGGATGACCTTCTGCGCCGCTCCATCGGCGAAAGCATCGAGATCGAAGTGGTCATCGCCGAAGGGCTCTGGAATACATCGGCCGACCCGACCCAGGTGGAGAATGCGCTTCTCAACCTGGCCATCAATGCCCGCGACGCAATGGATGGCACAGGCAAGCTGACGATCGAGGCTTCCAACGCGCGGCTAGACGACACATACACTGCGGGTTTTGATGACGTCAGCAGCGGCAATTATGTCCTGCTCGCCGTCACCGACACCGGAACCGGCATGGACGAGGATACGCTCGAGCAGGTGTTCGAGCCGTTCTTTTCGACCAAACCCGAAGGCAAGGGCACCGGCCTGGGGCTGTCGATGGTCTACGGCTTTGTCAAGCAATCGGGCGGTCATATCAACATCTACAGCGAACCGGGCCACGGCACGACGGTCAAGCTTTACCTGCCCCGTGCCCTTGGCGACGAGGAACACAATGAAGTGGTTCCATCGGGCCCGGCCAAGGGTGGAACCGAGACAATTCTCGTGGTCGAGGATGATGACGACGTCCGCGCCACAGTTGTGGCAACGCTGAGTGATCTCGGCTACCGCGTGCTGACTGCGCGTGACGCCCAGAGCGGCCTCGCCGTGATTGAAAGCGGCATGCCGGTCGATGTCCTGTTCACCGATGTTGTGATGCCCGGAAAGCTGAAAAGTCCGGAGATGGCCAAACTCGCCAAGGCTCGCAACCCCGGCCTCGTGGTGCTGTTCACCTCCGGCTACACCGAAAATTCAATTGTTCATGGCGGCACGCTGGATGCCGGGGTCGAGCTGCTCTCCAAGCCCTACACCCGCGAGGCTCTCGACGGCCGGATCCGCCACCTCATCGCCAATCAGAAGCAAAGTTCGCAGCCCGTGCCCCAGAAACCAACGGTCGATATGAGCGCCGCTCCGGTGGAACAGCAAAACGCCATTCCGGAGCAGCGGAAACTGACCGTGCTGCTGGTTGAGGACGAGGCGCTGATCCGCATCAACACCGCTGACATGCTGGAAGATATGGGCCATGCAGTCATTGAGGCCGGCACGGCTGGCGAGGCGCTGAAGGCGGCAGCCGCACAGGCGTTTGACATCCTCGTCACCGATGTCGGCCTGCCCGACATGAAGGGCGGCGAACTGGCCCGAAGGCTGCGGCAGATGAAGCCCGATATCGGCATCGTCTTTGCCACCGGTGAGAGCCAGCTCCCCGATGGCGCCGAAGGTGGTGCCGTGCTGCTGACCAAACCCTACTCCGACGATTCGCTGAAAACCGCGCTGGACCGCGCCCTTTAGCAGCCGAGGCGCACCCGACATGAACGGGACATTAACGCCCCGTTAACCAAACATTCAGCACCGGTGTGCTCGACAGGGCAGACACAGATGGTCGGAGCACGTTCCCGGCCGAGACAAACAGCTTAAGGACCCCGACATGATCCGCAAAATCCTGACCGTGACATCGCTCGCACTCGTGCTCGCTGCTTGCAGCGACGACAAGAAGGACGAAGCCAAGACCGACGCCGCGACAACCCCTGCGGTGACGGAGGCTGACACGCAGAAGGCTGCGGAAGCTGCAGCAAAGGCCAAGGCTGAAGCCCAAGCCAAGGAAGACGCCGAGTTGAAGGCGAAGGCAGAGCGGGAAGCCCGGATCAAGCTCGAGGCCGAGGAGAAGGTCCGCGCCGAGCTCGAAGCCGAAAAGAAGGCCGCAGCAGCTGCAGCCGCCAAGCAGGCCGCCGACGCCGAAGCCGCCGCCAAGGCTGCGCTCGAAAACGACAAGTTTGAAAAGCTGCAGGCCGATGAGGCGCTGCGGATCCAGGCCGAACGTGAGGCGCGGATCAAGCTTGAAGCTGAAGAAAAGGTCCGCGCCGAGCTGGAAGCCGAGAAAAAGGCTGCCGAAGCAACCGCGGCCAGGGTTGCCGAGGACGAAGCTGCCATGGCTGCGCAGAAGGCTGCAGCTCAGAAGGCGGCTGAGGAAGAAGCAGCCCGGCCAAAGACAGACGCAGAACTCGAGGCCGAGAAGATGCAGAAGACCATTGACGATGTTGGCAATGCGGTCAACGCGATCGGCGACCTGTTGAAGAAGTCGAACTGATCTAACGACGAATTAGACAACAGCTCAAGCGCATGGGTTGAAAAAGAATGTCCGGTTCTTTTTCAAGCCTGCGTCTTGAAACTTGTGCGCGCAGGCGGGCTTCGCTGCATCCGCAAAAGCGGAAGCATGCGAGCACTTTTTTAACAATTATTCGCATAATGGGCTCTGGAAACGGAGCCTGGAATACAGTGGCCAAGGAAGAAAGTCAGCTACGGCTGGCGGAAGTTGTCAGCGCGCTGAGTTATGCGCTTGATCTGACAGATGGCCAGCCGGCGGGGCACAGCGTGCGCTGCTGCTGGATTGGAACACATATCGGCAAGGCTATCGGGCTCTCCGACAGCGAAATGTCCGATCTCTATTATACGCTTCTGCTCAAGGACCTGGGCTGTTCCAGCAATGCCGCCCGCATCTGCAAGCTGTTTGTGACCAGCGACCATGACTTCAAGCGCAATGTGAAACTGGTCGACAACAGCCTTCCGCAACTGCTGAACTTCATTGCCGAGAACACGGCTGTCAGCTCGGGGCTGAAGGACCGTCTTCAGACCCTCATTCACGTCGCTTTGCACAGTGGAACCATTGATCGCGAACTCATCGAGACGCGGTGCGAGCGCGGTGCCGAGATCGCCCGCCGAATGCGATTTAGCGAGCCTGTCGCGCGCGGCATTCTTGACCTTGACGAACATTGGGACGGGCGCGGCCAGCCGATGGCGATCAAGGGCGTGTCAATCTCATTGTACGCCCGCATCGCGCTCATCGCACAGGTCGTCGACGTGTTCCACCGAACGACGGGTGCACATGCCGCTCGCACCGAGGTGCGCAAACGCTCGGGCAGATGGTTTGATCCACACCTGGTTGCAGCGTTCGAGGCAATTGCCGACAGCCCGGCATTTTGGGAAGGGCTCGAAGCACCCGATCTTGACCAACGCGTGTTTGACCTTGAGCCTGGCGATCGGGTTCAGCAAATGGACGACAGCCTGCTTGACGATATTGCCGACGGTTTCGCCCAGGTGATTGATGCCAAGAGCCCCTTCACCAGCGGCCACAGCAAGCGCGTGGCCCTGGTGGCGGATCTGATTGCCGCCGAGATGGGACTGGGCACCGATCGCCGGCGCACGCTGACGCGCTCGGCGCTGTTGCACGACATCGGCAAACTGGGCGTGTCCAACCTGGTTCTCGACAAGCCCGGCAAACTCGACGGCGACGAGTGGGCGGCGATGAAGCTTCACCCGACGCTCGGTGCCGATATACTGTCGCGCATTCCGACCTTCGCCGGCGCGGCCTCGATCGCTGAGAAACACCACGAAAAGCTCAACGGCACAGGCTATCCGTTTGGTCTGGGAGCCGCCGATATTGATCTCGATACGCGTATCGTCACTGTCGCCGACATCTTCGATGCCCTGACTGCCGACCGCCCCTACCGTGCTGCAATGCCGACCGACAAGGCTCTGGCGATCCTTCAGTCGGATGCCGGCACAGCGCTGGACGGCGACTGTGTCGAGGCCCTCAAGAGCACCCTCGACCGCATGTTGCGAGCCGCCTGAACCGCAGTGAACAACCACTCCACCGAAATGGTTGGCGCTTGGGCGCAGCATCGCGTCAAGCTCCTTTTCAGCCTGCCAGCTTCCAGCGCATGACGGATCTGCTTGCAACAGCCGGTCTTGCGCTGCGTCTATTTAGGTTGAGTCGCTTCAGCAAGCCTCTCAGAAAACCATAAAATTTGCGTGGTTTCCTGTTCGAGTCAGACGATATAACCCTTTGGCTCAAACGACTTAGCGCAGATATTCAGGAGTTGTTAAGCTTTGCATACCTACAATTGCAGGTAGAATTTTCATGACCTAAACCTTTTCCACATCTGGAATGCGCGTCGATGTCCAGCATTCACACAAATCGCTCAGCCATGACTGCGCTTGCCACGCTGAGGCAGATTGATGCGCAGATGGAAACCACGATGCGGCGGCTTTCGACCGGATTGCGGGTCAACGATGCGTCGGACAATGCCGCTTATTGGTCGATTGCAACCACCTTGCGTTCCGACATCAAGGCCAAGGGGGCCGTAGTCGACGCGCTGGGCCTGTCCGGCGCCATGACCGATATTGCCTCGGCCGGCATGAGCCAGGCAGTCGACCTTGCCGCCGAAATCAAGGCCAAGCTGGTGCTTGCAAGCGAACCCGGAGTGGACAAGACAAAGATCAACAAGGAACTCGACGAGCTGAAAGCTCAACTGAAAAATGTCGCGCAAAGTTCCTCCTTCAATGGTCAGAACTGGCTCTATGGCTCGCCCGAGATCATCTCCATGCCGGCCTCGATCAAGGACTACGGGGGCTTTACAAGTGTTGGCTATATCGAGGTCGACAAGGGCCAGACGACGCTGATCGACCCCGGCAACAACAGCAACGGCCTCCTGACAAAAGATCGCGCTGTCACCACCGCCGGCGGTTCTGCGGAAATATTCTATCTGCTCGGTTCGGGAACCGCAGGAACGGCAAAGCAGATCACGCTCGACGCCAACACCACTGCCGACGAGTTGAGTGGCATGCTTCAGGCCATAGACGACATGGAACGGGATCTGATTGATGCCAATGCGCTGCTCGGGGTCAAGGCAAGTGGCATTGAAAGGCAGGAAGCCTTTACCAGGACGCTGATTGAAGTATCCAAGAAAGCGCTTGGCAGACTGGTAGACGCGGACATGGCCGAGGAATCAACCCGGTTGAAAGCACTGCAGACCCAAAAACAGTTGGCCCTCCAGGCCCTGTCCATCGCCAATTCCCAGACCGACATGATCCTGCTGCTGTTCAGATAGCCGAACAGACGGCGTGGGCGTGAACGCGCCGCAGCGTTAAACGTCGAGCAGTCCTTCGAGATAATGCTGCTCGATGCCGAACATGGCCTTGATCTCGGTGATCTGCTTTTCCACCGCATCGCGGTCGCGGCCCGCACGGCCATCCTTCTCGGCGACAATCAGATTGTTTTTCGGCGTGTGCGCATCGGAAACGAACTCAAACACCTTTGTCTTGTAGCCATTGAGCTCCAGGAGCAGCGCGCGGAGCGTGTCGGTGATCATCTCGGCCTGGCGCTCGAGGAAGATGCCGTGGCGCAGCATCGGATCAAGCGTCGCGTCCGCCTGTCCCGCTTCCATCTGGCGGCGGACCTGCTTGTGGCAGCAGGGCGCGACAGCAATCAGCGAGGCCCCGGCGCTGATGCCCTTGAAGATCGCATCATCGGTCGCCGTGTCGCAGGCATGCAGCGCAATCACCGCGTCGGCCTTGCCAGCGTCAAACTCCATGATGGTGCCGGCCTGAAAGCTGAGCCCACCAAAGCCTGAGGCCTTGGCCGTGGCATTGCCATCCGTCACCAGTTGCTCGCGCAGCTCTACGCCGACAATGCGGGCCGGGTGTTTGGCGACATTGGCGAGATAGTCATACAGCGCGAAATCGAGATAGCCCTTGCCCGCACCCATATCGACGATCAGCGGGTTCTCCGACTTGATCGCAGCGATCAGCGGCGCAAAGATCTCGACCATCTTGTTGATCTGGCGGAACTTGTCCTGCGCGTCATGGCGCACCGCGCCGTTGTTGCCCGTGATGCCGAGCGCCTTGAGCCAGGGCTTGTCGGTCTCGGTCAGCGGCCGGTTCTTGGCCCGGTTGTGATCCGTCGAGGGTGCTTCGCGGCCCTTTGCCTCGGTGCGCTTGAGGCGCTGCTTGTCGCCGTTGCGCTCGAACATCACGTCGAACTCGGTGGTCGCTAGCTGGGCGCTGCGGAATTCTCCCGCAAGACCTGCGCGCAGCAAATCAAGCGCCTCTGCTTCCGCGAAATTCTTGATCGTGTCGCGGGTCTTGTAGCGGTAGGTGAAGGAGTATTTGTCGCCCCCCTTGACCGTGATCTTCTTGACCAGCACCGCCTTCAGATCCGGCTCATCGCCGTGATAGCCTCCGAGCTTGAGCTGCACCAGTGATCCGCTCGCAAATGCGGTGCCCAGGGCGGTCAGCAGTTCTTCGATGCGATCAGGGGTGTTCAAGGGCATTCCTTTGGGCAATGGGCGGGTTTTGGGCAAACCGGGCCCGGTTGGGTTCCTTCTACCCGTGTGAGGCGGAGATGCAAATCGGGATTTGTGGATTTGGTGGCGGGCTGTGCGCGGCGCTCGGGAGACCTGATCGACACAGCTGGCCCTTTTCTGCCGTTCGTGTCATCCGCAGCGACGGGCAGTAAGGAGCCCAAGTTGATCAATGCAGAGGAGTTCACCAAAGTCTCCTTTCAAGGCCTGCTATTGAAATCTTCGCCGCTTGAAGGCTCTCACATCCGTGGTTGATAATTTGAACCACTGAACCGCCCCGGGTTTGCCGGAGACCCCAACTTGTGAGAAGTAGGGTCTATGACAAGCAAGACGACGAACAAATTT
>NZ_JBBMQP010000005.1:0-141583 GCF_038900115.1 Hoeflea sp. AS60 | reverse complement strand
ACTACGCCATGCTGGACGAAGCAGCCATGGCCGCATAACTTAAACCAAACGGTCTCCGGTAAATCCGGTGCGGTTCACACTCACCATTAACGCGCTTTTCTAGCTCGTCGCTGCGGCCAATTTTGAAGTGTTTGCGCGATTACAGAAGATAAACCCAGCCATCTCGCATCGTGGTTAAGCGGGCTTCATCTTGAGAAACCTGTGGGGAACTAACCTCGGGCAGGATTGCAATGAGGTCGTGCTCACCTCGCTCTACGGCACGATCTCTCAGTGCAGAGATAACTGCGTCCCTACTCCCAAAATGATTAGCAAAAGTGTTCGGACTGATGAAACCGTGAGTTTTCTGTACGTAAAAGCGTAGTTCAGCTTTTGAAGGAGGTTTGCCGCAGTGGCGACAGGCCTCCGCGTACCTATCCAAAACATGTTCATTCGAAATGCCTGCCTGCATCTCGTTTGGCACCAATCCCGCATCGGCCACGACGTCATTCCAACGGAGCCACAGCTTTCCGTACCAGTCGCTTTCGGTAATTCCGGTCTCTTTGTGAAACTGAGCCTTACCCCCGTTATTTTCAGCGAAGTGACACAATAGACACATTATGATCTATTGCCAAAAATGATATTTTCTGCTCGGGAGCTACAATTGAAACATATTAATTTTGCGAGATTGTTCATCACAATTTCAAGCTTATTCCTATTCTTATCCATAACAGCCTTTTTTATATTAGCGACATCGCTTGGATTTCCGCTAGACTATGATCAGTCGATTTCGGTGGTTAAGCAAATAACGCCAGTATTCATTGGCTACATTGGCCAAAGTGCATATTATTTGATTTCAAAGAGTAGTGAATTACTAGATATTTCTGGTGTAAGAATAAAACTACTATATATTCTATCAATATCTCCTTTTTTGATATTTTCATCTTTATTCTGCGCAATAATCTTTGCATTCAGCGCTTCAAATTTTCCTGACAATCCGCCAGGCGAAGGTATGTCATTCTCTCAACTTACAGATTGGTTTACAATTATTTTGGGTCTTTTCGCAGCCACTGCATCGATAGTAACAGCATGGATTTTTCAAGGAGCCAAATCCAATGACTAGAAGAGTTATTCTAATAATTACTGCTTTTTTGCTGATATTTACATCACCCGCCTATTCAAAAATTGTAAAGATCAAGGAGCAATCTAAAGCAACTTTTGGCACCATTGAACTAGCGGAAGACATCTTGAAGAGTTTTCAAGGATTGACATTGGATGGCGATCCTTACCCCCCACATGAGCCAAAAGGAACGAAAATTCACTGCCATATGCGAGTCGTTGAACAGAGATGTTTCGACGACCAAGGCATTATACAGGTTGAATCGTTGATTCCAGTACTTCCAGAAAATCTACTGATGGAGATTGGTGGATTTAAATTGCCGTTTGGAGAAGCGAAATTTCGTGAAAAAAAATTCTGGCGAAACATAGATCAATTTGAATCACATTTGGACGATTACAGTCCAATTGATAGCCGCTGGGCTTCACCATATTATTACAAATGGCTGAGTTCTGATAGAAATAAAAAGTCTGCTGAAGTCTTAAAGTTAATCCAAAGCATATATCGTTATCACAGTGCTCAAAGCAAGGTGGATGAATTTGGCTTCTTTATTGCAGATGTAACGCATCCCCAGTCCAAACGGGTCAACAAATCGTTGCAATTTTGTTGGCTGTCATTCAAGCCAACCGATCCATTTGCTAGTCGATGTACAGCAATTTTTGCTGTGATCGACGATATGCCCTTTGTCAGATTTATCTACGGATATTACAATGGAGGGTACATGTTTGAGGAGGCAGTTAGGCTATCTTGTATATCCAATTCTGAAAACTCAACAAAAGACACAATCGAGGCGGTGTTCGGCAATCTAGAATCAGCATTGGAAAAATCAAACAGTGGGTTTGTAAGAAACTCTGACAATACTTTTGTTGTTGAGGAAGAGTGGGGGGGGCGAGGTATCCTAACACTAGATAAGAAGTTCAAACCTTCAGCATGGTTTCCCAGTAAACGCGAGGCGACTCAGATTACTCTGAAAGCAACTTTCGGGGCGTCAGAAAACGATATTGACATCGTGCTGAATTATTCATTTCTGCTATCTGCTCAAAACGTTGGGAATGTACAAGACATGAGCGTGCCGAGTGAAACACAGAATGACTACTACGGCGAGAAAATTCTAGAGTCATTGTCAGCAATAAAGTCATGCTCGAAAGCGTAATTTTTGTCAGAAATCATGCCAACCTGGATGATCAACATGAGACAAATCGAGTTTGCTTACAATCAATAAGAGTACTTTAATCAAAATGCAACTTTAGATGAGGTCAAGGACGCCGGAGGTGAATACGAAGAAGATAAGCGATAGCAGGCTAAAATGAGCCGCTTATGCGTCTCAAATGAAGGTACTCGCTCCATAGTAGACCTATCTTACTTGCTCAAACCAGTCATTCGCAACGAGCACGGTAAAGGCAGATTTGTCCGCATAGCTTCCATTAATGCGCATCTGCAGCGAAAGGCAGTTATACGCCCATACCAGCCGGAAGCATGCGCCGCCCAAATGACCCGCTCACCTCGCAGCCTCCACGCAGGACGCGTTAGTCTTCAGCGCGAGATCCGAACGCTCATCACTGCGGCGAGACAAAAGTACGCGCTGCGGCCCTGAGCACGCTCCGAGCGCGGGAACTGCCGCCCGTGGTCCATTCAATGTTCGGCCGCCGATCATCATGTCTGATGAGCGGCGGCCGATAGCACCTTAGTCCGTCAAACGATCAGCTCAGTGTGCCGTTGTACCAGTCGTGCAGCTTGACTTCGGTCGAGCTGCCGGCATCGCTGAGCATCTTTGCAAACGCTTCCGGGTCTTGGGTTCCGCCGTCGCGGCCGCGGTAGTGATAGGGAATGGCCATGGCGGGCGCGAATTCGGCCACCGCGTCAGCTGCCTGTTCGGCCGCCATTGTAAACGGCAGGTTCATGCACACGAAGGCGAGATCGATGTTTTCAAGCGCCCGCATTTCCGGTGTGCCTTCGGTGTCGCCGGAGATGTAGACGCGGGTGCCGTCGATGCTCAGTACAAAGCCGAGGTCGCCACGGTCCTTCGGATGAAAGTCGAGCCGGTCGGCGGAGATGTTGTACGATGGAATAGCCCCAATTTCGATGCCCATCATGGTCGTGCTGCCGCCCGGGGCGATCACTTCCGTGCGCGCCTGCAGATCCTCGGGCATCATGTCTTTCACATCGGCGTTGGTCAGGATCGGCACCGCGGCGAGTGCTGCGAGCAGATCGGCATTGTAGTGGTCGCCGTGCCGGTGGGTGATCAGGATCATGTCCGGCTTGGCCATCCCCTCATACTGCGAAGCCTCGCCGACCGGGTCGACATAGACCGTGCCTGCCGGCGTTTCCATGACAAAGGAGGCGTGCTCGACCGGATGGATCACGATCTTGCCGTCCATCAGATTGAAACTCGCTGCATGGGCTGCGGCCATGCCAAGCGATGGCAGAAGAGTGACTGCTCCCAAGGCGGCGCTGCCACCGATGATGAAGTTGCGTCTGGTCGTCATGACATTCTCCTTTGACTTCACTGTGTCTGGTTGATTGGCACTGTTGAGATCATGTCAGATGCATCACGGCGGCGAAATTTCAAGGTTTCCTGCATCTCTGGCAAACCGGCACAGCTCACCGCAAGATCCGCACCCACCGCGCCAGATTGAGCAGGCTCATAAGGGCTGCGGCGACATAGGTGAGTGCAGCGGCCTTGAGCACGCTGCGCGCGCCGGCGAGGTCCTCGTCAGCGAGATAGCCGCCCTCGCGCAGGATCGGCAGCGCCTTGTTGAAGCTGGCGTCATATTCAACCGGCAGGGTGACCAGGTGAACCAGAATGCGGACAGCAAGCAGGCCAACGCCGATGACGGCGAGACCGAGAAAGGCCAGAGGCGAGCGCAGCACCAGCGCCAGTATGGGGGCGGCGATGAAGAAGATCGAGGCGATCTTGTCGGTTGCCATGGCAAAGCCTGCCAGCGACTGTCGCAGCTTGAGCCCGCGTTCACCGCGATGATGCTGCAGCGCGTGCCCGACCTCGTGCGCGGCGACAGCGACAGCGGTGAGGCTCGCGCCATCGAAATTGGCTTTTGACAGGCGCACCACGCGGGCTTCCGGATCATAATGATCGCCCGCCTCAGTCGCCTCGACGCGAACACCTTCAAGCTCGAACCGCTCGACCAGATGCTTCGCCATCTCACCGCCCGTGCCCGGAAAATCCGGACGATGAGCGCTATGGCGGCGCATGGTGTGGCCGACCCAGTATTGCGGCGCGTAGATGGCCGCAAGCACCACCAGGAAACCGAGAATACCAAGGATGGCCATGTCAGGCGCTGTCAAGGAATGAGTTGATCATGAGACTTAGATAGGGTGCGGGGTGCTTTTGATAAAGGGCGGGACGTGTCGTCCGCGATGCGGCATTGTCACATCGCAACGAATGCTAACGGACGACCTGCGCATATCCGGGTTGACGTCAACGCCAATGTGGCCTTCGATAAGCTAATATCTTGTCAGGGTGCCAAGCCAAACAGGCGAAAGCGCTGACAGTCTTGAAAGGACCGCCGATGATCCGCCCCCTCGCCGCCCTCGCCTCGGCCACCATTGCACTTGCCCCCTTCGCTGCCTCCGCGCAGGAAGCGGCGATCTACAGCGGCATGGATGCCGTCCATCCCGTCTGGGCGAAATCGGCGATGGTTTCGGTGCAGGAGGCGGTTGCTGCAGACGTGGGGCTTCAGGTGATTAAGGATGGCGGCAATGCGGTGGATGCGGGGGTTGCCGTGGCGCTGGCGCTGGCGGTCACCCTGCCCCGGGCCGGAAACCTGGGCGGCGGTGGCTTCATGATGGTGCATGACGCCAAGACCGGCGAGACCAAGGCGATCGACTACCGCGAGATGGCGCCCGCCAGTGCGACACGCGACATGTATCTCGATGCCGACGGCAATGCCGACAGCAATCTGTCGCGTTTTTCAGGTCTGGCAGTCGGCGTACCCGGCACAGTGGCCGGCATGCAGCTGGCGCTCGAGGCCTTTGGCACCATGACGCTGGCTCAGGCCGCGGCTCCGGCGATCAGACTTGCCGAAGACGGCATCACGGTGACTGCTGATCTGGCCGACAGTCTCAAGGCGCTGGAAAAGCGGCTGAAGACCTGGCCGGCCTCGGCTGCGATCTTCTACAAGGAAGACGGCAGCTTCTATGAGCCCGGCGATGTGCTCAAACAGCCGGAGCTGGCGGCAACCTTGAAGGAGATCGCAGCCGAAGGGCCTGACGGTTTTTACAAGGGCCCTGTGGCGGAAGCGATCTCGGCGTCCGTGAAAGAGGCCGGCGGCTCGATGAGCCTGGAAGATCTGGCGGGTTACAAGGCCGTGCTGCGCGAACCGGTCAGCGGCAGCTACCGGGGCTACGAGATTGTCTCTATGCCACCGCCAAGCTCGGGCGGCACCCATATCATCGAGATCCTCAATGTGATGGAAGGCTATCCGATCGGCTTTCTCGGGCACAATTCCTCCGACACCATCCATCTGATGGCGGAAGCCATGAAGCGCGCCTATGCCGACCGTTCGGAATATCTCGGCGACCCGGATTTCACCGATGTGCCGGTCGCAGCACTCACCTCGAAGGACTATGCGGAAAAAATCCGCGAGGGCATCAGCCTCAACCGCGCCACGCCCTCGTCAACGATCAAGCCCGGCACGCTGACGCCCTATGAGAGCGACCAGACCACGCATTTCTCCATCGTGGACAAGGACGGCAACGCGGTGTCCAACACCTACACGCTGAATTTTTCCTATGGTTCGGGCATGACGGCGGCGGGAACTGGCGTACTGCTCAACAACGAGATGGATGATTTTTCCGCCAAGCCCGGCGTACCCAACGCCTATGGCCTGATCGGCGGCGAAGCCAATGCGGTGGCGCCTCGCAAACGGCCGCTGTCCTCAATGAGCCCGACGATTGTGCTGAAAGACGGCAAGCCGTTCCTCGTCACCGGCAGCCCCGGCGGCTCGCGCATCATCACCACCACGCTGCAGGTGATCTCCAACATGATCGACCACGGAATGAACGTCGCCGAAGCCACCAACGCGTCGCGCATCCACCACCAATGGCTGCCTGACGAAATCCGCGTCGAAGAAGGCGGCCTGTCGCGCGACACGGTGGCGGCACTCGAAGCCAAGGGCCACACGATTGCGGTGGGAACCGTCATGGGTTCGACCCAGTCGATCCATGTCGACGCCGAGAAAGGCCTGCTGCTCGGGGCATCGGACCCGAGGCGGACGGGATCGGCGACTGTGGGGTATTGAGGGCGGGCTTTCGAGCCAGCAGTCGCGGCTTTATCATGCGGGCGGGCGCTGCGTCGCCCGAACCACGCTGGCCGAGGCCAATACCAAAAGGCCGGCGGCGGTGTTTTCCGGCTTGTTTGCCCATATCGCCGCAACCGCCAGCCGCCGCACCTGCCGTCATATAAGCGAGGCAGTGCGCATTCTCCACGCCACCGGCGTCGAGATCTCGTCGCTGCGCTCGGGATGGGCCGACATGGTCAGCCGCCACCGGGCGATCAAGCTGCATATTGTCATAGACATACGCCTCTTTGCCCAAAGTACTGGCCATGAAGCCGGCCAATCCGCCGCCAAGCGAATGGCCGGTGAAGACAATATTGGCCGTCGGATTGGCGGCCTTGACCGCGTTATAGAATTCGCCCGCAAACTCGATCTGGCCGGAGGTCGCGCCCACGCCGGTTATCCAGCCATTGAGGACATCATTGCCGTTCAACTGGGAGTAATTGTCGGTGCCGCGATAGGAGATGACGATGGTGCCGGCACTCAGAGTGTCAACGTCGGCGGTGAGCGTGTAGGCCGACGCGTAGAAGCCGGCGGCGGCGGCACTGCTCAAAGCACCTGGGGCTTGACCTTCCTCATAAAAAACCTCCTCAGAATCTGTTTCTATCGTTGCGTTACCGATGGCTGACCCGTTTAACACAATCCCGGCATCATAACCTCGATTGTAGGAATCCATTGAAAGGATGGCAAGAAACAGATCACTGGAAATTTCTGTCGACATTGTCACTTGCTCCTAATTACGTAATTTGGAAGAAATCTCATAGGGTTACCGTATGGCAGTGCCTTATTGAGCGGAATGCAGACCTCGTCCTCTTTGAGGCAAGGCAGCACCGCCTCCACCCGGCCGTTTGTCACCGGCTCATCGGTGATCGCAAGCGTGATCGAGGTGAGCGTGTAGCCCGGGCCGAAGCTTGAGGCGAGATTGTCCGGGTTCACCTGCTTCACGCTCGCCGGATCCTCGATGTCACCGAAGGTCACCAGCAGCGGGTATTGAATGGACGGCACGGCAATGGGCTTTGCCGCAGCGCCTTGCCGGTTTTTAATCTGCGCGAACAGGGCCTCGTCAATCACCCGGCCCTTGCGGCCCGAAAGGCTGGCTGCGGCCACCGACCCCATATATTCTTCCGTGCCCGCGCCTTTCATGAGGGCGAACAGATAGCGCGGACTTGACGCGGAAGGCCTCAGATCAACAACCACCGCCTCGCCGGTCACCTTCAGGCTCCAGCCCATCCCCTGCGCCTTGATGGCGTGCTCTTTCCAGCGCACCGCGCTGACGCTCGAGCCGGACACCGGCCCATCGGGCGTGTCGATCACGATGGTCATTTCCTGATGCCAGTCATAGACCGGCGTGCCAAACCTCGGATAGAGCAGCAGCACAACGATCGCAGCGACGACCAGCCCGACAATCCAGCCCAGCAGCTTTAAAAGAAACGTCATGCGGCTGGCTCTACCGGACAGCCGTCAAAGCCTTCTGTGCCCAGAATCCCCCACACCGTAATAGTATGTTCTTCCAGCCGACTCATGAAACCGCCCATCCGTTGCAACCGGAACACGAACACCGAATGCAACAGCGCGCAACCCTGAAATTCGGGGGAAACAGCCAAGTGGATGACTGATGGCTAGCGCGGCTGGAACCCGCCTTGATCCCGCCCCCTTACGGCTTGCCGTTCTCCCAAACCACTTCCTGGCCGTAGAGCGGCACGGTGGAGATCGCCATCTTGGCGGAGCCGTCCTGGACCTGCTGTGAATTGATCAGGTAGATCAGCGTGTCGTTTTCCTTGTCGTAGATCCGGTTGACCACCAGTGATTTGAACACCAGCGAGCGCGATTCCTTGAAGACGACGTCGCCGTTTTCATCGAGATCGATGTCGCCGATGCTGATCGGGCCGGTCTGGCGGCAGGCGATGGAGGCATTCGACGGGTCCTCGAACCAGTTGCCTTTCTGAAGCCGGTCGATGATGCCGCGATCGAAATAGGCCACATGGCAGGTCACGCCCTTGACCTTGGGATCGGCAACCGCATCAATCAGAATATCATTGCCGAGCCAGTCGACGCCGACTTCGCCGACCTGATCAGCCAGTGCCGCAGTGGCATAAAGCGGTGATGCCAGGCAGCTTGCGGCAACGAGCCCTGCACAAAGCGTGGAACGGATTGATTTGCTGATCATGAACATTCTCCTTGCCCGATGAACGCGCAAGGGGATGGTAGGTTCCCCGGCATGTCACCGATAAATATGATGTCTTTGATATGGACCCTGAGCATGACAATTGAAAGATGCCCCGGTGAGCCGCGGCAAGTCAGATGGCGAAACGGCCGCGATTGTCTGCGCAAGGCACTGGCACTACTGCCTTTGGGCACGCAGAATCGCCCGCACCTCTACCTGATTGATGCGACCATTCCGACCGATCAAACCACTTCCATTTGGACATGATCGGCCTTAGATAGAGCCTATGACCAGTGCACCCGCGCCCGAACCCCAATCAAGGCTGCCTCAACCGATGCCGGTCGGTGGAATGTTGCCGCTCGCCCTGGGCCTCATTGCCGCAGCGATGGCCTCCGGGGCGGCCTTTGCTGCCTGGCAGGCAAACGGGCCGGCGATCCTGAATGCGCTCGGCGCCAGCGGTCTCGCCTGGTGTCTCTGAACAGATAACGCTGATGTCGTTTCCCGCCGCGCCTGACAGCGGCGGACCGCAAACGGCAGCCTCACTGGAGAATTTCATGAAAGCCATACGCCTTGTCCTCTGGGTCATTATCGCCGTCATGGCGGTGTCGCTTGGCTGGCTCACCTATGAATGGCAGCGGACCGAAAACGAACTCGCCGGCAAACCCTATGGCGTGCCGTTCGAGCTTGTCGACCAGTCAGGCAGCCCGATCACCCAGGCCGCCTTCCGCGGTCGCCCGACGGCTGTGTTTTTTGGCTTTACCCATTGCCCGGAGATCTGTCCCACCACCCTTTTCGAACTCGACGGCTGGCTGAAACAGGTAGACCCCGATGGCGACAAGATCGGCGCCTATTTCGTTACCGTCGATCCGGAACGCGATACACCGGAGATGATGGGATCCTATGTGTCGGGCGTCAGCGACCGCATCGTCGGCATTTCTGGTGCACCGGAAAAGGTCGAGGACGTCATCAGGGGCTTCAACATCTACGCCAAGAAGGTGCCCACCGACCCCAAAAATCCCGACGGCGACTACACCATGGACCACACGGCATCGGTGTTCCTGCTTGACGCGGAAGGTCGCTTCAAGGGCACCATTGCCTGGGGTGAAAACCCGGAGATTGCAGTGACCAAGCTTGAGAATCTGCTGAAAAGCTGATCCAGCTTGGGAACAATCCCTCAAGGGATTGGTTTACCCGCAGCATAGCCGGCCCGGGGGCGGCACGACAGGGGACTGGCATGGACGACATCGTTCTCAAACTTGCCGTGATCGGCGTAGCGGGTATTGCCGCGCAATGGTTCGCATGGCGGCTGCAACTGCCAGCGATCGTGCTGCTGCTTGTGGCAGGATTTGTCGCCGGCCCGGCCACGGGATTTCTCGACCCCGCCGCCGATTTTGGCTCGGTCTACCGGCCGATGGTGTCGATCGCAGTCGCGATCATCCTGTTTGAAGGCGGGCTGACGCTCAACTTCAAGGAAATCCGCGAAACCTCGACCGCTGTCCGCCGCATCATCATGTATGCGGGGCCGCTGACCTGGGGCATGGCCGCATTTGCCGCCCACCATATTGGCGGGTTGAGCTGGCCGACGGCAATTGTTCTGGGCGCTATCCTGGTGGTCACCGGCCCGACGGTGATTATGCCGCTTCTGCGCCAGGCCCAGCTTGATGCCCGTCCTGCCTCGCTGTTGCGCTGGGAGGCGATCGTCAACGACCCGATCGGCGCACTGTTCGCCGTCGTCGCCTTCGAAATCATTCTTGTTTATGCCGGGCTGCACCAGGCCGACAATCTGGTCGTGCTGGTGATTGTTGGCTTCGGTGCGGCTATCGGCGGCGGCTGGCTCGCCGCAAAGCTGATTGTCTGGTCGTTCGTCCGCGGCCATGTGCCCGAATATCTCAAGGCCCCGGTGCTGCTGGCCGCCGTGGTGGGGGTCTATGCCGCGAACAACCTGGTGCTGGAAGAAGCAGGCCTGCTCACCGTCACGGTGATGGGGATGGTGCTTGCCAACAGCCGTATCGCTTCGCTCACTGACATGCGCCGCTTCAAGGAAACCATCACCACGCTTCTGGTATCAGGCGTCTTCATAATCCTCACCGCCTCGCTGAGCCTGGACGAGATCCGCTCGCTTGACTGGCGTGCGGCGCTGTTTGTCGCCGCCCTGCTGCTGGTCATCAGGCCGGTTGCGATCATGCTCGCCACGATCCGCTCGGGCGCCACCATCCAGGAGCGGCTGCTCAGTGCATGGATTGCTCCGCGCGGCGTCGTGGCCGTTGCCGTCTCCGGCCTGTTCGGAACACTGCTCGCCGATGTTGGCGTCGAGGACGCCGGCCGGATGGTGGCCTTCACCTTTGCCGTCGTCGTCACAACAATCGTGCTGCACGGCTTTACGCTGGGGCCGCTGGCAAGCTTCCTCAAGCTCAAGAAGGCAACCAAACCCGGCATCCTCGTCGTGGGAGGATCACGCTGGTCAACAGCGTTTGCGAGCAAGCTCAAGGAAGCCGAGGTTCCGGTCATGCTGGCCGACCAGAACTGGAACCATCTGACTGAAGCGCGTCTGGCCAACATTCCGGTCTATTTCGGCGAAGTGCTGTCCGAATCCGCCCACCACAGCATCGACCCCAAGCGCTTTTCGAACCTGATCGCCACCGGTGACAACGACGCCTACAATGCGCTTGTGTGCACCGATTTCGGCCCTGAACTGGGTCGCAGCCACGTCTACCAGATCGGTCGCATTGACGAGAAGGCGCGTCAGGCGCTGAGCTTCACGCTGGGTGGACGCTCGCTGACCAAGGAACCGGTCAGCTTTCTCGATTTGCGCGAGAAGCTGCTCAATGGCTGGACCTTCCAGCTCACCCGCCTGACCGACGAGTTCAGCTGGGAAGACTATGAGGGCTCCCGCCCCGAGGGTGCGCTGATCCTGCTGTGGATCAAGCCGTCAGGATCGATCGTGTTTGCCTCCACCGCGGCCAACTCTCCGGGCACGAACGACCGGATCCTGAGTTTCGCGTTGCCCAAGGACGAGGCCCGGGCAGAAGCCGCCAGCAAGACCGCCCGCAAGGCGGAAGAAACAGCTGCCAGCAAGGCAGAAGCGACGGCCGCCAGCAAGGCGGCGAGCGACGAAGGAAAGAACCTCAAGTGAGCGACCACAGATACTATTTCCGTACAGACGAAGCCGGCGCCAAGCGTGGCCTCGATCGGCTCGACAGTTTTTTCGAAGACGAAGGCCTGCCTGTCGCCACCATGGAGATAGATGAAGAAAAAGAGATCTGGGAAGTTTCGATCTACGCCCCGGGCAACCCGGATGACACGCTCAGAGACCGCATCCGTGACTGCGTTGCAGGCGAATTCCCCGATGCGACGATCGAACTGGAGGTCTTTGGCGACACCGACTGGATTGCCAAATCACTCGAAGGCCTCAAACCTGTCCGGGCCGGTCGGTTCATGGTGCATGGCGCCCATGACCGCGATGCCGTGCGCACCCATGATCTGGCGATTGAACTGGAAGCCGGCCAGGCCTTTGGCACCGGCCACCACGGCACAACCGCGGGCTGCCTTGAAATGATCGAGACGGTGATGCGCGCCCGCCTCAACCGTCCGCGCGCTGTGGGGCCGGTGCTTGATCTGGGAACAGGCTCGGGTGTTCTCGCCATCGCCGCCGCCATGCTCGGCCCGGTTAAGGTTCTGGCCACCGACATCGATCCCGTCGCCACTCGCGTGGCCCGCGAGAATGTTCGCCATAACCGCGCGAGCGAGCAGATCCGTTGCGTCACCGCGACCGGGTTTCATTCCACCGCGTTCGGCGAGGCCGGCCCCTTCGGGCTGATCATCGCCAATATCCTTGCGCGGCCGTTGATGCGCATGGCGCCTGATATCAAGCGCAATCTTGCCCCCGGCGGCTCGGTGATCCTGTCAGGCATTCTGGCAAGCCAGCGCTGGCAGGTACTCGCCGCCTACAATGGCCAGGGCATGCGCCATGTCGAAACCCTGTGGCGCAATGGCTGGGTGACAATTCACCTTAAGTGACGGGGCCACCTCAAGTCACCAGCCCGCCTCAAGTGACCAGCCCCTCAAATGACTGGGCCAGACGGGCAAATAGCCACAACAAAAAACGGCCCCCAAGGGAGCCGTTCGCATTCGGTGCTGATCCAGGGCGCCATCATGGCGCGGTGTGGATAGCTTAGAAGAAGTAGGCCTGGGCGCCTTCGCGCTGAAGTTCTTCGCGGGTGCGGCCGATCGACTTGAGCTGCGTGTCATCCATCGCCAGCAGGGCACCATTTACATAACGGCGAACCTGACGTTCACGGGCACTGACGAGCCGGTCGAAGGCGTTCTGAAAGAAATTGACGGACATGTGGTAATCCCCTTTGGGTAAGTGATTGTTTCTGTCCTCCTGCAATCAGAAGATAGTCACTTCCGCGAGAATGTGCAGAGCTTATGTTGCAGTGCAGCTATGAAACTGATGCATAGCTGAACGCCGACCAATGCGTATTGCTGCATAATTAATCGCCATTATGCTTCGCACAGGGATTAGGCGCCAAGGAAACAGGCGCTGCTTTGGGCATTCTCAAATCAAACCCCTTTGACCGCCTGCCAAACCGAAACGGGCTTGCTATAAGGTGGGTTCGATTTGGCTTGCAGGAATTCCATGATGTTTCAGAATTTTGAAGTGCTCTCTTCCCCCGATCAGGCAGCAGGTCGTGTTGAACGCCTGCGCAAAGGATTCGCGGCAGCGGGTATCAATGCCGTCGCCGTGCCACGCTCGGACGAATATCTTGGCGAGTATGTGCCCGCCTGCGCCGAGCGGCTGGCCTGGCTGACCGGCTACACCGGCTCCGCAGGTTCTGTGCTGGTACTCGAGGGCAAGGCGCATATCTTTGTAGATGGCCGCTATACGAATCAGGTGCGGGCGCAGACCGACCCGAATGTCTTTGATTATCAGGACAGCGTGGCCACGCCGCTGGCATCCTTTCTGGAAAGCTCCGGCCTTGCAGGCCTCCGTCTCGGCATCGACCCGTGGACGTGGCCCTCAAGCGAGGTGTCGCGTCTCGAAACAGCGTTGAAGGCGATCGATGGTCAGCTGGTTTTCCTCACGCACAATCCGGTCGATGCGATCTGGGAAGATCAGCCGCAACCGCCACTGGGCACAGCGACACTGCAACCAATCGAACTGGCAGGCCAGCTTGCGAGCGAGAAACTGGCCATGATTGCTGAAACGGCCGCCAGGGCTGGCGCCGGCGCGGTGGTGCTCGCCGATCCGTCTTCGGTCGCCTGGAGCTTCAATATCCGCGGTGAAGACCTGCCATCAACGCCGCACCCGCTGTCGCGTGCCATCATCCCGGCTGCGGGCCGGCCACTGCTGTTCATCGACAAGCGCAAGACCGGCACCGAGGCAGAAGCCTACCTCACCCAGCTCGCCGATCTCGAACCGCCGTCCGGGTTTGACGATGCGCTGGTGGCCATGAGCAGGCTCGGCGCCAGTATCATGGTCGATCCGGCCGTGGCGCCGCATGCTGTTTCCATGCTGATAGAGCAATCCGGAGGAACGGTACTCAATGCGCCCGACCCCGCCCGCCTACCCCGCGCCTGCAAGAACAAGGCAGAAATTGCCGGAAGCGCCAGCGTGCACCGCCAGGATGGCGCCGCGATGGTGCGGTTCCTGGCTTGGCTTGACAACCAGAAGCCGGGCTCGGTCGACGAAATCAGTGCTGCCAGCAGGCTCGAGGAGTTCCGCCGCACAACCGACGAAGCCATGCAGATGCCGCTCAAGGCGCTGTCGTTTGATTCGATCTCCGGCGGCGGTCCCAATGCGGCGATCATCCACTACCGCGTCAACACAAAGACCAACCGCCGGATCGAACCCGGCGAAATGCTGCTGATCGATTCCGGCGGACAATATGTTTCAGGCACCACCGACATCACCCGCACCATTGCGGTGGGTGATGTGCCCAGCGAGCAGAAGCGGTTCTTCACCCTGGTGCTCAAGGGCATGATTGCGATCAGCATGCTTCGGTTTCCCGAAGGCACACGCGGCCTCGACATCGACCCCTTCGCCCGGATTGCATTGTGGAAAGCCGGCGCAGACTTCGCTCACGGCACCGGCCACGGCGTCGGCAGTTATCTCTCCGTGCACGAAGGCCCGCAATCGATCTCGCGACGTGGGAGCCAGGCGCTGCTGCCCGGCATGATCCTCTCCAACGAACCCGGATACTACCGCGACGGCGCCTTCGGCATCCGCATCGAGAACCTGGTGGTGGTGCATGAACCGCAGGCAATCGGGGGTGGCGAAAAGCCTATGCTGGGCTTTGAAACCCTTACGCTGTGCCCGATAGACAAGCGGCTGATCCTCAAGGATCTGCTCGATCCGGCGGAGCTCGAGTGGCTCAACACCTATCACGCCCGGGTACGCGAAGAGTTGTCACCGCTGCTCTCGGGCGATCCGGCGTTAGACTGGCTCGAAGCAGCGACCGCGCCGCTTTGAACCCTGCGTTATCCGGTGGCAGCACTTCAAGCGTGCAGTCGGAAAGACCCAGGCCAGCGGCTGGTGAGTGAGGCTCACCTCGGGGCAACGGCTATTTTCAAATGGAGAGGGTTTCCCGAACGTCGAACCGCAGCTAAGAGTTGCGGTGCAGGTTCGAATTTGAAGCCCGCCATTATTGATTTTTTATACAGAACCAGAAGGCCACGACATGAAAACTCTCCATCAAATCTCCCTGTCGCTGCTGGCAATTGGGCTTAGCATTGCGCCTGCCTCTGCAGTCGAGATCAAATCGGTCTCGGTCGGCGCTGCCAGCAAGGCCCATCTCTGCCGCAAGCTCGGCGGCAAGGATCAGGATCCTTCGATCACCATCAATCACGATGCAAAAGCAGGCGATACGATCAAGGTGAAGATGTATGACGTGCTTTCAAATGGCCGGACCTTCCAGCACAGGACCAAGACGATCAAATCGGAAGCAGATGGCAGCACCACGCTGACCGCCGATTTCCTTGCACCTTGCAACACCACCGGTGGCAAGGCCAACTCGTCCTACCGCTTTGACGTCACCTCGAAAGGCTCCTCGAAAAAGACCGTGCGCTGGTTCAACTTCAACAGCTCAACGCGAAAGATCAGCCAGTAATTCGAGGCCTGTCTAAAGCCCGGCGGTCCTGAGCGCCACGATCAGCGCCCAGCCGATGGCAAACATCCCCATCATCGGCAACCTGAGGCCGACAAGCAGGCAGACAGCCAGTGTTATTGCTTCGGCCGGACCGCTCGATACGGCGGCCGGAGCAACAAGGGTTGCAAGCACCGCTGCCGGCACGGAATTCAGCGCCGCATTGATGCGCGGCGGAATTCGCTTGAACCGCGAGAGCACCAGATGCCCGCCAAATCGCGCCGCATAGGTGACGATGGCCGCGCCGAAGATGGTCCAGACATTGACCGGCAGGCCAAGAAACATCCCGTTCATGGCGCAACCTCTTCAGCTTCCGGGCTGACCGGCAGCAGCATTGCGGCAATCACCCCGGCCAGCGCGCCCAGGCTCACATGCCAGGGCGAGCCCACCGTATAGAAGCCCACGATTGATCCGATCCCGGACACAATCACCACCGGCAGCCAGTGGGGCCGCGCCCGAAACCCCATGACCAGCCCGAGAAAATAGATCGGCAACAGGAAATCGATCCCCAATGCCGCCGGATCGGTGATGAGGCTGCCAAACAGCGCCCCGACAAGAGCCTCCACAACCCAGCAGATATAGACCGGCAACGCCATGCCCATGTACCAGCTCATGGTCAGGGGAAGTTTTCGGTCCGCACGCGCCTCGGACGCCGCATATTGCGGATCGGTGAGAAAGAAGAAGGCGAGCAGCTTCTGCCAGTTCGCGAACAACCCGATCCTGCGCCCCAGCGCGGCGGAGTAGAGCACGTGACGGAAGTTGACCGCGAACACCGACAAGATGATGATCCAGGGCGCGATGTGCGTGCCAAACAACTCAAGCCCGACCATCTGGCTGGCGCCGGCAAACACCGTGGCGCTCATCAGAACCGCCTCGCCCACCGTCAATCCATTGTCGACGGCCAACGCGCCAAACAACATGCCGAAGGGCGCTGCAGCCGCAACGATCGGCAGGCTGTCGCGAACACCCTGGAAAAAATCGGCACGGCTTGGGGACATGGAAACTCTCCTGTGCCCGATGGATAGGTCAGCATTGCTGACCAGTCAATTCAATAGCATTCATGGAGAGATGAAGCGGGGAGATGGGGGTGTGGGTTGGAGTCCAGGGTGTCAAACTGTCTGATGGGCAATGCGCAACAAATCCGCGAGAGTTTCGGTGATCGGCTGCCCGGTTTGCATCTCGACATACACCCACTGACCTGCAGGGTTCGCTTCCAAAAAGTAGTATTTTCCCGTCGAACTCACTCTCATATCTATTGCAGAGAAAACCAGTCCGAGACAGATCATCAGATCGGCAAGCTGGGATTGTATTGATGCAGGAAGCGCATATGTTTCTATCTTCGGCCCCATATCCAAACGAATATCAAATCGTGCCTCATCATAGGTCGAGCTTATTTTTGCCGGAAAGAATTTTCCACCCACATAGGTTATACGCAGATCGTAACCTGGCTCCACAAACTCTTGGAAAATTGCCGGGGCCACGGAAAGCTGGTGAAGTCGGTCAATGTCATCAGGCTGCAAGGGTTTTGTACCATCCGGCTCGCCGATGACTTTCTCCAGGGCTTTGTAAATCGTTGGTCCGGTCTGCGCAAAAAAACTTTTAACGGCGTGCGGAGAATTTGATATCAACGTTTTTGGAATTGCCAGCCCGCATTTCGCTGCCAGTTCCAGCTGCAAAGGCTTGTTCAAAGCACGCCGTTGATTCCAGATGTTGTTAACGCTCAAACAATCCAACGACGCGATTATTCCTTCCAAAGCAAAGCGCGAATTCAGTATCGAAAAGTCGCGGGTGGATTTTTTTTCAATCTTTTCATCCACTATAGATATGTCCGGCCGCCGCCACCAAATCGATCTGATTCTTGACGCTTGAATTCGAGATCCGTCGGCAAATGAGAAAAAGCCGTTACCGGGATTTTCCACGTCATGCGAGATTTCCACTTGGGTAGGAAACTTCGCGCACTCAAATATGGGAGCAGGGACATTTTGGTTTGCCAAAAATGCCTGAACTGCCTCTGCGTGAATATCTTCAGAGTTGGATACGATTAGAACGGTATCGCGGATCTCGTTCATATACGACCGGTTTTATCTTTCTGTTTTTCCTTAAATGATGATCCAATCATCAATATCCTGCACACCCATCCCCATGGTGATCAACACCGCTTGGAATATCGAGAGGGCCAAAACTTGTCCATGCGGAAGTATTTTTCAGCGTGCACCTCTCTTCTTTTGAGGAGTTTGTCAGTTCCTTGAAAATTCCAACCTTGCGCTGCCAAGCATCATAAATATCATTTTGCTCCCTTACTTCGTCATCACTGAGTTTTCGAGTTGCTGCCTGTTCAGGACGCGCCAAAGCAAATGGTGTTAATATTTCCGATTGGGCTCTATGCCCAAACCGGGCAATATTTTTTACAGAGGACACAATTTCTGAATCGCCATCGATCTCAAGAAAAACATCTGACGAAGGATCGCTGATGCTATTGCCATCCAATACTTCAACATTTTTTATTGATGATGGATCGAGAAGAAACTCTGCCTCTCCAATTTTGATAACCAGCTTATCACCGCGTTTGCCGATAACATGGCACCAAATTGCAATGTTTTCGCCACTCCTTTGATCAGGAGCATTGTTCAGATTTGCTAGCATATCGTTAGAAAAATTGGTCATTCCATATCTCTCCCCATATATACACAACTCACATTAATACCGAAAATTCCACCAAAGAAACACAAGTTAGATGCCTCAATTGTTGAAATTGAACATTATTAAATGATCAGCACATGCGAAATTTATACATTCCGCAAAGAGAACGTCAACCTTGCATAAATCACACCAAATCTTTCGAACAGAATCAACAGTGGTTAGCGCAACTACTAATCTTGCCACGGATAAGAGAATTTGTATCAAGCAGTGGTCTGCTCATCTGATGAAGAGATCTTGCCCCTACCCCTTCCTTGCCAGATACACCGTCTGCGTAAACGGCTTGTCCTGCAGCGGGTTGTGGAAGGTTACCGGTTCGGCCCAGGCCTCGGTGAATACGCTGGCCAGACGCTCGGTAAAGCCATCGTCGGCGAGCGCGTCGGACCAGAGGCCGAAAATGCCGCCGGGCTTGAGGTGGGCGGCGAGCTTCTCGAGCCCCTCGGGCTGGTAGAAGCTCTCGCTGCGCGGATCAAGCAGCGCGTCGGGCGAATGGTCGATGTCAAGCAGGATCGCGTCGAACCGGCGGCCCGGCACGTCCGGATCGAACCCGGCCTCGCCCCGCGCCAAGGCGAAGAAATCGCCCTCCACCAGCCGGCAGCGTGGATCGCCGGTCAGTTCCGGGCCGAGCGGCAGCAGGCCGGTCTGGTGCCAGTCGATAACCGCTTCGAGATACTCAACGACGATCAGCGATCCAGTGCGCGCATCGTCGAGCGCGGCCCTGGCCGTATAGCCGAGGCCCAGCCCTCCGACCACGACATCAAGCCCCTCGCCCGTACATGCCGCCAGTCCCAGTTCGGCCAGCGCGATCTCCGAGGCCGTGAACAGGTCCGACATCAGATGCTCTTCGCCGAGCTTGATCTCGAGAATATCGACCCCGAGCCGGACCTCGTGCCGCCGGCGGAGCACAAGCGCCCCGATCGGCGTCGGGCGGTAATCGAGTTCTTCAAACAGTCTGCTCATGGGATCTCCCCGCCCATACCGGGCGTTCTGCGCACGCAAGGGCGAGGAAGCCGCATGCTCAGGCCTTATCGGCGTTTTGGCCCAGGCTGACAAGGAGAGACGGCCGCATCCCTGTCGTGATCCAAAGATCACGCATCAGGCCAGACCAGCGAACGGTGCAGCTGCGCGCCGGCCCAGGCGCCGTCCGCCACCGCCAGCGTCACCGAGTGCGGCATGCGCGCCACGTCACCGCAGGCGAAAACACCCGGGACTGACGTCAGCTTGGCCGCGTCGGTCTGGATCTGGATACCCATCATTGTCTCCTCCAAGGCGCACCCCGCCGCTTCGGCGAGACTGCTGGCTGGGACGCAGTGGGGCGCCGTGAACAGGCCGGCAAAGCTCAACTGCCTGCCACCGGCGAACACCACATCCGCCACACCGTCAATCCGGTCAATCAGGCCGGGTTCGATCAGGACATGACGGTTTTCAAGCGTGCGCCGCTGATCCGCATCCACCTCAACGGCGCCATTGGTGAGGAATGTCACCTCGCCCCATTCCGACACGATCTCGGCCTGATGCACCGACATCGGACCCGTGGCGATGACCCCGATAGGGCCGCGCTCAAGCTCATAGCCGTGGCAATAGGGACAATGAAACACAGACCTGCCCCACCGCGCGGACAGTCCGGCAATCTCCGGCAACTGATCCTCGAGCCCGATGGCAAACAGCAGTCGCCGCGCGCGGTGACGTTCGCCATCGGTGGTGGTGACTGTGAAATCATCCTTGCCGCCGGTGACCGTGACGGCGCGGCCCTCGACCCATGACAGCGTCTTGTAGGCTTCAAGCTGCCGCCGCGCGGTCGAGGCGATTTCAGCGGCGGCGACACCGTCCTGCCCGAGAAACCCGTGCGAGAGATCGGCAAAGCGGTTGCGCCGCTCACCGCCGTCGATCACTTTCACCGCCCGATAGGCGCGGAGAAGCTGGAGGGCTGCGGCCATTCCGGCGTAGCTGCCCCCGATGACAATCACATCGTGCATTTGGTCTATCCTTTCTGTGCCCGCCAATCCGCGTGCCGCCGGGCAAAATCGGTGGCGAGCGTGGCAAGCGTGATCTGAGCAAACCGCTCCAAGAGGAGCGCTTCCGCGTCAGCGAAAGCCCCGTCGAGCGCGGCATTGACCGATTGCTCGACAAGGCATTGAGGTCTTTCATTGCGATTGCCGAGCGCAAAGACCGCAGGCTCGCCAAGCGCCTCGTGCAACTGCCTGAGGGTCACGGTCGACAGGTCGACGGCAATGCGCCAGCCACCGGCGTGGCCGCGATCAGAGGTCACGAGCCCGGCTTCGCGCAACAGACCCATGGTCCGCCGAACCACGACCGGATTGGTGCCCAGGCACTTGCCCAGGGCTTCGGAGGTCATCGGACCATCGTGCTCCGCCATGTGCAAAAGGGCGTGCAGGACGGATGAAAGGCGGCTGTCATGTTTCATGTAACTTCATATGTTACGAGTCGAGCGCGGCGTCAAGAACCGTCGTCATAAAATCGACCGATCAGGCCGAAACAAACGCCTGACAGGGCACAAACCCGCACCTTGGGCCCGAAACTCGTTGATACCGACGGCTCCCGGCTTGACGCAACGGCGTCATGCGTCCATCGACGGAAGATCAACGGTCAAGAAACTGTCACAATCGACCTTTGACGCACCGGACCGGACCACGGGAAGCATCACCGCACATGCCTGAAACCTACCGCAAGCCAACGCTCGACAAGGATCTCGACAAGTTCGCGACGATGGAAGAGGCCACCGGCCTGATCAATCGCGGCTTTGTCACGCCCGGTCTTGCGCTCGTCTTCATCTTCCTGTGCGCCATCATCGCAGCCGTCTTCGTCACCGGACAACCCGGCGCGGTGGTCATCATCGCCGCCGCCATGATCGGCGCCTACATGGCGCTCAACATCGGCGCCAATGACGTGGCCAACAATGTCGGCCCGGCAGTAGGCTCGCAGGCCATGACACTGGGTGTGGCGCTGGCCATTGCCGCAGTCTTTGAGAGTGCAGGCGCATTGATCGCAGGCGGCGACGTGGTCTCCACCATTTCCAAGGGCATCATCGATCCGGTCGCCGTGTCCGATCCCAATGTTTTCATCGCCGCCATGATGGCGGCACTCGTCTCGGCTGCGATGTGGATCCATCTCGCCACCTGGTTTGGCGCGCCTGTCTCTACCACCCATTCGATTGTCGGCGGCGTGATGGGCGCAGGCATCGCTGCAGCCGGCGTCGACGCCGTCAACTGGCCGACCATGGGCGGCATCGCTGCAAGCTGGGTGATTTCGCCTTTCATGGGCGGGATTATCGCGGCAGCGTTTCTCGCTTTCATCAAGACTTTCATTATCTACCAGGAAGACAAGATCGCCGCCGCGCGCCGCTGGGTGCCGGTGCTGATCGCCATCATGATTGGCACCTTCGCCACCTATCTGTCGCTCAAGGGGGTCAAGGCGCTGATCAAGATCCCGCTGAGCACCGCATTGCTGATCGGGCTGGGCGCCGGCTTTGTCGGGTGGCTCGTCGCAAGGCCGGTGATTGCCCGCCAGTCACGCGGCCTTGAAAATCGCAACCAGTCGCTGCGAAAGCTGTTCGGCCTGCCGCTGATCTTCTCTGCCGCCCTGTTGTCATTCGCCCACGGCGCCAATGACGTGGCCAATGCGGTCGGCCCGCTGGCAGCCATCGTCCACACCGCGGAGCTCGGTGAAGTCGCCCCCAAGGTGGTGATCCCGCTCTGGGTAATGGCAGTCGGCGCGGTGGGCATATCACTCGGTCTTTTGCTGTTCGGCCCGAAGCTGATCCGCATGGTCGGCAACCAGATCACCAAGCTCAACCCGATGCGGGCCTATTGCGTGGCGCTGTCCGCAGCGATCACCGTGATCATCGCCTCGTGGCTCGGCCTGCCGGTAAGCTCAACCCACATCGCCGTCGGCGCAGTCTTCGGCGTCGGCTTCTTCCGCGAATGGTACACGGAGAGATCGAGCCGCCGCGCCGATTATGTCGTGCGCCATCAGATCAACACCCCGGGCACAGAGGCCGCCAAGGGCCAGCTTGCCGAACAGCGCCGCCGAAAGCTTGTGCGCCGCTCTCACTTCCTTCAGATCATCGCAGCCTGGGTGATCACCGTTCCCGCCGCTGCCGTGCTGTCGGGTGTTCTGTTTGTGGTCTTGCGGGCGGTTCTGGTCTGAACCGACAGAGGACTTCAGTCAGTCCATTCGCGCACCTTGTACGCTGCAGCGTGCGTGCGTCTTCAGCCCCTGCTCAGACTGCCTCTCTCTTTCTCAGACTGCCTCTCTCTGGCCAAATTCGCGTGGTTCGCTAATGGCGAGCGCAGATGGGTTGGAAAGCTATTCTTTACCATGGTTTGATATTCTCCTCGGCGATCGGGCTTGAAGGCCTGGATTGCCCGGAATTGACAAGGGCTATGGCAATGGTGGGGTGTTGCGGGCCAGCTGCAAGCACCTCTCAGGCACGAACTGAACGCTTTCCGACTGCAGCTGCTGATCTCTGACTACGGCATTGATACGTGGGGACGATGATATTGAAGGACGGGGACAGGAAGACGAGAGCCCGCGCGAAAGGTATTCCTTTCGCCGCGTGCGCAGGTGCTGTGGTTGGAATCATGGCATTGTTTGCCGCAACATCTTTGCTGGCGGAAGGGTTTTCGCAAGGGGCGTCCGCGCTGCTCGGAATGCCAGCCTCGCTGCATGCATCCATGTCGATAAGCCACGCTGTCAGCAGGTTCAAGCCAGACCGCGCCAACCGTCAGCTTCGTATAGCCAGGAGCGACCGCGCCGTTGGTTTGGCTCGCAAGTCACGCCCTGCCGCAAATCTCGACGCCGTTAACCCAGGAATTATGCCACGCATCGCAGATATCGATCCGCGACGGTTGTCGGCTCAGGTTGAGCAACCATCTTCATTCATTGAGCAAGCGTGGTTTTCCGGCACTCCCCTTTTCGGTGAAGCATCACGTCCTGGGGACTCTGCAAAGGCCTCGACCTCCGGCTGGGATCAAAGGATAGGGGCGGCGCCGCTGACCGCCTCCAAAGATCAATTCTTCACACCAACCATGATCGCCCTGGCGCTGGCGCACGCCGAAGACCAGACAAATGGTCTGCTGACCGCTGAGGCGAAAGGCGGCGGCACGGCCGCCAGTGGCGAAGAAGTCTCGGCACCCATCGAGCTCGCCATGGCCATCCCCCTGCCGACACCCCGCCCGCGCATGCTGGAAAGCGCCCGCTCTGACACCGCGCAACTGCAGGCCGCGATCACCGAGCCGGAAATCGTTCCAACACCGCGCCGGGCGCCTTCAACGGGAAAAGCCGAGAAGCCGCAAAGTGTGCTGTCCTACGCCAGTCCCGATACGGTCAAGGAAGATGATACATCTGGCGGGATTTTCAGGCAGCTGTTTGGCGGACGCGGGAGCAAGCAGCTTCCCGGCCCCGGAGCCAAGGTGGCGGTCTACGATATCAGCTCGGCAACAGTCCACATGCCGAACGGCGAGAAGCTCGAGGCGCATTCAGGCCTCGCACACATGCAGGATGATCCGGGCTACATCACCGAGAAGAACCGCGGGCCCACACCGCCCAATCTCTACAATCTCCGAATGCGCGAAAGCCGCTTCCACGGTGTTGAGGCAATACGCCTCCTGCCCGCTGACGGACGAAAGAAGTTCAACCGCGACGGCCTGCTCGCCCACACCTACATGTATGTCGGCGGCGGCAGCCGCTCCCAATCCAACGGCTGCGTGGTTTTCAAGGAATACGAGCGCTTCCTGAAAGCGTTCAAGAACGGCGAGATCGAACGGCTGATCGTGGTGAAAACCATGGACAAACTACCGACCTATCTGGCTGCGCTTTAGGCCTCTTTGACGGCGACCAGTTCAAACCAGCCGTCCTCATCCATGGTTCGCACGCCCAGGTCTTGCGCCTTGGTCAACTTTGATCCCGCACCGGGGCCGGCAACCAGGATATCGGTTTTTTTCGACACCGAACCCGCCACCTTGGCACCCAGCCGCTCGGCCATCGCCTTGGCCTCGTCGCGGGTCATCTTTTCGAGTGATCCGGTGAAGACAACTGTGAGGCCTGCGACAGGGGAATCCTGTGCCGGTTTCTCGGCCTCACGTATGGTCAGCTGTTCGACCAGGCTATCGACCATGGCGATGTTGTGCGGTTCGCCGAAGAAGCGGCCGATGGATTCCACCACCGCGGGACCGATGTCATCAAGCGCGTCCATTTCCTCGATCGCCGCCTTGTCGCCATCGGCAATTGCAAGGGCCGCCTCGTTCACAGACGCCCAATCGCCATAGGCACGCGCCAGGGTCTTGGCGGTCTGCTCACCGACGTGGCGGATGCCGAGGCCAAAAATAAGCCGGTCGAGCGCAATGGTGCGCCGTTCATCAATGGCATCGAACAGCTTCTGGGCAGAGGTATCGCCGTAGCCGTCGCGGTTCTTCAGCCGCTGCAACCCGTTGGCCTCGTCGCGCGCCTTCAACGTGAAGATATCAGCCGGTTGATTGATCGGCAGCGTCTTGTCGCCGTAGAAGAACTCGATCTGCTTTTCGCCCAGGCCATCAATGTCAAACGCCTTGCGCGAGACGAAGTGCTTGAGATGTTCCTTGCGCTGGAACGGGCAGGCAAATTCACCCGAGCACCGCCGGATAACGCCTTCAACGCCGCCCGCTGTTTCCTCCCGAACGACAGGCGTTTTCAAATCGCAGGGGCAGATTTTCGGGAACTCAAAGGTTATGGCGTCGTCAGGCGAAGATACCACGCCAAGCACTTGCGGAATGACGTCGCCGGCGCGCTGGATCTGGACGACGTCGCCGATCCGGACTTTCAGGCGCTCGATCTCCTCGGCATTGTGCAACGTCGCATTGGTCACCACCACGCCGCCAACGGTGATCGGCTCGAGCCGCGCCACCGGGGTCAGCGCACCGGTGCGACCAACCTGAATGTCGATCGCCGTGAGCCGGGTCGCTGCTTTTTCAGCCGGAAACTTGTGGGCAATCGCCCAGCGCGGACTGCGCGAACGGAAGCCGAGGCGGGCCTGCAGATCGTGCCGGTCGACCTTGTAGACGACGCCGTCGATATCATAGGGCAGATCGGCACGTGCGATGCCGATTTCATTGTAGTGTTCGATCAGCGCCTCGATACTGTCGAGACGCCTGGTCAGCGGATTGACGGGAAAGCCCCAGGCTTCAAACACCTCGATCATGCCGTGCTGGGTGTCGGAAGGCATCTCGGACATCTCACCCCAGGCATAGGCGAAGAACCTCAATTTGCGGCTTGCGGTGACCTTGGCGTCGAGCTGGCGCAGCGATCCCGCAGCGGTGTTGCGCGGATTGACGTAGGTCGGCTTGCCTTCCGCAGCCATCCGTTCGTTCAGCGCCAGGAAATCCTCCTTGGCCATGTAGACCTCGCCGCGCACTTCAACCACCAACGGCGCACCGGCGGGCAAAGTGTTGGGGATCTCGGAAATGGTCCTGATATTGGCGGTGACGTTTTCGCCCGTTGTTCCGTCGCCGCGGGTCGCAGCCGATGTGAGCTTGCCGTCCTCGTAGCGGATCGACATCGACAGCCCGTCAATCTTCGGCTCGGCGGTGAGCGCGATGGAATTGTCCGGCAACTGCCCAAGGAAGCGATAGATCGAGTTGACGAAATCGCGCACGTCCTCGTCTGAAAACGCATTGTCGAGCGACAGCATCGGCACGCTGTGGGTGATCTTGCCAAAGCCATCGGCGACAACGCTGCTGCCGACCTTGAAGCGCGGACTGTCTATCCGCACCAGTGCAGGAAACCGGATCTCGATCTCTTCGTTGCGCCGCTTGAGCGCATCATAATCAGCATCCGAGATGATGGGCGCATCGTGGCCGTGATAGGCCGCGTCATGACGCGCGAGCTCGGCTGCCAGCCGTTCAAGTTCGGCTTTCGCCTCCACCTCGGTCAGGGCGTCAACGGGCTGGGTTTCTTGGGTCATCTGCCGCACTCCGGAATCGAATTTCGTTTTAGCGGATATGGCGCGAATGAAAAGGCGGTGGCGGCGCTCGCGCGCGGTCAATCAGCAGTTAAGACTCTGCTGCTATCATACGGGACGATACATGACCGTCTCGATACGGCAATCAGGGACAACGGACGAATGATCGTCGGAGCAACCCAGACCATAGCGCCAGAACCGACCAAGCAGAGCACCGTCCCGGCAGACCGGCAGCCTGACGATGCCCCATCGCAAGCGCTGGACCGCCTGGGTAACCTTGCCGAATCCGCGGCCCAAAGCCGCAAGGCATTCGCCGAAGAACGCTTGAAGCAGCTCAAAGAGCAGATGAACAAGCTGATGCTGTTTGACATGGCGCCGGGCGCACTGGCCGGCCAGTCAGCCCAGCTCGCCAAGGAACTCAAGTCTGCGGCAAGTGAATTTGCCGGTTCGTTCAGGGCACTAGCCGAATTCAGGCAACCTGCCGAAACCGGGTTTTCGCTGGCGCAACAGGCCTATCTCGATATCGATGACGCACCGGTGGTCAGCACCCCTGTGCTTGATCGATCGGATCTCGAAACCATAGACAGCTTCACCAGCGCCGCAGAACAGATCGCAAGCATTGCCGACAGCGCAAAAGACAAGCTCACTGCCACCGACGGCGCCAACGCGTTTACCACCAGCGCCCGAACCAATGCGTCAGGAATCATGGATTTGATGGCCAGCCTGAAAAGCGGAACGGTGTCCAAGGCTTTTTACTGGTAGCAATCAACGCCAGCGTGTTCAGACACTGCCCTCAATCAACCGCGCCGCTGCAGCCCGAGCCTCGGCGGTCACGTGCTCGCCCGCCAGCATGCGGGCAATTTCCTCGCGCCGTTCGTCAGCACCCATGGTACTGACCCGCGTCGAAACCGTTGTTGAACCCGCTTCCGATGGTCCCTTGGCGATCAGCAGATGCGTGGCCGCCCTTGCCGCAACCTGCGGCGCATGGGTGACCGAAAGCACCTGAACGCCTGCTGCGAGCCGCTTCAGCCGCTTTCCGATTGCATCAGCGACTGCGCCGCCCACGCCGGTGTCGATCTCGTCAAACACCAGTGTCGGTGCCGAACCACGGTCGGCAAGCGCCACCTTGAGTGCCAGCAGGAAACGCGACAGTTCGCCCCCCGATGCGACCTTCATGATTGGGCCAGCGCGGGATCCGGGGTTGGTGCGCACGTGGAAGGCGATTGCGTCGATGCCCGACGGTCCCGCATGTGTGAGGTCGCTGGCAATCTCGACGATGAACTCGGCACGCTCGAGTTTCAGCGCCGGCAATTCGGCCATCACCGCAGCAGCCAGCGCCTCTCCGGTCTTGTGCCGCCGCTCGGAGAGTTGTTCTGCCGCATGCAGGAACGCGGCCTTTGATTCGCGAACCCGGGTCTCCATCGCGCCAAGCCGCTCTTCGCCGGCATCAAGATCCGACAGGTCCGCAATCATACGGGCCGCAAGTTCCGGCAAGGACTCAACCGTCACGTTGTATTTGCGCGCTGCAGCCCTGATCGCAAACAGACGCTCCTCGGTCTCTTCGAGGTCGCGCGGATTGAAATCAGCCATCCGGAGCGCAGTTTCCACCGCAGTCTGCGCATCGGCAAGCGCATTGAGCGCCGCATCAAGAGCAGCCACCGTATCATTGAGCAGTTCGGGCGCTTCCTGCGCCTTGCGCTCGAGCCGCCGCACCAACCCGCTGATCACAGGCACCGGCGAACCCTGACCGCTGAGCACCTCATTGGCCTCGTTAATGTCGCTCGCCATCTTTTCAGATTTCATCATCAGAGCGCGGCGAACGGCAAGGTCTTCTTCTTCGCCTTCGACGGGGTGGAGCTTTTCAAGCTCATCAACAGAGGAGCGCAGCCAGTCGGCCTCACGGCGCGCCGCCTCGACCTTGGCGCGGTGAGTTTTCAGCGCCCGCTCGGCCTCACGCCAGCCTTCATGCAGACGCCCCACATCCGCAGTCCGCTCCGAGAGATCTCCGAAGACATCAAGCAGGGTCCGGTGCGCATCGGTATCGATCAGCGCCCGGTCATCATGCTGACCGTGGATTTCCACCAGCAGCGAACCAGCCTCGCGCATCAGCGCCACACTCGCCGGCTGGTCATTGATGAACACCCGCGTGCGGCCATCGCCCGACTGCACCCGGCGGAATACCAGGTCACCATCATCATCAATGTCATTGGACCGCAACAGCAGGCGCGCGGGATGATCGGCGGCGACATCAAAGACGGCCGTCACCTGACCCTTGTCAGCGCCATGGCGCACAAGACTTCCATCGCCGCGGCCGCCAAGCGCCAGCGAGAGGCTGTCGAGAAGGATGGATTTACCGGCACCGGTTTCGCCGGTGAGAACCGACAGACCTGCGTCAAACTCGAGATCTAGCTTCTCGATCAGAACGATATCGCGGATCGACAGCTGGACAAGCATCGCCGTCCGTTTCAGGAGCCGACGAGGGCGGCCCCGGCGCGAGAAATCCAGGAGCCCTTGTTTTCACGCGGCTCAAGGCCACGCGTCTTCAGGAGCTTGTAGGAATCCGCATACCACTGGCTGTCGGGGTAATTGTGCCCGAGTACGGCCGCTGCCGTCTGTGCTTCGCTTTCCAGTCCCATCGCGTAGTAGGTCTCGACCAGACGCGCCAGCGCCTCTTCGACCTGACGTGTGTTGGGATACTGCTCGACCACCAGGCGATACCGGTTGGCCGCAGCCACATATTCCTTGCGCTCCTGGTAGTAGCGCCCGACCTGCATTTCCTTGCCGGCCAGCTGATCGCGCGCATAGCGCAGTTTCGCCTGGCTGTCCTCGACATATTCAGAATCAGGATACCGCTCGATCACTTCAGTGAATGCAGCAATGGCACGCGCCGATGTACGCTGGTCACGCGTCACCTCGGGAATTTGCCGATAATAGGCAAGCCCCACAATATATTGCGCATAAGCCGCATCTTCATCATTGGGATAGAGGCTGAGATAGCGCGACGCGGTATTGATCGCTTCGGAATACTGGGCCTGGCGGTAATTCGTAAAAGCGCTCATCACCATCGCCTTGCGGGCGAACTCGGAATAGGGATGCTGCTTGTCGACGGCGTCGAACTTGCGGCCCGCCTCGGTCAACTGACCAGCCTGCAGGTTGGCAAGGCCCTGATTGTAGAGCACATCGGCCGGCTCGACAGACTGGGCATAGTTGGCGATGTCGATGTCGGGATCGGATTGACAGCCGCTGACAACGGACGAAACGCCAGCCATCCCGGCGACAATGAGCGCAATTTCAAACACGCGCCCGCGCCTACCCTTGACCGAAGTAACCATCCTGCAAACCTCTCAACAGCCGCGGAAACATGTGTTCAGCGGAACCAGACCAGCGTTTCTATCCGGAAATGACCGAACTTCGCAACGTCATGAAGACGCTTTGCCGCAATTTTGTGGCAATGATCCTCTTCAATATCACGTATTTAGCGTCTGAAGGTGACAGGTAAACGTGTTCAGCCAGTTAAAGTGCCCATGGAGCGAACAGCGCGGCATTGACCGCCACCAGTTCACCATGGCGAACCGTATCCCTGCGAGCCGGCGCTTCAACCACCTCATAGGCCGACTGATCAGCCAGCAAGGCACGAAGTGCCAGAGCGTTGAGCTTGTGGCCGCCGCGGTAGCTCCGGTAGCAACCGATGAACTGAGCGCCTGCCAGTGCCAGATCACCCACGGCATCAAGTGTCTTGTGACGGGCAAACTCGTCGCCGTAGCGAAGTCCCTCAACATTGATGACCTTGTCGTCATCACCGATCACAACCGAATTCTCGAGCGATGAGCCAAGCGCATGGCCCGAAGCCCAAAGCCGTTCGACATCACGCATGAAACCAAATGTGCGAGCGCGAGCGAGTTCACGACGGAACGTGTCGGCGGTGACCTCGCCCTTCCACGACTGGCGGCCGATCAGAGGTGTTTCAAAATCGATATCAATCTCGAACCGGGTACCGTTGTGCGGAATGAACTCTGCCCATGATCCGCCCATCTCGATTCGCACCGGCTTGACCACGCGGATGTAGCGGCGCTTGACGGAATGATTGACGAGGCCTGCGGTATCGAGTGCCTCGATGAACACAGCGGCACTGCCGTCCATGATCGGCACTTCACTGCCATCAAGATCAATGCTGATATTGTCGACACCGAGCGCGTAGAGCGCAGCCATCAGGTGCTCGACAGTCGCGATCGAGCGGTCAGGCGCCTTGCCAAGCAGCGTGCAAAGATCGGTGGAGCCTACCTGCGACGACACCGCACGAACGCTGACCACGTCGCCGGATGGGAGCTGTCGGTTGAAGACGATGCCACTGTCGGGATCTGCCGGGTGGAAGGAAATCGAGACGTTTTCACCGGAATGCACTCCGATGCCAGAAAGGGAGATCGACCGCGAAATTGTGGTCTGCAGTCCTACTACATCACTACTCATATGTTTCGCCGTTTCCCGCAATATCTGGCATGATCCGCAAAGATCATGATGTCCCCAATTGTCAGGAGCAATCCCGCGCTTCCCCAGTGCGGTCGACTACCCCAGCCCCATTTCGTTGATTTGCAAGATACGGCGATGGACCCAAGTTTCCAAATCACGCTTTTTTTCCATCTGTTACGAAGTCGTAACACTGAGGCAATTTCAAAAACTTTAACTTAACAAAGAGTTAAAAAAGACATGGCGGCCAGATGGCCGCCATGCGCATGTCTCGTAACAGACAGTTACCTGCCTACTTGGCCTGACGGCGAAGGAATGCAGGAATTTCGAGCTGTTCGTCTTCCTGAGCCGAACGCGCCTGAGGCGTCATTCTGCCCTGATCGTCGAGCTGGCCGCGGCGCGGCGCATAGATGCTCGCCTCGGCTGAAAGCGGACGCCGAGCCTGCGGCGCCTGGGCTGCAGGAGCGGCGTGAGCGACTTCATCCTCTTCGCGACGACCCAGCGTGCTCGAGATCCGCTTGAGCAGACCCATGGGGCCGCGCTCATCGGCATGACCCTGCGGTGCTGCGCGGTGTTCCATCTCGGCCTTTACCACCGGAGGGAAATCCTCGACGCGGGGCATCCGCGTTGTATGCGGCTCCATGCGGGTCTCGGGTGCCGCCTGCATGGGCTGTGCTGCAGGCTGCTGCGGGGCGGCCTGGGGCGCAGCCATGGCCGGACGTTGCGGCGCGGACATGACTGGCTGCTGTGGTGCAGCACCCGAATCAACCTGACCTGCAAAAATCCGGCTGTTCGGCTGGAAACCAGGCTGTGCGGCTGGCGCAGTCTTGGCTGCCTGGCTCTGCGCTGCCATCTCGATCTGGCTGGCAATGTCGAGTTCACGCTCAAGATCGACTTCCGCCGACATGATGGTGTCAGCCACCGGATCAACGGATGCTGCGGCTGGTGCCGGCTGCGATACCGGAGCTGCCGGGCGAGCGGCCTGCGGCTGAGCGCTGACAGCTGGCCGAGGTGCCGGACGCGAAGCCGACTGGACCGGACGCTGTTCAGCGCCTTCGACCCGGTCAATGCCTGTGGCAACCACGGAGACGCGGATAAGGCCTTCGAGTGCCTCGTCAAACGTTGCGCCCAGAATGATGTTGGCGTCGGCGTCGACTTCCTCGCGGATGCGGGTCGCGGCTTCGTCAACTTCAAACAGGGTCATGTCACGACCGCCGGTGATCGAGATCAGCAGGCCCTGTGCGCCCTTCATTGTGGTCTCGTCAAGCAGCGGATTGGCGATCGCAGCTTCGGCTGCAGCCATTGCACGGCCTTCACCTGATGCTTCACCAGTGCCCATCATGGCGCGGCCCATCTCGCGCATCACCGAACGGACGTCGGCGAAGTCGAGGTTGATCAGGCCTTCCTTGACCATCAGATCGGTGATGCAGGCAACGCCCGAGTAAAGCACCTGGTCGGCCATCGCGAAGGCGTCGGCGAAGGTGGTCTTGTCATTGGCAATGCGGAAAAGGTTCTGGTTCGGGATGACGATCAGGGTATCGACGCATTTCTGCAATTCCTCGATACCTGATTCCGCCAGACGCATGCGGCGCTGTCCTTCGAAGTGGAACGGCTTGGTAACAACACCAACTGTCAGGATGCCCTTGTTCCGGGCGGCCTGGGCTACGACAGGAGCAGCACCCGTACCGGTGCCGCCGCCCATGCCTGCGGTGACGAAGCACATGTGGGTGCCATTGAGGTGATCCAGGATCTCGTCAATGCATTCTTCAGCGGCTGCGCGACCGACTTCCGGCTGCGATCCGGCGCCCAGACCTTCGGTCACGGCTGCACCGAGCTGGATGATCCGTTCAGCCTTTGACATGGTCAGCGCCTGGGCATCAGTGTTGGCAACGACAAAGTCGACGCCCTGCAGCCCTGCATTGATCATGTTGTTAACAGCGTTTCCGCCGCCGCCGCCGACCCCGAACACCGTGATGCGGGGCTTCAGCTCGGTGATGTCCGGCTTCTGCAAATTGATGGTCATGGCACCCGTTCCTTCCTTTGGCATGGCCGCACCGCCGCGTCGGCCAATTCTGTGAATTCAAAAACTCTCTTTAAGCCACTGCCCCATGCGGGACAGGCGGCCGCCAGCGCCGGCCATGGCGGCAAAGCCGCCCTCGCCTGCACCGTGGGATTCAAGATGGGCGACCTGTGGATAGATCATCAGGCCAACCGCAGTCGAAAATGTCGGACCCTTCGCCGAAGTCGGAAGTCCGGAAACCCCCAGCGGCCGTCCGATGCGGACGTTGCGCGCCAGAATCCGCCGGGCAGATTCAGACAGTCCGGTCATCTGGCTGGCGCCGCCGGTGAGCACGACGCGCTTGCCGACAAGCGAGCCATAGCCCGACTGCTGGATCCGGTCGCGCAGCATTTCCAGTGTTTCCTCGACCCGGGCGCGCACGATGCGTGAGACAAGCCCGCGCGGCACATGGGTCGGCAGATCACGCTCGTCCTCGCCAAATGGCGGGATCGAAATCACGTCACGGTCTTCGCCCGCCTGAGGCAGCGCCGAACCATGTACAACCTTGATGCGCTCGGCATCTTCAAGACGCGTCGACAGTCCACGCGCCAGATCCATGGTCACATGCTGGCCACCGAGCGCAATTGCGTCGGCGTAGACCAGCTTGCCCTCGGAAAACACCGAGATTGTCGTGGTGCCGGCGCCCATGTCAATGGCGGCACAGCCCATTTCAGCCTCATCGGAAACAAGTGCTGCAAGCCCGGAAGCATAAGGTGTCGCCACCATTGCCTCTACGGTCAGGTGGGCCCGGTTGATCGACAGCTCAAGGTTTTTCAAGGGCGCCCGGTCAGCGGTCAGCACATGCATGTCGACGCCCAGAAGATCGCCATACATGCCGGCCGGATCCCGGATTCCGCGCTCGCCATCAAGTGTGTAGCTCGATGGCAGCGAATGCAGGATGGCGCGCTCGTTGAGCTGGCTTTGCCGTGTGGCGGCATTGACCACCTTGGCAAGGTCACCCGAGGCGATTTCATGACCACCAAGATTGACCGAAGCCGAATGGGTCTCGCTATTGAGCCGCCCGGCAGTCACGTTGACGATCAGGCTTTCAACCGTCACGCCGGCCATCCGCTCGGCAGAATCGACGGCGAGCCGGACCGAACTCTCGACCGCATCCATGTCGGAAATAACGCCGGCCTTGATCCCGCGTGACTTCTGATGACCGATGCCAAGGATTTCGATGCTGTGGGTCCGTCCCGACAGCACTTCTGCGGCCTCGACCGGCGTCAGACGACCGATCATGCAAACCACCTTCGACGAGCCGATATCAAGCACCGTGACGATGCTGACACGCTTGGAGGACAGCGGCTTGAGCCGGGGCAACATGGAAGAGGGGCGGAACAGGCTCACGATTTTTTGCCCGCCTTGATAAGTTTAGCGCGGGCTTCAAGCGCTTCGTTGCGACGTTCGAAAGAGGCTTCGGTCAACCGCAGCGTCACCCGGTCTGCGAGACGCAGATCAACAACGGTGATATCGCGCGAGAGCACATCACGGCCTGCATCAAATTCGGCGAAGCGTTCGAGAGCGGCACCGACATTGTCGGCAGGCAGGCTCAGCGTCACGCCATTGTCGAGCCTCAGATCCCAGCGACGGTCAGCTATGCGGATAGCGGCTTTCACCCGGGCGCGCAGCTCGGGATAGAACAGCAGTCGCGCTTCAAGCTCGTCAGCATGGACATCAGCGCCCAGGCCAACATAGAGCGGAAGCTCTGCATGGCGGGCGCCGCTGAGCGGTGCGATCACATCACCACGCGCGTCAATCAATGAAAGCATGTCGCCATGCTGCCAGATACCCACCGGCTTGCGTTCAGTCAGCCGGACAGAAAGGCCGCGAGGGTAAATCTTCTGGACATGAGCATCGGTGACCCAGGGCAGTTCGATCAGCTTTTCACGCGCTGCATGGGCATTGATCGCCACCACAGACGTCGACCCGTCGAGCCCGAGCTGCTGCAGGATATCGATGTCGGAGGTCTCGGCATTGCCACTGACATGCACATCCTCAAGCGCAAATCCGGCGCTCGTGGTCACGGCCTGTGTGACCATATGGGTGTGACCACCCAGCGTCATTCCGTAAAGTCCGGTGGCCGCGAGAAACGCAAATGCCGCGACAGAACCGGTGTGCGGACGAATGCCGACCCGACCGGTGGCGAGTGCCATGGTGTAGCGCACCGGACGGCGCAGGAAACGAGGCAGCACGAACGCGCCGGAGAACGTGTCACGTCCCGGAGCGTTTGCCGCGTGAACGGCTCTGCCTTTGTTTCCTGTTATCGACGACACGAAGCGTCCTCCACCATCCAGCTGACAAATTCTTCAAACGAATGACCCGCCTGCAGGGCCATTTCTGGCGCCAAGGATGTCGGTGTCATGCCGGGCTGGGTGTTGATTTCGAGCCAGATGACCTCTCCTTCTGCGGAGAAACGGTCATCATACCGAAAATCGGACCTGCTTACGCCGCGGCAGCCGATCGCTTGATGCGCCTTCAAACTCAACCTACGTATTTTTTGGTAAACAATTGGTGAAATTTCCGCCGGACAAACGTGTTTGGAGCCTCCGGCGACGTATTTAGAGTCATAATCGTAAAAGCTGTGTCCTTGCGGCACTATCTCGGTGACCGCAAGCGCCACATCGCCCATGATGGTGCAGGTCAATTCGCGGCCGGGCACGTAGCGCTCGACCATGACCGTGTCGCCATATTTCCACTCTTTAGAGGTGATCACCTGCGGCGGATGCGACTGACCCTCGCTGACAATGACGACGCCAAAGCTTGACCCCTCGTTGACCGGTTTGACCACATAAGGCGGCTGCATCGGATGCGCCGAGGTAAACTCGTGCCGGTTCATCACCTTGGATTCAGCCACCGGAATGCCCACCGCCTTGGCAACGATTTTCGACAGCCGCTTGTCCATGGCGAGCGCCGACGCGGTCACACCGGAATGGGTGTAGGGAATACCCAGATATTCGAGCACGCCCTGAATGGTGCCATCTTCGCCATAGGGTCCGTGCAGCGCATTGAAGCAGACGTCCGGCTTAAGCTCCGCCAGCACCGAGGCCACGTCCGAACCGACGTCCACACGGGTGACCTTGTATCCGGCTGCCTCCAGCGCTTCGGCGCAGGGCTTGCCCGAGGCCAGACTGACCGGCCGCTCGGAGGAAAATCCGCCCATCAGTACGGCCACATGCTTTTTCGATTTGTCAGCGATCATTCCATTCCCTCATCAGGCCAACTGCAAAGATCCCGTTCGTTCGGCGCGTTACAGGCCAGAATACCGAATGAAGGTTGCCCGAAACCGTCCCAACATCGGGCATTCGGCGCGATCGCGCCCTCAGCCACCTGATCACCGGACGCGATTCATCAGGCTCTAAGAATCAGAGCGGCGGAGCGAAAGCAAGTGGGGGCACTGCGAGGAGGAGCCGGACGCAGTTGATGCGGACGTCCTGGATCGTACAACAGTCATGACGGTAAAGAACCTGATTGAGTTCATCCCACAAGTGCCGACCGAAATCAGACGCAACACCGCCTTGCCGGGCGCGCCCTCAGGTTGAACACAAACGGGGAATTCCCATTCACCTGTAAAGCAATGGTTTAATGTTTTGCTTTATTAGTACACTCAGACGTTTTGAGAAAACTGTTTGGCAAATAATTCATATGAAGAGAGTGCTCTCACATCGACGAAGGCTGCCCGGCAAGCGCAGAGTTTCTGCGAAGCACGGACACATTTGTTTTCCTTGCAATGTCGTTGACGGGTCCAAATTTCGGAAGGTCAGAGCCCGAAAGAAGGTTTTCAATGAGATTTGATAATCCGCTTGCCAATATCAACGCAGCGATCGATCCGGCGCAAAGGCAAGCCATGGCAAATGCCTATGCACCTATCATTCGTGCCATTCTGGTCCCCGGCTGCGCCTATTACGTTTTCATCACATGGAGCCATTGGCAGGACGAAACCGGCCTGGATCTTGCCATATTGGCCTCCCTCAGTGCCATCACGGCCCTGTGCTACTACCTGATCAGAAAGTATGCGGTTACGGGAGCAACCATCTCGCTGCAGCGGCTCGAGCTGATGGGCGTGGTCATGAGCGCGTTGATGTATCTGAATGTATTGACTTACCTCACAATACACTTTGAACAGTCCAAGCTCGTCTACTTCGCTCTGATGGCGGTCATTTTCTCGACGACCGGGGTAACCCTGAGGGGTATTCTGTTCAGCGTATTTGCTTCCCTTGCGACACTTTACTGGTTCGCCTCCTCTCTTTCGCACGAGATCTTTACCCAGTATGTTTCGATCGGCGTCGCCACCGCGTTCGCCTCTTTCTCCATGGCCTTGCTCCTGCGCAAAGCAATCCTTCAGCAAATCGATGCGCGCCTGCTCGCCGACAAGCTCGCTGCCAAGGCGAAGCGCCTGGCCGACACCGACATGCTGACCGGCATTCCCAACCGCCGCGCCATTTTTCAAAGAATCGATTACCTGGTCGAACAGCGCAGACCGTTCTGGATGGGTATTTTCGACCTCGACGGCTTCAAGGCCATCAATGACGTATATGGCCATATGGTCGGTGACCGCCTGCTCTGCGCCATCGTAGACCGTGCCGAGAGAATTGATTTCGAAGGCGCGACGTTCGGGCGTATTGGCGGTGATGAATTCATCGCAATTCTGCCGGGAAGCCTGACGGGAGCGGAGATTGAAGATCTTGGCAAACGGGCCATAGAAACGATCAGCAGCCCCTACCCGATCGACCTCCTGCAACTCACTGTCGGTGCCTCCGCCGGGTTCTCGCATTTCCCCAGCATGGGCCATTCAGGCGCCCAGCTCTACGAGAAAGCCGACTTCGCGCTCTACAAGGCCAAAACCCATTATCGCGGCCAATGTGTGCTGTTTGATACGGCTGAAGATCAGGAAATGAAACAGGCAATCGAGATCGAGCGCGAATTGCGCGAAGGCGATCTCGACAGCGAACTCTTCCTTCTGTTTCAGCCACAATACTCGCCCACGCAGAAGCGTGTTGTCAGCTTCGAAGCACTGGCACGCTGGCAGAGCCCGAAGCTTGGACTGGTCCGCCCGGACCTCTTCATCCGCGCGGCGGAACGCGCCGGTCACATTCGCAGGGTGACCGACATCCTGTTCAAGAAAAGTCTCGCCGAACTGGCTGCGTGGCCGCAGGACATCAGTCTCTCATTCAACCTGTCCGCCCAGGACATCTCGAACCAGACCTTCATCCTGTCCTTGCTCGGGCAGGTCATGGAGTCCGGCATTTCGCCGAGCCGTCTTGAATTCGAGATTACCGAGACAGCCGTGATGTCGGATCTGGAAAACTCGCGCACGCTTCTTGAGCAATTGCGGGCGAGCGGTTGCAAGATCGCACTTGATGACTTCGGATCCGGCTATTCCAGTTTCGAATATCTCGATCAGTTGCCGCTGGACAAGGTCAAGATCGACAGGAGTTTCATCCGCAAAGTTCCCCACAGCACGACATCCAAGGAAATTGTTGCCGGTGTCATTGGCCTGTGCCGCAAGCTTGACTTGCGTTGTGTTCTCGAAGGTGTCGAGACCGAGCCGGAGATGGACGTGCTGTCCAAACTTGAGCCCGACCTGATCCAGGGATACCTGTACGGCAGGCCGATGGCCGCTAAAGATGCCATTCGGATGATCCTCGAGCAGGATGGAAACCCTGTCATCAGAGAACACGCCGCCCATTCCGCGTGAGGTTCCGCGCCAGCCAAGCTTGCCGAAAGCTGCCTGCGTGTTTGCGAAAGAGGTGCCGTGGAGAACCGTTTGCATTGCTGTCGTCAGTTCCCCCCGTCGTCAGTTCCCCCCGTCGTCAGTTCCCCCCGTCGTCAGTTCCCGCTGTCGGTTCACAGTCGTCCGTTTAGGCAAAGGACAAATCAAATCCAGCGGCTGTCAGGGCTGATAGCTCAAACCTTTGACGTCCCTTTCCATGTTTCCACAGCCTCCCAAGCCTTAGCCTGAAACAGGGATCAGTTCGGTTCTCATGGCATGTCAGGAGGTCAGACGGCGTCTTGAATGGGGCCGTCTTGCCTCTGGACTGTGCTGCTCGCATCATAGCAAAGCACGATCTGATTGCGCCCGCCCGACTTGGCCGCGTAGAGCGCCTTGTCCGCACGTGAAAAGACTTCGCCAAATTGCTCGTTCGGCAACGCCCTTGCCAAGCCGCCCGATAAAGTGACGGAAAATCCGCTGTTTTCCGTTTCGATCTGCATTCCCGCGATCCTGACACGGGCAATCTCGCCAAGTGCTGCGAACTCGGCAAAAGGCATGTCGTGGCAGAAGACGGTAAATTCCTCTCCGCCAATCCGGGCACACACACACCGGTCGCAGAACACTGTCGAGAGCACGTCCGCAACCCTGCTGATAACCTCATCACCGACCAGATGACCGTGTGTATCATTGACTGATTTGAACCGGTCTATGTCAAAGACCAGCATTGCCTTTTTCCGCTCACAGCGGTCGAACTGGTCGAGAAAAGCCCGCCGGTTGGCCAGCCCTGAAAGCGTGTCGGTACGGCTCAGCCGCTCGAGTTCATTGCGCGACACACCAAGATCGTGGATTGCAAATCCGATCACCAGATAGGACGTCAGGGCCAGAAAGAAGCCAAGAGCCGGGGTCAGGACTGTGGCAATGATCAACGAAGAGGCCAGGCTGTAAGGCAGCAGGCCGAACGCATCGAGGATAATGTGCGAGGCAATATCGAGGACATAGGCAAGGACCCCGATCTTGCACGCCATCACTGTCGATCTGCGCCAGACCTGTCTGTGCGAGTCAAACTCTCCGAGAGACAGTTGCCTGACTATCCAGTTGCGGGTCACACCCACCATAAAATCACTCCGGTTCAGTGGTGCGGATTTTAGGTGCGGCGCGTTAACATAATGCCTCCAATCTGCGCGACAATTGCGGGCCGAACGGCGGTTTACAGCGACATTTGGCCACCCCTCTTCCTTGCGCAACAGTGCAGATCCATGTCACCTGCATCGCCGCCACCCATTTGTCCCAACAAGATCTCGGCCAAGGAGAACCGCCATGAAACCGGAATGGAAAGCCACACCCTCGGGCAAACTGCGCGGCAAGGGGCTGGGGCTGCCGTTCGAAGGCGTAAGCGGCCCATTCAACGCCATCACCGATGTGCCTGGCGTCACGGTTGGCTATTCGACGATCGTTACAGGTGACGGCCCCTTGGTGACAGGTCAGGGTCCAGTGCGCACCGGCGTGACCGCGATCGTGCCGCGTCCACTTGCCGAAATCGATCAACCGCTGTTTGCCGGCTTCTTCAGTCTCAATGGCAATGGAGAACTGAGCGGCACTCACTATATCGAGGAGACCGGCAAGATGGCGCTGCCGATCACCATCACCAACACCCATTCCTGCGGCATAGCCCGCGATGCGACAATCCGATGGGCCGTCGAGTTTCTGGCCGAGCGCTACCATGATGATTTCGCCCTGCCGGTAGCCGCCGAAACCTATGACGGGTTTTTGAACGACATCAACGGGTTCCACGTCGAGGCCCGGCACGTTGCCCAGGCGATTGACGCGGCGCAAGGCGGAGCGATCGAGGAAGGCAGCGTCGGCGGCGGCACCGGCATGAAGTGTTTCGGCTTCAAGGCCGGCTCCGGCACATCCTCACGGCTGGTCGATTATGGTGGGGAAGCATTTACCGTCGGCGTCTTCGTACAGGCCAATTTCGGCACCCGCCGACACCTCACCGTACTTGGCTACACCATCGGCGCCGACCCGGACCTGCCGCCAATGCTGACCAACACCAAGGACACCGAGCTCAGTTCGATTATTGCCATTATCGCCACTGACGCGCCCTTCCTGCCGCACCAACTGAAGCGCCTCGCCAGGCGCGCAACCTTCGGCATCGGCAAGACCGGCGGCATGGCCACGCACGGCTCGGGCGATCTGTTCCTGGCTTTCTCGACCGCCGCATCGGATCTTGGCGCCGGCGCCATCCGCACCGTCCGCTTTGTGCCCGACGAAGACATCGATCCGTTCTTTGAGGCCGTGGTGCAGGCCACCGAAGAAGCCATCCTCAATTCCATGATCGCAAATGAAGGCATGACCGGACGGGACAGAAATTTCGTGCCGGCGCTACCGCACGAGGCAGTAAAACGGGCTTTGGGATTGACGGTTCAGAAATAGAAGTGCCGTCCGGATCAGGCCGGCTGCTCAAGCCGCAGTGGTAAGCGCGGCCGGCTTCGCATTTTCGGCTTCAATAACCTGCCCATCTGCATCGCCGAAATGGACAATCCGGTTCCGCCCACCAGTTTTGGCAGCGTAGAGCGCCTTGTCCGCGCGCGTAAAGACCAGACCGAATGTCTCACCTGGCAGCGCCCTGGCAACGCCACCCGACACGCTAACCGAGAGCTTCCTCATTTCGGAGTCGATCCTCATCGCGGCAATCCGGATACGGGCCATCTCGCATAGCTCTGCAAATTCACTGAACGACACGTCGCTGCTGAAAACGGCAAATTCCTCACCACCGATGCGGGCACACTCGCCTTGCTCTCCAAAGACTGCCGACAACGTTCGTGCGACCTCGGCAATTACCGCGTCACCAGCAGAATGGCCGTGCGTGTCATTTATTTTCTTGAAGCAATCGATGTCAAAAACTGCCAGGGTCTTGTCGCTCAAACACTCATCGAAAGTTTGCTGGAATGCCCGCCGGTTGGCCAGCCCCGAAAGCATGTCGGTGCGGCTCAGGCGCTCCAGCTCGGCGCTCGACACACCAAGGTCATGGATTGCAAGTCCGACGGCAAGATAAGCCCCGACCGCCAGAATGAACGTAATCGGCGGGGTCAGAAGCGTTGCAAGAACCAACGCAGCTCCCAGATCATAGGGCAGCAGGCCAAACCCATAGATCAGAAAATGAGCTGCCAGATTGAGAGCGTAGGCGAGCATTGAGACCTTGAGGCCAACCCAGGGCGCCTTGCGCCATACATCGCGCTCCGAGCTGAACTCCCCGAGCAACAACTGTTTGACAATCCATTTCCGGGTCGCACCGACCATAAACGCTCTCCAATTCACGAGCCACGTCTTAGGTTCCGCACGTTAAAGATGTCCTGCAAACCAGCCGTTGCGTCCCGCGGCCACCCATGAAACGGATGATTTAAACCTGAAACGAATTGCTTGGTAAATTTCGCGTAAACAGGACTGCTCGTGCGGTGTGTGAAACCGGGTGGATTACACCAACTGCCCCAGAAACTCCTGCACCACCTGACCCTGTTCGAACAGACCAAGCCGCTTGATTTCCCATTCGAGCCTGATGCCCGACGTTTCCAGCACGCGGGCGCGAACGGTTTCGCCGAGATTTTCGAGCTCATAGCCCGAAGCCGTGCCGGTGTTGATCATGAAGTTGCAATGCATCGGCGACATCTGGGCTCCGCCAACGGTCAGGCCGCGACAGCCGGCTTCGTCGATCACCTTCCAGGCCGAATGGCCTTCCGGATTCTTGAAGGTAGAACCGCCGGTCTTCTCGCGGATCGGCTGCACCGTCTCACGATGATGCTGCACGGCATCCATGTCGGCGCGGATCTGCTCCTTGGCCGCAGGAGTGCCCTCGAATATCGCGCGGGTGAAGATCAGGTCCTTCGGCGCAGACGAGTGGCGGTAGGCATAGCCCATGTCTGCGTTGGAGAGCACATGCCGCTCGCCCTTGCGGTCGAGGGCGTGCACCTCGACAACCCGCTCGCGGGTTTCAACACCATTGGCGCCGGCGTTCATTCGAAGCGCGCCACCGATGGCGCCAGGAATGCCGTGATAGAAGTGAAAGCCGCCAAGCCCGGTTTCGAGTGCCAAGGCGGCCAGATGCTTGTCGGGACAGACAGCGCCCGCAGCAAGACGTGTATCAGACACGTGCTCGGCCCGTCCGAAGCCCTTGGCCGAGAGCCGGATCACGACGCCCGGGATTCCGCCGTCGCGCACCAGGAGGTTTGAACCGATGCCGACCGGCAGCACCGGGATCTCTTCAGGCAGCGCTGCCAGAAACGTCGACAGATCGTCCTCATCAAGCGGCTGGAACAAGAGTTCCGCCGGACCGCCAGTGCGGAACCAGGTCACCTTCGACATGTCCGCATTTGGCGTCAGCCGACCCCGTATATCAGACAGTTTGCCGCTTAGAGATGCCAGCAGCTTGTCACCATCGTCCTGCAGAACCTTCATGCGCTGTCACCTGCAACCGGCTTCAGCGCATGGAGTTCCTTGGGCAACTGGTTGGCCCACTGCGTGATCGTTCCGGCGCCAAGGCAGACGACATAATCGCCCGGCTTGGCGATCTCGGCGATCAACGGAGCAAGTGCTGCAGGTACATCGATCAGACGCGCGTCACGGTGACCGCCCGCTTTCATGCTCATGACCAGATGTGCAGAATCAATACCTTCGATCGGATCTTCGCCAGCCGCATAGACCGGCGCCATGATCACCGTGTTGGCATCGTTGAAGCAGGCGGAAAAATCATCAAACAGACTTTCAAGCCGCGTGTAGCGATGCGGCTGGGCGACAGCAATCACCCGGCCCTGACAGGCGTCACGGGCAGCCGACAGTACGGCCTTGATCTCGACCGGATGGTGGCCGTAATCGTCAAACACTTCAACGCCGTTCCAGTTGCCGGTGTTGGTGAAGCGCCGCTTGACGCCGCCGAATTGCCCCAGACCTTTCTTGATCTGCTCAGGCGTCAGCCCAAGCTCGGATGCAACTGCAATTGCCGCCACCGCATTGGACACATTGTGCTTGCCCGGCATCGGCAGTCGCAGATCCTTGAGCTCGACCGTCTCGCCGGTCTTGCGGCTGTTGATCACCACGTCGAACACCGAAACCGCTCCATCCATATGGTGGTTGGAAAAGCGGACATCGGACTGCGGGTTCTCGCCATAGGTGATAACCCGGCGGTCCTCGATGCGGCTGACCAGGGCCTGGACTTCGGGATGGTCCAGGCACATCACGCCGAAGCCATAGAACGGAACATTCTCGACAAAGGAGCGGAATGCCGCGCGCACCGCGTCAAAGGTGCCGTAGTGATCAAGATGTTCGGGATCGATATTGGTGATGACGGCGATATCAGCGGGCAGCTTGAGGAACGTGCCGTCGCTCTCGTCGGCCTCCACCACCATCCACTCGCCCTCGCCCATCCGGGCATTGGTGCCGTAGGCGTTGATGATACCGCCATTGATCACGGTCGGATCAAGCCCACCGGCTTCGAGAAGCGTTGCCACCATCGAGGTAGTGGTGGTCTTGCCGTGGGTACCGCCAATGGCGATAGCATTGCGAAAACGCATCAGCTCTGCCAGCATTTCTGCCCGGCGCACCACCGGAAGCAGGCGCTCGCGCGCGGCCATCAGTTCGGGATTGGTCTTCTTGATCGCGGTCGAAACCACCACGACTTCGGCGTCACCAAGGTTTGCGGCTGAATGACCGATATGGACCTCGATGCCCTTGTCGCGCAGCCGCTGCACATTGGCGCTTTCGGACTGATCCGAACCCTGAACCTTGTAGCCGAGATTGTTCAAGACCTCGGCGATACCACTCATGCCGATGCCGCCAATGCCGATAAAATGCACCAGACCTATGGTTTGTGGCATCTTCATGCGGGCGAACTCCTAAATTGTTCCAGACTGACGCCCTCCGCAATAGCTTCTGCAAGATTGGCAAGCAAGCGCGCGGCGTCGGGTTTTCCCGTGGCCTGGGCGGCGGCTGCAGTCGCTGCGAGACCTGCCGGATCATTCATCCGGTCGGCGATCATGTCCGAGAGAAGTTGAGCGCTCAGCTCCGATTGCTTGACGACGCTGGCTCCACCCTTGGCCATCAAGGCTGCCGCGTTGGCCGCCTGATCATGGTCAAGCGCGTAGGGGTATGGCACCAGAATGGCCGAGCGGCCAATGACGGCGATTTCGGAAACGGTCGAAGCGCCGGAGCGCGAAATCACCAGATGGGCCGCGCCGATGCGCGCCGCCATGTCGGTAAAGAACGGTGACACCTCGGCCTCAACACCCATGTCTTCAAGCCGCCCCCGAACGTGCGCCTCATCCTCGGGCCGCGCCTGCTGCGTCAACGTGAGCCGCGCCCTCAGCGGATCTGGCAATAGTCCGATTGCCGACGGGATCGCGTCAGAGAAGAACTGCGCGCCCTGGCTTCCGCCAAACACCACGAGCCGGAAGGGTTCGCCCTCGAGCGAAGGAACATAGGGAATGGACGCCGCCGAAATCACTTCCGGACGCACCGGGTTGCCGGTGATCACGGTCTTGTCGGCATATCGCCCCTGGCCTTCAGGCAGGAACCCTCCGGCAATGGCTTTGACCCGCGAGGCGAGTGCCTTGTTGGCCCGGCCCATCACCGCGTTCTGCTCATGCAGCATCGTCGGCAAGCCGGCATTCGATGCTGCCAATAGCGGCGGAATGGTCGGGTAGCCGCCGAAGCCGATCACTGCGTCGGGACGGATCTTGCGGATCAGGGCACCAGCTTCCCTGACACCCTTGAACAGCGTCCAAAGCGATCTGATCACCTTGATAGGATTTCTCGAGCCGATGGTGGCCGAGCGCACGACATGGATTTCGGATGCCGGGAATTTACCCGAAAACCGCTCGGCACGGCTGTCGGTCACCAGATTCACCCGGTGCCCGCGCTCCGTCAATTCGTGCGCCAGCGCTTCAGCCGGGAACAGATGTCCGCCGGTGCCTCCGGCAGACAGAAGGAAAAGCTTGCTCTCTGTCATGGCTCTATTCCGCTGCCACGCTCGCCACCGGCCGATAGACGGCCCGCGGTTGCGCTCGGCTTTCGGGCCTGCGGCGGGTGAGCGCCAGCACAAAACCGGCGGTGATCGAGACGGCGATCATCGAGGAACCGCCGTAGGAAATCAGCGGCAATGTCATGCCCTTGGCCGGAAGCAGTTCGAGATTGACGCCGATATTGATGAACGACTGGAAGCCGATCAGCAGCGACAGGCCAGCAACCGCCAGCCGGGTAAAGTCATCCTGTTCCTGGCCGGCGCGAATGAGCCCGCGAATGACCACGAAGCCGAACAACGCCACCAGTACCATGCAGAAGATGATGCCAAATTCTTCAGCCGCAACCGAGAAGACAAAGTCGGTATGACTGTCAGGCAGAATACGCTTGATCGTGCCCTCGCCCGGTCCCTGGCCGAGCCAGTCGCCACGGATGATCGCCTCGCGTGCCGTGTCGACCTGGAAGCTGTCACCCTCGTTGAAGAGAAAGCCGTTGATACGGTCGGCCACGTGCGGGAACATGAAGTAGGCGGAGATGAAGCCGCCAATCGCAAAACTTCCCAGAAGCATGATCCAGAACCAGGACATGCCGGCCATGAAGAACATGCCGCCCCAAACGGCCGTTGTCAGCATGGTCTGACCCAGATCGGGCTGGGCCACCAGAAGGGCAGCAACAATGCCGAACAGGATGATGGCAAACAGGTTGCCCGGGATTTCAGGATGCCGCGACCGCTCGGAGAACAGCCATGCGCAGATGACCACAAAGGCAGGTTTCATGAACTCGGACGGCTGGATCGAGATCCCGAGAATAGAAACCCAGCGCCGCGACCCCTTGATCTCGACACCGAAAAACAAGGCCAGAATCATCATCAGAATGGAAGCCATCAGCAACAGCACTGCCACACGGCGCACCTGCCGCGGGCTCATGAACGACACCCCGACCATCACGATCAGGGCCGGTATCAGGAACACGCCATGTCGTTCCACGAAATGGAAACTGTCGAGCCCCAGCCGCTCGGCCACAGCCGGGCTGGCAGCAAATGACAACATCAGACCGATTCCCATCAGCCCAATGAAAACCGCCAGGAAAAGGCGGTCGATGGTCCAGAACCAGTCTGCAACCAGTCCACGTTCGACGCGGCTAACCATGACGTTCTCCACTGTTTTCAACATCGATGAGCATTTGCGTATCACTCAAGCCAGACACGAGGCTGACGAAAGCGTCGCCCCGGACCTCGAAATTGCGGTACTGATCAAAACTGGCACAGGCAGGCGACAGCAAGACCGCAGGCATCTCGGCTGAATCAGAAGCCGCATCGCGCGCAGCCGCCGTCACGGCATTGTCGAGCGTGCCCGAAATCTCGAAGGGTGCATGTGCGCCGATGCTGGCTGCAAACCCGGCAGCGGCTTCACCGATAAGATAGGCCTTGGCAATGCGCGGAAAGAATGGCTCGAGAGCGGTTATTCCGCCCTCTTTAGGCAGCCCGCCGGCAATCCAGTAAATGTGCTCGAAGCTTTGTAACGCAGGTGCTGCAGCTTCCGCATTGGTGGCCTTGGAATCGTTGACGAAGACAACGCGTCCACGCCGCGCCACAGGCTGCATCCGGTGCTTGAGGCCGGGAAAAACGGCCAGACCGGCGCGGATCTCTCCCTCGCTCAGCCCGACGGCCATACAGGCGGCAATCGCCGCAGCTGCGTTCTGGGCATTGTGGGCGCCACGCAAGGTGGCGATACCGTTCAGGTCAGCAAGATCATGAACCTCGCCACCCTTGGCCTGACGGATCATCGACCCTTCGGCAAACAGCCCATTGGTCAGCGAATGGTCCTTGGAAATCCGTTCTACCGTCCGCCCCTGGCCTTCCAGCCGGTCTGCAATGCCGCGGCACCAGTCATCATCAACGCCAATGATCGCGACATCGCTTTGCGCCACTAGCCGCTCCTTGACGTCGGCATAGTGCTGCATCGACCCGTGCCGGTCGAGGTGATCCGGCGTCAGATTGAGAAGCAAGCCGGCACTCGGGTCGAGCGAAGGCGCGAGATCAATCTGGTAGGAGGAGCACTCGACGACGTGAACACTGTCCGGCGACGGCGGCGCAAGTGTCAGTACCGCCGTGCCAATATTGCCGCCCAGCTGCGCATCTCGGCCGCTGTGCGCGATCAGGTGTGCGATCAGCGCCGTGGTGGTGGATTTGCCGTTGGTGCCGGTGATCGCGATGAACGGGCTTCCGGCCGCATGCGCCTTCCTTTCCCGTACGAAGATTTCGACATCGCCGATGATCTCGACGCCATGGCTGTTTGCCAGTTCCGCTGTCCAGTGCGGCTTCGGATGGGTCAATGGTACGCCAGGCGCAAGCACCAGCGTTTCGATTGATGCCCAGTCCAGACCGTGCAGGTCCGCAACCGGAATCCCCGCAGCACTCGCCGCTTCAACCTGAGCCGGATTGTCGTCCCATGCAGAGACGTCAGCCCCGCCCGCAGCCAGCGACTTTGCTGTGGCCAGCCCCGAGCCGCCCAGTCCGAAGAGCGCCACGCGCTTGCCGCGAAATGTAGACGCCGCGATCATCGACTACCTCAGTTTCAGTGTCGCAAGGCCGAGCATCGCCAGCCCGACCGCAATGATCCAGAACCGCACAACGACCTGGCTTTCGGTCCAGCCGAGTTTTTCAAAATGGTGATGGATTGGTGCCATCAGGAACACCCGCTTGCCGGTGAGCTTGAACGATGTCACCTGGATGATCACCGACAGCGCTTCCATGACGAACAGGCCACCGATAATAGCCATGACAATTTCGTGCTTTGTGGCAACCGCAACCGTGCCGATCAGGCCGCCCAGAGCCAGCGAGCCGGTGTCGCCCATGAAGATCGCCGCCGGCGGCGCGTTGAACCAGAGGAAGCCAAGACCCGCACCTATCACCGCGCCAAGGATAACCGCCAGTTCGCCGGTGCCGGGCACGAAATGGATCTGCAGATAATTTGCAAACACCGCGTTGCCGGCCAGATAGGCAATCGCCCCGAAAGAGGCGGCAGCGATCATCACCGGCACGATCGCCAGCCCGTCGAGCCCGTCAGTCAGGTTGACGGCATTGCCGGCCGACACGATGACGAACGCGCCAAAGGCGATGAAGAACCAGCCCAGATCCAGCAGCAGGTCCTTGAAGAACGGAAACGCGATGGAGGAGCCGAATGTTGACCCGTTGATGGTCGCCGCCGCCATCGAGGCCTGCATGATGAAAAATACCGCCAGACCGGCAATGATGAACTCGAGCCCAAGCCGGGCCTTGCCCGAAAAACCCTTGTCGGTCTGCTTGGTGACCTTGAGATAGTCATCATAAAAACCGATGGCGCCGAAACCGAGCGTCACCAGAAGCGTCGTCACCACGTAGACGCTCGACAGATCGGCCCACAACAGAGACGAGCCGACGATGCCTGCAAGGATCATCAGCCCGCCCATGGTCGGCGTTCCTGCTTTCAGGAAATGGGTTTGCGGTCCGTCCGCACGGATCGGCTGTCCACGGCCCTGCCGCACCTTCAGCGAGGCGATGATTCGAGGTCCGAACAGAAACACGATCAGCGCCGCGGTAAACATCGAGGCGCCGGTCCGGAAGGTGATGTACCTGAAAAGATTGAAAAACTGGACCTTGTCCGCGAGATCCACCAACCAGATGAGCATGAGTTCGGTCCCCGATCCCTTTAATCTTGTGTGCTGCTGTCAGGCAGCGCCGGATACTTGTCAAGCAACGCCTTGACGATCCGGCCAAAGCCGATGCCCAGTGAAGACTTGACCATAACAACATCGCCATCTCTCAGAACTGTCTTGAGATGGTCGGCAAGTTCGCTGGCTTCTTCACAATAGACAGTTTCGATGTTTGTTCCCAATTCATCACGCAGGGCCCGCATTTCCGGACCAGCCAGACAGACCAGATCGGCACCGGCTTCCCCCACCGGCCCTGCCAGATCACGGTGCACCTGCTCCGAGAAGCGGCCCATTTCCAGCATGTCGCCGAGCACCGCGATCCGGCGCCCCCTGAGCCGCACCGGCGTATCACGCAACAACTCGAGTGCGGCACGCATCGAGGCAGGATTGGCATTGTAGCTTTCATCGATCAGGATGAAGCTGCCGCCATCAATCTTGAGCGTGTGCCGGGCGCCACGGCCTTTTTCAGCCGAAAGCCCGGCGAGCGCATGAGTGGCCTTGGCAAGGTTCGCGCCGGCAAGCTGCACGGCTCCCAGCACGGCAAGCGCGTTCTGAATCTGATGACGTCCCGGCGCACCGATCTTGACCGCGACTTCATCCTGACCGATCCGGGCTGTGATGGTCGAGCAGTCCGGCAAGAGCTTGAATTTGAGCAGGCGATAGTCGGCCTTGGCATTTTCACCAAAGCTATGCAGATTGCTGACGCCGATGTCTCCAGCGCGTTTTTTCAGCCAGGCATATTTCTCGTTATCGCGGTTGAGAAGCAGGTGGCCGCCCTCGACGAGGCCTTCCATGATCTCGGATTTTGCAGCTGCAATTTCCGTCAGGTTCTTGAAATTGCCCATGTGCGCTGCGGCGACCGTGGTGATGATCGCGATATGCGGTTTCACCATCTTGACCAGGGGGCGGATCTCGTCGGGATGGTTCATGCCGATCTCGAACACGCCATAGGCAGCGCTTGCCGGCATCCGCGCCAGCGTCAGCGGCACACCCCAATGATTGTTGAACGATGCTGCTGACGCATGTACCTCGCCACTCGGCTCAAGCACCTGACGCAGCATTTCCTTGCTCGAGGTTTTGCCCACCGAGCCAGTCACTGCAATGATCTTGGCGTCCGTCCGCGCCCGTGACGCGCGTCCGAGGTCCTCAAGTGCAGCCAGCACGTCGTTGACGACGATCATCGGCGCCGTGACGCGGCCCAGCGCAGGCAATTTCGACTCCGCCACCACCAGCAGGCTTGCCCCGTTGGCAACAGCAACGCTGGCAAAATCATGGCCGTCAAACCGGTCGCCCTTGATCGCGAAGAAGGCGTCGCCTTCGCCGACTGTGCGGCTGTCGATGGAGATGCCGGTGACGCCGTCCGGGATAGTGCCGACCGGACGCCCGTCCATGGCTTCGATCATGTCTTTTGAGGTCCAGAGCAGGCTCATGTCTTGAGGTCCTCCAGTGCCTTGCGAATTTCGGTGTGATCGGAGAACGGCAGCACCTTGTCGCCCACCGTCTGTCCCTCTTCGTGCCCCTTGCCCGCGACAATCAGCGTATCACCGGCTTTGAGCATTCCGACCGCTTGCCTGATCGCATCGGCCCGGTCGCCGATCTCGGTCGCCTGGGTTGCTGCGGTCATGATTTCCGCGCGGATCGCAGCGGGATCTTCCGAGCGCGGATTGTCATCGGTGACGATCACAACATCGGCAAGCCGCGTTGCGATTTCCCCCATGATCGGACGTTTGCCGCGATCCCGGTCACCGCCGCAGCCGAACACGACTATCACCCGACCGGTGGTAAACGGTCGCACTGCATCGAGCACGTTTTCAAGCGCTTCGGGCTTGTGGGCATAGTCAACATAGGCAGGCGCGCCATCGGGTGTCGAGCCAATCAGCTCGAGCCGGCCAGATGCGCCGACGAGATGCTCAAGTGCCGCCATTGCATGATCTGCCGAGGTGCCGCTGGCAATCGCCATGCCGGCTGCCACAAGCGCGTTTGAAACCTGGAAATCTCCGGCCAGCGGCAGATGCACCTCGAAGATCCGTCCATCCATGTGGACCTCCGCAATCTGCTTGTCGCGCAGATGCTCGACCCGCTTGAGGCAAAGAAAGCCGCCCTTGCGGCCAACAGTCAGCACCCGAGCTCCGGCACGCTCGGCCACTTCGACAGCCCGTTCGGACCACGGATCATCGGCAAATATCACCGCCGGCGCACCCTTTGGCAGAAGCGCATCGAACAGTCGCATCTTGGCCGCCATGTAGTCTTCCATGGTCGGGTGATAGTCCATGTGGTCGCGGCCCAGATTGGTAAAGCCTGCAACGCTGAGCGCCACACCATCAAGCCGCCGCTGATCAAGTCCATGGCTGGACGCTTCCATAGCAGCATGGGTCACGCCCTCGCTGGCAAGATCAGCCAGCAGTCTGTGCAGCGCTACCGGATCCGGCGTCGTCAGCGTGCCGTATTCGACGCGTCCCGGCGCTACGACCCCGGTCGTGCCAAGCATAGCCGCCTGCTCTCCGGAATGGGCCCAGATTTGCCGCAAAAACGAAGCAACAGAGGTCTTGCCAGCTGTTCCCGTGACCGCCGCCGTGACCCGTGGCTGTGGTCCGAAGAATGCTGCCGCCATTCGCGCCAGCGCCTGTCTGGGGTCATCTGCCCGCAAAACCGGAATTGCAATCTCGGACAGATCGGCATCATGACTGGCGACAATGGCGATAGCGCCGCTGGTGGCGGCCTGTGCGGCAAACCGCGCTCCATCGGTCTTCACGCCAGCAAGAGCGAAGAACAGATTTCCTGGCTCGACCACCCGGCTGTCGGCAGTCAGCCCGGTAACGGGAAGGTCCATAGCGGCTGAATTCGGAGCGTTAATGGATCCAGTTGTCAGGGAGGCGATCAACGTGGACAGTTTCATGAAATGCTCTGGTCTTTCGTTGCTGTGGCAAAAGGCGATTCACTTAATATCAGTGATGCCCTGCCCGCCAGTTGTGTTTTCAGTATGACAGCGACATCGCTTGCATGTCGTTTCCAAAACGCGGTTTGACCCCGAGGAAGCCCGCCGACCGGCCAATGATGGCGCTGACGGTGGGGGCAGCATTCAAACCGGCTGTTGCCGAGTGTTGCCCCTCTTCGGGCTTCGGTTCGTCAATAACCACCAGTACCACATAGTCGGGGTTATCGATGGGGAAAGCCGAAAGGAAGGCGTTGAAACGAACCGCCGACGAATAGCGCCCGTTGACCACTTTTTCCGCAGTACCGGTCTTGCCCCCGACATGGAAGCCTTCGACTTCGGCGCGCCGTCCCGAGCCTTTGGCGACATTCATCTCCATCAGGTAGCGCATACCATCGCTGGTCGACGGCTTGATCACCTGAACGGCAACCTTGTCCGCCGCCTCAGCTGTGCGTGGAAGAAAGGTCGGCTCGATCAGCTTGCCGCCGTTCATCAGCGCAGCCGCAGCCACCGCTGTCTGCAACGGCGTCGTTGAAACGCCGTGGCCAAAAGAAATGGTGATCGAATTGATCTTCTTCCATTCCGAAGGCTGGTGCGGCATCGCCACCTCCGGCAACTCCGTTTCCATCCGGGTCAGCAGCCCCAGGCGGGTGAGGAATTCCCTGTGTCCATCAATGCCGACAAGATCGGCCATCCGGGCAGTGCCGATGTTGGAGGAATAGATGAAGATTTCGGGCACGCTCAGCACGCGGTTCTTGCCGTGAAAATCCCTGATGGTGAAACCGCCGATGCGGATCGAACCGCGCGCGTCGAACGAATCCGACATCTTCACCAGGCCTGAATCAAGCGCCATCGCCGTGGTGAAGGCCTTGAAGGTGGAGCCCATTTCATAGGTGCCTGCCGACATGCGGTTGAGCCGGTCCTTCTGCAGCGCTTCCACCGGATTGTTCGGATCGTAGTCCGGCAGTGACGACATGCCAATGACTTCGCCAGTATGGACATTGAGCACCACGCCGGCAGCGGCGATTGCCTTGTATCGGTCCATCGCTGCGGCAAGCTCGTCGCGCAGCACGTGCTGGACCCGCAGATCGAGCGACAACCGCACCGGTTTCATGTCCTCATTGACCGTCAGACCCGCCGCCGCCAGATCGCCGAGCCCTTGCCCGTCGACGTATTTCTCCATCCCGGCGATGCCCTTGTTGTCGATGTTGACGTGACCGACAACATGCGAGGCCGTCGGCCCGCCGGGGTAAAAACGCCGCGTTTCAGGCCGGAACCCGATGCCCGGAATGCCAAGCGAAAGGATCTGGCTTTGCTGCTTGGGGGTGAGCTGGCGCCTCAGCCACTGGAACCGGGAATTGGAAGACAGCTTGCGGTGAATGCCGCGCATGTCGAGATCGGGCAGAACGGTGGCGAGCAGTTCGACCGCCTCATCCGGATCGACAATTTTGTTGGGCTCGGCAAACAGAGACACAGTGCGAATGTCGGTGGCGAGCACTTCGCCATTGCGGTCGAGCAGGTCGGGCCGCGAGATCAGCAACTGGTCAGCGCGAGCAATCGAGGAGACCGTCTCGGGCGAGCGCAAACCGTATTGCACCAGTCGCCCTCCGATCACCGCGTAAAACACCCCGAAGCAGGCGATGGCGATAATGATGCGGTTCTTGGCCTGCGCGCCTTGCGCCTTGCGCACGCCCTCGAATTCGAACTGTGTGCGGCCGCGGCCGTCGGCAGCGTTGCCTGCTGGCCTGAGCCCGGAAAGGATGGTCCGAAGTTTTGTCATTGTTGCACAGACCCCGTCGTCAATTCCGCATCGGTTGCGCCATCCGCCACTTGCGGCTCAAAGTCGCTGGCCCGTCCGGGTAACTCGTCCGGCTGAGCCATTTGTTCAGGCGTGATAGGTTTAAGTCCAAGTTCAGCCTCGAAGGCTGTCGACAGACGCTGCAGCCTCGAGGGCTGGTTAAGCAGGCTCCAGTCGGCCTCAAGCAGATCGATGGTTTCTTCCTGCAGCTTGATCTCTGCCTGAAGCGCCTGAACCTGGGACAGCTTCTCTTCCGCTCCGTGCTTGATCTGGTAGGTGAGAGTGGCGGCGGCGATCATCGCGCCGACAAGCACCAGGTCGAGAGTTCGCAACATGGCTCAGCCTCCGAGTGCCGCAAGCGCGGCCAGGTTGGGGACAGGAAGGATATCGGCGTCGGCTTTGCCGGCAGGTGCAGAGGTGCGCAGACCAGCGCGCAATTTGGCTGACCGGGAGCGCGGATTGATCGCGCATTCATCATCGCCCGCCGTCACCGGCTGCTTGCCGATCAGCGTGAACGTGGATTGCTTTTCGACCACCATCGGCAGATGGCGCGAGCCGGACGCCTTGCCGGCGCGGTCCTGAAAGAAGCGTTTGACGATGCGGTCTTCGAGCGAATGGAAGCTGACCACCACCAGCCGCCCGCCGGGCTTGAGCGCTTTTTCTGCGGCAAACAGCGTGTCCGCCAGTTCGCCAAGCTCGTCATTGACGTAGGTCCGAAGCGCCTGGAACACCCGCGTCGCCGGATGGATCTTGTCCTGTGGCCGCCGCGGCGAAACCTTCTCGATCAGGCCCGCGAGCTGCCGCGTGGTCTCGAACGGCGCCTTCTGCCGCTCGGACTCAACCGCCCGCGCGATCCGCCCGGCATGACGCTCTTCACCCAGGATCCCGAAGATCCGGATCATGTCAGACACCTTGGCGCGGTTGACCACATCGGCGGCACTCACCCCCGATTGGCCCATCCGCATGTCGAGCGGCCCGTTGCGCATGAAGGAGAAACCGCGCTCCGCCTCGTCGATCTGCATCGAGGAAACGCCGATATCGAGCACCACCCCGTCAAGGCTGGCGTCCTCGACATGATCGAGAAGCTCGGAGAACTTGGCATGAATGAGATTGAGCTTGCCGCCCGAGGCATCAACCATGGCGGCACCAGCAGCAATCGCGTCCGGGTCGCGGTCAAAGGCAATCACTTGCGCGCCGGCCTCAAGAATGGCAGCCGTATAACCGCCAGCGCCAAAGGTGCCGTCGACGATGGTCTCGCCGGGTGCCGGCGCAAGGGCTGCCAGAACCTCCTGGAGAAGAACCGGAATGTGGCGGACAGGTCCGCCTTGGACGTCAGTTTCACCGTCGCCCATGTCCGCCGCCATTCCGTTTCTCCATCCGTTGCGGACGGTCAGGAAATGGCCGTCCGTTCTTTCCGGGCCCGCGACTGCATTTCCTCGAATGCTGCCGGTTCCCAGAGCTGAAAATGATCCCCCCGCCCCGCAAACGTCACCCGATCGGTGATGCCCGTGAAATCGCGGATGAAATCCGTCACCAGAAGCCGACCCTCGCCGTCGAGCTTCATGAACACACCGCCGCCATGAATAAGCAGCGACATCTTGTTGGCTTCCGCCGAGAACGGATCCTGCGATCCGATCATCCGCTCGAAGCGTTCGAGCACTTCCGGACCAGCCATCGAGACCGCCGGAAACACGAAATCCTGCCACGCGTAGAGCTCTTCGACCGCCGAGCGCGCCAGCACAGCACGGAACATCGATGGAACGGAAACCCGCCCCTTCGCGTCGATCCTGTTTGTCGCATTCGACAGGAACCGGTTCATGACTCTGTACCGCCGCTTCCGCTATCTGGCCCCACTCCATCGATCCCCCGGTTTTGCACCGTTTGTCCGCAAACAGGACTTCAAAGGCGGCGAAAACCGCCTGCGCGGTCCCCGCCTGGAACCACAGTCCTGATTTGGATGAAACGGCGGATATCCGCCTGCTGATCTTGGGCTTTTGGGATAACATGGGCCACCATGGGCGTCAATGGGAACCACCCCCATCAGGCGCACGCGTTTGACCCATTAATATCCTGTCAATATTAACGAATGGTTAGGAATGATGGACGGAGTGTGAATGGGCGTCCCGGGGTCGACCCAAAGAGATAATGGCGCGCAAAATGCCATGATATTCATTCTCAACGGTGGGTAGTCATCGAGGCGTCGCTGTCCACTTGAGGGAAGCTGACTGCCATCCTGATAAGCACCCCTTGGAAGTCTCAGTCCAGTGCCCGCATCTTCATGGCGGCGCACATCCTGATTGGCTCAACCCCGGTCGCATACCATGTGGCCTGGGCCTGCCGCGCTTCAGCCGATCATCACCGGCCCGAACAGAACCGCAAATCCCGCCACCCCCATGCCCAAGCGGCGCAAAGGTGTGAAGGCGCCAATCAGGGCATAGGAAATCAACGCCAGGCCCAGCCCGATCTGCACTAGCGCCACGAGAGCCGAGACCGGATCGGTGGCAATCGCCATGATTGACGGATTGGCAATCATCGTCAGAGGAATGATGTAGAGCCCCACGCCGAGGCTCATGGCGGTGACCGCCACCTTAAGCCAGTTCTCACCGATCATGCCCGCGGCAATAAACACTGCGCCGCAGACTGGCGGCGTGATGGTCGACAAGAGCGCAAACCAGAACACGAACAGATGCGCCTGCAGCGGTTCCAGCCCCAGCTTGGTCAGCGCCGGCCCTGCAACCGAGACGCAGATCACGTAAGCCGCGGTGGTTGGAATTTCCATCCCCAGCACCAGGCAGGCAAGAGCGGTCAGCAGCAGCGACGGCCAAAGCAGCCCACCTGAAGCCGACAGGATCAGCGAGGTGATCTTGACCCCGAGCCCGGTGATCGACAGCACGCCGATGATGATCGAGGCGCACAGGATGATGGCGGCGATCATCGAGACCTGCCTCGCCGCATTGATCACCGCGTTTTCAAGCCGCCCCAGTGTTCGGCCGAGATCGAAGCTGCCATCCGCATGGAAGAACAGCATGACGAAACCGACCAGGATCGCCAGGCAGGCAGCATATTGCGGGGTATGCTGGGCTACGAAAATGCCCCACATCAGCACCGCGAACGGAATGGCAAAGAAGGCCGAAGTGATGATCACCGCACTTGGGGACGGCCGGTCTTCGACGGCGAGGCCTGCCAGATCATAGCGCCCGGCATAGGCATTGATCCCGACCCAGACGGCGAAGAAATACAGGAACGCCGGCAGGATCGCCGCGGCCATGATCGCGGTGTAGGAAACGCCGGTGAGTTCGACCATGACATAGGCGCCCGCCCCCATCAGCGGCGGCATGATCTGCCCGCCCGACGACGCCACCGCTTCAACCGCAGCCGCAAGCCTTTTGGGATACCCAAGCTTTGTCATCGCAGGCAAAGTGATCGCGCCGGTCGAGGCCACATTGGCCGACGCAGAGCCTGAGATGGAGCCAAACAGCGCCGACGAAATCACCGACACTTTTGCTGCCCCGCCCTTGAGCTGGCCGGCTGCGGCAGACGCGATGTTCATGAAGCCCTGGCCCGCCTCGCCGGCATTGAGAACTGCGCCGAAAATCACGAAGATCGCCACGACACTGACTGAAACGCCAGCAAGGCTGCCCCAGATACCGCCCTCGGCGATGGTCAGCGTGCCAAGAAAACTCGCAAGCGGCGTTCCGGAGTGACCGAATTCGCCGGGAATATATTGGCCGAACAGCCCATACATAAGCGCAATCAGCGCCACCAGCGGCAATGGCCAGCTGATCGCCCGGCGCGCGGCCTCAAGCACCACCACCAGCAGAGTGACCGCGATTGCGACCTGATAATTGCCTTCCAGGAACCCGTACTGATCGCCGAGCATCGAGTGCTGCCAGGCAACCCAGATGCTCGCGGCCATTCCGAGCGTGCACAGAACCGCGCCGCTCAGCTTTGAAAACCTTCCGCCCTCGGCAAAGAGGAAGATCCACGGCAAGGCAAAGGCGAGATGCAGCGGCCTGCTGACAAGATTGGGGACCAGTCCCCAGAAAATCAGCCCCAAATGAAACACCACCAGGCACACAGCGCTGACAATCATCGCCTTCCGCATCAGACAGTTCCCGATTGGTGATTGCATTCTTTGCAGGGGTCAGCAGACACGACATTCCCCGGCCGCAACGACCGGGGAATGTGCAATCTGATTACTGCTGATCCGCCGAAAGCTCAAAACCGGCTTCGGTGTAATACCGGATCGCACCAGGATGAAGCTTGGTGGTGATGTTGGCCATCAGGGTCTTGTCAACGCCATTCCACCATGGCGCACCTTCGGCCATCGCAGTCTTGCTTTCCCAGAATGTCTTGGTCAGCTCATAGGCAGCATCGTCACTCATCTGAGTGGTGGTAAACGCTGCAACCGGAAGCGATGTGGTCGCAATATCGGCAGTCTGGCCGGCATAGGTCCCGGCCGGGATAACCAGCTTGGAGCGCTTTGTCTCGGCAATCTGCTCATCGCTGAGCGAGAGCACCACCACGTCGGCGGAAGCAGCAGCTTCGATCACGTTGGGAGCCGGCCATGAGCCTGCGGTCACAAAGCCGTCGATCTGGCCATTCTTCAATGCAGGCACGGCGTTTGAAAGCTCAACCTCGGCCAGAGTGACCTTGCCTTCAAGACCAAACAGCTTGAGATATTTCTCGCCTTCGGTGGCACCAAAAGAGCCCTTGCCCAGCAGGATGGTCTTGCCTTCCATGCCGGCAAAGTCAGTGGCACCACTGGCAGCCGACATGACGAAATGCATGGTCAGCGACGGGATCGGAAACAGCGCCCGGATCTCGTCAAATTTCGGATCGCCCTTGCCCTCGAACATGGCCTTGCCGCCTTGGGCGAGACCGACGAGTGCGGGCGGTGTGGTGAAGACATAGTCGCCGCCCCGCGCCTTGACTTCCATCACGTTCTGAACCGAACCCTGGCTTTCCTCAACCGTGACGATGACATCACCATTGGTGCCGTTTTTCATCGCTTCGGCGAGCTGTACGCCCATCTGGTAATAGGATGACCCGGTCTTGGCGGATTTGTAGGTGATGCGCGTTTCAGCGAACGCGGCTGATGTGACGAGGCTGGCGCAGAGGCCGAGTGCAAGAATGACTGTCTTGTTCTTCAATTGCTTTTCTCCCAACAAGCGTTTGAATTCAGAATGTGATCCTGAAACCTCGTCTTCGCATGAAAGGAGCCTGATCGCAATTTGCAAAAACAGGCGTTCCGTCGGCCCTTGCCGCACCATCCATTCGGCAGTTTTCTATGGGCAGACGCCAGCCGCGGCGACCAGCTATCGGTGCCTGAGGGCATAGCCCAGCGTGAATTTGTTCATTTCAAGTCAGACAGATACGCGCTTCACCTTCACTCTTCCCCCAAAAGCACCATGGTGCCGCGTTTGAGTGTGGCAAGCAGGTTTTCAAGCTGCGCGGCGTTGCGGGCAGTGAACTTGAAACTCGAAGAGCTGGCATAGAAGAATTCGGCAAGATCCGCCGGGCTGGTACCGTGGGCAACAAGTACCTCCCTGCGCTCTTCAAACAGTACTGCCAGCAAATCGATCTTGCCCTGTTCGACCTGGTGCTGGGTCGCCGTTTCCGGATTCCAGTAACCGGCCATCAGATCTCTGGCATCCGGCATCTGCTTGATCTGGTCGAAAAATCTGACAATGGCGCAGTCGAGAAAGATGTCTATACGCTCACTGATCGTTGTCGCAGAACGCCAGGCATCGGTCACTTCGCTGACCACCCGCTGGGAAATGAGCATCATCGCAGACGCCACGATCTCCTCCTTGTTGGCGTACCGCGCATAAAGGGTCGGCCTTGAAATGCCCGCACGCTCGGCAATATCACCCATTGTTGCCTTGCGCACGCCATAGCGCGCACAGACCTCGATGGCGGCATCCAGAATTTTTTGATCACGATCATTCATATCAAACAACTTGACATTTATTGTATAATTGTAAAATGTTTTTCTCAGACCTGACAGGGATCATGGTTTGCGCTCGTCGTTTCCGCGATCCCGGCTGGACTGCATTCTTATGTATCGACGATTGCTGCTGATGGAGGCAAGCCGATGAAGCTGACCGTAGACGGAAAAGTCCGTGAGGTCGATGTCGAACCCGAGATGCCGCTTTTGTGGGTGTTGCGCGACGAACTCGGTATCACCGGTGTAAAATACGGTTGCGGCATCGCCCAGTGCGGCGCCTGCACAGTCCATGTTGATGGCGTTGCCATCCGCTCCTGCCAGCAGCCGGTCGGCGATCTCGAGGGCGAGGTCACGACAATCGAAGGCCTTGGCACACCTGACGCCTTGCACGCGGTTCAGGCTGCCTGGATCGAACATCAGGTCGCCCAGTGCGGCTACTGCCAATCCGGCCAGATGATGTCAGCCGCCGCCCTTCTGTCGGACAACAGCGACCCGAGCGACGAGGACATCGACGACGCCATGAGTGGCAACCTGTGCCGGTGCGGCACCTATCCGCGTATTCGAGAAGCCGTGAAGACCGCCGCCAAAACAATCCGGAGCGCTTGATATGGGCCGTTTGAAAACATTCACCCGCCGCGCCTTCCTGATCGGATCCGTGGCTGTCGCGGGCGGCGTCGCCTTCGGCGCCTATATGGTCAAGCGCCCGCATGACAATCCGCTGCTGGCGGATCTGGGCGACGGGCAAGCAGCCATCACGCCTTACGTTCGCATTGATGCCGACGGCGTCACCCTGATCACCCCGCGCGCCGACAAGGGCCAGGGCGCCTACTCGGTGCAGGCAGCGCTGATTGCCGAAGAGCTTGATGTCGAGCTGGATCAGGTGAAGATCGATCCCGGCCCGCCCTCGCCTGCCTACTGGAACACGGCGCTGGCTGATGAAGCGGCCGGATTCATGGTTCCGGGCGACGGCATCGGCAATCACGCCGCCTACGGCTTTCTCTCGGCAGTCATGAAGCTCATCGGCATGCAGATCACCGGTGGATCGACAACGGTGCCCGACGGTTTCGTCAAGCTTCGCCAGGCCGGTGCCGTGGCGCGTGAAACCTTCAAACTGGCCGCGTCGCAAAAATCAGGCGTTGCGGTGGCGGAGATGAAAACAAGGGCCGGCATGGTCCTGCTGCCCGACGGATCATCGCTGTCCTATGCCGAGCTGGCGCCGCTGGCAGCTGGCATCGAACCGCCGCAAGAAGTCGCCTTGCGCGCGCCGTCCGAATGGCGGCTGATCGGCAAGCCGATGCAGCGTGTCGACATCATTGCCAAATCCACCGGCACGCTCGATTACGGCATCGACCACAAGGTCGACGGCATGGTGCATGCGGCGATCAAGCTCAATCCCGCCCAGATCGGCCCGATCATCAGTTTTGATGCCAGCGAAGCGCTGAAAATGCGTGGCGTCAGCAAGGTGGTTCAGATAACCGGCGGCGTTGCGGTCATTGCCGACAACACCTGGCGCGCGTTTCAGGCAGCCGAGATGGTTGAGGCGGAATGGGGCCCGGCGCCGTTTCCGGCCACGATGGACGAACACTGGGCTGCGCTGTCAGCGAGCTTCAGTGAGGAGTCGCAGGACAGCCGCAAGCGTGACGACGGCGACGTCGAGATCTCAATCGCCGAAACCGGTAATCTCGTCAGCGCAGAATACCGCGCCCCCTATCTGGCCCACGCACCGCTGGAGCCGATCAACGCCATCGTGCGGATTGATGATGACGGTGCGGAAGTCTGGACTGGCACCCAGATCCCGCGCTTCATCCAGAACAATGTCGGCAAGATTGCCGGTATCGAGCCTGAAAAGGTCAAGGTGCATGCGCTCTACATGGGCGGCAGCTTCGGCCATCGGCTGGAGGATGAGGTGGTCAAGCAGGCCGCCGAGATCGCCGTCCAGATGAAGGGAACACCGGTCAAGCTCACCTATTCACGCGAACAGGACATGGGTCATGACTTCACCCGCCAGATCGCGATGGCGCGGATGCGCGGCGTGGTTAGGGACGGCAAGGTCGAGACCTATGATTTGGGCATCGCCATGCCGTCGGTCGTGGTCTCCCAGATGGGCCGTCAGGGCCTGTCTGTGCCCGGCCCCGACAGCCAGATTGTATCGGGCGCATGGGACCAGCCTTTTGCCATCCCCAATCACCGCGTCACCGGCTACCGCGCGCCCGAACTCGCGCCAATCAGCTCCTGGCGCTCGGTCGGCGCCTCATCGAACGGCTTTTTCTACAATGCAGGCCTCGATGAACTGATCCATGCCGCTGGAGCAGATCCCCTCGAGGAGCGACTTCGGCTCTGCAACAATCCCGACGCACGCAAGGTGCTCGAGGCTGTAGCGGAAATGTGCGGATGGGACGGCGTTCTCGGCAATGGTCGCGGCCGCGGCGTGGCGCTGACCCAGTCCTTCGGTGTTCACTGCGCCGAGGTGATCGAGGTCACCAGCACCGAATACGGCATGAAGATTGACAAGGCCTATGTCGCCGCCGAAGTGGGCACCGTTGTCGATCCGGTCAATTTCGACAATCTGGTCAAGGGCGGCGTTGTCTTCGCGCTCGGCCACGCCATGAATTGCGAAATCACCTATACCGACGGCATTGCCGACCAGAGCAATTTCGACAGCTATCAGGGCATGCGGATGTATCAATGCCCTCAGATCGAGGTCCGCGGGCTGGAAAACGGCGAACATGTCTATGGTATCGGCGAACCGCCGGTACCGCCCGCAGCGGCGGCACTTGCAGGCGCCATATTCGCCGCGACAGGCACGCGGCTGAGGGAAATGCCGTTCAGCAAATTCGTCGATTTCGCCTGAGAATATCTCGCCTTGAAAATCCGCCCCGGCAGCAAGGCCGGGGCATTCAACACGGGTTCCGCTGTACGCTGACAACAGCTCAGGAACAGAACCATCACCGGGCGAGGCCAGCATATCAAGACACCGGATTTACTGTTACTCTGAGCCCACGCCGCCGTGCGGCACCAGCAGGAAAGACGCGTGACAAGATGCAAACATCAGCTTCAAAAGACAGCAACTTCCCATCGCTGGAAGGTGCCATTCGAAACCCCTCCAACCCGAACCACCTTATGGTCATCCGCCCGATCAAGCGCACAGTCAGGGTCCATGTCGGCGATGCCCTGATTGCACAGACCCAAAACGCACTCCGCGTCATGGAGATGGGCAAATCCCTCTATGACCCCGCCGTCTACATCCCTGCATCAGACGTGGTAGGCAGTCTCGAACCTGTCGACAAATCAACCCACTGCCCGCTGAAGGGCGACGCTAGTTACGTCACTTTCAACGGCGACGAAATCGCCTGGACCTACGACCGGCCGCTTGAGGGTTCCAAACAACTCGCCGGACACTTTGCGTTCTGGCCCGATAAGGTGAAGATCACGGAAGGCGACTGATCCGGAGAGCCGTTCCCCGGCGGGCACTCGGCCAGCTCCGAAGTTCCGATATTGAAAGAAAAATCGCCAGTCGGCCTGTAAGCCGGGTTCTGTATGGCCTTGACCCTTGCGAGCCAAAACGTGGCAGCCATTCCTCTGGGATACGCATTACTGCGCACCTCAAGCAACCTACCCGGATGATCAACCCCGGAAAAGGGCCGGGCTTGCGCCCTGCGTCATCCCTATTCGGTCTTGCTCCCGGTGGGGTTTACCGTGCCGCTTCCGTTGCCGGTCGCGCGGTGGGCTCTTACCCCACCCTTTCACCCTTACCCCGCCATCTCATCGCCGGCCAAACCTGCAATCAGGCGCCGGCAACCAAAAGGCGGGGCGGTTTACTTTCTGTGGCACTTTCCCTGGGGTCGCCCCCGCCGGACGTTATCCGGCACCGTTTATCCGTGGAGCCCGGACTTTCCTCCCCCTGCTGTCTTTCGACGTTGCAAGGAGCGGCTGCCCGGCCGACTGGCGCGCTCTCCTTAGACCACCGGGAACCATATGACCAGCCAGACGTTGTTAGTTCAGCTGGAAGTCCTGATCTGCAGTACAGCAATCGAAAAAGCCAAACTTGCCACGAGAAAACTTGGGTGCCCGGCAAGCTTCAAGAGGCTAAGCCGCCCGTTTTTGAACGACAACAGCATAAATTCACCAATTGGTTGATCCGAACCGACATAACAACCTTAATTGCCCTTTAATCTATAAGATATACAAATCAGGATCGTTCGAGGCAGGCTTCGAATAGTCATCAGAGGTTCCAGAACGTGCTCAAAAATTTCTTTACCGGCGGTATTGATTCTCCACAGGCGATCCAGACCGCGCTTGAAGCAATCCGGAAACACCTCAACATGGAAGTCGCTTACGTCGCCCGGATAGAGGGAGATACAGCGGTGTTTGAGGCCGTTGATGCCGCGGACCCAGCCACGCCAATAAGGCCTGGGGTTTTTATGAACCTCAACGATATCTACTGCGGTCATATTCTCGCAGGGCGCCTGCCGGAACTTATACCCGACACGGCGGACTACGGACTGGCAATGTCCATCCCCATAAGCCGGCTCGCGCCTGTTGGCGCCCATATCGGCGTTCCTATCACCTCCGCGTCCGGCGAAACGCTGGGTATGTTTTGCTGCCTCAGCCAAGGCGCCCAACCAACTCTCAATCAGCGCGATCTCGAGATCATGCACGTGTTCGCCGATCTGGTCGGCTCTCAGATCATTTCGGAAGTCAAGAATGACCGGCGGCTCGAGCACAATCGTGCGCTGATTGAAGCCGTGCTTGACGAGGAATCCTACCGCTGTGTTTTTCAGCCGATCGTCAATCTTTCGACGAGACGCGTGACTGGTTTTGAATCTCTGTGCCGGTTTTCATCCGAACCCTATGTTTCACCCGACAAATGGTTCGCCGACGCACACGCTGCAGGCCTTGGAAGCCGGTTGGAGCTGGCAGTCATCAAGACGGCTCTCGGGGCGCTCGATCAGCTACCGAACGACGTCTATCTGTCGGTGAATGCCTCGCCATCCACCATCATCAAAGGCGGCATCGAGGCATTCATTGACAAGGCAACCGGGTCGCGTCTTGTTCTCGAAGTCACCGAGCATGACGCGGTGTCAAACTACCAAACACTCAGTGAAGCCCTGGCGCCTCTGCGAAAGCTGGGTGTTCGACTGGCAATTGATGACGCGGGCGCAGGCTACGCCAGCATGCACCACATTCTCTCGCTTGCGCCCGATGCCATCAAGCTGGACATGACCCTGACCCGCGACATCGACAGTGACGCGGCTCGGCGTGCGCTGGCTTCAGCGCTGCTTTTCTTCTCCCGCGAGACCAACAGCGTCATCATTGCCGAAGGCATTGAGACCGAGGCCGAAATGGCCACTCTGAACCTGCTGGGCGTGCCTTTCGGCCAAGGTTACCTGCTCGGCAAGCCGGCAGGACTGTCTGCAGCTCTCGAAATGTCCCTGGGGCCCAAGTTGGAAGTGGCCATCAGCGCCTGACAAATGGCGACGGCGCTGAGGGACGGATCATTTCCCGGGGACTGGACTGCGCATTGCTTTGTGATTGACAAACCACAGCCGTGGAAATAACTGGGCGACAGGGTGAAGGCCCCTGCCGCTCGCTGGCTCGTCCATGGTGAAGTCCTTCGCATTATTTTTCATCCACCGATTTCAGTTGAATGCGGTCTGATGGCAACGCGAGCACCCTTCTTTATCCGCATCCAGACACTGAAAGAGGTTTGTGATGACAGGATTGTCTACACCCCAAGACAACATCTACCTTGCCGGCCCGCTGCCGGCACTTTTCGCCAAGACCGCTACACCGATCATTGTCGTCATGGGCGTCAATGGCCTGTTCACCGTGGTCGACGCCTATTTTCTCGGCGCCTATGTCGGGGCCGACGCGCTCACGGCGGTCACGCTGATGTTCCCGCTCTACATGTTGCTGGTGGCGCTTTCGACACTGGTGTCGAATGGCTTTGCCAGCGTCTTTGCCCGGCTGCTCGGCGGTGGCGAGGGCTATCTGGCGCGCACTGTTTTTACACAGGCCGTCCAACTGGCCCTGGTCGTCTGTGCGGTGCTGATCGCACTGTTCCTGATCCTTGGCAGGACGCTTGGTCTCATGGCTGCCAACGGTGATGCCGCACTTGCAGGCATGGGCCACACCTATATTTCCATCCTGGTCCTGTGTTCGCCGCTGGTCTTTGTGCTGGCCATCAACATCGCAGCCCTGCGCAGCGAAGGCTTGCTAACCGCAATGGCAGCGATCACGCTGATGTCGGCGCTACTCAACATCGCCTTCGATTACCTGTTCATTGTCGAATTTGGCGCAGGCGTCGCAGGCTCGGCTTACGGAACGGTGCTGGCGCAACTCTGCGCCATGTCGGCGGTGGTCCTCTTCCGGCGGACACGCAAGCCGGGACGCACTTCCGAACGAGCACCACTTTGGTCTGGAACCAACCACTGGGGCGAACTCCTGGCACTCGGGGCGCCATCGAGCCTGGGTTACATCGGCTTGGCGCTCTCAGCCGGATTGACGCTGTTTTGCCTTCAGCTTTGGGCTGGAGACAGCTACGCCGCAACTGCCGGCGCGTTCGGCATCATCACCCGGCTGATTACTTTCAGCTTCTTGCCTCTGTTGGGCATGAGCATGGCCTTCCAGACCATCGCCGGCAACAATTACGGCGCCAGATTGGCAAATCGAACCGACAGAAGCATCATCCTGGCGCTTGGGCTGGCGCTGATCTATTGCGCAATCGTTGAACTGATCTTTCTGACCACGCGCTCCGAGATCGGGTCCATCTTTGTAGAGGACCGGGCCATCATCGGCGAGATCGGCCGGATCCTGCCCTATACAGTCATCACGATGGTTCTCTTCGGACCGCTGATGATGATCGGTTCCTACTTTCAGGCGATTGGCGATGCACCGCGCGCCGGACTTGTCGGCCTCTCCCGGACCTATCTGTTCGCGCTGCCTTTGACCTTTGTGCTGCCGTTCTGGTTCGGCGAACCCGGAATCTGGTACGCGGGCATGTTAGCTGAATTGCTGGTACTCACACTGACCGTAATTGTCCTGTGGCACCGGAGCAGGAGCGTCGGCAAGCGATGGGGCCTGCTCGAAAACGGCGTCTGACATAACGGCCCAAGCAATCGGCGGCGCCCCGCATCGGGTGCCGCCGGCAAAGGCTGGTCAACCAAAGCCGCAGCGGCCAAGTTCTAAAAATTTAGTCAATGAAATCAATTATATTTGCAACATCAACTTAATCGAATTTTGCATCCAATGAGGTAGGTACGAAACAATAAATTTTTAGGTAACAATTTTTATTTCAGGAGAGCGTTTCCAAAATGCTATTTGACAAATTGTGTTCCAAGCTCGTCAAGAAATTCAACACCTTTTCTGAAAACCAGCAAGGCAACTTCGGCATTATAATCACTTTGCTGATCCCGCTTTTGATCCTGGTCGCCGGAGGTATGGTGGACATCGTCAATGCTCTTGGTCAGAAAACCCGCTTTCAGGATGAATTGGATGCAGCCATTCTGGCGGCTGTGCACGAGACGACAAGCGAGGCGCAACTCAACAGAGCACAAACCTACATAACCGAATTTTCGGAGTCCGGGCTTTCAGACATCGAGATGGCCGAAGCCGGCATGTCGCTTGTCGTCAAAAAGAACAGTGACGGGAGCCTCACTGGGACGCTGCGGATGCCGCATCCGACCGCCTTCCTCAGCATCATCAATCTCGACAATATTCCCATTAGTGTCACCTCGACGGCCATAAAAACCGGCGGCGCAAGCCCGGCTGCGGCAGGTTGCATCTACGTGCTTGGAAACAAGAGCCAGGCCGTGCTGATCAACAGCGGCGCCAATCTCGATGCAAAGGAATGCGAGGTTCACGTTCACTCCACCTCGTCCCCTGCCTTCATCATGAACGGCGGCTCGACCATTGAAACCGCAAAATTCTGCGTCAAGGGAACAAATTACATCAAGAATGGCGGTACCTTGACCAACCTCAAGGTCAAATGCGAGGCCGCGGACGACCCTTACGCCGGCAAGATCGCTGAGCCCAGCGTTCCTTCCGCCTGCGTCACCCAGGGCGCAATGAGCGGCAGCACCTTCTCGCTCAATCCCGGCGTCCATTGCAATACGACCTTCAATGGGAGCCCGAACGTCACCTTCAAGCCAGGCCTGCACATCATCAAGGGCCGCATGATCCTCAACTCCGGATCCACGGTTACGGCCGAAGGCGTAACCTTCTATTTCCCTGACGTTTACAGCGAAATCCGCGCAAACGGCGGTCTTAAATTCACCGCATCAGCCCCAACATCGGGCGCCTACGCCGGAATTCTGATGTTTGAGAAGACATCCGATGCCGCCAACAATGCCCAGAAGCAGCAATATGTCTTCAACGGGTCGCAGGGCGAAAATCTGACCGGCATCATGCATTTGCCCAACCGCGATGCGGTCTACAATTCCACCACCAACCAGACCAACAAGATCTCCCTTGTCGTCAACACCCTGATCATGAACTCGGCAAACTGGAAACTGTCGCCCTATGATGGAGGCGGCGCTGGCAGTTCTGGCGGTGCCGGAGGCGTCGTCCGTCTGGTTCGCTGAACTTTTTGAAAATTGTCTGGAACAAAATGGCTTGCCTGACGTTGAGGGTTGGATACTCGAACGTCAGGCAGTGCCAGATCAGGCTGAAACCGGATTACTTCATCAAGCGGGCCACCTTGCCGCAGTAGCTCTTTGACACCGGGTTCATCCGTTTGGCAGCATGTCCGGCATTGTATTTCAGGATGGTGCCGCAGGTCGTGCCACCACCCAGCTGGTGCGCCTTGGCGAGATACAGCATGCCGTATTTGATATTGGTCTCGGGATTGTAGAGCCCTTTGGCGGAGCCGCGGTAGCCCATCATCCGTGCAGTCGCCGGCTTGATCTGCATAAGTCCGATTTCCCCTGCCGATCCGCGTGCGTTGGGCCGGTAATTGCTTTCCACCGAAATCACCGCATGGGCCAGAGCTTCGGGAACACCGTTGGTCTTGGCATAGGTGGAGATCAATTTTCCATAGGGCCGCGTCGAGTATCCGAAGCTCATGCCGGCGGTTTTGATGTTGCTTGTCGAAATGGAACCCGTTGTCATCTTCGAGGTTCCGCTGGTTTCGCAGCCCGAAAGCGCAACAGAGAGCAAGGCCGCCGCGGCAGCCGTGAAAAAAAGACGCATATTGTAAAATCACTCCGATGGCGCCATGCCCAACCGTTCATAGACGAGGACGGGACATACCCCTGGCGCGTTGCTTGTCAGCCCGGAACCGCGGAAGGCTTTTGCCGTCGCTCGCTCCGTACGTGGAAGCCAACTCAATCAAGGCGCAGGCTGGCGAATTTAAGGCCAGGCAACCCGAATAATGCTGCATCGCAATAAATTTAGATGTCAGAGTGTAACATTGGGCATGACAAACGCCGTTTGATCTCGTCAGACAACGTCGAAATCACGCGACCGTCGGCAGCGATGAAAGCAGCTGATGCAACGTCCCGATGGTCGAGGCATCGGCGATGCCGTCGACACGCGCGGGACGGAAATGTCGCTGAAAGGCTCGAACAGCCGCAGCCGTCTCGGCGTTGTAAATACCGTCAACCTGCAAGGCATAGCCGTAGAGCGCCAGCATCGTCTGCAGCGCCTCAACCGGTTGCCCCGCATCACCTTCCTGGAAAAACCGCCCGCCGCCGACCGGCAGAGGCTCGACCCAATGGCCAATACCTTCGCCGTTGAGCAGGCCCCAGGGAAATCTCTCGCCCGGATCCTGCTTGCGCATCGGAGCAATGTCGGAATGTGCCAGCACCCGTTCGGCGGCAATTCCATTGCGATCAATAATGTCACGGCAGAGCGCTACCACAGACTTGATCTGCGCATCCTCGAATGGCGGCGACCCCGCTTCATGCCCCGGATTGGCGATCTCGATACCGATGGAGGCGGAATTGATGTCCGTCTCGCCCTTCCAGCAGCTTTGTCCGGCATGCCAGCCTCGCACGCTCTCGGGCAGAATTTGGGTCACGAGCCCCGCCTCATCGACAAAGTAGTGTGACGAAACCTGGCTTTCTTCCGTGCACAGCCAGTCAAGTGCTGCCTGTGCCGTGGACATCCCGGTATAATGCAGGATCAGCATATCCGGCTTGCGACCATCCTTGCGTTCGCCATAATTGGGCGAAGAACGCACATGAGCGGACTTGAAATCAGGCTTAAACTCACTCATGCGGCGGCACGGGCTTTCTCGATCACCGCGAAGGCGTCATTGAGGGCTGCCATGCGGTCATTGGCAATGGTAAGGAATTCTTCAGGCACGCCGCGGGCCCGAAGGCGGTCGGGATGGCTTTCGGAAGCCAGTGCCCGGTAGCGTTTCTTGACTTCATGGAACGGCGTCGTCTCGGCCAGTCCGAGGACAGCATATGGATTGATGCCGTCCGGATGGACATGGCGCGCCATGATGCGGTCAAAATAGGCTTCATCGATGTTGAAGATATCGGCCACATTGGCGATGAACTCGAGTTCCTTGTGATGGATGACGCCATCGGCCTTGGCGATATGGAACAGCCCGTCGAGAACGTCCTCGAGCATGGCGCAGTTGGCCTCACCCGAACCGCACATGCCGGCGACCCTCTGGGCATAGGCCTCGTATCCGGCCACATCCTGCTTGGCGAGATTATAGAGCCGCGCCACATTCTGGGCTTCGGCTTGCGGAATGGCGAATATTTCCTGGAAAGCCTGTACCTCTTCCGGGGCGACAATGCCGTCAGCCTTGGCCATCTTCGCAGACAGCGCAATCACCGCGACCGAAAAAGCCACCTTGCGCCGCGTTTCCGGATCACCGGCAAACGCAGTGCGCACGGCTTCCATAACGCCTGAAAAGGCGGTGGAAGCGGTTACGCCGATGACGTCAAACAGGCGGCTGAACAAAGACATGATTTGTTATTACGCGATTTGGTCACAAAAATCGAGTATCGCACGGCGCACAATCGGTGAACGATCCATCAGCGTCAGCAATCAGATCCATCGCGGGAATTCGTTGGACCCCGGCCATGTTGCGCCGTACTGCCGATCGCATGACCGGCACACCCAATCCTCCCGTTTCCGCGGCTCCCTTACGCCCGCTCGCCGGCATGGCGATCGGCTTTATCGGCATCGTCATTTTTGGCGCCACCCTGCCCGCCACGCGGCTTGCGCTCGAAGGCTTTTCCCCCGCTTTCATCACGTTTGCGCGTGCGGTCATTGCAGCAGTGGTCGCAGGCACGACACTGTTGCTGCTTGGAAAGCGATTTCCCCGCGAGCATGCCATGTCACTCTTCGCCGCCGGAATTCTGCTGGTCTATGGCTTCCCGGCGTTTTCAAGTGTCGCCATGCAGACCGTGCCCGCCTCCCACGGCGGGGTTGTGCTCGGCGTGCTGCCGCTGATGACCGCCACCTTTGCCGCCCTGTTTGGCGGCGAACGCCCCGGTCTCGCGTTCTGGGCCTGGAGCATTGCAGGTGCCGCTCTGGTGATGATCTTCTCGCTGTCGGGCGCCGACATCGAGCCAGGCATTGGCGATCTGTTTCTGGCCTGCGCCGCGCTGTCTGCTGCCTGTGGCTATGTCATTTCCGGCAAGCTCGCGCGCACCCGGCCCGGCTGGGAAGTCATTAGCTGGGCGCTAGTGGTGGTGTCGCCGCTGTCAATGGCAGGCACGTTCCTGACCTTCGAAACCGGCATTCACCAGCCTGACAGCCACGCATTGATGGCGCTCGCCTATCTGTCGCTCGGCTCAATGTTCGCCGGCTTCATCTTCTGGAACTGGGGCATGGCGATCGGCGGCATCGCCCGCGTCGGCCAGGTGCAGCTCATGCAGAGCTTCGTCACGCTAGGCCTGTCCGCCCTGCTGCTCGGAGAAGCCGTCACCCCGGTGATGCTCGGCTTCGCACTCGCAGTGGGTTTCGTCGTCTGGTGCGGCCGGAAGGCCAAGGTGGGTTAGCCCCTTAGCTGTGCCCCGCCACCTCGCGCGGTTTGTAGGCTGCCTCCAGCAGGCGGATCGAGGCAGCGTCGAGCTTCACATCAAGCGCGCCGATAGCCTCTTCAAGCTGACCGATCTTGGTGGCGCCAATGATTGGCGCGGTCACGAACGGCTTCGACATCACCCAGGTATAGGCCACCTGCGCCGGCTTGACGCCGAGCTTTGCGGCCACCTTCTCCACCCGCAACAGGATCGCGTAATCCTGCGGCGATCCGAAATAGCCCAGGGCCATCTTGTCGGTGTTGGCACGGTTGGTCGCCTGCCCGTCCTTGGGCCGGTTGCCAGCGAGAAACCCGCGCGCGATCGGCGACCACGGCACGACGCCGACACCTTCTGAGGCGCAATAGGGCATCATCTCGCGCTCTTCTTCGCGGTAGGCCAGATTGTAGAAGTTCTGCATGGCGACGAAGGGCTGGTAACCCCTAGCCTTCTGCATCTCGCGCAGCTTGGCAAACTGCCATGCCCACATCGAGGACGCAGCGATATAGCGCACCTTGCCCGCCTGGATGACGGCTTCCAGCGCATCGAGCATCTCGTCAAATTCCGTGTCGGGGTCGAGGCGGTGGATATACAAAAGATCGACATAGTCCATATCGAGGCGCGTGAGCGACTGGTCAATCTGGTCGAAAATGTGCTTGCGCGACAGCCCGCGGTCATTGGGCCGACCGTCACTCATGCGCAAACCGACCTTGGTCGCCACTACGATCTCGTCGCGCCGGGCATATTGCTTTAGCGCCTTGCCGGTGATCGTCTCGGAATCCCCGTAATTGTAATGGTTCGCCGTGTCGAAGAAGTTGATACCCTTCTCCACCGCCATGCGGAAGAAGGGCTGCGCTTCCTCCTCGGTGATAACCCAGGGGTGGGTCGGACCGCCCGGCGTGCCGAAACTCATGCAACCGAGGCAAAGCTGCGACACATTCAGACCCGTTTTCCCCAACCGGACATAATCCATGCGCCTACTCCCCTCACGATGCACTGAATGAGACGCGACGATAGGCAGTGAGCGAGAGAGCGGTCAATAGCTGGGGCAGCCCAAAGCTTGCCGCTGTGTCCCGGAATGGGTGGCCGATTGCGAAACGCCGTCCAAAACCCCGCAACAAGGTTGGATTTCATTTGGGTTTTGTCTATGAATTGGCAGTGTAATGGAGAGGTTATGATCATGGATGAAAACGAAACGCCCCAAAAGACGTCGGCAAAACCTCAAGGGATGATCGTTTCCTCCCGCCATCTGGCGACCGAAGACGGCTGGCAGTCGTCCGAGTTCGAATATGGGCTGATCCTCGCCTACAACGGATTTGCCCGCTGGATCGGGAGGTGCATGGTCGCCGCCGGGCACGATAGCCTGACGACGCTGGAAATCCTGGTGCTGCATCACACCAATCACCGCGGCCGCAGGAAAAGGCTTTCCGACATCTGCTTCCTGCTCAATATCGAAGACACCCATACGGTCAATTATGCCCTGAAGAAGCTGCAGAAGGCCAAGCTGATCCAGGGTGACAAGATGGGCAAGGAGTTGTTCTACAGCGTCACCAGCGAAGGCGAATTGCTCTGCGAAAAGTATCGCGAGATCCGGGAGCAATGCCTGGTGGAAAACCTCAAGCACATTGAAAACCGTCCAGAGGACCTGCGCGAGACCGCAGCCTTCCTGCGCACGCTCTCAGGCCTTTACGACCAGGCATCGCGCGCCGCCACTTCGCTGTAAGCGAGCGCTCGGCGCGGACACCGCGCCGAAACACACCGCGTGCGAGATCAGCCGTCCATAAGCGAGGGCAGATAGGTCGCGATGCCGGGAAACAGCGTGATCAGCGCCACTGCCAGAAGCAACAGCAGGAAAAACGGCAGCGCCGCCATGGCGATCCGCAAGATATCGATGCCGGTCAGTCCCTGGATAACAAACAGGTTGAAACCGACCGGCGGCGTGATCTGCGACATCTCGACAACGATGACCAGATAGATGCCGAACCACAGCGGATCGATGCCTGCCTCCAGGATCATCGGCATGATGATCGAGGTTGTCAGAACCACAACCGAGATGCCGTCGAGGAAACATCCCAGAACCACAAACAGCACGGTCAGTGCCGCCAGCAAGGCGTAGGGCGACAGCCCCATGTCGGCGATCCACGCCGCCAGATGGCGCGGGATTCCGGTAAAGCCCATCGACACCGACAGGAAGGCCGCTCCAACAAGGATGAAAGCAATCATGCACGATGTCACGGTGGCGCCCATCAGGCTGTCCCTAAGCATGGACCAGGACAGGGATTTGTTGGCCCATGAGAGCAGCACCGACAGGACGACCCCCACAGCCGCAGCATCGGTCGGCGAGGCAATGCCGATATAGATCGAGCCAATGACGCCCGCGATCAGCAAAAGCACCGGGATCAGCCGCCCGGTTGCCCTGAGCTTGTCGAGAAACGGCATGTCATCATCGTCATCCTGGGGAATTCGTGACGGATTGAGCAAGGCATAGATAATCACATAGCTCGCAAACAGCGCCACCAGCATCAGCCCGGGCAACACACCCGCCACAAACAGGCGCGCGATCGATTGTTCGGTCGCCACTCCATAGACAATGAGAATGATGCTCGGCGGGATCAGCAGACCCAGAGTGGCGGATCCTGCCAGCGTGCCCAGCACCATGTTTGTCGGATAACCGCGCTCGGTGAGTTCGGGCACCGACATCTTGCCGATCGTCGCAGCCGTCGCGGCTGACGATCCGGACACGGCGGCGAAGATGGCGCAGCCGAAGATGTTGACGTGCAACAGCCGCCCCGGCAGCCGTTTCAACCAGGGCGAAAGGCCGGTAAACATGTCTTGGGACAGCCTTGACCGCAGCAGGATTTCGCCCATCAGGATGAACATCGGCAATGCCGCCAGCGCCCACGAGGTACTGTGCCCCCAGAATGTCGTTGCCAGAATGGGGCCGATCGGCGCATTGGAAAGCAGCAGCATGCCCAAGGCACCGGTCAGCATCAGCGAAAACGCCACCCAGACGCCGGCTCCAAGAAGCACCAGCAAAGTGACGAAAAGCAGTATGATCGTGACAATATCGCTCATACCGGGCGCCTCACTCGGTGTTCATCTGTTCGACACCCACCGGCTCGCCGGAACGGATGATCTGAACGGTGAGATCGATCATCGCAACCGTGAGAACCACCAGGCCCGTCAGCAGCGTTGATTGCGGGATGTAGAGGGGAATGGCGACGATGCCCGAGGACATATCACCGAATTCATAGGATTCGAGCGTGAGCCGGTACATGTAGAAGGTCGCATATCCCGCGACACCGGCGCCCAGCATATGGGCCACCACTTCCGCCGCAAGCCGAAGCTTGGCTGGCAGAACCCTCAGCACCAGATTGACCCTTATGTGCCCACCTCGAACGAGGGTGTAGGCAAGCGCCAGAAAAGACGAAGCCGCGAGCATGTAACCGGCAAAATCCGCGTAGGACGGGATCGTCAGGTTCATGTCAGTCAGGCCGGTCTTGGTGATCAGGTTCAGCATCACCTGGGTGGTCACCAGCAGGCAGATGCCGGCGATCAACAGGGCTGAAATCAGTCCGCTCACATCATAGATACCGTCGAGCAACTTGCGCAAACTACCCTCCTTTGCAATCAGCCACCCTGAACCGCGCCTCGCATCCAGTGGAGCAAGCTGCAGTTGCCGTGACCACTGGCGGTAAATCCGCCAGTGGTCAGAGATGTTATTGCGAGAAAGTAGCCATGATCGACTTGGCTTCATCGGAGGCAGTTTCCTGCCACTCGGCCTGCATCTGTGCGCCGATATCCATCAGACCCTGAAGCAGTTCGGCGCTTGGCTCGACAATCGTCATGCCGTTTTCCTTCAGCACCGCGGTCTGTGTATCAGTTTCCTTCATGCTCATCTCCCAGCCGCGGGTTTCGGCAGCGGCGGCAGCTTCGAGCACGGCAGTTTGGGTCGCTTCGTCAAGAGCGTCAAAGGCAGCCTTGTTGACGACCACGATGTTCTTCGGCACCCAGGCGTTTATCGGAGTGTAATAGGACACATAATCCCATGCCTTGCCGTTCGCACCTGTCGAAGGCGAGGTGATCATGGCTTCGACCTGACCGGTCGAGAATGCCTGCGGAATGTCAGGAACTTCCACCTGGGTCGGTGCAGCGCCTGCAAGGCTCGCAAACTTCTCAAGCGCGGCATTGTAGGACCGGAACTTCAGGCCTTTGAGATCGGCAACAGTCTTGATTTCCTTGGTCGTGTAAAGCCCCTGCGGCGGCCATGCCACAGCATAGAGCGGCATCAGCTTCTGCTTGGCCAGCAGTTCGGTGATGACCGGTTTCTGGGCGTCCCAGAGCTTTTTCGCATCTTCATAGCTGGTGGCGATGAATGGCTGTGAATCCACGCCATAGGCTGCGTCTTCGTTTGTCAGCAAGGACAGGAAAAACTCGCCGATTGGCACCTGTCCGCCGCGAACCGCATTCTTGATCTCGCCATGCTTGATCAGCGAACCGGCCGAATGAACCGTGATGTTCAGGCCGCCATTCGTTGCTGCCTTGATGTCATCAGCAAATTGAACAATGTTGGCGGTGTGGAATGTGGCATCCGGGTAAGGCGTTGGCATATCCCAGTCTGTGGCATACGCGGAATTTGTCAGTGTCGCGGCAAGCATGCCTGCGGCGATCGTCAAACCGATGGTCTTGTTCATGTTTGTTCCTCTCTGGCTGCGTTGCAGAGCGGACCCTTTTATCTGGACCCTGCGCCTGCAAGCCAACTTGATGTAAAAGTTACGTTGACAATTTGTCAGCGTTTTGTGAAAAGATCAACAGGAATATTCGGACCGCAAATTCTGTGTGCAGGGAGACACCAATGACAAGCTCGGAGTTTTGGGATTTCTGGATCGACCGCGGCGGCACCTTCACCGATGTGGTTGGACGTGCGCCCGATGGCACCTTGCACCAGCGCAAACTCCTGTCCGAAAACCCGGAAGCCTATCCCGATGCCGCCATCCAGGGCATCCGCGATCTGCTCGAGATCGATCAGGATACCGCGATCCCGCCGGAGCGCGTCGGTCACGTCAAGATGGGCACCACAGTTGCCACCAATGCGCTGCTGGAGCGTAAGGGCGACCGTACACTGCTGGTCATTACCAAGGGTTTCCGAGATGCGCTGCGCATCGCCTACCAGGCCCGGCCGGATATTTTCGCTAAGGAAATCATCCTGCCCGAACAGCTTTATGAGCGGGTGATCGAAGTCGACGAGCGCGTCATGGCCGACGGCAAGGCAGTGCGCGGCCCCAACCTCGAGACGTTGGAGCCAGAACTGGCCAAGGCCCGCGCCGACGGCATCGATTCCGTCGCCATCGTGCTGATGCATTCCTGGCAGAACCCGATCCACGAGATCATTGTCGAAGGCGCCTGCGAGCGCACGGGCTTTGCCCAGATCTCGGTGAGCAGCCAGGTCTCCCCGCTTGCCAAGCTGGTCGGTCGCGGCGACACCACCGTGGTTGACGCCTATCTCTCGCCGATCCTCAGACGCTATGTCGACCGCGTTGCAGGCGTTCTTGGCGCCACGCCTTCGGGCGAACCCGGCCCCACACTGCAGTTCATGATGTCGTCAGGTGGCCTAACCGCAGCCGACATGTTCCGTGGCAAGGATGCCATCTTGTCAGGCCCTGCCGGCGGCGTCGTCGGCATGGTCGAGACAGCAAAGCTGGCCGGCTTCGACAAGGTCATCGGCTTTGACATGGGCGGCACCTCCACCGACGTCGCCCATTTTCATGGCGACTATGAACGCGCCTTTGACACCGAAGTCGCAGGCGTCCGCATCCGCGCACCGATGATGCGCATTCACACTGTTGCCGCAGGTGGCGGCTCTATCCTGCATTCGGGTGAAGGCCGTTTTCGCGCAGGCCCCGATTCCGCCGGCGCCAATCCCGGCCCTGCCTGCTATCGCCGCGGCGGTCCGCTGACTGTCACCGACGCCAATGTCATGCTCGGGAAACTGCAATCCGACTTCTTCCCTGCCATCTTCGGCCCGGCGCAGGACCAGCCACTCGACGTCGACACGGTGCGTGAGGCGTTTGAGGGCCTGGCGAAAGACCAGCCCGGCAAGTCCGCCGAGGAGATCGCTGAAGGCTTCATCACCATTGCAGTCGAGAACATGGCCAACGCCATCAAGAAGATCTCGGTGCAGCGCGGCTACGATGTCACCCGCTATCTGCTCAACTGCTTCGGCGGCGCCGGCGGCCAGCATGCCTGTCTGGTGGCTGATGCGCTGGGCATGGAATCTATCCTGATCCACCCCTTCTCGGGCCTTCTCTCAGCCTACGGCATTGGCCTCGCAAGCGTCTTTGCCAGCCGCCAGCAGGCGATCATCAAACCGCTCGCAGAGGAAAGCCGCGTTGACGTCAAATTGCTGATTGATCAGCTCTGCAAGGGTGTCTTCGAGGAACTGAAACTCCAGGGCGTGCCGGATGACGCGATCAGCTGGCGCCCACTTCTGCAGCTGCGCTACGACGGCACCGACACCACCATTCCCGTGGCCTTCTCCGACTTCGATTTCGATGCTGCCCGCACGGAGTTCGAAAAGGCGCACAAGGCCCAGTTCGGCTTCGTCTATCAGAACAAGACCGTGATCATCGAAGCAATTTCTGTCGAAGGCATCGATGACCGCAAGGATGGCCGCGTCGAGCCCGAACACGAGATGACCACCGGCGAAGCAGACGGCGGCGAAACCCGCCAGATCTATGCGAACGGAGAATGGCACGATGCGCTTGTGATCCGCCGCGACCGCCTGCGCCCGGGTCACCGGATCGCCGGTCCGGCGCTGGTCATCGAGCCAAACCAGACCATCGTCATCGAACCCGGCTGGGAAGCCCGCATCAACGTCCTCGATCACGTTGTGCTGACCCGCTACGAAAAGCTCGACCGGGCGCTCGCCATCGGCGCCGACCAGGCCGACCCGATCATGCTCGAAGTGTTCAACAACCTGTTCATGTCGATCGCCGAACAGATGGGCGTGACGCTGCAGAACACCGCCTATTCGGTCAACATCAAGGAACGCCTCGACTTCTCCTGCGCCGTGTTCGACCGCACCGGAGCGCTCGTCGCCAACGCGCCGCACATGCCGGTGCATCTGGGATCCATGGACCGTTCAGTCGAAACCGTGATCCGGCTCAACGAAGGCGACATCAATCCGGGCGACGTGTTTGCGCTCAACGCCCCCTACAACGGCGGCACCCACCTGCCGGATATTACAGTCGTCACCCCGGTTTTCTCCGATGACGGCAGCGAGATCCTGTTCTGGGCGGCCTCGCGTGGCCACCACGCAGATGTCGGCGGCTCAGCCCCCGGCTCGATGACTCCCCTCGCCACCACGGTGGACGAGGAAGGCGTGCTGATCGACAATTTCCGCATCGTCGAGCGCGGCCACTTCCAGGAGAAGGAACTGGTCGAGCTATTGACCGATCACCCCTACCCGGTCCGCAACGTCACCCAGAACGTCGCCGACCTGAAGGCCCAGATCGCCGCCAACGAAAAGGGCGTGGCGGATCTGAGAAAGATGGTCACCGACTTCGGGCTCGATGTGGTCGAGGCCTATATGGGCCACGTCCAGGACAACGCCGCCGAAAGCGTTGCCCGCGTCATCGAAACGCTGTCCGATTGCGAATATGAATACCCGACCGACACCGGCCAGGTGATCAAGGTGAAGATCTCGGTTGACCGCGAAAAGCGAGAGGCAACAGTCGATTTCACTGGAACCTCGGACGCGATGGAGAACAACTTCAACGCCCCCGAACCGGTCGCCCGCGCAGCCGTGCTCTACTGCTTCCGGGTGATGGTCGAAAAACCGATCCCGATGAACGCCGGCTGTCTGCGCCCCATTCGGATCGTCATCCCCGAAGGCTCGATGCTGAAGCCCGCCTATCCGCGCGCCGTTGTTGCGGGCAATGTCGAGACCTCGCAGCATGTGACCAACGCCATCTTCGGCGCACTCGGTGCACTCGCCAACAGCCAGGGCACGATGAACAACCTCACCTTCGGCAATGAAAAATACCAGTACTACGAGACCATCTGTTCGGGCTCGCCGGCAGGCTATGAGAATTCCGGCCGCGGCTTCGAGGGCACCTCGGGCGTCCACACCCACATGACCAACTCACGCCTGACCGACCCGGAAATCCTGGAAATGCGCTTTCCTGTGCAGCTTGAGGATTTCCATATCCGCGACGGCTCCGGCGGCAAGGGAAAATTCAGCGCCGGCAACGGCACCAAACGCACGATACGTTTTCTGGAAAAGATGGATCTGGCGATCCTGTCCTCACACCGCAACCACCCGCCTTTGGGCATTGATGGTGGCGGCGAAGGTCAGGTTGGAACGACCGAGGTGCGGCGTCGCGACGGCAGCATCGAGATCCTGAAGGCCTGTGACCAGACCGTACTCGAAGCGGGCGAATCCGTGATAGTGACAACGCCGACTGCGGGTGGCGCAGGACGCGGCTGAATTCAGAAAACTGCCTGACAGACGTGGCCTCTGTCAGGCAAATTTCAGCTGACCAGACTTGGCTGGAGCAGGCTTCTCAGCAGTGTCAATGAACTCCGGGTCATCCATGGACATGGGAAACCGCGATGCCTGCAGCGCGCAAAGCCGCGTTGCTGCAATAGCGCCCTGCACCTGCTCCGCACCCGCGTCGCAAGCACATTCGAGGTCTTCTGAACTGTCGACGCCTGTCAGTGTGACGGGCGTATCGACGGTGGAGGCGAGCTGCAGAAACAGTGTCAGCATCTGAAGCAGCCGCTTTTCACCGGCAATCGACCTGATGCTGGCGAGATCCAGACGAACCCGGTCCACCGGAAAGGACCGCGCCATCGAAAGACCGGCAATGCTGGCTGCAAGTTCGCTGACCGAAATCTTGACGCCCTTTTCCCGCAAACGCTCGAGATTGCCCAGCACGATCGCGCCTTCATGTCTGCTCGCATGAGGATCGACGTCGAGGACCAGGCGCTCGGGCTCAAGTCCGCTCTTGTCGAGGGCCGCGATAACGGAGCCGGCAAAGGCCTGATCACGAAGCTGAACCGCCGCGACAGGCAAGGTGATTTCAGCCTTTTCGAGCCAACCGCTTGCATCCTTGAGGGCCCGCTCCAGCATCCAGTGCCCAAGTGGCAACATCAGACCGCTGGCTTCAGCCATCGCCATCAGCTCCCCCTCGGAGAGGTCGTCAGCCTCGGATTGGATCCAGCGCAGCCGCACGGTAAATCCGGACACGGACATCGTAGAGGCCTTCACCACAGGCAGATAGTCGATATGAAACGCGCCACCGGCGATCCCGGCGCGCATGTCCGCTGCCAGCTGCTGGCGCTGCCTGTGATCCCTGTCCATCTCGTCGGTAAAGAAGCTATGGCTTGAACCCTGCATCTCCTTGGCATGGTAGAGGGCAAGATCGGCGCGCTTGAGAAGGTCCGAAAGTGCGGTGACGTTCTCATCTGTCACCGCAAAGCCGATACTGCCGGCAGTATCGATCATGACGCCAAGGCTCTCGATCGGGCGAAACACGAAGGCTGCGAGACCATCGCAGAAGCTTGAAATTGTCTTGGTGCCGGGTGCGCTTTCCCACAGAAGAACGAACTCGTCGCCGCCCAGCCGGTAGACGCGTTGCCCCGGCTTGCAATAGGCCTGCAGTCGCTCTGCAAGCTGCTTCAGCACCAGGTCGCCGGCGGCGTGACCCATCGTATCGTTGATGTATTTGAAGCGGTCCAGATCAAACAGCAGCAACGCCATCGGCGCTGACTGTCTGGTCTTGCAGCGAATGATCCGCTCGACATCCTCGCTCAACGCGTGGCGGTTGCGCAACCCGGTCAGATTGTCATGGTAGGCGGCTTGGCGAAGCTGCTCGGTCGCTGCCCGCTCGCTGCGGATCTGTCGCGCCAGGCGATCGTGACGATGGCCCAACCTCGCCACAAGAGCGGTGATTCCCAAAGGTGCTGCAACTGCAGCCATCCCGAACGGGCTGGTCAGAAATTCATAGCCCGCATGCGCCATTCCAGCGCCAAAAAGCATTTCATAAGCAACAGCCGCCAATGGCGTAACTATTGCGATAACCAAACCAGCGATTGCATATCGCTTGCATGCGTTTGGTACATACGAATTTAGCATCATGCCAAAATCTCCTGTTCCGAAGACCAGATGCACAGCCAAGACTTAACAAAAAGTGACCGGGGAAATGATGTGGTAAACGCTGAATTACAGGGATTCTTCAAATTTTAAGCTTTTACCGATAAGAAGATGGAAAATTCCGTCCAGGCCATGCTCCAGTCGGAAATCGAGCTTATGCCCAGATCGCTTAAGCCAATGTTTCCAAACACTAATTCGCCAAAAGGCAACCCGATGCCCCTCCGTAACACAGTATTAACGCTATCAACGCTTAGTTTCTCGTTGCGGCATCTGTGGGCGAGGCCGGAATCAATTCGCGCGAAAAACCGGCAGATCTCGCTTGCGGCTTTGCTTCTGATAACTGCTACGGGTCTCTCCGGCTGCAGCTCGACCAGCCTGGAAGACAGCCTCCAGCCAATCGGCAACGCTAAACAGTCGGGCGCATCGGTCCGTCCGGACGTCAAGAAGCTCGACCCTCCCGGCAAAGGCCGCTACGGCGACCGCAAACCGGTGGATTTCGGCAAGTATCACCCTGACCGCTATCCGGTGCACGGCATCGATGTGTCCAAATGGCAGGGCGACATAGACTGGAGCGAAGTCCGCAAGGCAGGCATCGCCTTCGTCTTCATGAAGGCGACTGAAGGCGGCGACCACAATGACAACCGCTATGCGAATTACTGGCGCGGCGCCCGTGCCGCGGGCATCCCGCACGCACCGTATCACTTCTACTATTTCTGCCGCCCGGCCCGCGAACAGGCCGAATGGTTCATCGCCAATGTCCCGCGCGAGTCCGTACAGATGCCTCCAGTTCTCGATGTCGAATGGAACCACGCATCAAGGACCTGCACCACGCGCCCCGACCCGGAAACAGTACGCGCGGAAATGAAGGTCTGGATGGACATTGTCGGCCGCCATTACGGCAAGCGCCCGATCATCTACACGCCAGTCGATTTCCACCGCGAAAACCTCGATGGCCATTTCCAGAACTACCAGTTCTGGCTCCGCTCGGTCGCCGCCCATCCGCAGGAGATCTATCCCGACCATCCGTGGAGCTTCTGGCAGTATACCGGCACCGGCATGATGGCCGGCATCAAGGGCGACACCGACATCAACGCCTTCGCCGGCTCCAAGGCCCAATGGCAGGAGTGGCTGAGGAAATACGCGCGCTGATCTGCAGAGGCCTGAAGCTATTGGTTTGGTGAAGGTCGCCGGACATGGTCAACCTGCCGGTTGTGGACGGATCAGTTTCAAATCCTTCTCAGCGGACTCCCTGTTACACAATGCACGATTGCCCGAAAACTGCGCTGCACTTGGCGCATCCCCGGAATCACCTCATCATCGCCACAAATCTGCGGTTCGTTCACCACCCCATCAGGAGTAAACGCCACCATGACATCGAAGCTTCCCCTCGCCATCCTTCTCGCAAGCCTCGCGGCAACCCCGGCCATGGCCCAGGCGCCCGCTTGCGGCGGCAATTTTGCCCAGTTCCTCGAAGGTGTGAGAGCCGAGGCAATGGCTCTGGGCGTCAGCGGTGATGTCGCAACCCGCGCGTTACGCAACGCTTCGATTGATAACAAGGTGCTCTCGCGCGACCGGGCACAGGGCGTGTTCCGCCAGACATTTCTGGAGTTCTCCAAGCGCTCGGTCAGCTCCAACCGCATGCAGGTCGGTGCCAAGAAGATCAAGCAATACGCCAACACCTTCGCCCGCGCCGAGGCCGAGTACGGCGTCCCTGCCGCCGTCATCACCGCATTCTGGGGACTGGAGACCGATTTCGGCGCAGTCCAGGGCGATTTCAACACCCTGAACGCACTGGCGACGCTGGCCCATGACTGCCGCCGGCCGGAACTGTTCCGCCCGCAGCTGATCGCAGCCGTCGAGATGGTCGGACACGGCGATCTCGATCCGGCGGGCACCACCGGCGCCTGGGCCGGCGAGATCGGCCAAGTCCAGATGCTGCCAAGGGATATCATCGAATACGGCGTCGATGGCGATGGCGATGGCCACGTCAATCTGAAGAAATCCTCCGAAGACGCGATCATGACCGCAGCGAAGTTCATCAAGGCACTGGGCTGGCGCGCAGGCCAGCCATGGCTGGCCGAAGTCTCGATCCCTTCGGGCAACTTCCCTTACGAGAAATCAGGCCTCGGCCAGAGCATGACGCTGAACGACTGGACCGCATTGGGCGTCAGCTTCCGCAACGGCGCACCAACGTCACAGAACCTGCCCGCCGACCTGCTGTTTCCGCAAGGTCGAAACGGTCCCGCTTTCCTGGCGTTCCCGAATTTCTCGATCTATCTCGAGTGGAACCAGAGCTTCATCTACACCACCTCGGCTGCCTATTTCGCCACAAGGCTCGCCGGTGCCAAACCCTATGACGCCGGCAATCCCGGCAACGGGCTTGGCGATGCTGCAATGAGGCAGCTGCAGGAAAAACTCGCCGCCCGCGGCTACGATGTCGGCAAGATCGACGGCATTCTGGGTGGCGGAACCCGCGCCGCCGTGCGCGCCGAGCAGCTGCGCCTGGGCCTGCCCGCAGACGGCTGGCCGGATGAGACACTTCTCAGCCGGATTTAATTTCGCAGGCCGTCGGTTACGTCTTGCACGGTCTGGGCTTCTTGGTAACGGGTTTCTCCGCCGCCGGCTCGCCACTCTCCTCAAGAGAACCTGTCGCCGCCTGATTGATTGAAGGGGGCGTCGGGCCCGCATCGGCACTGCCGGATCCGGTTTCGGTTTCGGCGCCTGAAACCATCTCAACTGCAGGCTCAACCTCATCAGAAGGTTGAGCCGCAACCTTCGCCTCCGTCTTTCCGGCGGAACGGCGCGCCCGGCGCTGATAAAGCGCGAAGCGAAGTGCACGGTAGCGCGCCCTCGCCGACCACAAGACATTCTCGACACCATCAAGTTCGTCTTCATAGGCCTGTGCCAGCGCCTGCTTGTAGGATCCAATGCCTTCGCTGGCGAGGTCCTCGACGCGCTCCATCAGGTTGAACCAGATTGGCGACACCAGAAGCGATATGGCGGTTACCGCAATCGCCAGGCGGTAGATATCGGAGCCCAGGGCACCTGACGCAAAGCCCGCTGCAGCGAGCACAAACGAGAACTCGCCGATCTGGGCCATCGACAGACCGGCCAGCAGCGCCGTCTTCGGGTCAGATCCGGTCATCCTGAGCAGGAAGATGTTGAGCGCCGTCTTCAACCCCACCACCAGCAATGCCGCAGCAAGGACCAGCGCCAGGTTGGCGAGAATGAAATCGAGGTCGATCAGCAGACCGATGGACAGGAAGAACACCACCAGAAGAATGCTCTGGATCGGTTCGATCACCGGAATGATCCGGCTCCGGAGCGTCGAGTTACCAATGACGATACCGGCAAGAAAAGCGCCATAGACCGGCGACAGCCCGGCAAGACCGGACAGGGCGGCGGCCGAGAAACACAAGGCAAGTGATCCGATTGCCAGGAGGTCGACATTGTCCTCGATGGCTTCGGCAAACGGCAGCTTGAGCTTGGGGTGACGGCCGAACCACCACAACAATCCGGCCAGCAGTGCTACCGCTATCACCACCTTGAACAGCACATCGCCGAGATCGAACTCATCCCCGCCAAGGCTCGAGACCAGAATCAGCATCGGCACAACGGCCAGATCCTGCGCAATCAGAACGCCGACGGCGACACGACCCGGAGGGCTGCGCAGTTCACCCATCTCATCGAGCATCTTCATCGCCACCACCGTGCTTGACAGCGCGATGATGAAGCCCAGAATAAGCGTTTCCGATGGACTGGCGCCCAGCGCATAAGCCAGCAATGCCGCCAGCAGCATCGAGGCAATCAATTGCCCGCCCGCCACGATCACCGCCTGCTTGAGGCTGAGCACAAACGCCTTGATCGACAGTTCCATACCGATGAAGAACAGCAGCACCACCACGCCCATTTCAGCCAGCAGCGAGACATTCTCGGAGGTCGAAATCACCCCCAAGCCGGTCGGGCCAAGCGCCAGCCCGGCCAGAATGAAGCCCACCAGCGGCGGCTGTCTCAAACGCATGAAACCGAGGCCGAGAAGGGCTGCGATAGCCACTGCAATCGCAATCGCCACCATCGCATCACCATGATGGCCGCCCTGGCCAACCGCCTGCTCGACAACCTGCGCGACGGCTTGTTCCACCACGCCGCCCACCGCTTCAACCGCACCCGAGATCTGATCTTCCATTGGTCGCTCCTTGCCTGTGCAGCCTAGTGTGCTTTGCAGCAAAAACAAAACGGCACAGGAAGAATCTCGTTTCATGGGAAGTCATTAGCATCGGAATTGGACGAAGCCTGACCTCGGGCGCGCAACTGACAACACTGATGCAACCATACTTGCGATTGCGGAGGTGAGGCAGAACAAGAGCATCAGAAGCCAGGCATCACAACCAACACTTTGTCTCTGTGTTTTTTTTCAGCGCCGTTTACCAAAACGAAATGCTTGCAATGGATATTCGGAAAAACATTATGATTTGCATATGTATTGATTGAATCCTCTGTCTGTCCCGAAACTCAATTCGCCGGAACAGACAAACAAAAATCGCCGAACGATCCATCCCCGACCGTACCCATTTTGTTTTCGGTAATTGAACCGCAGCAATAAAGAGAAATCTCCATGATAAAGATGAATATCAGCAGCAAATTCAACACGCTTCTTTTTGGTGCAGCCCTGATTTCCGCGGTCACAGTTGCGGGAACCGTGATTACGCTGAGCGAAAGCTTTGTATCCCAGGCAATGCAGGACAAGCTCTCCAGCGTCGAGACCGAATTCCTCTCGGAGCTGTCGGCTTCGCAGCGATCGGCCACCATGCTTGCCAAGCTTGTTGCCGAACAGCAGAGCGTCAAGCAATCCTTTGCGGCAGGTGATCGTGATGGCCTGGCAACCGAATTCAAGAACTCGTTTGAAATGCTCAAGAACGAGTATGATGTCCGCCAGTTCCAGTTCCATCTTCCCCCGGCCATATCGTTCCTGCGGGTCCACAAACCCGAGAAATTCGGCGACGACCTCTCAGGCTTCCGCAACACAGTGCTTCAGGTCAATTCGACCAAGGCCAGCCTTTCCGGCCTCGAAGCAGGCGTCGCAGGCATCGGCATCCGTGGCCTTGCTCCGATTTCGCTCGATGGCAAGCACTTGGGCTCGGTGGAATTCGGCCTCAGCCTGCACTCGGGCTTTGTCGAGAAATTCACCCGCAACACCGGCAATCCTGCTGCAATCTTCGCGCTCCGCGACGGCACCCTCGCCGAAATCGGAACAACATTGCCTGCAGGACTGGACCCGGTGAAATCACTTGCCCTGGCGGACCTGGTCGGCAAGCGCGTCACATTTGAGGAAATGCCTGAAACAGAAGGCGTCTTTGCCAGCATCGTGTTTCCGATCGCAGATGTGTCCGGGGCCACAATCGGCGTCGCCCTCGTCACGGTTGACCGGACCAGTTACAACGCAATCGCCAACAACGGCCTCTGGGCGGCGGCGGCCGTGTTCCTCCTGATGATCGTGATCGCCGCGACAATCGCGCTGATCAGCAAGCCGCTGATTTACCGTCCGCTGGCCAGCATGACCGATTACATGGGCGTGCTTGCAAAGGGTGATTTGAAAACCGAAGTCCCATTCGCCCAGCGCTCGGATGAGCTCGGGTCGATGGCCAAGGCCGTCGAAGTGTTCCGCAATTCTGCGTTGCGCAATATCGATCTCGAGAATGAAGCCGAGCAGACACGCTTCAGCTCCGAGCAGGAACGCGCCACAAACGAGGCGGAAAAAGCCCGCCAGGCGCAGCAGCTGCAGGAAGCGGTCAGTGCCCTTGCTGAAGGCCTCGGCAAACTGGCAGATGGCAATCTTGCCTTCCGCATCACCAAGCCCTTCCCCGGCTCGCTCGAAGCCGTCCGCCAGGATTTCAACACTTCCATCGAGAGCCTCGAGGCCGCGTTCACCACCATCTCCACCAGCTCGACCAACATCGGCCAGGGCACAGATGAGATCCGCAGCTCGACCGACAACCTGTCACGCCGGACCGAACAGCAGGCTGCCTCGCTCGAACAGACCGCAGCAGCCCTCGACGAGATCACCTCAACCGTGCAGGCTGCCCACAAGCGGGCCACCGACATCGGACGCATGGTCGGCGAGGCATCAAGCGTTGCCAGCGAATCCGAAGACATCGTCAAGGACACCGTGACAGCCATGAGCGAGATCGAAACCTCCTCCAAGCAGGTGGCGCAGATCATCGGTGTCATCAACGAGATCGCTTTCCAGACCAACCTTCTGGCCCTGAATGCCGGCGTCGAAGCAGCCCGCGCCGGAGAAGCAGGCCGCGGCTTTGCCGTGGTTGCCCAGGAAGTCCGGGAACTGGCCCAGCGCTCGGCAAGTGCAGCCAAGGAGATCAACACGCTGCTGGAGAAATCCGAAGCCCACGTCCAGTCGGGCGTGACCCTGGTGACACGAACCGGCGAGGCCTTGCAGAAAATCGGCGGTCATGTGCAGTCGATCAACTCCAACGTCAAGGCCATGGTCACCTCCTCGCAGGAACAGTCGGTCGGGATCCAGGAGATCAACACCGCCGTCAACCAGATGGATCAGGTGACCCAGCAGAACGCCGCGATGGTGGAGGAAACCACCGCCGCCGTGCACACGGTCTTCGAGGAAACCCAAACCCTCAACCAGGCCATCTCCCGCTTCCAGATCAGCGCAGTGGTCAACCATCAGCAGCGCAGAGCACGCGCCGCCTGATACGAGGTTCCTTACGGAGCGAATTGAAATCGCGCGCACCTTGAGGGTGCGCGCGATTTTGCATTTCCGGGGCTCAGGTTCAGTCAGACCTTAAAGTTGTCGAACTCGTCCTTGTCGAGCGGCATCAGCATCACCGCGGTCGCCAACACAACAAATCCGTCCGCGCCTGCGAATTGCCCTTGCATGCGTCATTCCGTGCCACGACAACCTCGTATGCTTTGCAGCATTTGCAAGACAGGTCGCACACGGGACGGGTCAGGCTACGCGGGACGCCCGTTGCGATCGCCCGAACCGGATGCACCTGTCGGAACACTGAAACCGGTTCTGGGGTCGCATCTGCAACCCTCGGGAGAACGTCCTTGCTATGGTGCTGGCAGAGCAGTATATTTTTTTGCATCATGTGGATGTTACCCGTGTGATGCAGAGGAGAATTCTTGCATGACCTCCATTGTGGAGGTCGACTTGGTTTTGGGAGGAACTAATTCATGAGATTTCAAAATATTGCATTGGCCGCACTGTCAACAACAATGTTGACAGCCACATCCGCGCCCGCATTTGCAGCACCCACGACGCTGAAATGGGCCCATGTTTACGAGGTCAGCGAACCCTATCACACCTGCGCCGTGGCAGCCTCGGACCTGCTGTCCAAGGCCACCGACGGCCGCTACGACATCGAGGTCTTTCCGGCCTCGTCGCTGGGCAAGGAAGTCGACATCAACGAGGGCCTCGGGCTCGGCACCGTGGATATCATCTACACCGGCCAGCTGTTTGCCGGCCGCTCCTATGGACCGATCGCCATTGGCGGCGCGCCCTTCATGTTCCGCGACTTCGACCATTGGGACAAGTACCGCAACTCGGAGCTCTTTGGCGAAATGTCAAAGGGCTACGAGGCAGCCTCGGGCAACCACATCACATCTATGACCTATTACGGCCAGCGCCACGTTACCTCCAATGTCGAGATCAAGACACCCGAGGACATGAAGGGCCTGAAAATCCGCGTGCCCAACGCGCCGCTCTACATGATGTTCCCGGTGGCTGTAGACGCCAACCCGACACCGATCGCCTTTGCAGAGGTCTATCTGGCGCTGCAGCAGGGAACAGTCGACGCCCAGGAAAATCCGCTGCCGACGATCCAGGCCAAGAAGTTCTATGAAGTGCAGAAATACATCACGCTGACCGGCCACATCAGCGACGCGCTGATGACAATTGTCAGCGGCTCGACCTGGGGCGGCATGAGCCCGGAGGACCAGACCGCACTTGACGGTGTGCTCGATGAGACCGCCACTTGCGCCAGCGACCAGATCATCCAGAAGGAAAAGGAGCTGGTACAATGGTTCAAGGACAATGGCGTCACCGTCAACGAGGTTGACCGCACGCCCTTCCGCGAAGCCACGATGAAGCTGCACAATGGCCCGGACGCCACCTGGGACCAGGCCACCTACGACAAGCTTCAGGCCATCAAGTAGCACCCCGACTGGATAGTTGCGTTGCGCGGCGGCTGATAGTCGCCGCGTCCCGGTCCCTTCGGAGGTTGCCTGATGTCGACAGAAGACAAATCCACACCTGACTCCTCGATCGCCAAGCTGATCCACGAGGAAGACGAGGACCTGACCGGCTTCCAGTGGGATGACGGACTGGTGCTCACTGTCTTTTGGGCGCTGGCCTTTGTGGTCTTTCTGCAGTTCTTCACCCGCTACGTGCTCAACAATTCGCTCGGCTGGACCGAAGAGATCGCCCGCTTCCTGCTGATCACCGTGACCTTTCTCGGCGCTGTCATGGCGGTCCGGCGTGAAAGCCAGATTGCTGTGGAGCTTGCCTTCCGCTGGCTGTCGCGCCCGGTGCGAAAGGCGCTGCAGTTCTTCATCGATGTCGTAGCCATCGTGTTTTACGCGTTCATGGGCTTTCTCTGCACGCAAGTTGCCGGCAAAACCCAGCAGATGATGGTCTCGATCAACTTTCCGAAATCATCCGTCTACTGGTTTATCTCCGCCTGTTTCCTCGCCATGACGGTCTATGCGGTGGTGGTGTTCTGGCGTCACCTGCGCTCAGGCACCAGTCGCCTGATTGACCCGGAGACCGCCAAGGCGATCGGGCCGACGCTTTGAACGCCCACGCTTTTAACATTGGCAACGTTACACCCTGCGCATTGAGCAAAGGCACACCATGCTTCTGACCCTTCTATTCGTTATGGTCTTCGCGCTGATCGTGCTCGGCGTTCCCGTCGCCATCGCATTGGCCGGGTCCTCTGCGGTGTTCATACTGCTTGATGGCCATGTGCCCGGTCTTGTCGTCGCGCACCGGATGATCAACGGCGTCGATTCCTTTCCGCTGCTGGCGGTACCCTTCTTCATCCTCGCCGGAAACCTGATGAACAGCGCCGGCATCACCGAGCGCATCTTCAATTTCGCCAAGGCGCTGATCGGCTGGCTGCCAGGCGGTCTCGGTCACGTCAATATCGGCGCCTCGGTGATTTTTGCCGGCATGTCAGGCGCAGCAGTCGCTGACGCAGGCGGCCTTGGCGCCATCGAGATCAAGGCTATGCGCGACGCCAATTACGATCCGGGCTTTGCCGTCGGCATCACCGCCGCCTCCTCGACCATCGGCCCTATCATCCCGCCATCGCTGCCGATGGTGATCTACGGGGTCGTTGCCGGCGCCTCCATCGGACAACTGTTTGCCGCGGGCTTCATTCCCGGCCTGTTGATGGCGATGGCGCTGATGATCATGGTGGCCTTCTACGCCCACCGCTACAAATACCCCCGCGACCAGGCTTTCAGGTTCTCGGTTCTGGGCCGGGCCTTCATCCACGCCTTCCTGTCGCTGATGACGCCGGTCATCATTGTGGGTGGCATTCTCTCGGGCGCTTTCACCCCCACCGAGGCCGCAATCGCTGCCTGTGCCTGGGCGCTGATCCTGGGCCTGTTCGTCTATAGGACGCTGACCGTCAGGCGCTTTCTGAAGGTGTCGCTGGACACGATCGAAACCACATCCGTTGTGCTGTTCATCGTCGCCGCCGCATCGATCTTCGCCTGGATCCTGACGTCAAACCGCGTGCCCGAGCACTTCGCCGCCTTCATCCTTGGCGTCTCGGAAAACCCGATCATCGTGCTTTTGCTGATCAACATCATCCTACTCATCGTCGGCTGCTTCATGGAAACCGTGGCGGCGATCACCATCCTGGTGCCGGTGCTGCTACCAATCGCCGTCAGCGTTGGCGTCGATCCGGTGCATTTCGGCGTGATCCTGGTGCTCAACCTGATGATCGGATTGCTGACCCCGCCGGTCGGCATGGTGCTCTATGTTCTGTCACGGGTGGCGAAGGTGCCGTTCGAGCGCTGCGTCACCGCGACCGCACCATTCCTGATCCCGCTGTTTGCCGTTCTGATGCTGGTAACTTTCTTCCCCATGTTCACCATGTGGCTGCCAACGCTGCTTTATCGCTGAGAGCGCAAGGACAAAGAACAAGCGTCAGACAGTTCGGTCACAATTTGTCGAACTCGTCTTTGTCGACCGGTATCAGCATCACCGCAGTAGCCATGACCGCGAATCCGAAAGTGGAACCGAACGAAACCAGCAGAATGAAAAGAGCTGCGGTACGGCTCGATGACCCCCAGATCAGGTCACCGAACCCGTTGATGTTGAAATACACCACCGCTGCAGCCACAGCCCAGCCGATCAGGACCCCGAGTGCGGTGTTGACAAGCACGAAACGGATCAGTTTTGGCATGGCGAAATGCTCCCTGGCTCCGTGCGACCGCCGTGATGGCGTGATCGGCATCTGATCAATAAGCGTCTGAGCCGGTCGCAGTTCTGCGCTGTTTATACGGGTTTTGCCATGTGACTGATCAGCACGTGCTTACCCCCCGGGTTCAATCCGCCATTGTCTCCAGACTGGCAAATCCGTCCGCCCCCTCGCCGTCAAACGGCGTTGTCACTTCGACAAAATCATCGGGATAAAACCCATTAAAGCGTGTTCTGAGCGACAGCGAATAGGCTCCGATGTGGCCGATCTCGATCCAGTCACCTGTATCCACCGTTTCGGGCAGCCAGAAAGGGCGTGACAGGATGTCGACGGAATCGCAGGTCGCGCCGCACACCTTGAACGGCACAACGTTCTCGGCATTGCCCTTGCGGATACGCCGCGCCGGATCCGGGATGAAGCGGGCAGGCAGCGTGATCTTGCCGGTCCAGCTGTCCGACAGCGAGGCCCAGATACCGTCATTGATGTAAAGCCTGCGGCCTTTCCTGAGCAGCACACGCACGATCAGCGAAAATGCCCGCGCCACCACCACCCGCCCCGGTTCAGCCACCAGCGGCATGTCATCAAAGGCCCATTCGGTGATGTTGGAGCGGAGTTCGCCCATCAGGTCCTCAAGCGGCGGCATCGGTTTGACCTTGCGGTTGGGGTTATGCCCATAGACCGCCGGAAACCCGCCTCCGACATCGAGCCCGACCAGTGGCACGCCGGCGCGGTTGCGCACCCAGTCGGCGGATTTGAGCGCCAGCTCATAGGACTCCGCTTCCTCGACCTGGCTGCCAACGTGAAAGCACAGCCCGACCTTGAAACCGATCTTGTGCAGCCGCTGCACCAGTTCCACCGCATGACCGGGCGCCGCACCGAACTTCTTCGACAGCTCGTACATCGCATGGCCCTTGGTCTGCAGCCGCACGAAGATGCTGATCGAGCCCGGATCGAGATCGAGCGCACGGACGATCCGGAGCACCTTGGCAATCTCATCCTCATGGTCGAGCGACATCACACGTATGCCGTATTTTTCCAGCGCAAGGCGGATGTCAGACTGCGCCTTGACCGGGTGCATGTAGAGCATCTCGGCTGTCCTGGAGGCCTTACGCACCGCCTCGAATTCGCCCGGAGAAGCGACATCAAAGATCTTCACTCCGGCTTCGACCAGCGTCTTCAGCACCATCGGCTCGCCATTGGTCTTCACCGCATAAGCCGTGTCGCCGGGAAACAGCTTCATGAACTGTCGAGCATCCTGCTTGAGCACCTCCGGTCTGAAACAATAGAGCGGATGATCCGGCCTGAGATCGAGTGCTGCTTCGGTTCCGGTGGCGAATCTTTGCATTGTGGTCTCCAGGTTGGGCCGGGACAGTATCAACCGGTCAGACAACCGGCAAATGACAGCGGATGGGGCAAAGCCGATTTCGGGTGGTGCGCGGTCGCGGAACATGGCAATCAGCGGAACCGCCCAGCTAGGAAACCTCAATGCCCCAGACTGCCAATCGTTCCATGGATCTCGCCACCTGGGGCCTCCTCATCCTGCTGGGCCTGATATGGGGTGGATCGTTCTTCTTTGGCCGCATTGCCGTGCAGCATGTGCCACCCATGACGCTCGTGCTGTTTCGTGTGAGCCTTGCAGCCATTGCGCTGCATCTGGCTTTCGGCCGGATGCCCGGATTCTACCAAACCCTGTTCAGCCGATGGCGCGAACTTCTGGTTCTGGGACTGATCAACAACGCCATTCCCTTCACCCTGATCTTTTTGGGCCAGACGAAGATCGGCTCCGGCCTCGCCTCCATCCTCAACGCCACGACCCCGCTCTGGGCCGTGCTGGTCGCGCAAGTCTTTACCACCGACGAGAAGATCACTCCGGCCAAGCTGATCGGCTGCGCGCTCGGGCTTGTGGGCATGGTACTGCTGATTGGCCCCGCGGCACTGGGGCTCACTGACAGCCCGCTCTGGGCCAAGCTCGCCGTGGTCGGCGCCGCGATCTCCTACGGCTTCGCAGCATCCTTCGGCAAGCGCTTCAAGGGCATCTCGCCACGCGTCACCGCCACCGGCCAGCTGACCGCTTCGACCCTGATCATGCTGCCTCTGGCCTTCATCGTCGATCGCCCATGGACGTTGCCCATACCACCGGTCGATGTGATCGCGGCCATGCTGGCGCTCGCGCTGGTGTCAACAGCCTTCGCTTATGTCGTGTTCTTCCGCATCTTGAGCGTCGCAGGTGCCACGTCTGCCTCGCTGGTCACGTTGCTGGTGCCACCTGCCGCAATTCTGCTTGGCATCCTGTTTCTGGGAGAAACCCTCTCGCTTACCGAAGCGCTTGGACTTGGGCTGATTGCGCTTGGCCTCTTGTCACTGGACAACCGGCTCGGCATAAAACGGGTGTGACAGGTCTGACGGCCTTTCCGCTCTGAGAGGGTCAAGATGGAAATCAATCGCATGATGAGCCTGGCGGCGCTGGTCAAGGCACGCGACGCGGGCAAGGCCAATCCTGAGCTGATGGTGGCGCTTTGCCGCGACGCCATTGCCCGCAAGGACGACCGCATCAAGGCTTTCGCCCATGTAGCCGACAGCCCCTCGATCCAGTCCGATGGCCCGCTCGCCGGAATTGCGATCGGGATCAAGGACATTTTCGACACATTCGATCAGCCCACATCCTATGGATCGCTAGCCTATGAGGGTTATCAACCCCGCGTCGACGCGGCGATTGTCGACCTCGCCCGCAGGCAGGGCGCCACGATCATCGGCAAGACCGCGACCACAGAATTCGCCTATTTCAAGCCGGCAGAAACCGTCAACCCGCACAATCACGCCCACACCCCTGGCGGGTCCTCCTCAGGCTCCGCGGCTGCGGTGGCTGCAGGCATGATCCCGGCTGCCATCGGCACGCAGACTGGCGGCTCGGTGGTGCGCCCGGCAGCGTTCTGCGCCGTCACAGGCTACAAGCCGAGCTACCGCATGCTTCAGGCGACCGGCATGAAGCATTTCGCCCCCTCGCTCGACACCGTCGGCCTGTTTGCGGCAGGCGTCGAGGATGTAGCGTTGCTGGCAGCCCTGCTGACCGGCCGCGATCTTGCCGTCCCGGCGGGCGAGCACGAGATCGATCCGGCAGGCATCCGCGTCGGCCTCTATCGCTGTGGCCAGCTCGAAGGCGCCGATGAGGCAATGCGCGACGCTCTGACCAGGGCTGCGGATCTGGCAGCCAATGCCGGCTTCGATGTCGGTGAGATCGGCGAACCCGAGGCGATGGCCCATGCCCGCGACGCCCACGCAACCATTCAGGATCATGAGGCGGGTCTTTCCTGCGGCCCCGATCTGGCCCGCTTCCGCGATCAGCTAAGCCCCGTCCTGATCCAAACCATCGAACGCGGCCAGGCGATTGTGCCGGCGGACTATGACGCTGCCCGCAGGCTGGTCAAACGCGGACGCGGCGCAACCCGGGCCCTGTTTGGCGAAGTCGATATCCTCCTCACGCCGTCCGCTCCCGGTGCAGCGCCGCTTGGACTTCAGACAACGGGTGATCCGCGCTTCAACAAACTCTGGACGCTGATGGGAACGCCAACCATCAATATTCCGGGCCTGAGTGATGGTGCAGGCATGCCGCTTGGCATCCAGGCCATCGCCCGCTTTGGTCAGGACAAGCGCCTGCTTGGTGTTGCCGCCAGGCTCGAAAAGGCGTTTCGCACCTGACCAGCTCTGGCCGACGTTCTGACAAGTGCGTTTACTGCAATGATGCCAGTCTGTTGGCACGGTTCAGAGCACGCCACCAGGCCTTTTTGGGCATAAAACGGCGGTTGAGTTTAAGGCAAAATTGCGGCAGGCCCACTTGGTTGTTTGGCGCAATTTATTCCCCATTAAGGAGTATTTGACAGTTTCTTAACAGATTCTTTACTTGCTAATAAATGTTTTATTTCAAATGGGTATGGACGAGAAGAGGATGATTTTGCCCGTTTTTAGCTGCACTGCAACAACGATTTTCCTTTTCATGGAGCCCAAGCCATGACTATCATTTGGCTGTAGACGCGATGGAGGACCACCATGGGATTTACGCAGTCGCTCAATGCCCTTGTGATCTGTGCAGCGTTCATATTTGTTGGAGCAATGCTCTTCATCTGACCGTGAAGGGCTTTGAATAAAGTCAAAAGTTAAAGGGCGGGAGCGTTTCGACACTCCCGCCCTTTCATCGTTAAGCCGGTCTGCTTACCCCTACGCCCAAGAGGGCGAGGCCGAGCCTGAGGCGGGGCTGTTGAGCCTATTGGCTGATCAGGCAGCAGCACCCACCGCGCTGCTGTCATCGCCCCGCAGTCCCAGCATGTGGCAGATCGCATAGACCAGCTGGGCCCGGTTCATTGTGTAGAAATGGAAATCGTCGATCCCGCGCTCGACAAGGTCGTTGACCTGCTCGGCTGCGACCGCCGCAGCGACCAGCGCCCGCGTCTCTGCATCCTTCTCAAGCCCGTCGAACCGCCGCGCCAGCAAATCAGGCACCGAGGCGCCACAGAGCTTTGAGAACCGCGCCACCTGGCCGAAATTATGGATCGGCAGAATGCCCGGCACGATCGGGATATAGATGCCTGCGCGCCTGACCCGTTCGACATAGCGCTCATAAATGTCGTTGTCGAAAAAGAACTGCGTGATCGCCCTAGTGGCGCCGGCATCAACCTTGCGCTTGAGCATGTCGATATCGGTGGCGAAATCCGGGCTTTCAGGATGACGCTCCGGATAGGCCGATACGGAAATCTCGAAATCGGAGATTGCGCGCAGACCCGCCACCAACTCCGCTCCATTGGCATAGCCTTCCGGGTGCGGCTCGTAGGCAGCGCCAACGCCTTCCGGCGGATCGCCCCTGAGTGCGACGAAATGATTGACGCCGACGGCCTGAAATTCACGTGCGACGGCATCAACAGTCGCCTTGTCCGAGCCCACGCAGGTCAGATGCGCCGCAGGCGCAAGTGCTGTCTCCTTGCTGATCCGGGTGACGGTGTTCAGCGTCGGTTGCTTCGTCGAGCCGCCTGCCCCGTAGGTGACAGACACGAAATCAGGCTTGAATGGCGCGAGCCGCTGAATGCTTTCCCAGAGCTGGCTCTCCATGTCGCCGTTCTTGGGCGGGAAGAACTCGAAAGAGACCTTGATCCGTTCGGAAAGCGTTTCTGCGCTGGAGCGGAAGGAGCTGTTCATATCAGGCGGTTCCTGTGCTGGAAGACGTGGTATCGGCGGCAATCAACAGGCGCGGATCGCGAGCGAGCCAGATGGTGACCGTGAGCGCGCGCGTATCGGCCGAATCGGGTGGAAGATCGACGATCTTCTCGACGCTCAACCCGGACTGCTCGAGCCAGTCCGCAACCTGGCGCTGGCTGAAGCCAAGCCGGGCATGGGCATGCTCGAGACGAAGTTCTTCATGGTCGTGCGCGGCGAAATCGACCACCACAACCCGGCCGCCCGGCCTGAGCATGCGCGCAGCTTCCGTGATCGCCGGCAGCGGATCATGCAGAAAATGCAGGACCTGGTGGATGGTCACCACATCAAAGCTTTCGCGCTCGAGCGGTAGATTGAAGATGTCACCCTGCCGCACCGAAGCGTGGGTAATGCCGGCATCGTCGAGCTGCGCCCGGGCAATGGACAGCATGCTGCGGCTTGAATCGATGCCGATCGCCCGGCGATAGCTGCTGGCAAGCAGTTCCAGCATCCGGCCTGTCCCGGTACCCAGATCAAGCAGTCCGTCAAACGGAGTGCGCCCGATCAGCCTGAGGATTTCTGCCTCCACCTTTTCATCGGACACATGAAGGCTTCGAAGATCGTTCCAGCTTTCCGCATTGGCCGAGAAATAGGCCTCGGCCCGGCTTGCGCGCGCTTGTTTAACTGTCGCCAGCCGCTCGGCATCTCGCGCCAGATGGGCATCCGATGATGAAGTCGCATTGAGGGCCTGCTGCATAAGCTTCGCCCGCACGCCATCGCGTGTCAGCCGAAAATAGGCCCAGGCGCCTTCCTGGTAGCGCTCGACCAGCCCTGCTTCACCCAGCAACTTGAGATGCCTCGAGATCCTGGGTTGCGATTGGCTCAGCACTTCCGTCATTTCACTGACAGTGAGGTCGCCGTGGCTCAAGAGCGCGATCAGGCGCAACCGTGTCGGCTCGCCGGCGGCTTTGAGAACCTCGACGCATTCCTCAAGAGTGAGGGGAGAAAGGGACAGCATCTAAAAACCTCAAAAATGATATAAAGATATGTTTATGTCATTCTTGAGCTTCTGGCAAGCGCAATGTCGCAGCGACAAAACAAATTGTCGTTCTGGCTTGCCTGTTGCCGGGACTTTGCCCCAAACGATGATTTGGCCGGAATGCTGCAGCGAGCGATCAGCCTGCAGGATAAATCCACTGTTCCCAGATATGTGCGGTCACCGCTTCGCCGTTGGTGATGACACCTGGCTTTTCCACCCAGGCCACGACGCCGCGGCGGCGCTTGGCGGCCTTGACGAAGGAGAGCGCCAGCGACGTCTCGTCCATATCGGGAAAATTCTTTGCAATCGAAGCCCCGGCAATCCGGCAGGGCCCGTTGTCGCCGTCGATCCTCAGCGTCACCCCACCTTCGAAAAACAGTTGTGTTCGCGGTGGCAGCATCGAGAGCAGCGGAATGCCGTCGATCACCAGATTGGCGCCGATCCACGCGGGTTCGATCCGGTCGATGCCCATCTGCGCCGCTGCAACGGCGAGCTCGTCGGCTGCCACGATCGACAATTGCCGCTCGTTGCGCATTTCGGTGCCGCGCGGATACCATGGCTCGCGGCCACCCGATTTGCGGGTCGGCCCGGCATGATAATCGCCCTCGACGCCATCAAATCCCATTGCCAACGATGTGACGTCCCCGGTCGGGAAATCACCTCCAAGGGCTGCCAAAACCGCGGACACGGTGCCCTTGATCCGCCGCGCCGGACGGATCTCGGGCAAGACTGGGCCTTCGGTGGGAAACATAGGCAGGGTCATCGGTCGCTCCGGAAATGACTGAACAAGGACAAAGCAGTACCGAAAGCAGCGCTGATGGACCAATCAAAATGCGTGAACACATGTGACCACGCGGACCATACACCACGGCATCCGTTGGGTCGCCGGCAACCCTGACGGCACACCAATTCTCCCTGCCGCAAAACTGTGATAGGATAACCCATCGGGGAGCTGCAACCATTGATCAGGGAGATCATCGATGATGCATGCCACTTTTCTTTCAAGATCCGCTTGTCTGGCTCTGGCTCTTGCCTTGAGCCCCACGGCCACCTCTTACGCCGCCGACCTCTCCTGCAACGGCCTTCTCGAGACCGGGCAGTCCATGATCTGCGCCGGCTCCGAACCGAACTGGGGGGTGGTACTCAAGTGCGATGGCGGCATGAGCGCAACTTTCCTCGACGCATTCTCAGGCGACGGCATCCAGAGAACGCCCGGCAGCATCAGCTTTGCGTCGGAGAACCCCTGGCAGCTTGAAACCAGCCATCCGGTCACAGGCTCAATCGCCTACACTCCGGGCGGCTGCACCGAGGAAAGCGACGCCGTGCGCGACTTCACCTTCACCCCCACCGGCGCGCCCGGCCTCTCCGCTCCGTACTACCCGTTCTGCTGCCGTATCGAGTGACGATCGCGTCTCACCAGGCGAGCGGTGAACCATCGTAATTGTAGAACTTGCCTGTGCCGTCGAGCGTCAAAGCCTCGGCGATCTTGAGAATGCCGCCCGCACTTGTGGCCGCATCGATATCGGCCCCTGCCCCACCCATATCGGTCCTCACCCAGCCCGGATGCAGGTTGGCAACGGCGATGCCCATCGGCTTCAGATCTGTCGCCAACCCCTGCATCACCTTGTTGACCGCCGCTTTCGACGCACGGTAGGCGATCCGGTCGGAACTCGCATGCGAGAGACTGCCCATCCACGACGTAACAGTAAGAATACGAGGGTTTGCGCTCAGCTTGAGATTGGGCAGGAAGGCCTGCACCACTGCGAGCGGCGCCAGCGTGTTGATTGCAAACGTCTCGGCAAACCCATCAAAATCCATATCCAGCGTAGATTGCCGCTCCGGCCCGATCGTGCCGGCATTGTTGATCAGGATATCGATCGGCGTGGCTAGACCGGCCGCCGCCGCCCGCACCGCCGCATGGTCGGTGACGTCAAACACCATGTCATGAAACCTGGGGTGGTCGCAGATATGCGCATCTGAATCTGTGACGACAGTCCGCGCCGAGCCATAAACCGTCCAGCCCTTTGCCAGCGCCTGCTTGGCCAGCTCAAGTCCAATGCCGCGATTGGTTCCGGTGATGAGGATGGTGGTCAACGATAGATCTCCCTCCGGTGCCCGATCTCTATGACCAGGACCGTCATTATGCCTTGTGAAATCCGCACAATGATCCGCAAATCGCCAACACGGAATCTCCAGAGCTCCTCGCTCTTGCACTGCAACCGCTTGGCAAGCTCACGAGGATCGGGGTGTTCGGCAACTCGTTCATTGAGAAAAGCAAGCACGCGAATACGATCCGCATGGCTGAGTTTCGATAACTGTTTCCGGGTTGATTGTGTGAAGGAGACAACCCAGGTCATTCTGCGGCGTAAAGCGAATTTCCATTCTCGTCAGTGCTGTTACCAAACTCCGCAAGGATGTCAGCCAAGGGGATGCGTTCGCCATCATCGTTGGCAATCGCAGCTTCTGCAGCCGCTAGATCTTCCAGATCCTCAAGCCGGTCCTTGATCGCAAGCAACGCCAGTTCTTCACTGCTCATGCCGATCTCATCGGCAAAGCGGGCCAGCAATTGCTCAAGTTCGTCGGGCAGATCGAGTTGGATCATCGCAGCGTTCCTTTGCACAAAGTGTAATGCTCTCGGCGGCGCAATTCAACAGCGCTTCAATCAGGCCACTCAAGGCCTGATTGAATACTTTCAGTTCGGAAACCAGCAGAAACCTACCGCGTCAACGGCTTGTACGTCACCCGCTTCGGATTGACGCTGTCCGCGCCGAGCCGGCGGATCTTGTCCTGCTCATAATCCTCGAAGTTGCCTTCGAACCATTCGACATGGCTGTCACCTTCGAATGCCAGAATGTGGGTGGCGAGCCGGTCGAGGAACATGCGGTCATGCGAGATGATAACGGCGCAGCCAGCGAAGTTCTCGAGCGCTTCTTCAAGCGCACTCAGCGTTTCGGTGTCGAGATCGTTGGTCGGCTCATCGAGCAGCAGCAGGTTGCCACCGGATTTCAGAAGCTTCGCCAGATGCACACGGTTGCGCTGACCGCCCGAGAGCGTGCCCACCTTCTGCTGCTGGTCGCCGCCCTTGAAGTTGAAGGTCGAGCAATAGGCGCGGGAATTCATCTCGTGCTTGCCGAGCTTGATGATATCGTTTCCGCCGGAGATTTCCTCCCAGACGCTCTTGCTGCCATCGAGCGAATCGCGACTCTGGTCGACATAGGCGAGATCGACCGAATCGCCGACGGTGATAGACCCTGTATCGGGCTTCTCCTGCCCTGTGATCATCCGGAACAGCGTGGTCTTGCCGGCGCCGTTGGGGCCAATCACGCCGACAATGCCGCCGGGAGGCAGCTTGAAGGTGAGATCATCGATCAACAGACGCTCGCCATAGGCCTTGGATACGCCTTCGACGTCGATCACCTGGTTGCCGAGCCGCTCGCCGGTCGGGATGATGATCTGGGCTTCGCCCGGACGCCGGTCATTGGCCGACTTGACCAGTTCGTCATAAGCCCGGATACGCGCCTTGGACTTGGCCTGCCGCGCCTTTGGCGAAGAGGCAATCCATTCCTGTTCGCGGCTGATCGACTTCTGGCGGGAAGCATCTTCGCGCCCCTCCTGCTTCATCCGCTTGGACTTGGCATCGAGATAGGCGGTGTAGTTGCCTTCATAGGGAATGCCCTTGCCGCGGTCGAGCTCGAGAATCCAGCCCGTGACATTGTCAAGGAAGTAGCGGTCATGGGTAATCATGATCACGGCGCCGGGATATTCCCGAAGGTGCTTCTCGAGCCAGGCGATGCTTTCCGCGTCCAGATGGTTGGTCGGCTCGTCAAGCAGCAGAAGGTCAGGCTGGCGAAGCAGCAGCGCACACAGCGCCACACGACGCATCTCACCACCTGAAAGCGCCTCGACGCTGGCATCAGCCGGAGGGCAGCGCAGCGCTTCCATCGCCATTTCGACTTGGCTGTCGAGATCCCACAGGTTCTGCGCGTCGATGATGTCCTGCAGTTTCGCGCCCTCGTCGGCGGTCTCGTCGGAATAATTCATCATCAGTTCGTTGTAGCGGTCGAGCACGGCCTGCTTCTCGGCCACGCCTTCCATCACGTTCTGCAGCACCGTCTTGGAGGCGTCGAGCTTGGGCTCCTGCGGCAGGTAACCGAGTGTTGCGCCGTCAGCCAGCCAGGCCTCGCCGGTGAACTCGGTATCGAGCCCGGCCATGACTTTCAGAACCGTCGATTTACCGGCGCCGTTGGGGCCGAGAATACCGATCTTGGCATCCGGGTAGAACGACAGATGAACGTTCTCGAGGACCTTCTTGGCGCCAAAGGACTTATTGAGCCCCGCCATATGATAGATAAACTGTCTTGCCACGATGCGCTCCAGACATGATTGGGATTGTTGACCGCTGTCTATGCGAAATGGGGCGGAAGGGCAATGAGGCGGGAGCCGAACTCCCCAGATCAGCACGCCGGCAGCTTATTCCGTCGGGCGCTCGACACGGCTGATGCGCCAGGCCTGCACACCGGCATAGGCGCTTTCAGGCACATGGTTGGTCATTTCGAAATAGCGCGGATGTTCAGCCACCTCGCCCGCCGGGATTGGCGACAGCTTCCAGCGTTCGGCGACGAAGGTTCCGGGTTGGGCAGCCTGCTTGAGCATTTGCAGGAATGTCTGGTCGAACACGATGGCGCCTTCAAGATCCATCGATAACAGGCTGGCGCCGTCAAACACGCTGTCGATGATCATCCCGTCGCGGAAGCTTGCCCCGCCAATGGACGCTTCGCCAAAATCCGCCATCGCCACCACCGCGCCATCAAACACCGGCGCAATGGCATTGATGCGGGCAAAACCGGTTTGGTGAATGACACTGCCTTTGAAGCTGATCCCGGCCATGCTGGTCGGCAGATAGTCAAAACCGTCCGCGCTGAAGGGCTCGATCACGTCGGCGGCTGCCAGCGACGAAAAGTCGGAACCGCGAACAACTGCGTTTTCGATCCGTGCATGATCAAGCTGCGCCGCACCAAACTGGCAGTCGACCATCCGCGTCCAGGAGAAGTCTGCAAACGCAAGTCGCGCATGCCGCATCGAAAGCGCGCCAGCCACTTCGCGGCGAAATTCCGCAAAGGAGAAGTCGGCCCCCAGAAAGGTCAGCGCCTCGGTATTGAGAATCGAATTCGCCGTCAGCATGGTCAGAAGATCACCGCGCTCGGGACTGACCGGACGGTCGACCAGGCGCTCGGTGTCAGGGCGAGTCGGCCCGCTGTCGAGCACCGATCGATTGGCCACAGCGTCTGGGCGCCGGGCAAGCGCCGTGCGCATCAGTCCATCGGTGTCGCGCGGGTTTGCGTTGGACGGCGCCAGGTAGCGGTAAGGCCGCGCCACAAGGCTTGCCGCTATGATGCGGCCACGCGTCGAACTGGTCAGGTCCGACAGGTCGAAATTCTCGATATTGCCACCACTATCGAGGAACCTCTGCCGTTCAGCGCCGATCAGCGCGCCAATCTCCACCACTTCAGGACCGATCTGGGCGCTGCGTTCGGCTTCAGCCAACTGGATCTGGGTATCGATCAATGCATTCTGGAAATCGATCCGCTGGTTCTGTTCGACCAGCAGTCCGGATTGTGCCCTGAGCAGCTTGTTCTGCTCAAACAGCAGTGCCGATCCTGCCAGTGCCGCCATCGCAGCAATCAGCCCGGTGATTGAGGCCACAAGCCATCTACGGGTGGTAATCCAGGCATATCTGGCCAGCGCGATTTCGGCGAAATCCCGCGCGGCCTGCGTTGCCTCCTCAACCCGCTGTCCAGCGGCATAGCGCGCGACATCAGCAAGCGGGCCGGCAAAACGGGTTACCTCCACTTCAGAGCGCTTGAATACCCAGCGCCACAACGGCTGCCGGAACACGAAGATCAGTGACAGGATGACGAGAACAAAAAGCAGCGCGCCGAGCACTATTCCCAGAACCACAGAACCGTGATCGGTGAGGAAGCCGGGCATGAAGATCGCCGCCGGAATCCCGCATGCAACACCCAGCACGAACACAAGCATGCCCCAGCCAGCGCGCGCGCTGCGACGCGCGCCTGACTGGTTTATGGATGCCTGGGTTGACGCTTTTTCGTCATCCCCCAGCAACGCATCAAGGTCACCGGCATCCATCGGATCTTCATTGGACACTTCGCGCCATCCCCAGATTCATCTGACGGCACATCCACCGTCACCATCTACAGATGAGCAACATTAGACAATGCTGGACGGAAAGAAAGCCTTGTCAGGCTGATGCGATTACCGAATGTCACGGTCAGATCATCGGCAAACGCGAAACCGTCCGAAGGGGCACATAGGCAACAGGAGTTGACCTAGGCAGAGAAACTGACGGCAACGCCCTTCTTCTTGAAATAGGACTGCATGATCTTGCGTCCCTGGCGATTGGACTGCGCCAGCTTGCCCGGCTCGAAAACCGCTTCCTTGACGCCGTCGCGCTTCATCACGGCCTTGAGCGCGGCAACCTGGGTATCCAGATCTTCGTTGTCGTTCTTGATCGACACGTAAATATTGTCGATGGCTTCGTTCAGGGTCAGATCGCTCACGTTTCGGCACTCCATGCTCGTTGGCATTCACCTAAAGCGGTTCATTTCGAAATGGAAGCTGTTTGATGGTCTGCATCGGCCACGCCCGCATGAAAAACGCCGATTATGCAACAGTTCTGACGCCAATTCCGGTTTGATCGCTCCGCATTGGCCCGAGAGCCATAAGCATCCGCCATGAAAATATTGCAGATCAGCGAAGGGTCACGTGGTCGATGCGGAAGAGCTGGAAGTCGGTTTCCCGTTCAGGCGCGATACGGATCAGCCCTGGCCAGTCCCCGCCAGCCGACAGCGTGGCGTAAAGCGCCGTATCCCCGTCTTCGGATCTGAGCTTGAACCGACAGACCGCCAGATAGTCAAATGGCGCAAGGGCCGCGCGACGCACATCCGGATCGGCAGTGGTAAAGGTCTCGAACATGCGTTTCATGCCAGGAGCGGCGCGATGAAACGGCACATTGGCAATAGAGAACCCATCCGGCAGAACCTCCGCAAGCGGCATCGAGAGACCGAGCGGAACGGCGATACGGCCGGGCGCAACTTTCGACAGAACGGAGAAATCCTGATCCTTGCATTCGTCGAAACTCATGAAATCAACGCTGTCGAAAGACCACTCGATCGGCGGCACGGTGACATAAAGCAAGCTTGCCGTGCCGATAACGCCAGCAGAAAGTCCGCCCGCCCAACGCCGCTGCAAGACGCTCTCTCCAGATATCAGATGCGCGATGATGGCTGGCAGGAACAACGGCGCCAGAGCCGCAGGGAACCGGATATAGCGCGTCACGATCAGGGTAAGGACAAGCGCCGCAGCAGCGATCAGCAGGCTGATGACAAGGCCGGGATCGCGTTTGGCCCTGGCCCACATAAACGGCACTGCGCAAGCAATCATCATCGCCTGCAGCGCGAGATTGAGCACGGCTTCATATTGGCCTTTGCGGTAGAACAGGAGGAAGCTCTCCTCCTGCCAGATCCGGTTGAACCACAGCGCCCGGGACAGAGGGTCGATCACTTGGTACGGCCCCTGCAGACACGACGGATAGAGCCAGGCGACGGCGCCGAGGAGAGCCGCCGTCGGCAGGCCTAGCACCAGCAGCTTGACAGGCAGCGCCGCCGAGGCAGCACCTCTAGATGCTGCAAATAGAATGAGCGACCCACCAATCATCAACATGAGATAGGGCGCAGAAAACGCGTCGCACTGCGCCAACGCCACATTCGGCCCCAGAAAGGCCGCAGCACATACAACGCTTGTCGCAAGCATGGCTGCAGCAGCGCCGGCTAGCACCTGCTCCGCTCCGCGCACGGCGAACAGATAACAAACAACAAGACCAGAAAACGCAATCACCACAAACGGCAGGCATTCCAGCCCAACGACGACCGACAGCGCGCTGCCCGCCCCGATCAACCAGCCGCCCGCCCGGTCCCAGCGAAGCAGTCCCAGCAAGACGGCAAGCATCGTGATGATCTGCACATTGTGATGGTCGATCCGGCCGGGGGCAAATTCAAGTACCGCAGTAACCATCAGCACCATGGTCAGCGCAAGCACGAGCGAATAGCGCACGCCTGAAAGCTGAAAACCTCCGAGCAGCCGCGCGATGATCAGGACGCAAAGCCAGCTGAAAATCGCCAGCATCAGCGGCGGCCAGATCAGGAAGGCCCACTCGAGCGCGGCACTGGGCGGCAGGAACGATTCCAGAATTTTGGCAATCACCACATAAGGCAGGTCAATCAGACGCGACCACGGCGAAACATAGGCATCCGGCGTTGCAATCATCGGCAGCGTCAGGTCGAACCAGTGCCCTGCGGACGACATCACCGTGCGGATCTGCAACGCGCGCATGTGATTGTCGACATCGTCATGAAAGATCTTGCCGTCGGCAAGGTCGGCCAGAACCATGATCAGCCCGGTCAGATAGACGATGAAAAACCGCACGCCAAAACCAAGGCCTGCGCCGGCGCGCTGACGCACCCTGCGGTCGACGTCGTCACCAGATATGATCTCGTTTGCAGACATGGCGCGATCATGTCCCAAGCGCCTTGAAAATAGATTAATCTGCCGCCACGTTGTGCTCCCGCAATGGCCACGAGATACTGAACTCTTCACCCGTTTATCGATTGCTTTAGCTGCCGATTGAACAGGGAGCACCATAGCGCGAGCGGTTTGCTGGAGGTGTCGAGATTGAGCGCTGCAGCCTGAAAAGAAAGTCCCCTCCGCTTTCCCGCTTGACGATCCAGCCTGCAGCCAGTCATCTGACTGTCATGATCAATGAGAACTTCACCCCGTTTGCCCATCAAAGCCCGACAGGCGCCAAACTCGCCGTCAGGCATTTGTCGGCACACGATGTGGCGCGCGGCGTTGTGCAGATCAACCATGGCCTGGCAGAACACGCGGCCCGATACCAACGCTTTGCCCGGGTGCTCGCCGCACACGGCTATCACGTCTATGCGCACGACCATCGCGGCCACGGCGCCACCCGCGCACCGGACTCGATCCCCGGTGCCTTCGCCACCAGGGACGGCGCAGCCAAGGTGATTGCCGATGTCGCAGCCATTCATGCGCTGATCGCCGAACGCCACCCGGGGCTGCCGGTCGTCACCTTCGGCCATTCCATGGGTGGCCTGATCGCGCTGAATTTCGCCGAGACGCATCCCGCCGCCAGCGCGGCACTTGCGGTCTGGAATTCCAATTTTAACGCCGGACTGGCGGGGCGCGCCGGTCAGATCGCTCTCAGGTTCGAGGCCATGTTCAAGGGGTCCGACACCCCGAGCGCCATTTTGCCGAAACTCACGTTTCAGACATGGGCCGATGCCATGCCCGACCGCCGCACCGATTTCGATTGGCTGTCGCGCGACACAGTCGAGGTCGATCTCTATATTATCGATCCTTTGAGCGGCTGGGATGCCACGGTGAGCATGTGGCAGGATGTCTTCAAGCTGATTTACGCAGGAGGAAACGGAGCAAATCTCGCCAAACTGCCAAAAACGCTGCCTGTCCACCTGATCGGTGGCGCTGAGGACCCGGCAACTGACAAGGGCGAGGCCGTGACCTGGCTTGCCGAAGAGATGCAAAAGGCAGGGCTGACCAACGTTACGAAGCAAATCCTTGCCGGCACAAGGCACGAGTCATTGAACGAGATCAACCGGGATCGCACGGTGGACGATTTCCTGGCGTGGCTGGATCGGGCGCTCCCGGCCGCAAGGTAATCCAGGATCAAATCGGACCGCCACAAGCCTGGCGGCGAACCATCACCAGGCCGCATTCAACGGATCGCCGCAGGCGTGACACGCTCCGCCCAAACCTGCTAACAGACAATCGCGAACCGGAGTGCTGACCATTTTTCCCGATCTTTTAACCCGCGATATCATCACCATGTTTGCATCTGTGACCCTGCAGACAACCGAGAGCAAAACCCATGACTGAAACCCCGGACGCAACCCCATCCGGCGCTGCCCCGCTTGCCGGAGTTCGTGTCATCGAACTGGCGCGCATTCTTGCCGGACCCTGGGCCGGACAGTTGCTGGCCGATCTCGGCGCAGACGTGATCAAGATCGAACACCCTGAAGGCGGCGATGATACCCGCCGCTGGGGCCCCCCCTTCGTCACTGGCGCGGACGGCGAGAACCTGTCGGCGGCCTATTACCACTCCACCAATCGCGGCAAGCGCTCGATCACGCTCGACATTGCCAGCCCCGAGGGCGCTCAGACCGCGCGTGATCTGATTGCCACCGCCGATGTGGTGCTGGAAAACTTCAAGGTCGGTGGCCTGAAGAAATACGGCCTCGATTATGACAGCCTGAAAGCAGCCAATCCCAGGCTCGTCTATTGCTCGATCACCGGCTTCGGCCAGACAGGGCCCTATGCGCCGCGCGCAGGCTACGATTTCATCATCCAGGCCATGACCGGCATGATGTCGATCACCGGCGAACCCGGCCGCGAGCCGCAAAAGGCCGGCGTCGCCATTTCCGATGTCTTCACCGGGCTCTACTCTGTCATCGCCATTCAGGCGGCACTGCGCCACGCCGAGAAAACCGGCGAAGGCCAGATGATCGACATGGCACTGTTTGACACCCAGGCCGGAATCCTCGGCAACCAGAACCTCAACTATCTGGTTTCGGGCACACCGCCGGTGCAGATGGGCAATGCCCACATGAACATTGCTCCCTACGAGGTATTCCCGGTGTCAGACGGCCATGTCATCATCGCGGTCGGCAATGACGGCCAGTTCCAGCGCTTCTGCAAGCTGCTCGGCGCAACCGGGCTTGGCGCCGATCCGGAGTTCCAGACCAACCCGTCACGCGTCGAGCACCGGGTACGACTGCGCGCAGAATTGATCGCAGCGCTTGCCAGCTGGAAAAAACTCGATCTTCTCGCGGCCTGCGATGCCAATGCTGTGCCGGCCGGGCCGATCAACAACATCGAAGAGATGTTTGCCGACCCGCAGATCGTTGCACGCGGGCTCAGGATGGACCTCACCGATCAGGCCGGAACCGAAATCCCCTCGGTTCGCGCCCCAATCATTCTGCCCGCCTCGCCACTTCACTATGACAGGCCAAGTCCGCGTCTGGGCGAGCATACCGACGAAGTGCTGACCGAGCTCGCAGACATCAAATCAAAAGGAACACGCACATGAAAACCGGCGGCCAGCTGATTGTCGACACACTCAAGGCCAATGGCGTCGAGCGTCTGTTCTGCGTGCCCGGCGAAAGCTATCTCGCCGTGCTCGATGCGCTGGTGGATTCCGGCGTCGGCGTCACAGTCTGCCGTCAGGAGGGTGGCGCCGCGATGATGGCCGACGCCTGGGGCCGCCTCACCGGCAAACCCGGCATCTGCTTTGTCACCCGCGGCCCCGGTGCCACGAATGCCACAGCCGGTCTGCACATTGCCCGGCAGGATTCTATCCCGATGATCCTGTTCATCGGCCAGGTCCAGCGTGACGCCCGCGAACGCGAGGCCTTCCAGGAAGTTGAATACCGCCGCGCCTTTACCGAATTCGCCAAATGGGTCGGCGAGATCGACGATCCGGCCCGCATCCCGGAATTCGTCAACCGCGCCTTCTCCGTGGCCATGTCCGGCCGCCCCGGCCCCGTGGTACTGGCGCTGCCCGAAGATGTACTGCGCGAGGTGGTTGAAAATCCGCCGGCGTCGATCCTGCCAAACCCGGTTCCCGTCATTCGTCCCGGCGCGCCCGAGATGAAGGAACTTGCGAGGCTCATTTCACGTGCCGAAAGGCCGGTGATGATACTCGGCGGCACCCGCTGGACCGAAGACGCCGTGCGTCAGGTCGAGCGCTTCGCCGAACGCGCCCAGGTGCCCGTCGGCTGCTCGTTCCGCCGCCAGATGCTGTTTGATCATCTCCATCCCTGCTATGCTGGCGACGTCGGCATCGGCATCAACCCGGCGCTTGCGAGCGAGATCAAGAACTCCGATCTGGTGATGCTGATCGGCGGACGCTTTTCGGAAATGCCGTCTTCCGGCTACACCCTGCTCGACGTGCCGTTCCCGTCGCAGCCGCTGGTCCATGTCCACGCCGACGCCGGTGAACTCGGCCGCGTCTATCGCCCGCAGTTGGCCATCAACGCCGACCCGACTTCCTTTGCCGAGACACTCGCGGGCCTCGATATCGACACCACACCAGCGCGCGGTGCGCGGACGGCAGACATGCACAAGTCCTATCTCGACTGGTCGACCCCACCTGAAACCGGACCCGGCGACGTGCATATGGGCCCGATCATCGACTGGCTCCGCAATGAACTTCCCGAGGATGCCATCCTGACCAATGGCGCAGGCAACTACGCCACCTGGGTGCACCGCTACATCCGCTTCAGAAAGTTCGCGACACAGGCAGCTCCCGCCTCGGGCTCGATGGGCTACGGCGTGCCTGCAGCAGTCTCCGCCAAGCAGGCGTTTCCCGAGCGGCTGGTCGTGGCCTTCGCCGGCGACGGTTGCTTCATGATGCACGGCCAGGAATTCGCCACCGCCGTGCAGCACAAGCTGCCGATCATCGTCATCGTCGTCAACAATTCGATGTACGGCACCATCCGCATGCATCAGGAGCGCGATTACCCCGGCCGCGTCAGCGCCACGGAACTCACAAATCCGGATTTCGCAGCTCTGGCCCGCGCCTATGGCGGCCATGGCGAGACGGTGGAAACAACCGCCGACTTCGCTCCAGCGTTTGAGCGCGCCCGGGCAAGTGGCATCCCGGCGATCATCGAGATCAAGCTCGACCAGCAGGCGATCACGCCCACACGGACGCTGTCCCAGATTTCGGGCACCGGGGTCAAGAAGTAGCGCAAGACAGGTTTTCGGGCCTTGTCCCGGCGGCAGCGAGCGCCATTTTGTTGGCTATGAACAGATCACAGCCAACACCCCCGCTTTCCGTCTGGTATGACGGCGATTGTCCCGTCTGCCGCCAGGAAGTGGCGCTATATAGCCGAATTGATCGGGACAGCCAGATCGACTGGATCGACATCGTCGCGCTCGCCGACAGCGAGTTGCCCGCCGGCAAGTCCCGTCAGGATCTGCTGGGCCGCTTTCATGCACGCGAGACCAACGCACCTTGGCACATCGGTGTCGATGCCTTCGCCGCGATCTGGCAGAGACTGCCGGTGCTCAAGTGGTTTGCGTTCCTGTTCCGCACGCCTCTCATCCGGCAGCTGGCGCAGATAGCCTATCTCGGCTTTCTCAGGTGGCAGCGCCATCACCGCGCCCGTCGTACCCGTCAAGAAGGCTTCGTTGCTTGCTCCCGGGAAGGCAAGTCCTGAGCCGCTCAAGGCCGCGCCCGCAATACCCCGACCCACAAATCACCATCGGTTGACCAGGGGTCGCCGCCGCCGTTTCGTCCCGACCGGACGTCGTGAAAACCGGGAACGATGTAACTGTCTTCCAGGTCCTCTGCCTGCGTCAGGTCGGCTTTCAGCGTGTCGCGTTCTTGGTCGATATCAGGCGCTATGTGGTGCGTCAGTTGCCCGGTCGCGTGGCTCAGGCCGATACCCCGATCGAACGCCGCAGCGCCGATATAGACTGGCGACGGCCGCTCCGGATGCGGGGGCAATAGCCACAACCGCACATGATGCCTCTGGTCAGGATCCGGTCCTGCGGGTTTCTCAAATGCAAGATCCTCACTCCGCCCGAACAAGAACAGCCGACTGACGGGAGCGCTGACATAGGCGCGCTCCAGGATGATATCTGCCGCAATCTCCAGATCGCTTCTGAAGCCGAGCGGATCGGCAGCAAACCAGCCTGCCGCCTCCATGGCCGATTTCACCGCAGCTTCGGTTCCGATCAACGCCACATTGAGAGGGTCGCCTGCATGGTGATCACCGGTCTCGGTCAACCGGGGCAAGTCATCCGAAAAATCGACCACTGACCCGGAGAAGAGTGTCCAGACCATGGGAACAACTCCGTAAGCCAGCGCTGTATAGGCAAGGGTTGCCGCGATCACGACAAGAAGGGCGCGCCGGGTCCTCTTTCGTTTGCCTGGCATAGCTTAGCTATCCTTGCGAGATTGGGAAATCCACAGCGCAATTCATGCGCTACGGCCCAGCTCTTGTCCACTCACGGAAAACCCTGCCAGGCAGCGCACTCAGCTCCTGAGATGTTCGGTATGCTGGAAGATGGCCGTCGAGCGGGCGCCCGAGCGGCAATAGCCGAGCATCGGCTGCGGCAATTCCTCGATGGCGTCGACCATTTCCCGCACAGCGTCCGCTGTCACGCCCATGGGGCCCACAGGAATGTGACGCGCTTCCATGCCGAGGCTTTCGGCCGCCTGCTTGATGCTGTCAAAGCTCGGTTGGTCCGGCGCTTCGCCATCGGGGCGGTGGCAGACGATCGACTGGAAGCCGGCGGCCTTGATGGCGGCCAGATCCTCGACGGAAATCTGTCCTGCGACGGAATAATTCGGGGTGACTGGGCGAAGATCCATGACGTCATCTGCCTTTGAAGTGAGGCGCACATTGATCAGGCGCGCCAGAGTTCGGTCTGTCAGACTGACTTAAGCAATGGCTGTGAGCGCGTCAATGCGGCGCAGTTGCCGCAGCCCCGTGCCCTTGCCTGTAATCAGCCAGTGATTGATCTATGAGTGCCCGCCCTAACCCGTTCGGTGACAGCCCCTATGATCTCCACAACTTCCGGAAAACAACCGCAACAGCGGCCGCGGATCCGCATGAAATGGTACACCTTCGACGGCACGATCAATTGCCAGGGGTCGTCGGTCAGAAGTTTTTCGACGGCCGCCTCGATCTCGTCTTTCGACAGGATGTTGCACTGGCAGACAATCATGGACGTTCTCGACACTCACGCACTGCAGCCAGCCCGGGCTGCCAGTTGACGCTAAAACCTGTATGAATTACTCCACAATCTTTGACCGAGGTGTCTGCAGCTGTCAAACACCGGATGTCGGAGCGCAGCAAACGCCACGGACCGCCTTTTGAGGCAACAGACAAGACGCAAAAGGAAGAACCCGCCAGTGGGCGAACGCGCACTTAAATCTGCAGCCTGGATCGTCTCGCTCCTGTGTCTCGCGCCGATTGTCGCGGTTGCCTTTGCGGCCGTCTCCGGCACGCTCGACACCTGGAACAGCCTGATGGCGACGGTGCTGCCGCGCTATGCCTGGACCACGGTGCAGCTGGTGGTTCTGGTCGGCATCGGCACCGGCGTGGTGGGCACGGCGACGGCCTGGCTGGTCACCACCTGCAGCTTCCCCTTCCGCCGCACCTTCGAGATCGTGCTGGCGCTGCCGCTCGCCTTCCCTGCCTATGTGCTGGCTTACGCCTACACCGACTTGCTCGATCATCCGGGCGCTGTGCAGACCGCACTCCGCAAGATCACCGGCTGGGGACCACAAGATTATTGGTTCCCCGAAGTCCGCTCTCTTGGCGGCGCAGCCATGATGCTGATCTTCGTGCTTTACCCCTATGTCTACCTGCTCGCTCGCGCAGCCTTCCTCAAGCAGTCGCCCACCGCCTATTTCGCCGCCCGCACGCTTGGCCACACGCCCTGGTCGGCCTTCTGGCGCGTCAGCCTGCCGATGGCCCGCCCGGCCATTGCCGGTGGCGTGATCCTGGCGCTGATGGAAACCATCGCCGATTTTGGCACGGTGGCGCATTTCGGCGTCCAGACCTTCGCCACGGGCATCTATTCGGCCTGGTTTTCCATGGGCGACCGAATGGCCGCCTCGCAACTCGCGCTCTGCCTGCTTGTGGTGGCGCTGACCTTCGCGCTCCTCGAACGCGCTCAGCGGGGCGCTGCCAAGCGCTTTCCCGCAGGCTCGCGCATCGAGACCATGGAGCGTCATAACCTCGGAGGCTGGCGCGCCGCAGCAGCTTTTGCCGCTTGCGTTCTTCCGGTCGCCATCGGCTTTGCCATTCCTCTTGTGGTGCTCACCGACATGGCGATCGGCGCCGGCAAATCGCCGTTTTCGCCGCGCTATCTGGGTTACGTGCAGAACTCTCTGACGCTTGCCGGCATCACCGCGTTTGTCACCGTGACCTGCGCCATCATCATCGGCTTTTGCGCCCGCATCGCGCCGAGCCTGGCCGCGCGCTTTTCGGCCGCTGCTGCAGGCATCGGTTACGCCGTCCCCGGCGGTGTGATCGCGGTCGGGCTGCTGGTCCCCTTCGCAGCCCTCGACAACGCAGTCGACGCCTGGGCGCGGGTCAACCTGGGCTTCTCCACCGGCCTGTTCTTCACCGGCTCGATCGGGCTCCTGGTGGTGGCCTACATGGTGCGTTTCATCGCTGCAGCACTTGGCGCGTTTGACACCGGCATCTCTGCGATCAAGCCCAACATCGACGCCGCGGCGCGCACCCTTGGCCGCACTTCAGGTCGCATGCTGCTTGAAATCCATCTGCCGCTGCTCCGCCCCAGCCTGCTGACCGCGCTGCTGATCGTCTTTGTCGACGTCATGAAGGAACTGCCGGCAACGCTGATCATGCGCCCTTTCAATTTCGATACGCTGGCTGTGCAGGCCTACCGCCTCGCTTCCGACGAGCGCCTCAACCAGGCTGCCCTTCCCTCGCTGATGATCGTCGCCTTTGGCCTGCTGCCGGTGATATTACTCTGCCACACGATCGGCAAATCCGGCCGCCCGCAGAAGGTTGTCCAGCCCAGGGCCGATGCGCTGGTGCCCTCGGCCTGAGCGGACCAGGTCAGGCACCCGAACCAATGCCAGAGCAAAGCTCAGCTAGACGCAATGCCCTTACCCCCTACTCAAGCAGGTCCCTCATGATCTGGAGTTGATCAATTGTGAGTGGTTTTTCGAAGTAGGTCTTGACGAAATCATACTGAAGCGCGCGCTCACGATCCGCACCGAGAAGCGAGCTGGTCAGCATCGCCACCACCGGAACATGGTGCTCAAACTCCACTGCGTAGTGTGCCAGGAACTCGAAGCCGTTCATGATCGGCATGTTGATGTCGAGTATGATGGCATCAGGCATGCTCTGGTGCAGAATGTCGAGCGCTTCCCGCCCATTGAAGGCGGCAATCATTTTGATGGACGGATCGAATTTGCGGATCGTGTATTCGCAAATGAACTGGTCGGCCTCATCGTCATCGACGATCAATACTGTCTGCATCGGCATTGGCATCTCCATCAGGCAGTTCGACGACAAAGCGGCTGCCCTTTTGTTGTGGTTCAAAGGTCACGTTTCCGCCGAGAGCCTCGGTGCTCTTTCTCAGAATATAGAGTCCCAGCCCGCTGCCAAATGCCTTTTCGGGGTGAAACCGCTTGAACATTTCAAACAGCATGGGCCGGGCGTCCGGCGGGATACCGAGCCCGTTGTCGGCAAAGGCGATATGGACCAGGCGGTTTTGGCGGCTCGCCGAAATGACCAAAACCGGCTTCGGCTCATCGGCATCTTTGTATTTGATCGCATTGGACAGCAGGTTGGCTATGATCATCTGGAATTTGATCGGCTTGCTGATGATTTGAAGCTCCGGATCAATGTCGACATCAATTGCCATGTCCGAAAAGCCATCGAGATGGGAGAGTTCATCGAGCGTCTCATCCACGACCGCGCGAACCGATATCGGAGCAACCTCCTCCACCATCAAACGGGTGCGGGTGACGGCGATGATGTTCTGGATCAGACCGTCTAGGCGCTTGAAATTTCGCTCCAGGCGATCAAGCGTGGTGACGAGCACACCGTGTTCGCCGTTCTGCAACAGGTCCTTGGCAATATGCACGAGCCCCAGCGACGAGGCGACCGGCGAGCGCAGGTCGTGCGACGTGCGATAGGCGAATTCCTCGAGCTCGGCATTGGCTTCAAGAATTTCCGCCTCGAAGCGCTTTCGCACCGTGATGTCCCGCACGATGCCGCTATAGATCACGCGATCGGCAAGAGAAATGCGGGCTACCGCCAGCTCGACTGGAAACACGGATCCGTCGCTGCGCCTGCCCTCCAGTTCGCGGCCAATGCCGATAATCTTTGCCTGACCGGTACGGTGGTAGCTGTCGAGATAGCCGTCATGCTCGTCGCTGTATCGCTTCGGCATCATCATCTTGACGTTCTCGCCGATCATTTCTTCGCGCCGGTAGCCGAACATGTCCTCGCAGGCGCGGTTCACCGTCAGGATCGTGCCGTTTCTGTCGATCGTGACAATGCCATCTACGGCGGTGTCGATAACGGCTGCCAGTCGCGCCTCGCTGGCCGCCAGAGCCGCGGCGCTGCGGCGGTAGCGCTGTGAATACCAGAAGGCATAACCGGTAAGGCCCAGGTAGAGGATACCAGAAACCAGCACCAGCGTTGACAGCGTCTGAAGCGTTTCGACGCTGTGGTCGGCACCAAGCTGCTCGCGGTGGTGCAATTCCTGGGCCAGAAACTCCAGATGGGTCAGGAGAAGAACTGCAAGATAGGCCACCACCGCTATGGCGGAAGCGACAAGCCGAACATGGTTTCCGCTTCGCTCAACACCCAGATAGATGAGGCCCGAACCGATTACCAGGAAACCGAAACCTGTGTGCGGAGACATCCGTGCCGGACCAAACCAGTCATGGGCGCGATCAAGCCGGACGCCATAGCCGAGCAGGGCAATGGCGGCGATGCCGGCAACGACAAATCCCAGTGCAAGACGGGCTTGGCTGGCAAAATGAATGCGGGGAATGCTGATGCCGATGGCAGCAAGTAGAAAACAGATCGCTGAGTTGGGCGCCATACGTCCCGGCGAACTCGCGCCGACGGTGACAAAGGGGGTATTGAACAGCGTATCGATACCAACGTTGATTCCGCTTACATATTGATACAGCGAAACAACGGCCATTAGTGCGGTGGCTATAGTCAGCGTGTAGACAACCCGTGTATAGCCATAGGCCGCAGCGATGAAGGCCGTACCAAGCAACACCAGGCACAGCGCGGTGTTGAACTGCATTGCCAGCACGATTGGAAAGCTTTCGGCGATCTGTTCGAGACGGAGCAACCAGATTGCGATGACGATCATGCCAATCGTGACGCAAACAAGGCCAATTCCCTGCGCTGCCGGGCCCTTGTAGAGTTCTCGGTTCACCTGCTCTCCCAGTGATGCGCAGACCGACTTTCCGTACTTGAAGGCCCAGAAATGCGCCCAACGATTAGACCGCTCTAATGCTCGCAACGCAAGTACCCAGCAGGGGCCAATACATCGGAAAATTGGGTCAGACAGCAACAATTGGAAGACGCCGCGCTTGGGTGGTGACCAACCGTTTTGGAGAGGCACAGCCAGTCAAACCGGTAGCAATTGCTTTTCCGGACAACCCGTTTTCAGCCTCTAGCCGAACCCGCTCGGCTCGTCGGCTCTTTTCTTTAGGATGGAACCGACGATCATGTCAGAAAAGTCTAAGTAATATGACTTACTTATAGTCGGCCTTGCACTTGATTTCCGGCACGGCTGCCTTGAACCCGGCGCGCTGTTTCGAGCGCCCGATACTCAAGATACCGGCTATGCGCTTTTCGCGGTTTTGAACAACCATCCGGGCGCATCCTCGGCCACCGGCGCTGATGTAGCCTTAGCCATGTGCCACGCCAGAACCTGATTGCTGCTGAGCACCGGAATGCCAAGTTCCGCCTCGAGCGCATCGATGACATCAAGGGTTCTCAGATTGGTGCAGGAGAGGAACACCGCGTCAGCGCCTACGGCCGCAAGGCGCGCCGCAGCCTTGATCGAGCCCGGCGCGATTCGAGCCACACGCGCCTCGACAGCTTCGCCGAAGGTCAGGGTCTCGCCCACCGCAAATCCCTCCGTCACAAACGCATCGCGCACGGGGGCCGAGATGCTGTTGACATAGGGCGTCACAAGGCCGAGCCGTTTCACGCCAAGAGCCCGCAACGCCGCCAGCGCAGCAGTCAGCGGATCGGTGACAACGGGCGTGTCCACGCCCCGCCGCAGCATCTCGATCACGGCTTCCGCCCCGATCAGCGTGGTGCCCGAGGTGCAGCCATAGGCTACCGCATCAAAACGCGCGGCTCGCGGCAAAAGCTTCGCGGCGCGGGGCAGTTCTGCTTCCATCGCGGCTATTGAGTCGGCCGACAGCTCTTCGCCGGATGGAATGCGGCTCACGTAGATCGCGATGTCGCGATCAGGAAACAGCCGACGAAAATCCTGCTCCAGCGTTTCATCCGCCTGCAGCACCACCAGCCCCAGCGTCGCTTTCGAGCCGATCGGATGCGTGAGATCAAAGCCTGTCTGTTTCATCCCATGATCTCCGGCATGTCCGCGGGGGCGCGGCGAGACAGCAGTTCAGGGCCTTTCGCGCGCAAGACCACGTTTTCCTCGTGCACCAGAATCCGTCCAGTTGCGATCTCGACGCCGGGTTCGAACGTTAGCACCATGCCCTCGCGCAGCTCGGTCGTATCAAGCGGGGTCACCGAAGGCCATTCGGTCAGTGTCAGCCCCAATCCATGGCCCAGCCTGCCACCGCCAACAACCGCGCCTTCGCGCTCCAGCGCCTCGCTCAGAATGCGGTGCAGATCGCGCGCCAGCATGCCCGGGCGCAAGCTGGCAAGCGCCGTTTCAGTCGCAGCATAGAGGCTTGCATGCGCCCGGCGGACATCATCAGTGGCGCGCCCGATGGCAAAATTGCGGTCGAAATCGCAGAAATACCCCTCGCGCACGGCGCCCGTATCAAGCATCAGCACATCCCCCGCCTGCAGCGGGCGCTCATCTGCGGGCGAGATGACATCGCCATAGCCGCCCTGCCCGGCCGCACCGGCAACATAGCTGACCCAGTCAGCCCCCTCCTTGAGCAGCGCCACCTGAAACTCGCGAAACACCTGAGACAGCGGCATGCCCTGACGCACAAACCCCGGCACACGGTCAAAGGCAGCATCTGCAATCGTGCAGGTGGCGCGGATCTTGGCAATTTCGGCCTCGGATTTGATTTCGCGCACACGGTAGACGGCCGCTGTGCCATCGGCAATCTGACGCGGCGCAATCATATCCTGCAGGCGCAGAAAATCGGCAACCGGCATCCGCAAATGGCTTTCAAGCCCCATCGGAATGCCGATACGGCCAGAGGCCGGCACCAGTTCCATAAGCGTATCGGCCAGCAGGCTCACACCGTCATCCACCGGGTCCGGCGCGTTCCAGGTGCGGATGTCCTTGATCCAGCAACGGCCCATCAGCTCTGCCCCGATCGCCGGAATGACTGCAACCGGATCCCCCGCTGCAGGCACGACGACAAACCAGGGACGCGCCGGGCTTTCCCAGAACCTGGTCAGAAACCCCGTGGTGTAAAACACGTCTGCAGGCGCGGTCAGAAGCAAAGCATTGAGGCCCGCACGCGCCATCTCCCCTTGCAGCGCTCTGATCCGGCGGCGGTATTCGTCAGCAGGAAAGATCAGTGAATTTTCAGGCATCCTCCGGCCCCTCGCTCAGGATGCACAGCACATGGGCATCTGCCCCGATCCCCTCGATACCGGCCAGAAGCGCCGCAATGCCCGCTGCACCCGAAGGCGTCGAGGCCAAGCCGTGGGCCGCCACCGCCGCCGTACCCGCTGCCGCCTCGGCTTCGCTCACCGTGATGAAGCGGTCGGCGTCACGCGCCAGATCAGCCAGCGCCAGCATCGACGGCGTCTTGCAATCAAGCCGCCCCATGGAGGAGGCCGGCCCGTCGGTCACAACCACCCGGCCCGCGCGTATGCTTTCGATCAGCGCCGGCGCCGCCTCGGGTTCCACCACAATCATCTCAGGCGTGTCGCCCCAGGCAAGGCGCAGTTCCGCAGCAACCGCAGCCGCAAGCCCGCCCACGCCCGCCTGCAAAAGCACATGGCTAGGCACGTCACCTGGCTGTCCGGACATCTGGTCAACAATCTCGGTTGCGATCTGGCGATAGCCTTCCATCACCCGGAACGGCAGTTCGACATATCCGGGCCAGGAGCCGTCCGACAACAGCGTCCAGTCATTGACTTCAGCCGCTTCAACCGCAGCCTGCATGCTGGCCTCGTAGTCGGCGCCCGCCCGCACCACCTGCGCGCCCATGGCTTGAAGACGTCTGGCAAAGTCCTCTGGCACCGCCCCGGACAGATACACCACAGCCAGTGCGCCAAAAACCCGCGCCCCGGCCGCCACCGACATGCCGTGATTGCCCGCACTGGCGGTCACGTATGTACGTCCATTCAAGGCCTTTTGCAGATCGCCGCCCGCTGCCGCAGCCTGCCGCGCAATCACGTAGGCAGCGCCAAGCGCCTTGAAACTGCCAAGTCCCATCCGGCCGCGTTCGTCCTTGATTGTCAGCCTCGCAACACCAGCCTTGGCGGCAAGTTCGGGGCAATCGACCAGCGGCATCTGCATGTGCTTTGGGCATTGTGCGAGCAGGGCAGCAACCGCGCCCGCATCCGCTCCCGGCATCGGCTGAAGTTCGGGCAGGCCCTTGCCACGAAATCGGTTGTCCAGTGCCTTTGTCATGCGCTCCTCCATTTGATCACAAGGGCAGGATAGCGCCAAGCGCCTTTGGCTTCCCGGATATTTTGGCGTTCCACCGTCCGGTTTTCAGACCAATATGCCAATTATTCTCCGAATTCCGGACCAGAGCCCGAAATAGTCTGGCCCGGCATCTGATTTCAGGCGAGTATCACGCATGGACAAATTCGACGCAGCCATTCTCGACGCCATTCAAAGCAACAACCGCCTCACGGCCGAAGCGCTGTCGAAGCTGGTGCATCTTTCGCCTGACAGCTGCCGCAAGCGCCTCGCACGGCTCAGGGCTGAAGGCTATATCGATGCTGACATCGCGGTGCTCAACCCGGCAAAGCTTGGCCGCGGGTTGATGCTGATTGTCGAGGTCTCGCTGACGTCGGAACGCCCCGCCGATCTCGACCGGTTCCGCGACAGGATGAAGGCGGCGCCCGAGGTGATGCAGTGCTACTATATCACCGGCAACAGCGATTTCCTCATGATCCTGTCGGCAAGCGACATGGCCGACTACGAAGCCTTCACCCGGCGCCATTTCTATGCGGAAGAGAACATCACCAAGTTCCGCACCAGCGTCGTGATGGACCGGGTCAAGACCGGCTTTTCAATTCCCCTGCCTTTTGGCGATGCTGATCCGCAGGGTTAGAAATCTCCCCCCTCACCCTTGCCTTGATTGAAACCGGACGTCCCAATCGGGCGGCAAAAAGGGCAATTTTTCATTAGCAATCACCCGATCGGGTGATTGCCAATGCCTGCCCCTGGCGGCTTACTACGTCTGGGACAAATACCAATCGATAGAAAAATATCTGAGCCTTGGCGCGTGATTTTCCGACTGGAAAACGCATCGCAAACCTGTGCGCTGGCCCAGGCGACAAACGACAACGGGGAAACACATGAAACTGCGAACCACTGGGATGATCAGCCTCCTAACCCTTCTTGCAGCCTGTCAAACGCCCACCGAGACGGCGAAGACTGAAGCGCCAGGCACATCCGCGGCTTCCGCTGCATCATCTTCAACAGTTACGGCTTTTGCCGCAAGCACGGCAAGTCCGGCCATGTGTTCCATGGCTCTCGCCGGGGGGCCGCCGCCCAAGCCTGAGAAAGGTTCAGATTTTGCCAAGAATGCTGTTGGCAAGAACCTGGTGCGAAACGTCGGCCGCAATGTGCTCGGCAACATGATCGGCGGCGGCGTGATCGGCGCCACCGTGGCAAGTCAGGTTGTCCGCACCGAGCAGGACCTTGGCGGCAAATGGATGGTGACGGATGGATCCGCAAATTGCGGTTGCGAGGTCCAGATCAGAACCGGCGCCGGCGTCATCGCCCAGGGATTCGGACGCACCAGCGGCTACAAGCTGAAGGACGCGAAGGGCGGAAACATGAAGAACATTTCCTGCTCCAACCCGCACCTCGCCAATGTCGCACGGTTTGCGCTCGGATACAGTTTCACCGGCTACGATGCCACACTGGCCATCGAAAGCGGCAGTGGCCAGCCCGTTGCCCAGATGAAGCGGGACGGAATCAACTACTTCTCCGGCACTCTGGCAGATGGAACACCGGTGACCATGTGGCGCCGCGCCGGCTGATCCGGGACGCAACTGCTGCGTCCTGACCCATCCTGACAAGGATGGTTTGCAAGCGTGTCGCGTTCAATCTGGTCCTTGAACGCGACACGCTTGTTTCGTCATGCTTCCCCGACGAAAAAGGCCCGGACGCCAAATGTCCGGGCCTTTCTGTTTGCCGGGTCAGGAGGTCAATCTCCGGCAGTATGGATCAAACGATTTCAGCTTACTTGTAGCCGACCTCGTTGTAGATTTCCTGGGCGCGGGCCTGGTTCTTGCCAAGCTCATTGAGGTTGAGCGTGTCGGCCTTGAAGCTGCCAAGCCCCTCGACAACCGAGGATGCTGCGACAGACGGCACCACCGGATACTCATTGTTGCCATTGGCGAAATAGGACTGCGCCGAATCCGAAGTGAAATACTCCAGCAGCTTGATGGCGTTTTCACGGTGCGGCGCATAGGCCGTCACGCCCGCGCCGGAAATGTTGACATGAGCGCCATTGCCATCCTGGTCAGGGAAGACGATGCCGATCTTGTCGATGCCTTCGCTCAGACCGTCGACCTGGCCTGCAACACCGCGTGCGAAGTAATAGGTATTGGCGAGCGCAATGCCGCATTCGCCCGACACCAGGCCTTTGAGCTGGTCGGTATCGCCGCCCTGCGGGTCACGCGCGAGATTGTCCTTCAGGCCCTGCGCCCATGCCTTTGCGGCCTCATCGCCATTGTGCGCGATATAGGCGCCAAGCAGCGACAGCATGTAGATGTTGGAACCCGAACGGGCGCAGAGGAGACCCTTGTACTTCGGATCGGCCAGCGCCGCGTAGGTCTGCGGCGGCTCGCTCACCTTGTCCTTGTCATAGAAGATCACCCGGGCACGCTTGGAAATGCCGAACCAGTGCCCCTCGGGGTGACGCAGGCTTTCGGGAACGCGGGTGTTGAGAACCTCAGAATCCACTGCTGACAACAGACCTGCCTGATCAGCGCGCCACAACCGGCCTGCATCGGCGGTGATGAACACGTCGGCAGGGCTGTTGGCGCCCTCGGCCTTCATGCGCTCGATCAGCTCGTCTTCCTTGCCTTCAATCAGGTTGATCTCAATGCCGGTAGCCTCGGTGAAATCGCTGTAAAGCCGCTCGTCGGTATCGTAATGGCGCGACGAATAGATGTTCACCTCGCCATCGGCATAAGCCGGCTGTGCCACCGCAGCAAAGGCTGACACTGATGCAAGAAGCGCGAACACGCGGACGGGAAGATTGGCCATTGGAAACTCCATTTGGTCCGGATAAAAACCTGACTATGACAATCATGTTTATTAATCGGCCCATATCCTGTCAACCGAAACAGAAGAAATAGGCTGAGTTTTTGGCGAAAGGTTGCCAAACACGCCCCTATAAATCGGACGGTCATGAGAAACCGGCTGCAATTCGGCGCCAGCCTGAATTCTTGCGCCTTGGTTCACAAGCCTGACCCTGTGGCGCGAACCTGTGCCGCCTGAAGTTTCACCCTTCACCGAAACCGGCCAGCCGCCGCCCCCTTTGGCTGATCCAACCACGTTGGCGCTCACGATTACGTGACTAGACGACTGGTCTATTATATACTACATCGCCCTCATGACCGCACCGAAGAAATCAGAACTGACCCGCTCCCGCATCCTCACCGAAGGCCGCGCCCTGGTGCTTGCCAACGGCTTTGGCGGTGTGGGCCTCACCGAGTTGCTCGCTGCTTCCGGCGTGCCGAAAGGCTCGTTCTATTACTATTTCGCCTCCAAGGAGGCCTTCGGCAGTGCCATGCTGACCGACTATGTCGAGGACTATCTGGCAGCGCTCGACGCCATCATCGCCCGCCCCCAGCCGGCAGCCGAACGGATGAACACATTCTTCAACGCAGCGCTGAAAAGCGATGCCGGTTCGATGGCCGACCGCTGTCTGGTGGTCAAGCTGGCAGCCGAAATCGCCGACCTGTCAGAAGACATGCGGCAGATTCTAGATCAGGGCGTCACCGCCGTTTGTGAGCGACTTGCCCAACTGTTGCGTGAAGGCGTCGAAGACGGATCGGTCATTGCCCAGAACGACCCCGATACCGCTGCCGCCCTGCTCTACAGCCAATGGCTGGGAGCGGCGATCATAGCCAAACTGTCAAGGCGTCCTGAACCCCTCGAACAGGCGCTCGCCGATACGCGGCGCCGTTTCTTCATCTGACGCCCCACCATTTTTCCATCTTCGAATCCTGCGCATCGCAGACACACCAAAGGATACCACTATGAAAGCTGCAACTTACACAAAATTTGGCGAACCTGCCGAAGTCCTCGTCGTCAAGGACGTCGCCCGTCCCGAACCAAAAGCCGGCGAAGTCCTTATCCGCACCATCCTGTCGCCGATTCACAATCACGACCTCTGGACCATTCGCGGCACCTATGGCTACAAACCCGAGCTCCCCGCTCTCGGCGGTTCAGAGGCAGTAGGCACCATTGAGGCCGTCGGCGAAGGCGTCGATGCCGCAATGATCGGCAAGCGCGTCGTCAACGCAGGCAAGATCGGCACCTGGGCCGAATACCTTACCGCCCCCGCCGCTGGCGTCCTGCCGCTTCCCGATGTGATCGCCGACGAGGCCGCTTCACAGCTTGTCGCCATGCCGTTCAGCGCCATTTCGCTTCTCGAATTCCTACACGTCAAGGAAGGCGACACTGTCATACAAACTGCTGCAAATGGCGCTGTCGGCAAGATCTTTGCTGATCTCGCACGTGCCCGCGGCATCAAGACCGTCAATCTGGTGCGCCGCACTGAAGCCGTTGCCGAACTCGAAGCGCTGGGCATGGAAAATGTGCTCTCAACCGATCAGGACGGCTGGCAGAAGCGCGCCCGCGAAATCATTGGCGACAATGGCGCCCAGGCCGCAATCGATTCCGTCGGTGGTCCGATCGTCGCTGACATCGCCGACCTGCTTGGCCTCAACGGCCTTCTGGTTGTGTTCGGCACTGCCACCGGCGTGCCGCTCGAACTGCGCGCCGGCTCGATGATCACCAACCACCTCACCGTCAAGGGCTTCTGGGGCTCGCGCGTTTCCAGCGAGATGGCACCGGACGAAAAAGTCCGCCTGATCACAGAACTGGTCACGCTCGCAGCCCATGGCAAGCTGAAGCTGCCCTCAGGCGGTGAATTCAGCCTCGACAAAGTGACTGATGCGGTGAAGGCCTCACTGACACCCGGCAAGTCAGGCAAGATTCTCATCCGTCCCTGATCCGGACTGGTGTGACAAACAGGCCCGCGCTGGAGCAAATCCGGCGTGGGCCATTTCATTTGGCAATCGGGCTAGCGCTGCTCTTCCAGTCTGTCCGTTGCGGGCGGTGGGGTGCGTGACAGCGCTGCAATCCTTGAATGCAATTCAGGCGTCATTTCGATCTCGATCGAAGCCAGCGACGGCTGCAATTGCGCGACGTTGCGCGCACCGAAGATCGGGCTCGTTACTGCCGGATGAGCACCGGCCCAGGCAACGGCAAGCGAGACCGGGTGCAACCCCAGTTCTTCCGCCAGGCTGGTGAACTGCTCGGCAACATCAAGAAACCAGTCCTCCCGGTAGCGGCTTGCGTATTTGTCATTGCTGACCACACGCCCCACGTCAGGCCGGGTGCCCCGGCCGTACTTCCCGCTCAACAGACCTGCCGCAACCGCAGAATAGCTGATCACGCCAAGTTTCTCCGCCATTGCCAGCGGGAAGATCTCGACTTCGGCCTGCCGCTTGATCAGCGAATACATCGGCTGGATCACGTCAAACCGCGGCCAGCCATTCTTCTGAGAAATCCCGAGCCCCTTGGCGATCTGCCAGGCCGCGTAATTGCTGGCGCCGAGATGGAGCACCTTGCCGCTGGCAACGAGCGTCTCGAGCGCGCGCAGTGTTTCCTCAAGCGGCACATTCTTGTCCCAGTGATGCATGAACAGGATGTCGAGCCGGTCGGTGCCGAGCCGCTTGAGGCTGGCATCCACCGATTGGAGGATGTTGCGCCGGCTGCCGCCACGCGCATTGATGTCATCGCCCATCGGCCCGAAGCATTTCGACGTGATCACCAGCTCGTCGCGTGTGCCCTTGATCAACTCCCCTAGAATGGTTTCGGCCGCTCCGTCTGAATAGACATTGGCGCAATCGAAGAAATTTATGCCCGCGTCACGGCAGGCGGCAAACATCCGGCCCGACTCGGCCGCATCGGCATCCCCGCCAAACGACATGGTGCCAAAGCACAGTTGCGAGACCTGGATCCCGGTTTGCCCAAGCTGCTTGTAGTTCATCGCCAGTTCTCTCCTTCAAGCGCAATGCCGTTTCCGCGCAGAGCTATAGCGCTGAAACCAGCCAATCGCCACCTCAAGTCAGACCACCACGGGCAACCGCAAACGCCCTGACGCCTTGCGTGCACCCTGGCAAGCTGCAAAGATCGCAAGACAGACAGACGCGCTTTTATCGTTAGCTGCGTCTTACATTTATGCTTGGGAGGCTGGACATGACGCAGACAACGGAAAAAACAGGCTTTATCGGCGTTGGCCTGATGGGGCACGGCATGGCCAGGAACATTGTCGAAAAGGGCTATCCGCTCACCGTGATCGCCCACCGCAACCGCGCTCCGGTCGATGATCTGGTAACCCGCGGCGCCACCGAAGCGAAGTCCATGCAAGAGATGGCGAGCAGCTGCTCCGTCATCTTCCTGTGCCTCACCGGCTCACCCGAAGTCGCAGCCGCAGTCGCAGCCCTGAAGCCGAACCTGAAGCAGGGCAGCGTGATTGTCGATTGTTCGACATCCGATCCTACCGTGACCGAACGCCTGGCCGCAGAGCTCGCCGACATCGGGGTCGATTTCGCCGACGCGCCGCTCAGCCGCACTCCGAAGGAGGCTTGGGAAGGCACACTCGACTGTATGGTCGGTGCCACTGAAGCCGTGTTTGCCCGCATCGAGCCGGTGATCTCCACCTGGGCCGGCAAGATCGTGCACATCGGCGGCGTCGGCGACGGCCACCGGATGAAGCTGCTCAACAACTTCATCTCGCTCGGCTACGCGGCGATCTATTCCGAAGCTCTGGCGATGTCACAGAAGGTCGGCATTCCGATTGCCGAGTTCGACAAGGTGATCCGTGGCGGGCGCATGGATTGCGGTTTCTACCAGACCTTCATGGGCTATGCGCTGGAGGGCAACCGCGAGTCTCACAAGTTCACCATCAACAACGCCTACAAGGACATCCGCTACGTCGAATCCATGGCCAACGCCGCCACCGTGGCAACCCCGATGACCAGCGCCATCAAGAACGCCTTTGCCCATGCCGTAAACACCGGCGGCAATGGCCCCGAAGACTACCTGCCGCATCTCGCCGACTACGTGGCCAAGGCCAACGGGATAAACTGATTGTAGACGGAGCGGGATTTCAGGCGGCCGGTGTAAATCCCTTCGCATGCAAGCTCACTCTTGGTGATCTTTCAGTTGAATGGAGCCCGCTTCCAGCGCTGCTCGTCTTTGGCATGGCTACGAGTCGTTGCAATAGGCGGGCCTCTTCTTGCCGCCCATTGGATGCTTGGCTCTTGAAGGCGTGTTGCCGAGCCAATTGAATTTCCGACACCAGATGGCGCTTGCGCTGTCCTGCAAAACTAAAGTGTCAACTTAGTCACCGTAGCCCGCACCGACGCCATTCACTCGGCCAGACCGCCCACTTGAACACCCAACTACAGCAACTGTAGTGGCGACGAGCGCACCAAGCAAAACGAGACGTGAACGGTCGACCTCCACTTCTGTATTTGCAGCATCGGACTTTGCATTTGATTGTGAATTTTGCACGATCAGGCTCCTCCTTACCAGCAGGCAAATATTCTCTTGTTGAGAGTATATTAGAAAAGACTATTGCACAAATGATCAGCCCTCATCGGTTCGCCTGCCAATGTCAATTGACGCCACCTGCGAGCCGACCGGGAACAGACACCAGTCCTGCGAGCTACGGCAAATCTGTTGGTTCGAGTCGTCTCGTGCAGGACACGCTGCCACAAAATGAAGGCGGCTCATGCATTGTTTACCAGTGCCTTGTACTATGCTTGCCAAAGCGGTGGACGCTCAAAATTCTGCTGCAATCTGAACGGCTTGTAAGCAGTTCAAACGCACCGAACAGGAAGAAATGATGCGTTTCCTTTCCATGTGGAATCCGTTCGAAATTGTCGGCAGCGAGATTGCGTCCGAACAACAGATCGAAGACGCTCTACGCGAACTCTACAACGCAAAGCCGCATGTCACAGCCACTATCGGGGTCGCTCTGGCTGGCTTGAGTGCTTGCATGACCGGAGCAGTTTGGGCCGGGGCTTTGGCAACGCTGATTGCCTTGGTGTGCCTGTTGTTCCGAATCGTGATCGAACGGCGCTTCGTTGTTCGCGGCCCGGGACCACTGGATCCGAAGTGGACCCGTCTTTTCGTGATCGGCGCGGTGCAGTCAAGCTTCGGCTTTGGCCTGTCCGGGGCAATATTGTTTTACGACACCTCCCTGACCACGCAGATCATCATAATCGGTGTTGCCTGCGCGATCGTGCAAGGTGCCGCCGGCCGGGCCTACATGATGCCAGGCACCGCCTTCATCTACATAGCGTGCATTATGGGCATGATGGGCACCGCAGCCCTGGCAGATGGCAATTATATCCTTGCCCCTGCGTTCCCCCTGTACTTTTACTTTCTCGCATCCTTCATCATGAAGATGGTCAAGAACCGGGTCCGGCAGTTGCAAGCAGAACAGACTACCGACCGGCTTCTAAAGGAAATCACCGAGAAGAACGAACTCTTGAGGATCGCCAATGATGCGCTTGCGACCAAGGCATACGAGGACTCGCTGACCGGCCTGGCCAACCGCCGCAAGTTCGACCTTTGCCTCGACGAGAGCCTTGCAGCCGCTCAACGGGATGGGTCCCCGATCTCGCTGATGATGATCGACGTAGATCACTTCAAATCGTTCAATGACACCTATGGCCATCAGTCCGGCGATGAGTGCCTGCAACAGCTTTCCAAGGCGATCAGTGCCACAATATCCGTTAGCGGCAGTCTCGTCGCCCGATATGGTGGTGAGGAGTTCGTCGTGATCTTGCCGGGCCAGACCCTGGCACAGGCCAAAATCACGGCGGAAGGCGTTCGCGTCGCGGTTTGGCTCACCGATCTGGACACCCTCCCCAACTCTCCACCTCGCCAGACAGTAAGCATTGGCCTGGTCTCCTGCGATGCGAGCTCGCAGCCAACCCATGACGCAATAATCGCAGCAGCGGACGCAGCCCTTTACAAAGCCAAGAAACAGGGCCGAAACAGGGTCTGTGTCCATGCGACACAAACTGAGACAGAGGTCAATGTCCTGCCCTTCGGCACCGCACATCAGCCTTGACCGGCAAGAAAAAAGCTAACATTTTCAAGAGATTAGCACAGCGCTTATTGCGCATGAACCGCATCAGGCGACTTAACTTTCTTTGACTTGAAGAACGCCTGCCATTGTACCAGCAAGTGCAGGTCTCTCGCACTCAGCCAGCATGGACCGCGTACTTGCGGTAACGGGTTGCGCGGGCACCATAACTTTTGGACACGCGTGAAAGCCCGGAAAGCAGGCATATCGGGGCGCGGTTCTTAACATATGTTGTATACCGAGCATTAACCGGTGGTGTATGTAGGCGCCGCGCTAGGGGCTAAATTTCTAAAGAGTTTTACTCAAGGGTTTTACTCAAGGGTTTTCGATGGTCCGACGCTACTCCATTTCAACATATCTCGTTGCCGCGATGCTCGCCATCATCGTGCCTTTCTGCGTGTTTCTCTGGTTTCTCGCTCTGCAATTGCAGACAAGCGAGGCGGAGGCGGTGGACCGTCGAACCCTGCGTTCCGCACAAAGCATTTCCCGCGCCATCGAACCGGTGATCCAAAGCATGATCACCACGGTCAATCTGCTGTCTTCTACCGAGGAACTGGCAAATGGCGATCTCGAGACATTTCATCGCCGCAGCGAATTTGCGCTCCGCAATTCCGGCCAGTTTGTCATCCTCGTCGATGACAATGCAAAGCAGTTGCTCAATACGCGTGTCGATTACGGCACCGACCTTGGAGCGATCTCCGACCGCGATGGCTTTGAAAAGGCCCTGAAAACCGGTCTGCCTGTGGTATCCGAGTTCTTCGTGGGCAAGACCAGCGGCAAGTGGGTTTTCAATGTCATCAAGCCGCTGGATGTCTCCGCGTCGCCCAAGGCCCGTGTTCTGCTCATCACCATGAACGTCGAAAAAGTGGCCGCCGCCATTTCGGAAATGCAGCTATCCGATGGCTGGATGGCCATCATAGTCGACAGCAAGAAAAATGCGCTTGATGCCAAGGGAAACACGTCGGTCATCAGCAACAGCGGGGACGTACTGCCCGAGGGCGTGGACTCGTCGGAGTTTTGGGGAGTGTCGCAGATAAAGCACTTTCAGTCTCCCGAGGAGGAAGTGCTGGCTTACTCGCCCATCAACGGCACCAGCTGGAAGGTCGTTGTATGGGGCCCCCTCGCCTCGGCGCAGGCTTCAATCCTGAAGACATGGCAGTTCCTGATATTCGGAACAATGGTGCTGCTCAGCGTCTGCATCCTCGTGGTGATGGTCGCGTCAAGGCTACTGCAACGCGATGTCAGGAACATCTCTCGCATGGCCAAGGAACTTGGCGCCGGCCGCATTGTGTCGCCAACCACAACCCGCATTCGGGAACTCGATGTCATCGCCAGGGCACTGTCCAACGCGTCCTATGATCGCAGCCTCAAGGAAGAGCAGCTGACCATCGTCATGCGCGAGCTTGCCCACAGGACCAAGAACCTGATCTCCATCGTGCTGGCGATAGTTCGGCAGAGCGCCAAACACGTCCAGTCACCCAAGGAACTTGTGGCCGTGACCGGCAATCGGATCGCGGGGCTGGGACAGTCGATCGACCTGCTGACAAGCGGCAACTGGAAGACCGTGACATTGGACAGTCTCGTCAGAAGCCAGCTTGAGAAATTTGGAACCATCGGCAGCAATATCAGGATGAGTGGCATCGAATTTCATCTCGGCTCCGACGCGGTTCAGAACCTCGGCATGGCCTTCCATGAACTGGCGACCAACGCCTCGAAATATGGTGCGCTCGGCGTGGAAACCGGCATCGTTGAGGTGAAATGGGACATTCTGCCGAGCGAAACCGGGGACCAGCTGCGGATCATCTGGCGTGAAACCGGTGGACCTCAGGTTGTCCCGCCCAAAAAGAGCAGTTTTGGCACAGAGATTCTCGATCGCCACCTCAGTGCATCAACAAACGGCAAGACCGAGATCGATTACCACCCGGAAGGACTGGTCTGGACCCTTGTCGCCCCGGTTTCCGTTCTCAACCGTTCGCCTGAGTAAGTGGTCCACGTAAACGGTCCACGCAAGTGCCCTGCCCAGAGGCCTGAACGGAGTTTGACCGCGTGCTTTTGCACGCACGCGGTCAGTTTCAACGCCGGGCTTCGTTGACGCCCGACAGAGCGAGCACCTATGGCTGTGTAGCGCGACTCCCCCCGCTCAACACCGTCGTGCAAGAGCCCGAATCCCTCAGTCGCGGCCAGCTTTCATGATCGCCGCAGCCAGCGCCGCAGGATCTGTGAAGCAGAGTTCATGGCTGCCGGGCAACTGCACCAGTCTGAACAGGCCGAGCTTTTCCGACAGGCGCGGATGCCAGCCGAGGCTTTGCGGCAACGCCGTGTCTTCGGTGCAGTTGATGTAGGATTTGGCAATTTCCATCTCGGCCGGGTTTTTCGACAGCGAGATCGCATCGGTAAATGTCGCGTAGGGGTGCGCATTGAGTTTGTTGAACGCCACCTCGGCTTGCTCAAGGCTGGCGTCATTCATGAACGCCTCACGCCAGATCGGGAATGGCAGCATCACACTGTTGTCAGTAGTGCCCGAACTGACCGCGTCGAACAGAGCGACATAATGCGGCGGCACCATGTCGTTGAGGCATTCGCCATTGTTGGGCACGAAGGCGTTCCAGTAGACAAGCCGGCGAATGCGCGCGGGCACCCGGTCGGCAGTGCCGGTAATCACCATGCCGCCATAGGAATGGCCGAGCAGGACAACCTCCGAAAGATCATTGTCCTCAAGATAGCCCGCAAGCGAAGCAATTGCCGCATCAAGCCCGATCGTGCGCGGATCTCCCGGGCCATTGCCCGCAAGCGTCGGGCAATGCACCGTGTGGCCCTCGGCCCGTATCGGTGCGGCCACATCCTCAAACAGCTCTCCGGTGTGCCACGCACCATGAACAAGTACATAGGTCGCCATTTTCAAATCCTCCTGTTGACGTTAAGATCAAAACGCTACCGAGGCGGGAAATTCTGAACAATGGATCAGGGTGAACAGACGTTGTCTGAAGCTGCACAGGTGACCGGACCGCGTATCTGGCGCACCACGGAAGTCGATCCGGGCGAGGCCTTCGACTATTATCACGAAGGCATCTGCTCTGCTTTCATGCCGCTTCGGCCAGAACTTGATCGCTCGCTCAGACACGGCTTTCAGGCGACGCACTACGCTTACGGCATCGGCGCCAGCACGCTGAACCTGGTCTCCGCCCAATCCCATCATGTGCAACGGGGACGGGCCGAGATCGCCGCCTCCACCGAGGATTGCTACTACCTCAATATCCAGCTCGCGGGCGATTGCCGGATCACCCAGAACGGCACCGACATCATGCTCCTGCCCGGTGAGGTTGGCCTGTTCGACAGCTCCCGGAACTTCAACCTGCACCATGATAATTTCCCGCGATTGCAGGTTGCCTCTCTGATGCTGCCCAAGGATAGCATCGGCACGACCGGTGGGGATCAACCAGGGAAGACGCCGCAGCTTTTGTCCCGCCACCCGGTCTATGGACGGCTGATCACGGAAGCCATGCAGACGCTGGTCGACACCACCGCCGCCGGAAACCACGCCGATGTGGTGGCCCTTCAATCCCTGATCGTTTCCCTGCTGAACCTGACGGGCGGGCAGTCCAGCGCGCAAAACGATGCTGGCGCCAATGCCCTTGCCAACGAAAGAGACAGCGTTCGCTGCACGGCCCAATTGCTCAGGGTCAAACGCATCATCCGCGCCCGCTGCACCACGCCGGGCTATTCGGTCGCCGCCTGCGCCCGCGAGACCGGTCTCTCCGAACGCTACATCCACCGCCTGTTTCAAACCGATGAAGACAGTTTCGGCACATTCCTCATCCATGAACGGCTCACCACCGCGACGCGAATGCTGCGCCATTCCGGCTCCGCCCACCTGCCGACAGCAACAATTGCCGCCCAGACAGGATTCTCCGACCCCTCCCATTTCCACCGCGCCTTCCGCAACCGCTACGGCATGACACCGGGGGAATGGCGCAGAAGGTAGCGGAAAAACGCCCTGCCTCGCCCTATCCAGGATCCGGCCGCGCCCCTCGTAAACCACCAACTTATGTCTCTGGACGGCGAGCATCGCCAATGCGCCCAACCTGTCTCGGCGTCCTGCTCTTGTTGCTGGTGCCCTTGTTCAGCATGGCAGAATGAGCACACTCCAGCCAACTCCCGGCTGATTCGGGAAATCTTGGACAAGGACACGACGATGCCCGACATTGGAAACCTGCTTGTAAGAGTACTGCTGGCAGCACGAGGATCAAAACGTCTCTTTTCAGATGCGGGTGAAGTCGACAAGCTGGTCGCAAATCGCATGATCCGCCCGCCCGCGTTCGGCCCGTCAAAGAAGCTTGAGCGCCGCGTGACCATTTCCGTGTCCTATGACAGCGGCTGGCCGGTGTACCAGATCACGCCACGTGGACGGGCCTCGGGACATCACGTGGTCTATGCCCATGGCGGCGCCTGGATCAACGAGATTCACCCGTTGCAATGGGGCCTGTGCGCGACCGTTGCGGAACAGGGCGGCGCGACGGTGATTGTGCCGATCTATCCGCTGGCGCCAATCGGCACTGCCGATATCGTCGTACCCCGGTTTGCCGAAATGCTGGAAGATCTGATCAGTACCCACGGGGCTGACAATGTCTCGGCCATGGGCGATTCCGCTGGCGGACAAATCGTTGCTTCGGCGGCTTTGCTGTTGCGCGACCGCGGCGTTGCGCCATTGGCCCGAACGGTGCTGATTTCCCCGGCACTGGATCTGACATTTTCCAATCCTGACATCGCCAAGGTCGAGGCCACCGACCCCTGGCTGGCCCAGCCTGGCTCAAAGCGTGCGGCCGAGATTTGGCGCAAGGATCTCCCGGCAACCGACCCGCTGGTCAGCCCGCTCCTGTCTGATCTCGGACAACTCGGACCGCTGTCGATCTATACCGGCACCCGCGACATCACCTCCCCCGACACCCGCCTCTTTGCCGAGAAGGCAAGAGCTGCAGGGGTGGATGTGACATATGTGGAGCAGCCGGGTGCAATCCACGTCTACCCGATCCTGCCCACCAAGATTGGTCGCGCCGCAGCGCTCGAAATCGCGGGTCTGTTCAAGTAGCCCGCCGTTCGCACTTGGTCGTTGCCATGACCCGTGCCATCATCAGGCATGGCACTACAAGGAGCGCGCGTGGCAGGCTCCAGACCGTATCGGACTGATACGGCGATGGAAAAATTTTGTTCGTCGCCGCATCAGGGCGGATTCTGATTCGTTGATTTTATTGGCTAGTTGGGTGCTTGCCTTATTTGGTTCTCGGACTCCTCGCTACATAAATGCGGATTCAGAAGTCAGGTCGCCACATGAGTCCGGTGTCGACAACACCGTCAGCTCATGAACAGGCCCGCTACTATTTGGATTCACCAGATATTCGCTTTAGGGAAACAAGCTTAAATAAGCGCTGATATACGTCCCAAATTAAATCGCTTTGGGCACCCCCGCCATTTTTCTCTCTGTAAGTCGCGAAGAACGGCAACACTTTCGCCACCTGGTGTATTTCCCGGAACGCCTTGTTCTGGATTGGTTCGAATTCATCGTCGCTAAATCCGTGACCCTCGCGCAAGATTGAGAGCGCTTCTTCAAACCCCTCCGGAAACTGCTTGCGCCATTCCCCTATAAAAAGCTCGATGTCTTCCTCTGAATAATACTTCCCCATTCTATTCATTCTCCAATAAGGCAGCATTTCCTGAAAAGGCAATCATCTGGGATTTTACGTGGCCCCGAACATATTAATCATGTCGCGTTGGGTCGAGTTTGGTGGCGTCGACAAATTTAATCTTCCACACCATTACTTCAATGAGTTTGCGTAAGCTACCGCAAGTCCGCTTCCCGCCCGCTTGATACCTTTATTCACTTCTCTCGCACAGGCACTCACAGCCCTTTTAGTCCACACACTATCGAGAGAAAGGCTCAACGGAGCCAAGAAGCAGTCACTGCAAGCATCCAGCTATTCATCTCCAGACTGCGGTAATTCAACATAAAGCCGTAGTCTCCAATAGAATCCGCACTTATGTGGCGACAAGTCCAGACTTGTGGTGGTTGAATCCGGCCTGTTGTGACGATGGAAAAATTTGGTGGTGCATTTTTTATTCGGCGAACCGGTCTCTGATGGCATACGGCGGAAATGGAGAATATCCGTGACGTCGCGAGGTTGAGAAGGCCTCGAAACAAGCTATAATTCAATGACTTGCTAAGTCATGCCCATGAGCGGCCTGGGTATGTGGTGTGAACTTTTGGAGTCGGAAACCGGCGTTTGTGTACTGTAGAGCGGGAATTCACGGCGACATCTTTGCAGCTACGCGGGATGAAATTGCCGTTGTGTGGGATCGGATTGTCGCTACGTGGGATCCGATTGCTGTTATGTGGGATCGCATCGTGGCTGGCGGGATTAGTCTGGCACTTCCCGGGATCGCAATCGCAATGGGAGCCCGGATTTCCCGCGTTATTGCAGTTGAATGGAGCAGCTTTGCTGCTCCGCGAATCCCCGTTTTGAAAACGCGGCTTCTTATCTGGAACAATGGTTGATCTGCAGGTCTCGGTCCCGAACTCGAACCCGATGCGGCATCCCGCGTTCTAATAATTGTGAGATAGAGACGCAGAATTGGAAAAATATTCTATTTCGATTAGGCGCAATTCAGTCCAAAACTCTTCACCGCAAAATAAATCGTTTTCGAACCGGCTTCAAAGCCCGTGGGCGGCCGTTTGTTTCAAGCGCCATTGGGGAGCTGGGCGTGGGGAAAACAGTTTTGCTTTCTGCATAACACCCCGTTGCAGCGTCAGGTCACGTTCCGGTATTGTTCACCCAGTTCCAGCGTAGCCAGAATCCCGAACACCTCATCCGCCGTGTGGCGGAGAAAATGGAGAATGCAGATGCATCCGCCAAGCGATGACGCATGCCTTGAACAAACCCGCGCGATCGACAGCCTCGTGCCCTATGCCAACAATGCCCGAACGCACTCGAAGAAGCAGGTCCGGCAGATTGCCGAAAGCATAAGGCGCTTCGGGTTTTGCAATCCGGTTCTGATTGCAGATGACAATACGATCATTGCCGGTCACGGCCGCGTCGAGGCGGCAAAGCTAATCGGAATGATGGAAGTTCCGGTTCGCAAGCTCTCACATTTGTCGCGGGATGAAGTCCGCGCCTACATCCTGGCCGACAACAAGCTAGCGGAGAATGCCGGTTGGGACCGCGATCTGCTGGCGATCGAAATGCAGGGCCTTATGGAACTGGAGTTCGATATCGAGGGTTTGGGCTTTTCCACAATCGAAATTGATCTGACCATTGGCGGCGAGCAAACAGCTTCTTCGAAACCGGACAATGTCCTGGATCAGATTGAACCAGGGGGATCAGGACCTGGCGTGACGCGAGCAGGAGACCTCTGGCACCTCGGGCCGCATCGCCTTCTGTGCGGAGATGCCCGATCAACTGAGGATGTCGCGCGCCTGTGTGATGGAAAGCCGGCCACACTGCTGTTCACCGACCCGCCTTACAATGTGCCGATAGATGGTCATGTCAGCGGATTGGGCCGGATCAAGCACCGCGAGTTTGCCCTGGCCTCAGGCGAGATGGACGAAAGTTCGTTTACGGCTTTTCTCAAGGAGTCCCTGGGAGCCGCATCTTCTCAGCTCAAGGATGGCGCCATTGCCTATGTATGCATGGACTGGCGCCACATGCGCGAGGTGCTGGATGCCGGCTATGCGGTTTTTGATGAATTGAAGAACCTCTGCGTCTGGAACAAGACCAATGGCGGCATGGGATCGTTCTATCGGTCCAAGCACGAACTGGTGTTTGTGTTCAAGAAGGGAGATGCGCCCCACATCAACAATTTTGGTCTGGGGGATACGGGTCGCTACCGCACAAATGTCTGGGACTATCCGGGCATCAGTTCTCTCGGAGCCAATCGGGATGAAGAACTGGCGATGCATCCGACCGTCAAACCGGTGGCCCTGATTGCGGATGCAATACGCGATTGCTCGAAGCGCGGCGATGTCGTGCTCGACGTGTTCGGCGGATCAGGCTCAACACTGATCGCCGCCGATCAGTGCGGTCGAGTGGCCCGTCTGATCGAGATTGATCCGCTCTATTGCGACACCATTATTCGACGGTTCGAGCGAGTCACCGGAGAACCGGCGCGGCTGGCAGGGAGCGGAACATCGTTTGGGCAAGTGGCCATCGAACGGAAGGACGCGCACGGCAGTGATAATGGCTCTGCCCCGATTTCTGGTCACGGCTCCACGGCGACCTGTGCCCCTGGGGGGGCGGTCTCCCACAACGCCATGGTTGCGGCGACAGAAGGAGGTCGGTGATGGCACGAAAAAATGGAGACCGCCCCGGCGGCCCGAACAAGAGCGAGAACCGGGAACTGACGCGGTTCCAGAAATCCCTGCTCAAGGAGGCCAACCGGACGATCACACTTCGCAGCGACGGCCACGCCCAGGAAGCAACACTTGAAGAAGCCGTCATTCGTAAGCTGTTCCAGGTCGCAACCAATGGCTCGCCGCATGCGCTGGGCCACGTGCTGCGCAACATCAATGACGCTCAGGCGCTTAATCAGGCGCTGATCCGGGACGAAGTGGCAGAGGGCAAACGGATCAAGCAGCAGCTGCAACAACGCCTCGAGCAGGCGGTTCACAAAGGAGCTCACCCGATATGGGTTGTCCCTCACCCGGACGACATTGTCATTGATGAAGACAAAGGCTGGTCCTTGAAGGGTCCGGTCGACGTGGATGAGTTGAAATCCATTCGGCGCCGGGTCACGATGCGAGACATATTACTGATGCAGTCAGTGCTCGACGAGCGACTGTCTGAAGCTCCGCTGCTGGAAGATGCAGACGCGCCAGCCGAGGAAACAGCGGGCAGCACCTCACAGGTCTTCGCGAACTTGCTCAACAACAACCTGCCGGAGCGCTTTCAGCTGTCAGCCACGGGAATGGTGCTGGAGATCATGCGTTACCAGCGCCTGAACAAGCGCCAACTGCTCAAGACAACAAGGCTCGCCTGGGCAGCTATTGGCCAGCCAAAGCCCCGAGGCGCAACCCTGCCGCCCTGGTGCAAAGCCGGTCCTCGGATTGAGCGCACAATGCGTGTCATCAACGATGTGCTTGACCAGATGAAGGCGGGCACGCTCAGCAGCGAACGAGACATCGCGGAGAGGTTGAGCGAGATGCTGCGGCGGTAAGACCGGCCGGCTGCCGGTTTATCGCACGAGGAATGATAGCAATGACGCCAGAGCGGATGTGTTCGATTACATCGAACGCTACTATAACCGGAAGCGCCGCCACTCGACCTAGGCTATCTCAGCCCTATTGGCTTTGAAGCATAGTGGGATTAGCCTAACCTCGATCGCGGTAAACCGGCAAAGGGCCACCAGAAGACGCGTGGCTGGATGGCCCCCAATCGCAGAACCCAGACACTATTGAGCGTCTGAGCGCTCAATGCACTGACCTTTTCCATGAGATCACAACTGGTACGCTCGTCACAGCACAAGCTATTGCGGCCAGAATTCGCGAACCGGCCGCGTGAGAGGAACCTTGAGTGCTGCGGGCCTGTATCACCGTTTAGTTGCACGTCCATCCTACAGACCTTTGCAGCCTGCGAGCGACGATGAAGCTCGACGGCGAAACACTTGTAGGAGACGCAAAGACGACGCAATTGCACGCAAAAATCGGCTCGCGATCAGGTGCAGGATTACCGGAATAGAAAATGCTCAAAGCCAAATAGACAGGTACAAGATGTCGTTTATGTCACCCTTCGCGGTTACCGCCTTGCACTTCGCGATGTCCAGCACACGATAGAGGTCTATGCTATCGCAAGGCCGGAAAGAAACTCAGCCATTTCAGCGGTACTCATGACGGCGGATCAAATCGCCGCTGAACTATGGCACCTTAGGGCGGAGCACTCTGCGAAACGCAGGCAAGCCAGTGCAAAAGAAGATCAGCTCAGCCTGGATATGCGGACTCATTGTGGAACGACCGTGCTCTCACATCGTGTCCTATTTGACCACGGCTACCGAACCGGCCTTGATCGTGCGCAGGAAATCGTGACCGCATATGGTTTGAGAATGAATGATCCGGATGCAGGCGTGGCAATTGCCGCAGTTGCCGACCGTCTAGCGAAATACAAATTGGAGATAGCAGATTGTGAACCAGGCCAGATCCGGACAGTTCGAGCTATGAAGTACGCTTTTCTTTCTTGAGCTAGCGCAATCAGATGGACAGGTGGGCGTATGACTTTTCACGTATGCTTGCTGTCATATTTTCCGAAGCACCTCTACCCGATCTTCGCCATAAACCATTAATAACAAGCATATAGCAATGCCCCATTCATTAGGGGGAAGCAGCATGACCGCGGAAATTCTAGATTTCGAAAAGAACAACTACCTGCAGCATTGCAGAGGCATTAGGAACCTAAGCCCCAACTCGCTTGCCGCCTACGAGCAGGATATCGATTGTTTCATTCGCTTCCGACATGAGTATCAGAGGGATACGAAATTAAACGACCTTCTTGTTGTCGCCTATCTCAACTATTTGCGCGAGACCCGCCGTCACCAGCAATCGACAATCCGGCGGCGGATGGTGACGCTACGAGCTTATTGCAAATGGCTTCAGAAGCAGCAAAAAACCAATGACGATCCGTTCGTGGGTCTGGAGCTGGATCTAAGGCCGCCCAAGCGCCTCCCGAGGCCTGTGGATCGGGTCGATGTTCGCACCTTGCTCGCGTATCGAAGGGATATGGATAGGTTCGATGGTGCCCGAGCCGCAATGGGAACCGAGCGCCTTCGTGCTGAAGCACGTACCACCGTTCTTGCCATCAAACTCATGGTTTCGACAGGAGTTCGGGTTGGCGAGCTAACTCGCATCAAGCTTCCCAGCATCTCTAACGACGGATGCCGCATTCGAATCCAGGGCAAGGGTAACCGGGAGCGCAATGTTTATGTCGGCAATCCCGATCTGCGCGCCGAGTTACAATGGATAAAATTGGAAGCGTCCCAAAACCCTCATGACGGTGACTACCTACTGCTAAATCAACATCTCCGGCGCCTCAGCGAGCAGGCTCTGAGACGAAGACTGAGAATCCTGTCGGGGGAATGCAAACTCGACACGCGGATAACCCCTCACCGGTTCCGGCATTCAGCTGCAACTTTTCTGATTGAAGAGGGGGTCGACATTCGTTTCGTTCAACGTCTTCTCGGCCACAGCAGCATTGCGACGACTGAGATATATACCCGTGTGTCTGATAACGCCCTCATGCAAGCAATCAATACCTCTGATCCCCTCGGAAAATTGCTATCCAAGTTCACATAACTTGGAATTATGGATACAATAGACGGGTTGGAGTTCGTAAACCGGGACGGCGAACTTGATTTTCTGCA
>NZ_JBBMQP010000004.1:0-191575 GCF_038900115.1 Hoeflea sp. AS60 | reverse complement strand
CTCCCGAACAGGCCGAGGCGCACCTTGTCCGTTACCAGGCCATCGCCGCCGAGAAGCAGACCGCCGATGGAGCGGTCTAGGTCTGCAGCGTTGCCATCGCCGTTCCAGCTGCCCCGGGAGCCGAAGGCCTGGCCCCAGAAAGCGAAAGCCTCGTTGATGCGTCTCTCGGCCTGCGCCTCGCGGGCAGTTGCAAGACCATCGAGCGCGGTGCGCACCCGTTCCATGGCCGCCTCGCGCGGAAAGCGGCTGTCTTCGATCAGCGCTGTCTGGACCGAGGCGTGGATCTCGCCTGAAAGCTGGTCAACCGCAATCGGTGCCTGAGTACTTGAAAGGTTCAGCACAGCGTTGAACAGGCCGCCAGAGCTGAGCGACAAAGCACCACCCGCCGTTGCGCACTGGTTGGCGCTCACACCGGAACGGCAGAAGCCGGTGGCTGAGATAGAAGACGTCAGATAGGCGTTTGTTGCATCGTAGCTGTCGGCAAAGTCGATGAAAGCATAGTCGTCCTTGACGCTGCTGAACCTTCCGATCACGCTTCCAGCCGTGATAATGGTGTAGGTTCCGGCTGTGAAGTTACCGGCTCCGTTCTCAGATGACAAATTTATGGAACTGCCGCTGTTGATCGTGACTGTGCCGGTGGCATTGAGCAGGTCGTTATTTGTCCCGGCTGTAAATCCGCCGGCGCTCAATTCCACCTCGTAGACCGATCCGGCACTCAAGGTGACACTTGCGGCATTGAGAGTTCCGATGGAATTGCCCGGCGCCAACGAGCCGCCGGAGACGATGTTCAGTACACCACCCAATTTGCCGGTACCGCCCAGCTTACCGCCAGAAACCGTTATCGTGCCGCTAAAAGCTGAGGAATCTCCGTTGAGGAATGTCTCCCCGGCGAGATGGTTGATTGTGCCGGAGCCGGAGCCGGAGATATTGGCTGAAAAGACATAGCCGCTGTTAGCATGGTTGAAGTTGAGCGTGCCGCTGCCGGCGCCAAAATTCACTGTCGGGGTTGATAAGGTGCCAGCCGCAGCCGCAGGACTCCCCGGCGCCGCGCCGATATTGAGTGTGCCTGTAGAACCGGCAATATTGGCAATCGTCACTGTGGAAGCAGCAACAGTACCGCCAGCGGCTATTTCCAGCGTGCCCGCGCCTGCGAGGCCGACTTGAACACTGTTCGCATTAGTCCAGTTCGAGCCTGCACCGATCACCCTGACGGTCCCGATTGAGCCCGAATTGTTTCCGATATTACCAACGGTGTTGCTGACTGAGCCGCCATTGGCGATTTCCAGAGTGCCGGTTCCGGAATTGGCTACAACGAGTTGGTCGGAATTTACCCATGTCGATCCCGCCCCATCTACGGTGACCGCGCCGGTTGAGCCGACAAGTCCGGCAATGTAGCCTAATCCGTTGTTGACGGTGCCACCATCGGATATTTCAAGCGTGCCATCGCTTGAATATCCAATGGTCAGAGCGGAAGAATTGTCCCAGGTCGAGCCCGCCCCGCTCACCGTCACAGTTCCCTTTGAGCCAACTTGACTTGCAATTTTGGCAATCCTATTGCTGACCTCGCCGCCCCTGGTAATATCCAGCCTGCCGGTTCCGTTGTCGCCGACATTAAGATCGGTCATATTTGTCCAGGTAGAGCCAGCGCCATCTACCTTGACCTTGCCGGTCGAGCCGGCAACAGTGCCGATATAGCCAACTGCGTTGTTGACCTCGCCGCCAGCGGATATCTCAAGCTTGCCAGTGCCGATATAGCCGAGATGAAGATTGTCCGAACTCGTCCAGACCGAGCCAGCGCCGCTGACCATCACCGTTCCCTTCGCCGCAGCAGAATTTGCGACATAGGTAATAAAATTTGTGACATCGCCGCCGTCCGAGACCTCTAGCGTGCCCGTTCCGGCATTACCGACATACAGTTGGTCAGAATTGGTCCAAGTGGAACCCGCACCACTCACCGCCACAGTCCCGATGGAGCTGGAAGCATTTCCGATAAGGCCGGTTGTGTTGCTGACCGCGCCGGCATTGGAGATAGAAAGCTTGCCGGTTCCGTTATCGCCGATAGAAAGAGCGTTTGAATTGGTCCAGGTCGAGCCCGTTCCGCTTACCGTTACCGTACCATTTCCGGTAACATCATCTCCGATATAGCCGATCGTGTTGGAGACCTCGCCGCCAGCGGAAATGGCAAGGCTGCCAGTGCCCGCATCGCCGACAGAAAGGGTGTTGCCAATTGCCCAAGGGTCCGGCTTGGTGCCGCCGCCACCGCCAATCACCGTCTCTGAGGTGCCGTCAATAACTTCCTGCCCGAAAACAGGGTCAGTCATCACACACAGAATACCGGTCAGGGCTGTTCCCGCCAGCAGCGCTTTATGAACCGCCAGCGCCCAAAAACTCTTGGGGCCGGTTTTCTGGTCTGCTCTCGATGTCATGTGCTTCCCCTGATCGTATCAACCCGGTTCGCTGCAACCTTGTTCAACAGGCACACTGCGAATCTTTGAATTTGACGGATAAGGGGACAGGGTCGCGGATCGGTCGCGGATGGGGTGAATTTCTTCGAGGAAACAAAATCTTTCAAGTCCCTGGACAACCGTTGCCAGAAAACGACAGCGACCGTCCACCGCCCCTGACGAGCCGCTTTGTCCCCACCCCCTTATTCGCTCGCGATGAATGCAAACTTTTTGACAGCCTCATCGAAAAGGTCGTCGTTGGCGGTCTGGACTGAATAAAACCAGTTCTGCTTTTGCCAGGCATAGAGGCGACCTGGATTGCCGGTAGCTTTCACCCACCAGGCGCCGTTGAGCTTTCCGCTGGATTTGGAGCCGTAAATCTCGAGGTCCGGCCTGACGGACGTCTCGACAAAAGCATCCAGCGCCGCTTGATCGGCAGCGCTGACAATAACGATTGCAGCGCCCTGTCCATAGCGGGCAACTCCACCCTTCACGGACCCGTTGGCGAAATCGAGCTTTTGCAATTGCCGGGGCATGCCGCCAATCAACTCCGGCCATGTCTGCTCGTTGAGTCCCGATGGTGGGACGAAGTCGGTGTTGTAGCTTTTGCCGCCCGCGAAGTTCACAAGGCCCACAATGCCCAGGACGACGGCCAAGCCAATCCCGAAAAATATCTTCTTGATCATACCAATCGTCCCTCAATCCCTGTCTCTCTGAATGCCGCTATATGCGGCTCTCTGGCGAGATGCCCTCGCGGCGGTGTGCCGCGAGCCTAGGTGCGTATAAGGGGATGGGGTCGCGGATTGGTCGCGGATTGGGCGTAGTCTGCGAAGGGCGGGACTGCTTTACAAGCCTGGGTAACAATTGACGAACAGCAATGGACCCAGAGCTATGGCGGCGGATATTCCGCCACCGGCAATCGTTGCTGCCTACAATGCCTCAGAATCGAACTCTATCCCGAGATGTCCGGCGGCCTCGGCAGCCAACTCATGCAGGGCTTCGCTAAAGCCTATGCGATCCAGCCCTTCGCGCGCCACGCGAGACACGCGCGGCCAATCCGCGGCCAGGCTCAGCGACCGCGCAAAGGCGACGCATGTATCGAGCGCGGCCGCCTCGAGCTTTTGCTGATAGGCGACAAGGCCGATGTCATCAGCATAGTGATAGACAAACGGGCCCCGATAGATCCGCGCCGCCTCGGCATAGCGCGCCTGTGCTGTCCAGCCGGGTGCGGTGGCCAGGGCCATCAACTCCCATGCGTCAATGGAAACGTGTTCGGGGTCAAGCGCAATGCGGCCGCCCTGTGTAACCACCGCTTCAGGCAAACCGATCAATTGCCGCAGGCGATAAACGGTCGATTTCATGCGCTTGCGGGCATCGCTCTCGCCAATTTCCGGCCAGAGCCGGTCTGCCAGGATTTCGCTTGACTCGCCCGCTGGACCGGCCGCGATCAAATGCACGGCAAGCGCGATGGGGCTGCGTGCCAACTTGCCCGATGTCAGCCGGGACGCAGCACCTTCCAATACATCAAAACGTTCCAGCGAGACGATGTGAACGCTGGCGGTGCCTGTCTCCGAGCCTATCTCGCCGGCAAGGCCAAGGACCCGGATCAGTTCGTTGGCGTAATCGGTCTCGATGGAGTGCTCAACGGCAAAGCGCATCAGCAACGCCATTTCCGACCGGCTTATCCAAGCGTGCAGGTAAAACCGCATGGTTGATCCCGCAGCAAGCGCTGCGCGCAAATAAGGCTCTGCCCGTTCCGGGCGGGAGCTTGCAATTGCCAGCGAGGCGCAACGCAGGCCACTTAGGAAAACCAGTAGCGAACTGTTTTGCCGGAAGGCCGCCCGCCGAGATCGGCGCGCCCATGCAAGTGCCTCACGCCGACGTCCCAGGCTTTGCAGCACAGCCGCAACCGCGTTGCCGTAATGAACCGGAAACATGGCCATGCCGCTGCCCTCGCTTGCCCTGTAGGCAAGCAGGATCAGGGCAAGTGCGGCATCGTGCTCTCCGCCAAGCCAGTGATCCCAGGCGGAAAAATGTTGATGAAAGGCAACATAATGCGGGTGTGCAGTTGGCCCCAATGAGGCGGAAAACAGTGTCAGATAGCGCCGGGCACGAACGCGATCCTCAAGTGTCAGCGCCTTGTACAGAGCCGCATTGATAAGCGCACCATCCAGAAATTTCTGCTGAAACCGCGCATTGGCCTCAAGCCCCTGCTCTACGGCACGAAACGTCTCATCGCCCGTTGCATCAAAGATCGACAGGAACTCCGCAGTCACAAAGTAACGGTTGCAGATATCCGCAACCGGTGCCGTTTCCTCTTCAAACACCTGATTCAATCGCGTTCGAACCTGGCTTGCCTTCCAGCGATGTCCCTGGCCATAGCAATAGCGAAACAGCAGCTGTATGCCACGCCTTATGGTTTCATGGCGCGGCATCGGCTGAGAATAGAAGTCAAGATTTCGCTGCTCCCAATATGGAAAGTCGCGGTGATCGGGACAGCGGATCAACATTGCCACAAACGCCCCACGCGACAATGTGGATTCATAATGCGGGCCAAGGCTACTGGCCAGCTTGCTGAGCTCGGGTAGCATGGCGATCAGCGGATCAAGCAGGTCGAAATCCGTCCATTTGAACCAGATGGCATCGATCAGCGCCGTCCATGTCGGGATCAGCAAATCCTGCGGACCGGTCTGCTGAACCGCTTCGAGCGCAGCTGAAAGAACCTCGCGGGCCTTTGGCGGGTTAACACTGAGCAGCGACTCCCCATACCAGTAAAGCACTGCCCGGCTCTTCGCGCGCTCTGCTTCAGGCATCGGCTCAAGTGCGGTCAAGACGACGCCAAGCTCGCCTTTCTCACTCATGGCTGGCGCGTGAATTATCACCGCATCGCTCAGGGCGCTCCACGCACCGGAGGCGGACAGTAGCAATAGCCCTTCGCCCACGCCTCCGTTCTCGACCACCTCTTGTCCGGCCCGGGAACTCAGCCTCGAGGCCTCGGTGTCTGAGACGGCATCGGGATAGCGATGAAGAAGCGCCGCTTTGAAAAGATCGTGGATTTGCAGCCGATACTGGCCGTCTCTCTCGGCGAACAGCAGCTTGTCTGCCAGTTCCACCAATCGCCTTTCAGCATTCGGCATCTCGAGCGCGCGGGCGATAATCTTGACCGGCAGGTTGGGTAATCGCGCCGCTCGGCAAAGGATCATGCGGTCTGGCTCGCTGAGCGGGTCTATAAGCTCATGAGCAATCAGATCGAGCAAGCGCGCGGAGTTGTGCGAGAGTTGATCAGCAGCCCCTTCAGCCTTGAGCAATTTCGGTGATTGCAACAGCAAACATGCGCCGAGCATCCATCCTCCGGATGCCTTGAGGAGCTCTGCCGCCGTCCAGCTGTTGCAATCGTCTTTGAGGCCCCTGATCAGCTGGTTCGCCTCGATTTCGTTGAGCTTCAGCATGTCGAAATCGATAACCGTCGTCAGGCCGATTGCATTCAGCCTCAACCATGCGGGATGCTGAGCCTCCCGCGAAACGAGAATCAGTTTGATGCCGGCGGCATCGCCGCCAACTGCATCGGCAAGTGCCTGATGCATCGGGGCGTCGGCAGGAAAAACGTGGAGATCGTCAAGGACAAGCGTTATCCGAGCGCCGTTGCAGCCCAGCGAAATCAGCCGTCGCAGATACTCGACAGGCAGCGCAATATCCTGTGATGCGAGTGCAGGCAGTGCCGACTTTGGGAACGATTTCCGGAATGCCGCCTCCAGGGAGGTCAAAAAGACGCCCATGTCCGCCATGCGCGGCTCGGCACGCAGCCAAACAAATGCTTCTCCGCTCTCCCTGCACAACTGCTTGGCGAGGACGGTTTTGCCGCTGCCTGCGGGTGCTGTGATCCACACCACGGCCTTGTCATCTGCGTCCAGAGCACCAGCGGCATGACGAGGGATCGTTTTCCCACTGACCGCCTGCTGGCTTTCGCTCATCTGCTTCCTTTTCACGCCCGGTTGCCCTCAAGCTCGTTCGTCCGCCCCCGACAAGCTTGCCGGTATCGGCGGAGCAATGCAAATCACGGCGCAGGCTTAGATGCTGCCTGCCACCAGTCACTCCCCTGCTGTAAGAGGCTTCCTAGATCAGTAAGGTAAGGCGGTCGCGGATTGGTCGCCGATTGTGGGCGTGGCTATTTGATTGCAAGTCTTCCGCCAGGCGCTCCGGAAGTACGACCGGAAAGCCGAAGGCCACATAGACAGTCGCGAACAGCGAGCGTGACAATGGGCCAGGCTGCATATCGTTCAGCGCGAACTTGGCTCTTAACGGCTCGAGCGTAATCACCGAGAGGTTTCGGTCGAGCCTGAGCTAACCTCGTCGCCCACGTCAGTCCCAAAACCCCAAGGTGTTGGTGTCCGTTCCCAGAAAGCTTGGCTGAAGCAGCGAACGACCGCGAAGGAGCGCATTCCAGCCAGGTTTGTTTGGGGCTGAAACCTGTCAGGCAGCTTGCGGGAACGAACTGAGGGGAAGCAGACATTCGACTTTACAAGGCGCGGCGTCGCTTCTGGGCCAACGCCGACCTCGGGGGTCATTTCAACGCTGCACCGAAGCTACCGGACTGCTACCATTCGTCTAATACGAAGCGTTTTTTGCAGGTGAAGGGGCAACGTGCGAAAAAGGGTGAACTTTCGCTGCCGCCGCGGCTGCCGCTGCTCCAACGTGACCTCTGCCGGGGATCGTGGCCGGGCTGATCTGGTCTAATCGCGGTTATCGCACTGCCTTTCGCTCGTGTTCGCAGTGCGTTCAACGAGGCCATTGTGGAGTGTCATTGCCTAGGGAATAATTGGCCTTCACACCCGCCGCCCGTGTGGGGCTGGTCCCGCCGTTGCGATACGATAACTCGCGAGCCGGTTCGTGGTGGAGGCCGTTCACCCCATCAACTTGCTTGCTCTGGTTCCGGGTCAACGCAGATCACGCCATGCAGTCCAGCCACGCATAAGACCGTAGCTAACGAGCGTGAGCGAGACGAGACGAGACGAGACGAGAATACCGTCCACGATCAGGAGGGAAGAACGGCGCATACGAGAGCAAGCTGGAGCCATAGCGCCAACGCCTCAAGAATCAGCGACAGATTATCTGCAGATCACGCATCCTGACCTGACGCTCAATTTCCTGCAAACAATGGCGAAAACACCCTGAAGAATTGATCGTATCGAAGATCTGGCAAGCCTCAGGTGAAAGCGCTCGGCAACGCCCCATTCAGGCGCGATTCCTGCCAGTGCGTTGCCCTGCAAGGATTTGGAACGCCATTGAAAGTGTCAGATGGGGAAGAAACGGCTCGCACTTTTTGTTGGTAAAATCGCAAGAACAGACAAAATATTGCATGAATATACAATAGTCTAATGGCATCGCGACGCCGGTCATGTTTGTCTTAAGACTGCTATTCGCGTAGCTATGGAGGCAGGGCTGGGAGGCTTTGCCCGTTCCACTTCAGGGAGGATTTTTATGACAAAGTTTCAGATCAATCGTCGTTCGCTGATCAAGTCGGGTGCTGCCATCGGCGCCGGTCTTGCGCTGCCAACGATTTTCACCAGTTCGGCGCGGGCCTATTTGAACGAGCCGAAGGGCGACACCGTGACGCTCGGCTTCAACGTGCCGCAGACCGGCCCTTATGCAGATGAAGGCTTGGACGAACTTCGTGCCCAGCAGCTTGCAGTCGAACACCTCAACGGTGAAGGTGACGGCGGCATGATCAACACCTTCTCGTCGAAGATGTTGAAGGGCAACGGCATCCTGGGCAAGAAGGTCCAGTACGTGTCGGGCGACACCCAGACCAAGTCTGACGCAGCCCGCGCATCCGCCAAGTCGATGATCGAAAAAGACGGCGCCGTCATGATCAACGGCGGTTCGTCCTCGGGCGTGGCTGTTGCTGTTCAGGGCCTCTGCCAAGAAGCCGGCGTGATCTTCATGGCTGGCCTCACCCACTCCAACGACACCACAGGCAAGGACAAGAAGGCAAACGGTTTCCGTCACTTCTTCAACGCCTACATGTCAGCTGCCGCTCTGGCACCGGTGCTGTCGAAGGCCTATGGTGCCGATCGCCGCGCCTATCACCTGACAGCGGACTATACCTGGGGCTGGACACAGCAGGAATCGATCGCTGCTGCGACCGAGGCCATGGGCTGGGAAACCGTCAACAACGTGCTTACGCCGCTAGCTTCGACCGACTTCTCGTCCTACATCGCTCCGGTTCTCAACTCCGGCGCCGATGTGCTCGTGCTCAACCACTACGGCGGCAACATGGTCAACTCGCTGACCAATGCCGTTCAGTTTGGCCTGCGCGACAAGATGGTCAACGGCAAGCAGTTCGAAATCATCGTTCCGCTCTATTCCGAGCTGATGGCAGCTGGTGCGGGCGCAAACGTGCGTGGCGTGTATGGCTCGATGAACTGGAACTGGCAGCTGCAGGACGAAGGCTCCAAGGCATTCGTCAAATCCTTCGGCGAAAAGTATGGCCGTCCGCCTTCAAACTCGGCGCACACATGCTACGTCCAGACCCTGCTCTATGCGGATGCGGTTGAGCGTGCAGGCACGTTCGATCCTTGCGGTGTTGTCGAAGCCCTCGAAGGCTTCGAATTTGACGGCATGGGCAATGGTCCGACGCTTTATCGCGCCGACGACCATCAGTGCTTCAAGGACGTGCTGGTCATGAAGGGCACCGAAAACCCGACCAACGAGTACGACACCCTGGAAATCGTCGAAGTGACCCCGCGCGCTCAGGTCGAGTATGCTCCGGATCACCCGATGTTTGCCGGTGGCGATCTCGGCAAGTGCAACTCGGGCGCATAAGCCACTCCACGAGTTTGCCGCGCCGCCGGTCCGGCGGCGCGGCTTTCTTATTGAATTGAAGACTCAAACCGCCGCGCAAACTGCGCTTGCGGTTTATTTGATGCGGGCTTCACAATGGACGCAATCATTCTCCAAGTCCTGAACGGTCTCGACAAGGGCAGCGCCTACGCCCTGATCGCGCTCGGTCTGACACTCATTTTCGGCACCTTGGGCGTGGTCAACTTCGCTCATGGCGCCCTGTTCATGCTCGGCGCCTTCTGTGCCGTCACGCTTCAGAAAATTCTCTCCCTGTCCTACACAGTTGAGGATCCAACCCAGAAGGATTTTCTGGGTAACCCGCTGAAAGTGGACACCCCCTATATCGTAAGCTGGTTTGGTGACGCGACCGGGAACGCCATTCTTGATTGGTCGGTACCTCTCGCCATTATTTTTGCGATACCGGTAATGCTTCTGGTTGGCTACGCGATGGAACGCGGCCTGATCAAGCATTTCTACAAGCGGCCCCATGCCGACCAAATCCTTGTCACATTCGGCCTCGCCATCGTCATTCAGGAAATCGTCAAGTATTTCTACGGTGCCAATCCGATCCCGACACCCGCACCCGACATGTTCCGCGGATCAGTCGATTTCGGCGTGATGATCGGCTTCGCCCAGAACGAGATCATCTATCCGTACTGGCGGCTCGTGTACTTCCTGTTCTCGGCGGTCATCATCAGCGCGGTCTTCGCCTTCCTTCGCTTCACCACCTTCGGCATGGTGGTCCGCGCCGGTATGGCCGATCGCGAGACAGTCGGTCTGCTCGGTATCAACATCGACAAGCGCTTCACCATCATGTTCGGCATCGCCGCCGCTGTGGCTGGTCTTGCCGGCGTCATGTATGCGCCGATCAATTCCCCCAACTACCATATGGGCATGGACTTCCTGGTGCTGTCCTTCGTTGTGGTTGTTGTCGGCGGCATGGGCTCCCTGCCCGGCGCCGTACTGGCCGGTTTCCTGCTTGGCATTCTCGAGAGCTTCGCCTCGATGAACGAAGTCAAGTCGCTGATCCCTGGCATCGACCAAATCATCATTTATCTCGTAGCAATCATCATCCTTTTGACCCGCCCACGCGGTCTTATGGGTCGCAAAGGCGTGATGGAGGAATAATCAATGCTGGGTCTGAGTAAGAAAGACACTACCTTTCTGCTGATCGTTATCTTTCTGACGATGGCGACACCAATTTTGCTGCAACCCTTCCCCGAAGGATCTGCGCTGGCGCAATTCAATGCGGGCTATCCCGACCTGATGCAGCGCTTTGCGATTTTCGGGATTTTCGCGATTGGCTTCAACATCCTGTTCGGCCTGACCGGTTACCTCTCGTTCGGTCACGCAGCCTTCCTGGGTGTCGGGTCCTACTCGGTCGTCTGGATGTACAAGCTCCTGAGCTACAATGTTCTGCCGGGCCTGGTCCTCGCGATCATCACCTCGGCGCTGTTTGCGCTCCTGATCGGATATATTTCGCTGCGCCGCTCTGGCATCTACTTCTCGATCCTGACACTGGCATTCGCCCAGATGTCGTTCAATCTGGCCTATTCCGTGCTGACACCGCTTACCAACGGTGAAACCGGGCTGCAGGTCTACACCGACGATCCGCAGGTGCTGATGAGCGAAGGAGCGCCGACCTCTCCGCACTTCTTCGGCATCGTCATGAACGAGAGCGCAAAGATCGATGTGGGCGGATGGCAGTTCACCTTCTCCAACGGATATTATTTCTGTGCGATCATCGCGATCGTCGTCTTCTATCTGTCGCTGAGGATCTTCCGGTCGCCTTTCGGCATCATGCTGCGCGCCATCAAGACCAACCAGACACGCATGAACTACACCGGCCTCAACCCCCGTCCCTACACGCTGGCAGCCTTCGTGATTTCGGGCATGTATGCCGGTCTTGCCGGCGGGCTTCTCGCCGCCATGGACCCGCTCGCCGGCGCCGAGCGCATGCAATGGACCGCTTCAGGCGAAGTGGTGCTGATGACCATCCTGGGCGGCGCGGGAACACTGATGGGTCCGGTACTGGGTGCAGGTTTCATCAAGTACTTTGAAAACATCTTCTCCAAGATCAACGACAACATTCTGCACACCTGGTTTTCCGCCCTTCCGGACGGACTGGAAGATGCAATCGTATTCATGCTCCATCCCTTTATCGGCAAGGGCTGGAACCTTACCCTGGGGCTGCTCTTCATGATCGTGGTGATCTTCCTGCCGGGCGGTTTGATGGAAGGCGGAAGCCGGATCTGGAACTCGGTCTCGGGCAAGAACCGGAAGGCCAAAGCCACAGGCTCCACCACGACACCGTCGAACAACGTCAACTGATCAGCGGAGATATCAGATATGGGTATTCTTGAAGTCTCTAATGTGAACAAGCGGTTCGGCGGGTTGCAGGCGCTCGGCAATGTCAATCTGAGTATTGCCGAAGGCACGGTTCATGCGATCATCGGCCCCAATGGTGCGGGCAAGTCGACGCTGCTCAACTGCCTTATCGGCAAGTTGGAACCTGATACCGGAACCGTCCTGTTTGACGGCAAGTCGGTGCTTGGACGCAAGCCCTACGAGATCAACCAGATGGGGATTTCGCGGGTCTTCCAGACGCCTGAGATTTTCAGCGATCTCAGCGTTTTCGAAAACATGCTGATCCCCTGCTTTGCAAAGCGTGACGGTTCGTTCCGCCTGCATGCGCTGGAATCCATCGCCTCTGAAAAGGATCTCATTGCGACCGCCGAGAACATGCTTTCGGAGGTCAACATGATCGACAAACGACATATGATCGCAAGTTCATTGTCGCGCGGAGACAAACGACGCCTCGAGATGGCCATGTGCCTTGTCCAGGCTCCGAAACTGCTGCTGCTCGATGAACCGACCGCAGGCATGGCGCGCGCCGACACCAACAACACCATCGACCTGCTCAATGAAATCCATGAAAAACGCGACATCACCATGGTGATCATCGAGCATGACATGCACGTCGTCTTCTCGCTCGCCAAGCGCATTACTGTGCTGGCTCAGGGCACGCCGCTTGTCGAGGATACCCCTGACAACATCAAGGGACATCCGAAAGTGAAAGAAGCCTATCTGGGAGAGGCCGCAGAATGAGCCAGCTCGATCTCGACAAGGGCGGAGCGCCTAACGACCGTCCTGATTTCTCCAAGAACGCCAACCACGCGGCCACCGCCCCGGCGTTTTTGTCCGTCCACGACATGCACGCCTATTATGGCGAAAGCTACATCGTGCAGGGCGTCAGCTTCAATGTGCACGAGGGCGAGATTCTGGCCCTGCTCGGCCGCAATGGTGCGGGCAAGACCTCGACACTGCGCGCCATCGCGCAGATCGGCTCGCCATTGATGACCCGCGGCGAGGTCTGGCTTGACCACCAGCCGCTGCACAAGATGAGTTCGCACGAAGCCTCCCGCGCGGGCCTCTCGCTGGTGCCTGAAGACCGCCGCATCATTGCCGGACTGACGGTTGAGGAAAATATCCAGCTGGCCCAGATCGCCCCGCCCATCGGCTGGTCGATCGAGAGGATTTATGAGCTGTTCCCTCGACTGGGTGAACGCCGCAAACAAGAAGGCGTGACGCTATCAGGCGGCGAGCAGCAGATGCTGTCGATCGGCCGGGCCCTTGCCCGCGACATCAAGGTTCTGCTTCTTGACGAGCCCTATGAGGGGCTGGCACCGGTGATCGTTGACGAGATCGAAAAGACACTCAACATCATCAAGCAGCAGGGCATCACCACGATCCTTGTCGAGCAGAACGCCGTGCGCGCGCTCAAGCTCGCCGATCGCGCCGTCATCCTTGAATCCGGTGAAGTCGTCTTCGACGGCACCGCCAAGGAAGTGCTCGACAACGAGCAGCTGCGCCACGATTACCTGGCGATCTAGGCTCACGCGGGATCAGGGCGCAAGCCCAGACACTTCTGGCAGGATGAATGCCTGCCAGAAGCCATGACGCAAATCACAGCAACTTGCCGATGTCCTGCGTGGTCAGAACCTTGCCGTAGGCGACCAGCTTCTCGTCGATGACGAGACCCGGCGTGGACATCACGCCGTAGCCGGAAATCTCTGCAAAATCCGTCACTTTGACGAGCTCCGCCTGAATTCCTGCGGCTTGCGCCGCCGCCATGGCGTTTTCACCCAGCGCCACACATTTCTTGCAGCCAGAGCCGAGGATCTTGATGATCATGAGGGTGGTCCTTTCAAATAAACCAGTCCGAGACGGTATTGAACAGAAAGCCGATACCCAGAATTCCGCCCGTAACCACGGTCAGGAAGAGCACCAGAAGCGGCATCTTGATCACGCGTTTGAGCATGATGATCGACGGCAGTGACAGCGCAGTGACGGCCATCATGAAGGCCAGTACCGTGCCGAGGCCGACGCCCTTTGAGACAAGCGCCTCTGCGATGGGAAGGGTGCCGAAGATATCGGCATACATCGGAATGCCGATCAGCGTTGCCACCGGCACCGACCACCAATTGTCCTGACCAAGCAGCGCGGTAATGATCTCGGCCGGAACCCAGTTGTGGATCGCAGCCCCAATCCCGACACCGATCAGGACGTAAGGCCAGACCCGGTGGACGATCTCGGTCACCTGGTCACGGGCAAAGCTCAGCCGCTCTCTCCGGGTCATCGTGTGACCGCTGTCAAGCACCGGAACCGCGTGCACGAATTCCGCCACCTGATCCTCCATCCCGGCCCGGCCGATCAGCGTGCCGCCAGCAATCGCCACCACCAGCCCGACACCGACATAGGCCAGTGCAATTGGCCAGCTGAAGATCGACGCAAGGAGGATGACCGAAGCCAGGTCGACAAGCGGCGAGGAAATCAGGAACGAAAAGGTGATCGCCAGCGGCAATCCGGCTGCTGTGAAACCAATGAAGATCGGGATCGATGAGCAGGAACAGAAGGGTGTGATTGTGCCGAGAACTGCCGCGAGCGTATTCGCCCATATCCCCGACCGACCACCCAGGATTCGTCGTGTGCGTTCGGGCGGAAAAAAGCTCTGAACATAGGAAATCGCGAAGATCAGCACCGAGAGCAGGATGAAGATCTTGATCACATCATAGACGAAAAACTGCACCGACCCACCAAGCCGCGACGCGGGATCAAGACCGGAGGCCGACACACCGGCAGTCACCAGATCGGAAAGCCATTGCATGCGCAGAAGCTGGTCGTTCAACCAGCCGAAGATGTTCATGTTCCAGGATCCTCAGGCAGGAGCACATGGACAAGCCCGCTAGCACTTGGGAACGGATTGAAACCGCCGCCAAAGCAGGAGACAGCAAACTTGTGGATGTTCATCTGCGCATGAGTTCACGCCGCTGCCATTGATGATGATCAAGTGACATCGACTATCCCTATTGTTTTACGGATTTGTCTGCGCATCGGCCGGGGCCGGTTGGCCTGAACGGCAGGATCGCCCCTTACAGGTTGATCATGCCGATGCTCGTGCCCCCGCAGACATAGAGCGTCTGCCCGGTGACAAAACTGCTGGCCGGATCGCAGAAGAACAGGAATGCATTGCTGACATCATCCACCGAGCCGAGACGCCCGACCGGGATCTTGTTGGCGAGTTCGCTCTCGCGCTCGCTACCCTTGGGTATGATCCCCCAGAAATTGTCTGTCTGGATCGGGCCAGGCGCCACCACATTGACTGTGATGCCATGCGGTGCGAGTTCCAGCGCCCAGGTCCGGGCCATTCCGATCATGCCGGCCTTGGTCGCGGAATAGGCGGTGCGCGTCGGCACGCCGAGTGCCGCGCGCGAGCCATTGAACATCACCCGGCCGAACTTCCTGGCCTTCATCGCCGGCAGGAAACCTTGCAGCAGCGTCAGCGCCGAGCCCAGGTGCAACTGCGCCAGCCCGGTGATGTCCTCTGGCTTGGCCTCTTCCACCAGGTTTGGCCAGATCAATCCGGCATTGTGCACGAAATGGGTGACCTGATGCTCAGCCGCAATCTCTTGAGCCGCAGTCTTCACTGCATCCGCATCGAGCAGATCGCACTCGATGCTGACCAGCCGTGCATGATTCCACTCTGGCGCATTGCGCGACAGGTTGATCACAGTGTAACCGCGCTCAAGCAGTTTGCCTGCCAGATCCGCGCCGATCCCCTTGCTGGCACCCGTGATGACGGCCGTGTAGTCGCTCATTCTGTCTCTCCCGGGCTGGCTTTGGTGGGCACAAGCGCCAGCACCCGCAGCGGGCTGCCGGTGCCGCCCTTGATCTTCAGTGGCGGCGCGATCAGCATCGCGCCGATGGGTGGTAGACGGTCTAGATTGCTCAGGCACTGCAGCCCGAACTTGCCCGCGCCATGCAGCAGATAATGCGCCGGATAGGGCGGCGAATAATGTGCGCCCTGCCCCGCATCGGTGCCAACGGTCTCGGTTCCGAAGCCACGGATATCACGCTCAAGCAGCAGCTCGATCGCCGCAGGCGTCGGCCCGGGGGAATGCGGCCCATCGTCAGCCATGTTGAGATACTCGGCACCCCGCCGTTTCGACCAGTCGGTGCGCATCAGCACCCAGCTGTCCGCCGGGACTTTGCCATGCTCTGCTTCCCAGTCCTCAATGATCTCCGGCGTCAGCTCAAAATCATCATTGCTAGCAGCACCATGAGAACAATCGATCACCACCACGGGCCCGACAAACACTGAAGGGTCAATTTCATCAACCGCGCCGTTGGCGACATCGCGGCCCGACACCCAATGGATCGGCGCATCAAAATGCGTGCCCGTATGCTCGTTCATCGAGATATTGTGCCATTTCCAGGCTGGCCCACGGCCGTCATAGGCAGAGACTTCCTCCATCCGGAACCGCGCGCATTGGCCGAATTCGGGTGGCAGCACGATCACCGGAAAATCGGGGTCAAGCGTATGGGTGAGATCGACAACCTCGACCGATCCGTCTCCAAGGGCATTGGCAAGCCCAACCAGCGGATTGCTCATGCGCCGCCTCCTGTCAGTTCGCGTTCCAGCACCTTGGGGTCTCGACGCCAGCGCTCTTCCAGATCCTTGGCAACATCGCCGCAGAACACATCCTCGACCCCTTCGCACAGGCCTTCGACAACTGATTTCGCCAGCGCTTTCGGCGGCACCTTTGGGGGTGGCAGCGGCTGATGCCATTCATCGTCGATGGGCCCGGTGAAGACGTTGATCATTCTCAGACCCGAGCTTCTGAATTCGGCCCTGAGCGTCTGGCTGATCGACAGCGCCGCCGCCTGGCTGGCAGAAAACGCACCATACTGTGGGTCCGCCGACAGCGCGTGAACAGAGAGGATATTGACGAAGGCAACCGCCGAATTGACACCATCGGCGGTTCGCGAGGACATCCCGGGCCCAAAAGCCTGCGCCAGCCGCATCAGCCCGAGCGCATTGATTTCGAATTCTTCCCGCGCAAATACGGTGTCAGCTCCAAGTACGCCACCGGGGCGCACATGCCGTGCGGTGTTGATCAGAATGTCGACCTTGCCGCCGATTTCAGCCGCAAGTTTCTTGACCGAGGACGGATCGGAGACATCGAGCGGCAGAACCGAAACCCGGTCCAGCGCGGCAATCGCGGCATGGTCGGATCCACGCCGCCAGCTCTCGGATTCGCCAACAAAGATCTGTGAGGCGCCGGCCGCAAAAAGCGCGTCAATCAGCGGCCGGGCTGCCGGCGACCTTATGTCGGTGATCAGCACCCGCCGGTGTTTTGGGTGCGCGGTCAGGCTGCGCAATTGCGGATCGTCCGCCATATCGGGAGTCCTTTCCGTGGGCAAAGCGATCATCACGCCCTGCCCTGCCTTGTCGAGCTTCAAGTCCATGCGAATTGCATCGCCGCGACCAACATCGCCGTGCAGATGGCACAAAACTGTCGGTCCCACAGACAACCTTACCAGGCCGGAGCGCCACGGCAGCCTTTCGCGGTAGAAAGGATCAGGCGAAGCATGAATGCGCGTCTCGGCGATCACCGTCCCGTCCCGTGGCGTTTCGCGCCAGGCGAGTTCCACCGAAAGGCACGCGCAGCATGCGTCACGCGGTGGATACTGAACTGCGCCGCATTCTTCACAATGCTGCAACTCGAACGCCCCGCGCGCTGCAGCAGCCGTCAGCCCCAGTGCCGCCCGCGAGCGCATCTGCGGCGGAAGTGTCGGCAAGCGCTGGCGCAGTTGCGGGTTCTTCTTGGGTGGCGGCAGAAGCTTGTCGGTCATGCGCCCTCCCCCGTCAAGATCGCTGCAGAGGAACACAGGCCGCGGTCATAATTGATCATGCCGAAACCCGACACCATTGCGGTCCGGGCCTTGGCAACCTGCGTGCCGCCGGCCTGACCGGTCACCTGCCGGATCGCCTCAACCAAGCCAAGATATCCGCCAGCGGCTCCCGCCTGGCCAGCAGACAACTGACCGCCTGAGGTGTTGTGCGGGAAATCCCCGGTAATTGTCAGGTCGTGCTCACGAACAAACCGCGCGCCCTCGCCCTTGGCGCAAAAGCCCAGATCCTCGAACTGCATCATCGAAATCAGCGGGTAGTCATCATAGGTCTGCAACAGATCGATGGCCTCCGGGCCGTGGCCTGCCATCTCGTAGAGCTCATCGATATCCATCACCCAGCCACCACGAAGCTGCACCGGATCCTCAGGAAACGCATTGTGGCGCTCGATCGTGGCCGAGATCCGGGCATAGGCAAGGCCGCGGCTTTGCGCCTCGTCCTCGCGCATGACCAGAAATCCTTCCGCGCCAGCGCATGGCATGACACAGTCAAACAGGCCGAACGGCTCGGAAATAGGGCGTGCCGAAAGGTACTGCTCGAGCGTCAGCGGCGATTTCATGATTGCACCCGGATAGTGCAGCGCATTGGCCCGCTGTGCCACCGCAATCCGGCCGAAGTCTTCCGGCGTCACCCCATACTCGGCCATATAGGCGTCGGCAATCAGCGCGAAACTGGCATTCGGCCCACCCGAACCATAGGGGTAGGACGCATCCATCGCAAAGCGCGAAAACGACGACAGAAGCTGGCGGAAACTGTCGATCCGGTTGGCGTCACCGGCAATGCAGGCAACCACATCGACATCACCCGCCTGTACCGCCCGCGCCGCGCGCCTCAGCGCCACCACGCCGCTTGCGCCACCCATCGGAATGCTGTCCAGCCATCTCGGACTCAGTCCCAGATGTTGGGTCAGCCCCACCGGCGTATCGGGAAACAATGTAAAGCTGGAAACCGAAAAACCGTCCAGCTCCCGTGGCGAAAGTTCCGCCACCTCAAGCGTCTGCTTCAAGGCCCGCGCGATCCACCAATGCGCGGTTTGCTGCGAATAGCGGACATAGGGCACCGACACAGGCGCTGTTACAACCACCCCATCGTAGTTTTGCCGCTTCACGCCGCTGTTCGCTTTTTCATGGACCGAGTGTCCACGGTTGCGGGGTCTTCCACAAGCCTGTCTGCCAGTTCCTTGAGCTCGCGCCGCTGGATTTTCTGTGTCGATGTCAGCGGCAACGCATCAACAAAGGCCACATAGCCCGGCGCCTTGTAGTAGGCGAGCTGCTCGAGGCACCAGCCGACAATTTCTGTGGCCAGCGGTGCACCCGGGGCGCCATCGACCTTGAGACAGGCAAAGACTTCATCGCCCCGAACCGGGTCGGCAACAGCCGCAACCGCAGCAGCAAGCACAGCCGGGTGACGCATCAGGGCAGATTCCACTTCAACCGCAGCAATATTTTCACCAGAACGCCGGATCACGTTCTTCTTGCGGTCGACAAAGAACATCGAGCCGTCTGCCTCTCGGCGGACGATGTCGCCGGTGTGAAACCAGCCACCGGCCCAGGCTTCATCAGTGGCTTCCGGGTTCTTGAAATAGCCTGCGAAAAAGCCGCGGCGCGGTTCTCTGCCTTCCCTACGGACCAGCAACTCGCCAGGTCCGTCTTGGCTGACATAGCCATCATTATCCGTTATCCTGACTTCAAGTTCCGGGCCGGGTTTGCCGAGACAACTCTCGCCGATCCGGCGCGGCAACTGGTTGGCGCAGATCACCGCGCCCGCGCCCGTTTCCGTCATCGCCCAGGCCTCGACCAGCGGGAACCCGAAACGTTCCTCGAAGCTTGCATGAAGTTTCGGATCAACACCCGCACCAAAGCCAAACCGGACCGAATGGCTCCTGTCGGCCTTGTCTTCGGGCGCGCCCATCAGCATCGATGGCATGACACCAAGATAATGCAGGCAGGTCGCCCCGCTCTCGGCAACACTGCGCCACCAGCTTGAGGGATGAAACCGGTCAAGCACGGTCAGGCATCCGCCAACTGCAACCATCGCCATGAAGGAATAGGCCATCGCATTCATGTGGAAAATCGGCAGCGGCGTGATCATGCGCTCGCCAGTCTCGGTCAGCAGGCAGAGCCCGCCCGCCCGGGCATACCAGTCACCGGCTTCAAGAAAATAAGTGTTGGTCAGGATGCAGCCCTTGGGGCTGCCGGTGGTCCCGGAGGTGTAAAGCAGTGCGGCTTCCATCTCCTCGCCATTGAGTGCCTCGCCCGCATCATCAACTCTGAGCGCAACCGCTCTCGCTGTTCCAGGCTGGGGCACTGCATCGCCCGGCACAATCACCGGCACAGACAGCCCCGCTTCCTTGGCGGCAGCAGCGAGATCGTCTGAGCGAAGTGCAAGCCCGACGATCAGCGACGGCTCGGAATGACCTGCCATATAGGTGAGTTCTGAATGTCTCAGATCCGGGTTGACCGGCACAACGGAAGCGCCAATGCGGTTGAGCGCCAGAAGCCAGACGAAGAATTCCGGCCGGTTTTCAAGCAGAAGCATGACCCGGTAGCCAGGCCCGTACCCCTTCTGCTGCAGCGCCGCGGCCAACAGTGTGACCTGCTCCTGCACCTGCCGGTAGCTCAGCTCCCCCGGCTCAATGCCGTAGATTGAAGCGGTCTCAGCCATAACATTGAAGACTGGGCGTTCCGGATAAAGCCCTGCGGTGGCAGCGAAGGCCTGCCAGATGGTTTGGGTACCCTGTTGGATCATGGCAGCAGCTGAATGTTGCGGAAGGCCGCGTCGCAATTGAGGATGTCGACGCGTTTGTTGGCAATCCGCAGCTTGCCATCAACCAGCGCAATCTCATGCCGGGCCGTCAGCGCCAAGAGGAACTGCTCGTCAAGCCGGGTCTCGACATAATGCATGAATGTGGTGGTCACAAAGGTTCCGTCCGCCTCATTCATCTCGTCGACAAACGGACGCTGGATAACGTGGTGGCATCGGCTCTTGGGCTTCTGCGAGAATGTCCGTGCGCCGGTCAGCCGCTCGACCCGCAATTTGAGCATGAAGAGGTCTTCATACATCAGCGATGTAACGTTGATCGGATCAGTCTGTTTGTAGTCAAGCGGCATCCAGTAGTGTCCGCCCTTGAGCCACAAGGCGAGCCACTCGTCGTAACGCCCCTCATCGAGCATGCGTACTTCTTCATAGATGAAGTCGATCAGCTGATCCCTGGAGACGCTCATTCCGCGGCCTCCTGGACGTCCATGTCCCAGGTCATGAACTTGACCCAGGCATCAAACTGGTTGCGCATCTGCCTTTCTGTGGTGCCATTTTCAATCGCTTCCTCGGAGAAGTCTTCGTCCTCCTCGTAGAGCCGCTGGATATTGACCCATTCCAGGCCATCAGATTGCAGCCCCTCCTGGGCGCGCTCGTACATTTCCAGATCGTCGTGTCCGACGATAGAGCTCGGCGCATTGATCATGCGGTTGTACATCGCGCTGCGCGCGGTCAGCTCTTCGGGGCCGTCGACCAACCGGTAGATATAGCTTTCCACCAGCGTCTTGTCGGCCGCCAGCGGGATGAACACCCTGAGCTGCTGGATCGGCCCCTTGATCATGATGTTGGGGAAATAGACTGTGTTGTGGCGGCTCTCGCCGAGGATCGCCTTGGCCTTCTCCTCACCATAGGCCTCGACCAGCTTGTCCATGTAGCCGGGTATTGCCGAGTAATTGGAATGGATCGAGTTGTGCACGCCGGTGTGGCCATGGCCGTTGGGCCAGGTGCGGATTCCCATGTTCTCGAAGAATTCGTAAGGCGACATGAAGGGCGCGATGATCTCCATCGCCGCCGGCAAAGGTGTGCCTTCGGGCATGTCGAGCTCTTTCCAGAGCTTGACCGCTGTTCCGGCAGAGCTTTCATGCGCCACCATCGGATGGCAGGTGTCGGTCTGGTTCTCGACCAGCATTTTCCAGTTGCAGTGGTGCATGTAGCGCAGTGGCGGCCCTGCAACTTCCAGCCTTCCTGCTGGTGATCGGTCCACCATGTTGTCGATCGAGGAAAGAGAGCCGCCGAAAAAATCCTCGAAGGAAATTCCACTCTCGGCCAGACGGCAGAAGATGAAGCCGCGATAGTTCTTCACCTCGCCAACCGCACGCATGCCTTTTGCGTTGTCGGTGTTTTCCAGTCCGGTGTTGTCGTAGCCCTTCTTCAGCGGGATCGCGAGCAGGCAGCCATCGGTCTTGAACGACCAGGCATGGTAGGGGCAGCGGAAGAACTTGCCGGTGTTGCCGGCCCGGTCAATGACGATCTTGGTGCCCTTGTGTGGACAGCGATTGTGCAGCACATGCACTTCGCCATCGCTGTGGCGGACCTGGATCACCGGCTGATCGCCAACTTGCGTGGAGAAATAATCGCCCTTGTTCGGGGTCTGGCTCTCATGCCCGACAAACACCCAGGCATTGGTGAACAGGTGTTTCATCTCGAGCCGGTAGAGCTCCTGATCGGTATAGACGTCCCGGTGGACTTCATTGCCGCGAAACAACGCCTTGATCGCGGCCGGGTTCTGTTCGTAATGACCCATTGATATCTCCCCTAGAGATCGAGCACGAGGCGGGCTGATTTCGCCCGGCTCACGCAAATCTGCATCACCTTGCCTTCGGCTTTCTCACTGTCACTCAGCACAACATCCCGATGATCGGGCACGCCATCAATAATATCGGTCTTGCAGATCCCGCAATCACCCCGCAGGCAATCGTGGATGAGATCAACTCCACCGTCTTCGAGCACTTCGATAATGGTTTTTCCGGGCGGTACGGTAAAGACCTCACCGGTGGCATGAACCTCGACCTCGAAAGCCACGTCTCCAGACTGCTCGGCTGCAGATGTGAACAGTTCAAAATGCACCCGGTCCGCTGCAATGCCCGCGGTTTCCATTGCCGATTTCACCGCGTCGATCATTCCCTTCGGGCCGCACACGTAGACATGCTCATCCTCGCCAACTGATGCAGCAAGCTTCTGCAGATTGAGCGCTGTGTCCGGCTGATCATCAAAATGTAATGTCAGCTGATCGCCAAATGCTGCCGCAAGCTCATCCCGGTAAGCCATCGCCGAGCTGGTGCGGCCGGCATAGTGAAACCGGAACGGGGTTGCAGCAAAGGCAAGTGCAGTTGCCATGCTGATCATCGGTGTGATGCCGATGCCGCCCGCAATCAGCAGAGCCGGCGCGTTCGGGACCAACGGGAAATCATTGCCGGGCGGTGAAACGACGGCCTCGTCGCCGACCGCCAAATCGTGCATATGCTGCGACCCGCCGGTGCTTTGCATCTCGAGTTGAACCGCAAAGCGATATTCGCCGGGGCCACCGTCGCCGGAAACAGGCTTGAAATCGATCAGCGAATAGGACCGTTCCCCTGAGGGCAGCTGAAATTTGACATGCGCACCGGGCGCATAGCCCGCAAGCTCGCCACCATCGCTGCGAACAAACACAAGCTCCCGAACTTTATCGGTCACTTTACGTGCTGACACGACTTTCAATTTCATCGGCTCAACCAATTTCACGTTCTCCTCTATCAAGAAACATGAATTTTCATATATTTGTTGTCAAGAGGTTTTTGTTGAACATACAATCACGGGATGCGATGAAAGCTCCCCTTGATAGCGCGGAATCCGGATGAGCAACATACTCGAAGACGGCAAGGACCCCTTTGTCCCTAATTACCTGCTTTACCTGCTGGCAGCCGCCAGCGAGGCGGCAAGCGCGCGCTTTCACGGCCATGTGCGCACACGCGGGCTACGCGCTCCCGAATGGCGGGTCCTGGCCTGTCTCACTGATACTGACGGCTCCATGGTGACCGAGCTTGCACGCTACGCCATGATTGAGCAATCGCGGCTTACAAAGATCATCATACAGATGGACGCGCGCGGCCTGGTCAAACGCCGAAGCGATCCGAAAGACGGTCGTCGCGTACGTGTTTTCCTGACGGCCAAAGGGCGTTCGCTCGCCGAGGAACTGGTTGCAGACGCAAAGAGGCACGAGTTGGATTTGCTCACATCATTCAAGAGCAGAAACGGCGCGGAGATCAAGGATACCCTGCGCGCACTCATCCAGCATCTTGAATCAGACCATCCCGATCATCTCGGTCAAAATGCCGAGAAAGCGAATTCCTGAAAAACGTTGATAGATGACATTGCATGTTTTTATATGATATTGCATGTTTCTGTCTTCGCGGTCAGGAAATGAACTTCTGACCGCACTTTCTGGGAGGAAGCGCATGAAAAAGATTGGGACACTATTCGCGAGCACGGTGCTGGCGGTTGGCTTTTCCGCGTCGGCAATGGCTGCTGACATCAACCTGACCATCTCAAGCTGGCTGCCGCCATCGCATCCGATCAACACCGAGATGCTTCAGGGCCTCATCGGAATGATGGAGGAAGCCACCGATGGCAAGGTCAGCGGCGAGATCAAGATGGGCCTGGCCCCACCGCCGGCGCAGATGGATCTTATCCTCGATGGCGCGGCCGATATCACCATCATTTTCCCCGGCTATCAGCCAGGCCGCTTTGTCGGCACCAAGCTGATCGAACTTCCCGGTTATGAAGGCAATGCGGAAGCCGCATCCGTCGCCTACTGGCAGGCGTACGACAAGTATCTTGCCCAGCTCAATGAGTTCAAGGGCACCAAGGTCATTGCGCTGACCACCCATGGCCCCGGCCAGATCCACTCCAACAAGCCGGTCAATACGCTGACTGACCTGCAGGGTCTCAAGACCCGTCTCGGCGGCGGCGTTTCAGCTGACGTCGGCGCTGAACTCGGACTCATCGGCATTCAGGTGCCAGCTCCCAAGGTCTACGAGACCCTGTCTTCAGGCGCTGCCGATGCGGTAGCCATGAACATGGGCGAGCGCATCAGCTTCAAGCTCAATGAAGTCGCCAAGAACGTCTACGAAATGCCCGGCGGCTTCTATCGTGGCGCTTTTGCCGTGATCATGAGCGAAGACAAGTTCGCTTCCATGCCTGAGGACGTGCAGGCAGCTCTCGAAGCAAAGGTCTTCGGCGAACCGGCATCGAAGATGATGGGCATCGCCTGGGACAAGAGTGACGAGCAGGCGCGCGAGGCCACCATGGCCTCGGGCGACAACAAGATCGTCGTTGCCAGTGCAGAAGACCAGGCCAAGTTTGCGGAAATGGCGGCTCGTGTTCGCACAAAGGTCCTGGCCGAAATTTCGGCTCTGGGTATCGATGCTGACGCTGCCCACGAGATGGTGGCGTCGACAATGGCATCCTACGGCAAGTAACATTTTTGCGGGCGCGCCATCGCGCGCCCGCAAATCTGCCCCTGAGGAGCCTGCCCCAAGGAGCCTGCAATGAAATCAATCGCCAGAGTGTTGAACCGGCTGACGGAGTTGCCAATGCTCCTCGCCGCAGCGACATTGTTCGTGTTGATGGTGCTGACATTTGCCGATGTCATCATGCGCTCCACCTTTTCCGCCCCCATAGAGGCCGCCACCGAGCTCACACGCATTGCCATGGCAGTGATCGTGTTCTCTGCCCTTCCCGTCGTATCTGGCAGGGCCGATCATATCGTGGTTGATCTCCTCGACCCTCTGTTTCGCCGTGCTGGTGTCGAACGCATTCTCGATGGCCTGATCACGCTTGCTTGCGGCGTTCTGCTCGTATGGCCTGCGATGCGATCGTTTGATCTGGCCGCACGTGCGCGCAGCTACGGGGATCTGACCGAGTATCTCTCGATCCCGGTTTTCTACATCACCTGGTTCATTGCCTTCATGACGCTTGTGACCGCCATAACCATGGCGCTTCGCGGGCTGGTCATTCTCTTCAAGCCAGACCTGCTCCGAGGCGCAAATGATTGAATCCCTGATCGGTTTTGCGGCAGTGCTGTTGCTGGTGCTGCTGCGCATGCCTATTGCGTTCGCCATGGGCATCGTCGGCATGGTCGGCATGACCTACGAGACCAATTTCGTCGCCGCGATCTCGCTTGTGTCGCGACTGATCATCGATACCAGTCAGGATTACGGATTGTCGGTTGTGCCGCTGTTCATTCTGATGGGCCTTTTTGTCAACAAGGGCGGCATCAGCCGTGAACTCTATCAGGTCTCGAACGCCTTTCTCGGCCATTTCCGCGGCGGCCTTGCAATGGCGACGATTGCCGCATGCGGCGGCTTTGCGGCCATCTGCGGATCATCGCTCGCCACCGCCGCCACCATGTCCAAGGTGGTGATGCCGGAAATGCGCAAGCTCGGATATTCGGACGAACTGTCATCAGCATCAATCGCTGCCGGCGGCACACTGGGCATCCTGATACCGCCCTCCGTCATCCTGGTGATCTACGGCCTTCTGACCGAAACCTCCATCGGCAAGCTGTTCATCGCCGGAATCGTACCCGGCATTCTCGGCATCCTGTTCTACCTCGTCGCGGTCCAGATCTCGGTCTACCGCAACCCGGCCGCAGGGCCCGCCGGCCGACGCTTCAGCCTTTCAGAGAAATTACAGGCCCTGAGCGGCGTCTGGTCCGTTCTGCTGCTGTTTTTCCTTGTCATCGGCGGGCTTTACGGCGCGCTCGATTTCTGGCCAATCCACCTCACATTCTCGCCCACTGAAGCCGCGGGCATGGGCGCGATGGGGGCCTTCCTGATTGCGCTCTTCCGCGGCACACTTTCGGTCAGCGAAACCCTCACGGTGCTCAAGGAAACCGCGACAACCACCGCGCAGCTTTTCAGCGTGCTGATCGGCGCCTGGATCTTCTCGAACTTCGTCAACTACGCAGGCTTGCCCGAAGGCTTGCGCGATATGATCGTCAGCGCCGACCTCTCTCCGTGGCTGGTGATGACGGTCATCCTCCTCATCTACGTGGCGCTCGGCTGTGTGTTCGAAAGCCTCTCCATGCTGCTGCTGACCGTTCCGATCTTCTTCCCGATCGTCATCGGACTTGGTTACGATCCGGTCTGGTTCGGCATCATCGTCGTCGTGGTGACCGAAATCAGCCTGATCACCCCGCCGGTCGGATTGAACGTCTTCATCCTGAAAAGCGTGGTCGGCGACATCTCCGTTGGCACCATCTTCAAGGGCGTCACGCCGTTCTGGATGATGGACATCGTCCGCTTGCTGATCCTGGTCCTGTTTCCGTGGCTGGTGCTGTTTCTGCCGTCGCAGATGTAACATCAGGCCAAAGGCGAAAGTTGTTCAGGGTTCCCCGACATCAGGTCCAATGAAAGCTGGACCAACAGTCAACGTCACACAGAAAAGCATTCGCTCTATCTCCCCCGCATGCATCGGTTCGGCAGCAAGAAGTCCGTATTGATGCATGCTGGCTGTGCCTGAAAGCCCGTTCGACTTGACGTCGCCGCTCGATCATCCTATTTTCTGAGTGATTACTCAAATTTTAGGTGCCATATGAACAGCCCCATTTCCCATCGCGATATTTCGATACCCGAGAATTGGGACCGCTGCGGCCTGCCCGGTTGGACCTATCACAGCGCGGCGTTTCTGGAGCTTGAGAAGCGCGAGTTGTTCCGCAAGCACTGGCAGATCGCCTGCCATGTCTCTGATCTGGCGGAGCCTGGCAACTACATCGCCTTCGACATGTGCGGCGAGCGGGCGCTGGTCATGCGCGGCGCAGATGGCGAAGTACGGGCATTCCACAACATGTGCCGACATCGCGGCGCCCGCGTCGTGGCCGATGAGCAAGGCTCCTGCAAGGGCGCTCTCGTGTGCCCTTTCCATGGTTGGGTCTACAATCTTGACGGTACGCTCCGCGGTGCCGCGCGGCCGAAATCCTTCCCCGATCTGGACAAGAACGAGTTCGGGTTGCAGCCGCTTGAAGCTGAAATCTGGAACGGCTTCGTCTTTGTTCGTTTTGAGAAAGGCATGCAAGCCTCGGTCGCCGAGATGTTCCAGCCTTTCGCCGAGGAAATCGCCCATTTCGACATCGCCGACATGGTGCCAACTGGCGAGATCTGGACCATGGTCTCCAAGGTCAACTGGAAATCCGTTCGCGACGTCGACAACGAAGGCTACCATGTCGCGCTCGCTCACCCGGCCCTGCAGGACCTCTATGGACGGTCCTATTTCGATGAGCCTTTTGTCGACGGCATGTCGAGATCCTATGCCGATTGCAACGAGAGTGGACGCCGCTGGAGTGTGCGCAACTATCTCAAGGCCATGCAGCCACGCCCCGGTATGCCGGACTATCTCAAGCGCGCCTGGGTCTACTACGGCATGTTCCCAAATGCCGTCATCGCTGTAACGCCGGAACTGGTGCAGTTCTATCAGGAGTTCCCGCTCTCCACCGGCGAAACCCTGCTGCGCGGGTCCATCTACCGCTACCGCGACGAAACTCGGCAACAGACCGTGGCACGCAAACTTGCAGTCCGCATTGACCAGGAAACCATGGGTGAAGACGTCCAGCTGACCGAATGGTCGAACGAGGCGATGAATTCGAGCGCTTTCAAGGGCTTCTATCTGTCGGATCTGGAATATGGCGTGCGCAGCCACCACGACCATATCCGTGCGGTCCTGCCGATCAGCACACTGGCGGAGCGGCCCAAAGAAGATGACGTGGCACGGCTGAATTCCGAGATGACAATCAACTTCTGATCGACCACTCAAACGATTGAGACACAAACACCCGCCCGTTTTTTTTCGGGGCGGGTGTTTTGTTTTGGAGGTCCGAGGATTCAGGTGATTGGCGAAGCGCCTAACCCTGCCAGATCCCTTCCTGGCGCAGGTCACGCATGGTCCGCGAAATCCCCTCATGCAGGATGCCTGCCATGGTGTCGATCTGGTCGCGGGTAATCACCAGCGGCGGCGACATCACGCACATATGCACCAGCGGCCGGACCAGCAGACCCAGTTCCTGGCAATGCCGGTCGATCCGGACGCCGACTTCGGTGTCAAGCCGGATCGGGTTGTGGCTTTCGCGGTCGGCAACGCACTCGATGCAGGCCATCAGCCCCATACCCCTGACCTCGCCGACTAGTTCCAGCTCTTCCAGCATTTTCATCTTCTCGTGAAAATAGGGCGTGATTTCGCGTGCATACTCGAGCAGGTTATCTTCAAGTATGTCGAGGTTTTTCAACGCCACCGCACAACCGATCGGATGGCTGGAATAGGTCAATCCGTGCGCATACATCGCTTCGGGATGATTGGAAGCCCTGAGGCCCGAGAGCAACCGGTCTGACACCACCATGCCACCCAGCGGGAAATAGCCCGAGGTAACGCCCTTGGCGAAGGTGATAATGTCCGGCACGACATCAAAGCACGCTTCGGATGCAAACACATGCCCGAGCCTGCCAAAAGCGGTCACCACTTCGTCGGCAATAAACAGGATGTCGTTTGCGCTGCAGATGTCCCGGATCGCCTTGAAATATCCCTCCGGCGGAATGATGACGCCACCCGATGCCATGATCGGCTCGCCGACAAAGGCTGCAATATTCTCGGCCCCGTTGACACGGACCGCCTCGGCAAACTCGGCCACAAGCTGATCACGGAAAGCCTCGAGGCTCATGTCCTTGGGGCGACGGAAAGGATCGGGGCAGGACAGCCGGATCATCATGTCATCTGCGAAATCCATCCAGTTTCGCGATCGCTGGCTGCCGTTCAGACTTGCCGACAGATAGGTGCTGCCATGATATCCGCCGTCCCGGCAGATGATCTTCTTCTTTCCTTCAAGCCCTCGCACATTGTTGTAGAACTGCGCGAACCGAAGCGCACTCTCGACCGCCGTTGATCCACCGGTTGTGAAGAACACGTGGTTGAGATCGCCCGGGGCATGCTCGGCAATGCGCCGCGCCAGCTCCGCCGATGGCTCGTTGGATGTGTACCAGGGAGAATTGTAGGACAGCTCCATCGCCTGCTCCTTGAGAGCATCTGCGAGGATTTCGTTGCGGTGACCAACATTGGTGCACCACATCCCGGCCGGACCATCGATCAGCTTGCGCCCCTTCTCGTCATGCACATACACCCCCTCGCCTGACCCGAGCATGCCGCGCGATTCAGCGCCGATCGAACCAGCCGATGGCCACGGCTGAACGAGGTGATCAGCCGCATCCTGCGTGGACTTCTTGTACAGATTGGCTTGATTTGCGGACATGATACGGACTTTCCGAGAGGTATGCGCGGCACCGGATTACAACAGCTTTGCGGCACCATCTGGATGAGTTACTGAATGGCTGTTCAGTCAATTTGGCAGAAAAACGGCTTGCATTCAACTCTCTTTTGGCTTCAAATCGGGACGACTTGTTCCGGGCCCTGCCCAGAAGGACGGGCGCTCTGAAAGCCGGCATGGGAACCGCTGGCATATCCGGTCACGGCGAGGAACTGCATTTGGATCCATCTGCCCCCACACTGCCGATGCCGCACGCCGGCGGTCAGACACCGATCACACGGTTCATGCGCTCTGAATCCGGCAAGGGCTGGCTGACCATTTCTCCGCCGCTGCTTTACGCCATGCTGCTGCTGATCGGGCCGATCATCGTGATTGTGGCGAACAGCTTCTGGTCGCAGGACTACCTGACCATCGACCACACCTTCACTTTGAAAAACTACAAGGCGGCGCTGACCGAGCCGATCTATCGCGACCTGCTGATGCGCTCGCTTTTCGTGTCGGTCACCGTTGCTTTTGTCACCGTCATTCTCGCCTATCCGGTCGCCTGGTTCGTGTCATTTTACGGCGGCCGTTACAAAGGTCTCTGGCTGTTCATCATCACCGTCCCGTTCTGGTCAGGCTATCTTCTCAGAATTCTGTCGTGGAAGGTGATCCTCGGCTACAAGGGCGTGCTCAACGAAACCCTGCTTTATCTGGGCATCATTGCCGAGCCCCTGAGCTCGCTGATCTACAACGTCAACGCGGTGATCATCACACTGGCCCACAGCTGGGCCGCCTTCGCGATCCTGCCCTTGTTCGTCTCGCTTGAAAAGCTCGACCGCTCGCTTCTTGAAGCCGCAGCAGACCTCGGTGATGGCCCGGTGCGCCGCTTTCTCAGGATAACGCTGCCACTCACCATGCCCGGTATCATTGCGGCTCTCATGATCGTCATGATCCCAACGGTCGGCGATTATGTCACCCCCAAGCTGGTCGGCGGCAAGGATGGCATAATGATCGCCAATGCCATTCAGGTACAGTTCGGCAAGGCCTCCAACTGGCCGCTGGGCGCAGCACTTGCCGTCAGCACCATGGTAATCGTCTCGATGGTCGCGGGCGCCATTGTCCTGCTCCTCGCCGGCACGAAGAGGCTTCTCAAATGAGGTTCCTCCCCACATCCAGACGGATCCTGGCGACCTACGTAATCATCTATGTCGCGATCCTCTATTTCCCCGTGCTGCTGCTGCCGATCTTTTCCTTCAACGATTCAGCCACGCCGAAGCTCCCATTGGTTGGCTTCACCCTCAAATGGTACGAGGGCCTGGCTGGTAACGCCGCCATGCAGGGCGCTGCATGGAACTCGCTCATTGTCGGCATAAGCGCAGCATTTCTGAGCACTGTTCTGGGCATTTGCGCCGCCCGCGCCATGACACGGCACCGTTTCCGCGGCAAGGCTGCGGCAAGCAGCCTGATCATGGCGCCGCTGATCCTGCCCGAGATCATCATCGCCATTTCCCTTCTCGTGGTGATGCTGGGCCTTGGCATGCAGCTCTCGCTGATCACGGTCATCCTCGGGCACTTGCTGATCTGCGTCCCCTATTCGGTCACCGTTCTGGTTTCGGGCTTCGAAGGCTTCGACCCCAGCATGGAGGAAGCCTCGCGCGATCTCGGCGAAACCGCCTTTGGAACCCTCAGACGCGTGACGCTGCCCATGCTGATGCCGTCCATCGTCTCCAGCGTCCTGGTGACGTTCACCATTTCGCTCGACGAATTCATCCTCGCCTTTTTCTTGAGCGGCACCGAGCCGACCCTGCCGGTCTACATCTGGGGGCAACTGCGCTTCGCAGCCAAGCTGCCCAATGTTCTGGCGCTCGGCTCCATCCTGATTGCCGCATCACTTGTTCTGCTTACAGCCGCGGAACTCTTCCGCCGTCGGGCAGAGCGCAAAATGGCGGTCCGCCCATGAGGAGTACAGCCGATGCTGAACATTAATATGGCCAAGCCGGCAGGTGAATCATGACAGCCTCCCCGATGATTGAAATCAGGAATGTCGACAAGAGCTTCGGCACCTTCCGCGCGCTCGACACCCTCAACGCCTCGATCAGGGAAGGCGAGTTCTTCTCGCTTCTTGGGCCGTCGGGATGCGGCAAGACCACGCTTCTCAGGATGATCGGCGGCTTCGACAACCCCTCCTCCGGCGAGATTCTGATCGGTGGCAAATCCATGCTCGGCATTCCGCCGAATTTGCGACCGACCAATATGGTTTTTCAAAGCTACGCCATCTTCCCCCACCTCAATGTGTCGGAGAACATCGCTTACGGCTTGAAGCGGCTGCGGTTGGGGCGGGCAGAGGAAGAAAAACGGGTCAAGGAGGCTCTGGCACAGGTCGAGCTCTCCCAGCTTGGTCCGCGCATGGGCAACCAGCTCTCCGGCGGACAGCGCCAGCGCGTCGCTCTGGCTCGGGCACTGGTGATGCGCCCCAAGGTGCTGCTGCTCGATGAGCCGCTGTCCGCGCTCGACAAGCAATTGCGCGAGCAGATGCAGGTCGAACTCAGGCATCTGCAACGCCAGATCGGCATTACATTCGTGCTGGTCACCCACGACCAGTATGAAGCGCTGAGCATGTCTGACCGGATTGCGGTGATGTTTTCAGGTCAGATCGCCCAGATCGCCGACCCCAAGGAAATCTACCAGAACCCTGCCACCCGTCAGGTCGCTGATTTCCTGGGGGGCATGAATTTCCTCACCTCGTCGCATCTCGCCCTCAGCGGCACCGACTTCAAGGCAAGCCTGCCCGGTATCGGCGACATCAGCGGGCATCTCTCGGGCAAGGCGATTTCTGACCCGGCAAAGGCCATGATCGGCATACGGCCCGAGCGGCTGCGCATCGTCTGGGAGGGCGAAACCGCTGATCCGATCGTCACCGGCAAGGTGGTTGATCGCAATTACTTTGGCGAAGTGACCTCCCTCGCGGTCGGCGTAGAGGGCCAGAACCAGCATCTCTCCATCGTCGAGACCAACGATTTCGGGGCTGATGATATTCCTATCGGCTCGGATGTCCGCATCACCTATGACAGGGATGCGTTCGTCATCATGCAGGGCTGAGCCTGCACCATACAAAAAAGGCGCCGGTTAAGGCGCCTTTTCTTTGTCTTGGACAGCGGACTGACGCCAATCAGTATCCGGCTTTGATCTTCTCGAATTCAGCGATCATCTTCTGCTTCAGTTCCACCGGAACCGGCGACTGGAAGAGTGTCTTGTCGACAAACGATGACACGTCATCATAGCCGGCGCCTTTAAGCGTTTCGGCGTCGATCGCAGCCATGCCGTTCGCGTTGCTGTGGCCATAGCCCCATTCGGAAACGATGTAGGACGAGACCGCAGGGTCGAGCGTCGCATTGATGTAATCATAGGCTTTGTCTTCGCTGCCTTCGCCGTCCTTCAAAAGCACGTAACCGCAGACCCATGTCGACAGGCCTTCGTCGGTGTCCTTCTTGATGGCGACAGGCACCCCGTCGGCCTTCAGCGTGGTCGCTGTTTCATTCCACGCCCAGGCCAGATCAACTTCCTCGCCCGCCATAGCCTGGCTCAACTCGGTGTTGTCGGTCCAGTAGAGGCGGACATTCTTGTGAACGTCGCGCAGGAACGCCGAAGCCTGATCGAATTGCGCATCGGTCATCTTGGACCAGTCCTTCAGCCCAATCGCCAGCGACGCAAGCGCATAGGCATCATCTACACTGTCGCCGATCGATACACGGTCCTTGAATTTCGGATCGGCAAAGGCCGTCAACGATTTGATGTCCGCTTCATCGACCTTGTCAGTCCGGTAGGTGACGGCGGTGTTACCCCACTCGAAAGGCACCAACCAGGCCTGGCCGTCCTCGGTGGTCATCAGGTCCTTCATCGCCTTGAAGCCTGGCAGGACGTTGTCCCATTCGGAAATCCGCGAGGTATCAAGCGGCTTGAGCAGTCCTGCATCGCGCCACTTCACCACGCTCTGCGAGCACGGGTGCCCGACATCGGCCCTGAACCCGGTCCTGAGCTTCTGGAAGGCTTCCTCCTCATCCCCGAAAAACGCGAATGTCGGCGAATCGCCGTTTTTCTCGACATAGGCCGGATGGAACGCCGGGTCTTCATAGCCCGCCCAGTCAAACACGGTCAGCTCACCATCTGCGGCTGACACCGTCATCGGCGCGGCGCTCAGCGACAGGGCAACCGCGAAACTGAAAATCAAACCTCTGGATTGTTTTTTTTGCATTCTTATCTCCTTCATGAGTCTTCTGCGTGAAATTTCGACGGCGTACCGTCGGCTGCGAAGTGCTTTGGAAATATTGTGCACAGGGTATCGAGAACGACCTTGAGCGCTGTCTCGCGCTTGTAATTCTTGCCGAATAGCATCATTCGGAGCCACAGGCCTTCCTGCATGGCATAGATCGCATCAGCCGTGCTCTGCGCATCGAAGCCGTATCCGCCCTCCTCTTTGGCCCGCGTGCACATCGAGGCCAGCGTCGTGCGGTATTTTTCGTCCCTCTCCCAGGCGAGTTTTTGATAAGTCGGCCGGGACTTGGCTTCCGTGATCAGGGCAAACCAGGCGGCGAGCTTGCGGTGGGTGCAGATCTTCCTGTCGAGATCAGCCGTTACCAATGCCAGCAATTGTGACGCCGTATCCGCCTTCGCCTTTTCCACCATCGCCAGCCAGTTGGCCGTGTACTCGTCCTGCAGGTACTTGATGGTTTCGCTCAGCAAATTGTCCTTGCTGGTGAAATGGAAATTGACGATCCCGCGGGACAATCCCGCACCGTCGGCCACGTCGGCAAGCGTCGTTGCCGCATAGCCGCGCTTTGCCAGTGAATCGATCGTGGCGTTGATCAGTTGCTCCCGGCGCAGCGCCTTGGGCTCACGCCGCCTTGCCGCTTCCGTGGTCGGCGTGACCGGAGCCGCAGTTTCATTCTTACGTACTGAGCTCAGAGTTTCGATCCTTCTTCATCAGTTTGCCTTTGAACCTGGTCTGGTTCCGAACACATGCGTCGGGCAGTGTTCGCCGCTGTCGAGCACCGCCTGCATGGCGGTCCAGGTCTTGATGTTCTTGTCGACGTAGTCGGTACCAACTGCCTCGGCGACCGGGCCATAAAGGGGGCCCTTGAGCCGCTCCAGCTCAGCCCGCGCCACCTCTCGGTACCAGGCATTGCGGTTGACCGTCCGCACGTCAGTGAAGCCCGCCTTCTCCATTGCGCCTTCATAACGTTGAGCCGACGCCATTCCGAAACTCAGGCCCTCGGCGGCAAGATAGGCGCGCATCGCCTCGGATGGCTCGCCATCGTGCGAGGTCAGCCAGTCACTGGCGGCAAAACGACCACCGGGCTTGAGCACCCGGTAGATGTCTGCAAACAGCGCCTCCTTGTCGGCCACATGAATGAGCGCATCCTTGGAAAACACCACATCAAAACTCTGGTCCGGAAATGGCAGCGGCCCCGGTGCGCCGCGCACGAAGCTCGCCCGATCCGCAAGCCCCTGCTGCATGGCACGTTTCGTCGCCAGATCAACAACCGGCTGCTCGACATCAAACCCGACGATGCCTGCAGGTTGATATTCGCGCGCCAGAAACAGCGTGATGCCGCCCGACCCGCATCCGATATCAAGCACCTGGCTGCCCGAAAGATCGATGTCAGTGACAACCCGTCGCACCTCGTCTGGTCCACCGGGCGACAGGAACCCCTCGCCCCACAAGGCTTCCAGAAACCGGATCGCGGTATCGTCATACTCAGGCGCAGCGCCTTCGGGCGCATCCCCGGCAGGCTCACTTGGTGTCGAATTGGGAAAGCCATCCGTCATGATGGGTCGTGTTCCTCACTCAAACGATTTGGCGAATTATTGGCGCAAAGAGCTATCAATGCAACAAATTTGTTGAACGTTCATTCAATAGCAGTCTGAAAGAGGGCCTGAAACAGGCTTGTAAAACACACCGCACGGCGGAGAATGCCTGCTCCGTTCACTCTGTCACACCGACCCGTATGGGTCGCTGATTGACAGACAAATGTCCTGCTCAGAACCTGTGCGCATGCTCGGGAATGAGAAGCCGAAGATGCGCATAGGCTGATTGCAGCGCTTCCTCCCGCGTGAGCGGGTGGCCCTGCAAATGCAGCTGCACCCACAAGCCGTCGGTAAAGGCATCAATCGATTGGGTCAGTAGATCCGGGTCTGGACCTCCCGATGTCCCCACGAGATCGCGGCAGCTGTGGAGCATTGCATCATTGCGCTCGATCTCGGCTTGAACGCAAATCGTGTTGTAGAGCTGCTGCGTGCCCGCCTCCCCCCAAAACGAAAACCACAAGGCAAGTTTGGTCTGGTTGCAGATCTCGGGGCAAAAATCGATCCGGATCAGTTCCAGAATACGATCGAGCGGATCAGGGGCGGCGATCGCTTTCTGCCAGGCTTGTTTATATTCCTGCAGCAAACGCGACAAGGCCTCGGTCAGCAAGCCTTCCTTGTTCTTGAAATGGAAGACCAGCACACCCTGGGACACCCCGGCAGCGGCCGAAACACTGGCGAATGTCGTACCGCTGATACCATGACGCGCAACCACTTCAACCACGGCCTCGATCACTCGTGCCTGTGTGCGAATGCTGGTCGGCGAGACCTTTTGAGCATCTGCGTTTTGGGTCATGTGCAAACCTCTACCGCAGAGGCTGGAAAGATAACAGAACAAATTTTTTGACTGAACGCTCAGTTTATTCTAGCCTTGGTTTTTATCAATTCCGGGACTGGCCATGAAATATGACGCGATCATCGTAGGAGCTGGCCACAATGGTTTGACAGCTGCCTGCTTCATGGCCCGGGCCGGTTTGAAGACATTGATCGTCGAAAAGGAAGATCATGTCGGCGGTGCGGCGGTCAGCCTGTCTCTGACGCCCGGCTGGACCTATTCGAACTGCTCTTACGTCTGCTCGCTTCTGCGACCGGAGATCATCCGCGCGCTCGAGCTGCCCAGACACGGCCTGCAGGTGATCCCCTATGAAGGCGGCGCAGTGTTCGATTCCAAGGGCGACTACTTCGCCTATATGTCTGACCATGACGCGCTGCGCCGGGAACTGATCCGTCACTCGCCCCGCGATGCTGATGGCTATGAGCGCTATTCCCGCGCCGTGATGCGCCAGTGCAAGTTCATCAAGCCACTGCTGCTGCGCACTGCCCCCGACCCTGCGTCGATGAAGCCGCGCGATATCGCCGAGCTCCTCTACATCATCAAGCGCTTTCACAATCTGGGCCCGAGCGAAATGGCGGAGACCGTTCGTTTCTGGACCATGTCGATCGCCGAATATCTCGACCAGTATTTCGAGACCCCGATGATCAAGGCCTATATCGCGGGCTCCGGCATCATCGGTACAGGCCTCGGCCCCTATTCTCCCGGAACGGCTTACGTGCTGCTGCACCACTACATGGGCGAAGTCGATGGCGCGATCGGCGCCTGGGGCTTTGCCCGCGGCGGCATGGGCTCGATCACCCAAGCCATGGCCCGCTCGTTTGAAGCCTCCGGCGGCGAGATCCGCACCGGCTCCGGGCTTGACCACTTCACGGTCAAGGACGGCAAGGTCCGCGGCGTCGTGCTCGAAAACGGCGACGAACTGCAGGCTGAGACAATCGTGTCAGGCATGGATGTCCGCCGCACCTTCATCGATCACACCGACGAAAAGGAGCTGCCGCAGGATTTCGTCAAGGGCGTCAAGCGCTACCGCTTTCGCGGCTCATCGGGCAAGCTCAACGTGGCGCTTGATGGCATGCCGAGCTTCAACGGCGCTCCGAAAGACGCCTCCTTCCTGCGCGGTGACCTGCATTTTCTGGACGACATGGCCGAGATCGAACGCGCCTATGACGACTGGAAGGATGGAAAATGGTCGGCCAGTCCCTATGTCGATTTCCTGATCCCGACCCAGATCGACCCGACCATGGCCCCGCCCGGAAAACATTACGCCACCATCTTCGTGCAATACGCACCCTATGAGCTGGCGAACGGCGAATGGGACGACACCAACCGCGAGGCTTTCGCCGAAACCGTGATCTCCAAGATCGAGCGCCACAGCCCGGATTTCCGCAAGCTGATCGTGCACAAGGAAATCCGGACCCCGAAGGATATCGAAGATCAGGTTGGCCTGACCGAGGGCAACATCTTCCAGGGTGAGCTGACTTTTGATCAGTTGCTGTTCAACCGTCCGGTGCCCGGCTACGCGCAATATCGTTCACCGATCAAGGGTCTCTATATGTGCGGCTCCTCCACCCATCCCGGCGGCGGCGTCATGGGCGCGCCTGGCGCCAATGCGGCGCGCGAGGTGCTCAGCGATCTCGGCCACAAGATCGACATGGGGATGTCGGCATGAGCGCGCGATACGACGCAATCATCATCGGCGCGGGCCACAATGGCCTCGTCGCGGCGGCAGTCCTTGCCCGCAAGGGTAAGACGGTTCTGGTGCTGGAAGCCCGCGATCATGTCGGCGGCATGCTTGGCGATGCGAGTTTCCGTGTCGCGCCCCTGCCCTACGCACTGCGCCCGGAAATCGCCAGAGTGCTCCAGCTGGACCAGAAACGGCTCCACGGCGCAAAGCCGGTCGAGACGCTCGCATTCGGCTCTGATGGACCGCCATTGCGTATCATCGGTGGCCACGTGACTGGCACCGATGCCATCACGGAACATGACTACGCCACGCTTCACGCCCGCCTTGGCCGTCAGGCACAGGCGCTCGGCGTGATGATGCTCCAATCCCCGCCGGGCCTTAGCAAGGCAAGTCTTGGTGAAATGGCGGGACTGGCCAAGATGGCGTTGAAGATGCGCCTGCTCGGCAAGACCGAGATGCGCGATCTGTTGCGCATCATCCTGTCCAATGCCTGGGATCTGCTGAACGACGAAATCGGCGACGGGCCTCTGGCCGGCGTCCTCGCCATGGACGCAACTCTTGGCGGGGCCATGGGTCCCCGGTCTCCGGGAACGGTGCTCACATTGCTCTACCGCATGGCATCACAATCAACGCACGGCCACGGCCTTCGCGTCATGCCCGAAGGCGGTCCGGGCGCCCTGGTCAAGGCCTTGAGTGATTGCGTGACCAGCGCCGGCGGCGAAATCCGCACCGGCGCGCCGGTGGCAAAAATTCTGGTCGATCAGGACAAGGCGACTGGCGTGCGGCTTCAGTCCGGCGAGGAGATCGCGGCCGCAACAGTGTTCTCCAACGCCTCGCCCAAGGTCACGCTGATGACACTGCTGGGCGTCGAGCATCTCGATGGCGAGTTCGTTCGGCGCTGCCGCAACATGGCATCCAAAGGCATGGTCAGCCGCCTCGATTTCGATGTTGCGGAAATGCCGTCGCTAACCAGTGGCGGCAAGATCGAACATGGTCAGAGACTGGTATTCGCGCCCACCATGCAGGTGATCGAGACATCCTTCAATGCCGCCAAATATGGCGACATGCCGGAACGGCCGGTGTTCGAAGCAACCTATGATGCCACAGCCAAACGCCTGTGTGTCTCCGCTCAGTTCACGCCCCATGATCTCACCGGCGGCTGGACCGACGAAGCCAAGTCAAAACTCGCAAACTCTGTTATGGCCGTACTGGAAGAAGCACTGCCCGGCATAGCCTCCGCTGTCACAGCCAGCCGCGTGATGTCGCCCGTCGACATCGAAACCGGCTACGGCGCCTCGGGCGGGCATTGGCATCATGGAGAGCTGCGGGTCGATCAACTGTTGATGCTGCGCCCGTTCGACGGAGCGGCGCAGTACCGCATGCCGGTCAAAGGCCTTTATCTGTGCGGCGCAGGCGCCCATCCCGGAGGCGACATTTCCGGCGCTCCCGGCTTCAATGCAGCGCGCACAGCACTTCGCGACGGAGGAAACTGAGATGGCTGCCAAGGCAAAATCAATCGCGCAGGTGGCCATGGGGCTTGAACCCGGGCCCTTCCATGATCGCCTGGTTGACCAAAATCGTCAGCAGTCCTGGGTCAACTGGATGGGCTACGCCTCTCCGTCGGTGCTCGACAACGTCGAGTTCGAGTATTTCGCCATCCGCAACCAGTCGACGCTGTTCGACATCTCGCCGATGTGCAAATACGCCATCACCGGGCCGGACGCGGAAACCGTGCTCAACCGGCTGGTAACCCGCGATATCCGCAAGCTGAAGCCGGGCCGCGTCGCCTACTGCATCTGGTGCGATGAAGATGGCAACGTCGTTGATGACGGCACGGTCTTCCGCCTGTCCGACACCGAATTCCGGCTCTGCTGCCAGGAACCGCAACTGTCCTGGCTCGAAGACATTGCCTGGGGCTTTGATGTTGCAATCCACGATGTCACCCGCGACATCGCTGGGCTGGCGCTGCAGGGCCCGACCAGCTGTGCGCTGCTCAAGGATCTGGGGCTTGCGAGCATCGAGACACTCAAGACTTTCGGGATCGCCGAATATGAAATCAGCGGCGCCGCTGTCACCATCTCCCGTACCGGCTTCACCGGCGATCTCGGCTATGAGCTCTGGATCAAGCCTGCTGATGCGCTGACGGTCTGGGACGCGCTGATGGATGCCGGAAAACTTCGCGGTCTGCGCGTGATCGGTTACGAAGCGCTGGAGATGGCCCGCATCGAGGCCGGGTTCCTGCTGCCAAAGATTGATTTCCTCTCAGCACAAACGGTTCTCAGACCCGATCGCGCCAACACGCCCTACGAGCTAGGCTTTGAATGGCTGGTAGCGCTCGACAAACCCCATTTCAACGGCCGCCGCGCCCTTGTCGATCTGTCGAAACAGACGCCTCGGCGCAAACTTGTGGCGATCGAAATCGAGCGCGACAAGCCCGCGCACAATGCTCTGGTCTACCACAGGAAGACCCGCGAGGTGGGCCAGGTGACCTCCGCCCTGTGGTCGCCAACCTGCAAGCGCAACATCGCCTACGCCTGGCTCGACGCCCCCTATGGCCAGTCGGTCACCGATGACCTGTGGGTGGAGATCTACCTCCAGAAAGAGATCAGGTGGCAGCGCCGCATGGCCAGATGCCAGCTTGTTGCAAAGCCCTTTTTCGTGCATCCGAGGCGTTCAGCCACTCCACCGGCGGATTTTTGACCCAATGGCGCGCGGATCATGCTTGAGATAAAGGCCGAGAGCGCGGAAGACCAGCGGCAGCTCAAGCTGTTGACCCTGCCGCTTGGCGCGACCGGGTCAGGCTGGCACCGCTATGGCGCGGCGATGTATTTCTACCAGCACGGCAAACTCCACGCCGAAACGCTAGAAGCCTACCGCATATGCTGCAATCTTGATTCCGAGGATCCCGATGCAGTCGCCCGTTCCCGCCGGACGACCGACAAAACCGGTTGACTCTCCCTGTCTTCAACGAATACCAAATTCTTCAATATTTTTTGGTTTCTTGGAGATCCGGATGTTCGGATTCAAGCAGGACGAAGCGGCAACGGTCGTGCAGTTCATCGCCGAACAGGTGCGCAGGGACATTTCCTTCGGCGTACTGCCTCCCGATTCAAGGCTGAAGATCGAAGATCTGCGCCAGCGCTACGGCGGCAGCGCTCACTCGTTGCGCGAGGCGCTGACATTGCTTGCCAATGAAGGCATTGTCGAAGCCAGCACCCAGCGCGGCTTTCGCGTGGCGTCTGCGTCGCAGGCCGATCTCGAGGACGTCACACGGCTGCGCGCCGAAATCGAATGCCTTGGCCTCAAATGGTCGATGAAACACGGCGCCGTACGCTGGGAGGGCGAACTGATCGCAGCCCGCCACGCTATTGATCGCGCGGATAACCTGGTCATGGGAGATATCGATGCATTGGCGCTCGATTGGGACGAGGCCAATCGCGAGTTTCACGCCGTTCTCGTGTCACGCTGCAATTCGCCGCGGTTGATCGAGTTCCAGTCCCGGCTCTTCTTCGAAAGCCGCCGGTTCCGCTTCGCGGTTCTGAAAGAACGCGGCATCGTGCCTGAGGAGCTGATAACCATGCGCAACCGGCTGGTCGACGCGGTTCTTGCCCGCAATGACCAGAAAGCCATCGAAGCGCTGGAAAAGCTCATTCTCGAGCCTTTCGGCAATTTGTAAGAACACGATCAGCGCGCGGGAGGAGCATCGCGCCAACGTGCTGAGAGAGTACCATCGACACGAAAGCATCCAAAGGGAGGATCACATGATCAAGACTACACGCAGAACGGCAATCTCCATGTTCGCCGCCACCGCAATCGGCCTTGTCGCAAGTGCGTCAATGTCTACCGCCGCCCAGGCAGCAGACGCCATCAAGATCGGCATCCTGTCGCTGACGTCGCATTCGCCAAGCATCATTGCCGAAGGCAAGGGCTATTTCACTGAACAGGATCTCGCTGTCGAATTCGTCAGCTTCCAGGCCGCCCAGCCGATGGCCATTGCGATTGCTTCAGGCGACATCGATTTTGGCATGACCGCCATTTCCGGTGGTCTCATCAGCCTGGCCGAAAAGGGGGCCGTCCGCATCATCGGCGGCGCGCTTCAGGAAACTCCTGAAATTTCCGGCCAGAAGATCCTGGCCTCCAAGGCCGCCTTCGACGCCGGCGTCACCAGCCCGGACAAGCTTGCCGGCCACACCTTCGGCGTCACCACTCAGGGCTCGTCGTTCCATTACATGGCCCACAAGATCGCCGACAAGGCCGGCTTTGCCCGGTCCGAGCTGAAGATCACCCCGATGCAGAAGGTGCCCGCAGTAATCGCGGCGCTGAAATCGGGCCAGATCGACGCCTGGTCGATTGTGCCGAACATCGCCGGTGCGCTGACCAAGGGCCCTGAAGTGGTCGAAATCGGCAAGGTTTCCGATTACATCGACAATTATCAGGTCACCACCGTCTTCACATCGACGAAGAATGTCACCGAAAACCGCGAGCTGGTGACCCGGTTTCTGGCCGGCCTTTCCAAGGGTATCGCCGACTACAATGAGGCCTTTGTCGACAAGACCATGAGCGCCGACGAAGTCGCCGAAATCACCGGCATGGTCCACAAATATGTCTATGCCGACCAGCCGATCGAAAAGGCCGGCCCGCGCATTGCAGCCGGCGCCATGCGCATCAATGCCGGAGCAAAGCTCAATATCGGCAGCATCGAGGACCAGCTGAAATGGTTCCAGTCAGAAAATTTGGCACCTGAAGGCGTCACCATGGCCGATCTCGTCGACACCAGCTTTGTCGAGACCTTCTAAGGGCTGCAATAGATCAGCCCAACAGTGTTCCGCAGCACAAACCGCTGCGGAACACGCCCAACGATCCAAACCAGAAAGCCCCGCGCATGGAACTGATCCTTGATCACGTCAGCCATTCCTATGGTGATGTTGAAGTCTTGAGCGACATTTCCCTGTCGGTCGGATCGGGTGAAATCGTCTGCATCGTCGGCCCTTCGGGCTGCGGCAAGTCAACGCTGTTGCGCATTCTGGGCGGGCTGGAAAAACCCGATGCCGGTGCCGCGCTGATTGCCGGAGACCCGCCCTCAGACAGCCTCAACCCGCTTACCTATGTCTTCCAGGATTTCGCCCTGCTGCCTTGGCGCACCGTCGAGGGCAATATCAGTCTGGTGCTTGAGGATCACTCGGTCCGCAAGGACAAGGCACGAGCCATCATCGACGATGTGCTGGCCCGCACCAAACTTTCGGAATTCGCCAACGCCTGGCCGCGCCAATTGTCGGGCGGCATGAAGCAGCGCGTCGCCATCGCCCGGGCGCTGTCCGTCAATCCGGCCGTGATGCTGATGGACGAGCCGCTCTCCGCGCTCGACAGCCAGACCCGCGAACTGCTTATGGACGACCTGATCGAGCTCTGGGGGCAGGTTGGCTTCTCCGCCTGCTACATCACCCACAATCTGGCCGAAGCCGTCCGGCTCGGGCATCGCATCGTCATGCTGTCACGACGACCCGGACAGATTCGCGAGATTGTCGACATCGACATCCCTTTGAACGAGCGGATTGATTTTCCCGCTGAAACCGCTGCGATCCAGCGCAGGCTTTGGGAAGCCATGCGCGATGAGGCCCGCGCTGCCGACCGGGAGCTGTCCGATGTCGCTTGACGCCACCAACGAACGTCCACAGGCCACCCGTCGCAACGTCAGCGATCTGCAACAAAGCACGCAGGGCATGGTCAAACCCGTGCCGTTCTGCGGCGGCGGCTTTGTTCACTCAAGGCACCGGTTCATTGCGCCGCTCTTGTTTGTCGTGCTTGTGATCCTGTGGGAAATCGGCTCGCAGACCGGCTTCATTTCCAACATCGCCCTGCCAGCACCGTCTGAGGCCGCCGGCGCCATGTCCGATCTGTTCGAGACCGGCATGATCTGGAAGCACCTTTCCGCAAGCCTTTACCGGCTGGTCGTCGGCTGGAGCCTGGGCAGCCTGATCGGCGTCTTCGTCGGATTGGCCATAGCCCTGTTCTCGCTGGTTCGCGCCGGGGTCTCGCCGTTCATATCGGCACTGTTTCCAATCCCGAAGATTGCGCTGCTGCCGCTGTTCATCATCTGGTTCGGCATTGGCGAAGGCTCGAAGGTCGCGACCATCCTGTTCGGCGTCTTCTTTCCAACCGTCATCGCCACCTATGGCGGGGTCGACAATGTCGACCGCAACCTGATCCGCATGGGGCAATCGTTTGGGCTGTCCTGGATGTCGATCGTTCGCAAGATCATCATTCCGGGCGCCCTGCCGGCAATCTTGTCCGGCTTCCGCATCTCGGCCTCCATCGCCATCATCCTGCTGGTCGCCGCTGAAATGATCGGCGCGGAATACGGCATCGGCGCCTACATCCTGATGGCCGGCGCGCTGTTTGCAACCGACCAGCTGATCGCCGGCGTTGCCATGCTCTCGGTGCTTGGCCTGACCGTTGGCTGGCTTATCAGCCGAGCCGAGCGAATGCTGCTCAGCTGGCGCGCCTGATCCTTATCGGGCAGCAACAAAAAAAGGCCGGACGCTGCAAAGAGCCCGGCCTCTTGTTTCAAGCTTTCAGATCAGGACTTGAGCTTGGTCCAGACCTTTTCGCGCAGGTCCTTTGACGCTGGCGAACAGGCTTTGTAAGCACGCAAGCGCTCATTGTATTCAGCAGGCGTATTGACTGCAGGGTCAGCCTTCAGATCGTCCTTCAGGAACTCACCGGAGCCCGCAACCGCATTGGAATAGCCGGTGTAGTTAGACGCCATGGCGGCAATTTCAGGTGACATCATCCAGTTGACGAAGGTCTTTGCCGCTTCCATGTTCGGCGCGTCCTTCGGAACGGCGATAACGTCGGTCCAGAAGGTGGTGCCTTCCTTGGGATAGACATAGACCACTTCAGGCTTCTTGGCCTTCACGCGGTGCGCAGCACCATTCCACTGCATGTGCACCGGCACTTCGCCAGCCACCATCCGGTCGATGGTTCCGTCATTGGAATAGAGCTTCACGTCAGGCTTCTGCGCCATCAGTACGTCGAGAATCACCTGCGCTTCGGCCGGGTCCTCGGTGCACTTGTCGATGCCCTTGTAATAGGCAGCAGCGTTCCAGACGTCTGACATTTCGTTGAGCATGGCGATCTTGCCCTTAAGCTCATCGGCAGGTTCGAAAATTGCCTTCCAGCTCTCTTCCATCTTGCCGCCCGGGACCATTGCAGGATCGTATGTAAAGCCGGTCGTGCCCCACATGTAGGGTGCCGAATAATCGCGGTTCTCATCGCCCGCCATGGTCGTGAACGCCGGCAGCAGGTTCTTGAAGTTCTCCATCTTGGAGACTTCGATCTTGGCCAGCATGCCCTTTTCAACCATCACGCCAAGCGTGGTGCTGCCTGGAAAGATCACGTCATAGCCGCCGCCGCCAGCCTGCAGCTTGGCCAGAAGATCTTCTTCCGAGGCAAAGTTGTCGACGGTGACCTTGGTGCCGGTTTCCTTCTCGAAGCGCTCGAGCAGGTCGGGTGCGAAATAGTTGGTCCAGTTGTAAAGATGCAGTTCACCTGCAGCCAGCGCACTGCCGCTGAATGTCGTGAGTGCGATTGCCGACGCCATCAGCAATTTAGCGGTGTGCTTTCCTACCCTGTTGGTCTTGATCATGAGTTGCTCCAATTGTTTGTGGGCTTTGCGTCTCAACCGGGCCCTGATTTCCGGTTTTGATCCCGCCCCAGGAAGAGGGACAGGGAGACAAGAGACAGAGACAAGAGCAGCATCAGCGAGGAGATCGCGTTGACCTCCGGGGTGACACCGGTTCTCACCAAACCGAAGATATAGATCGGCAATGTGGTCGAACCCGCACCGCCGAGAAAGAACGTGGTGACAAAGTCATCCAGCGAAATGATGAAGGCGAGCACCAGGCCCGAAAGGATCCCGGGGATCAGTTGCGGCAACGTCACCCGCCAGAAGGCTCGGATCGGATTGGCATAGAGATCCGCTGCCGCCTCGCCGATTTTCGGGTCCATGCCTTCAAGCCGCGCCCGGATCGGCAGATAGGCGAACGGAATGCAGAACACGATGTGCCCGATGATCACTGTGCCGAGGCCGAAGGTCAGGCCCAGACTGGCAAAGAACATCAGCGTCGCGACTGCGGGCACGATTTCCGGAACCGTGATCGGCAGCGCGAACACCGCATTGATCCCGGTCTTGCCGAGAAAGCGGTCGTTGCTCGCCATCCTGAGCGCAGCCAGTGTCGCAAGCGTCGTTGCACTGACTGAGGCGACAGATGCAATGATCAGCGAATTGGTTGCTGCTGCAACGATATCGCGGTTTTCGAATGCGACGCGGTACCAGTCGAGCGAAAATCCGGTCCAGACAGTGACCGTCCGGTTCTCGTTGAAGGACAGCGCGATCAGGATCAGGATCGGCAGGTAAACATAGGCAAAGAACGCCGCAGTCGCAAAGAGAAGCCCTGGCCAATGGCGCGCATCGCCCGGAAAGGCGCGTCTGCGGAAGGGATTGAGGTTCATTGCGATCCCTCCAGTTCACCACGGTAGCGCCGGGCATAAAGCCCGAGAGAGATCAGAACCAGCGCCAGCAGGAACAGGCCGAGCGCTGCACCAAACGGCCAGTTGCGCGCGCCGCCAAACTGGAACCCGATCAGATTGCCGATCATCAGCGTCTTGCCGCCGCCCAGCAGTTCAGGCGTGATGTAGGCGCCGAGCGCGGGGACGAACACCAGCACACAGCCCGCGACGATGCCCGGAAACGCCAGCGGCAGAATGACCCGCCGAATGGTTTGCCAGCGATTGGCGTAGAGATCGAATGACGCCTCGACCAGCCGAAAATCCATCTTCTCGAGACTCGAATAGATCGGCAGCACCATGAACGGCAGAAACGAATAGGTCAGCCCCACTGCCACTGCGAAGGCATTGTGCAGAAGCGGCAACGGCTCGGAAATGATCCCGAGCCACATCAGGGTCGAGTTGATCGTACCATGATCGCGCAAGAGCAGGATCCAGGCATAATTGCGCACCAGCAGATTGGTCCAGAACGGCAGCGTCACCATGAAGACGAGGACCGCCTTCCACTTGCGGTCCCGCGTCGCCATGAACATCGCCACCGGCAGACCCACAGCCAGCGAGATCACCATCGTCAGGAACGACAGCCAGACCGAACGCAGGATGATGAACATGTAATTGAGGTTCAGCGCAAGCGTGCCATCAAGCTCGCGTTCGAAGAACAGCCTTACATAGGCTTCCGTGCTGAATTGGTCCCACAGCACCCCGCCCGAATAATCCCTGCCTCGGAACGAGATGTAGGCCATCAGTCCCAGCGGAACGATCATGAAGCAAGTGATTGCCAGCAGCGCCGGGCCGATCAGCAGAGCGCGAAACAGCGTGTTTTTACCCGCCCGGGTCATGACGGGTCATCGGCCAGAACAGAAACCGAGGACGCATCAACCGACCAGCCGATGTCATCGCCCTTGGCGAACGAACGGCTTTCAGCCGTGTTGTTCTGCGAGCGCGCCCGCATCTCCAGGCCATCCGCCAGTTTGAAATGAAAGATCGTGTCGGTGCCGTGATACACCACATTGGAAATCACGCCCGGCAGTTTGCCCGCCGATGGCTGTGACAGCGCGATCCGTTCAGGCCTGACCGCAAGCGTCACCGCAGCGCGCGTGGGCAAGTTTGAGGCATCATCGGAGCGCAAGTTCCCCACACCAGCGATCGAATAGTTCCCCTCACCCATGGTCTGGGCCGGCAGCAGATTGATCTCGCCGATAAAGCCTGCAACGAACCGGTGCTGCGGCTTGTCGTAGATCTCGCGCGGTGATCCGATCTGCAGGATTTCACCGCCATTCATCACCGCGATCCGGTCCGACATGGTCAATGCCTCGTCCTGATCATGGGTGACGAAGACAAAGGTAATGCCGGTGTCCGTCTGCAACCGCTTGAGCTCGAGTTGCATCTCCTTGCGCAGCTGCAGGTCAAGCGCCGACAGCGGCTCATCGAGCAACAGAACCTTCGGCTGCGGCGCCAGCGCGCGGGCGAGTGCCACACGCTGCTGTTGCCCGCCGGAAATCTGCGTGATCCTGCGATCGGCCATCGCCTCAAGCCGAACCAGCCGCAACATGTCTGCCGTCACTGATTTGATCTGATCCTTGGGTCGTCCAAGCATCTCCAGCCCGAACGAGATATTCTCCGAAACGGTCATATGCGGAAACAAGGCATAATTCTGGAAAACCGTGTTGACCGGACGCTGGTAAGGCGGCTTTGACGAGAGGTCGACCCCATCCAGCAGAACCGCACCCGAAGATGGCTGCTCAAATCCGGCAATCAATCTCAGGAGTGTCGTTTTCCCGCAGCCTGATGGTCCAAGCAGGGTGAAAAACTCGTTTTTCTGAATGTCCACCGATACATCATCAAGTGCTCGAAATGCGTTGGCGCCGGCGCCAAACACTTTGCTCAGGGAGCGAACTGCAACTGCACAATTGTCCTTTGCAGATAAAGGCTCTCCATCGGATTGTATCGAGGTGTTCAAAGGCGCTCCTGTTTGAAAGCTTCAACGGCCAGAAAGTCCCATACCGGCTGATTTCCAGCCAACCTGAACCGCTGAAAAACACAGTCATCCGCAACTGCATTTCCATTCAATATTGAATGATCGTTCAGCAATTAGATAGCGATGTCAAGTTGGATCGACCAGTTTTGACGTCGCTTGCGTTCATTGCAATGTTTCAAAAACGACAAAATCAGCAACCCGTACAAGCGTAGACTCGATCCAGAAAAGTTCAGGGCAAAACGGCAAAGCCAATAACACATCGCAGAAAACAGCGTCCTTGTCTTCCATTTTTCGACATTGGAATGAATGACTTAAGTCCGGATTGGTTCATCTTGCCGCTTCAGATTGTTGTGCGACCCAGTCGACGCAACTCCGTTGCCGTCACACCCGAATTCCGCGGCTGCACGTCCCGCTTGATCCTTGTCATGGACCGACAAGGCAGATTTCGGCAGATGAACGGTGGAAACCCGATTGAGGAGCTGTTTGCAAAATGGTCGATATGCACGGAGCCAAGCCCGACAGGCTGGAAAACTTTCCTGTCACTTTCTTTGCAGTCATGATGGGGCTGCTTGGGCTGTCGCTGTCGATGGCCGCTGCGGAGAAAGCCGCAGGAGCTGAAGCCAACGTCTCGCAATTCATCCTCGGTACTGCTGTCGCCGTGTTTGCGGTACTGATCGTTTTCTACGGCCTCAAGCTCGTCCGGCACCCTGATGCGGTCCGGGCGGAATGGAACCATCCGGTTCGAATTGCCTTCTTCCCCACCATCTCCATCTCGCTGCTGCTCCTGAGCACTGCCCTGGCACCGAGCGTGCCCGGCATGGCCTACGTGATCTGGAGCATCGGGGTCGCGGCACAGGGCATTCTTTCGCTCAGTGTCATCGCCAACTGGATCGGACATCGAACCTTCCAGCCGCTGCACCTGTCACCTGCCTGGTTCATCCCGGCCGTCGGCAATGTGCTGGTCCCCCTCGCGGGCGTCAATTTTGGCATGACCGAACTTTCCTGGCTGTTCTTCTCGGCCGGCATCCTGTTCTGGGTCGTGCTGCTCACACTGGTGATGAACCGCCTGATCTTTCATGACCCTTTGCCGGCACGGCTAATGCCGACATTGGTGATCCTGATTGCTCCGCCCGCGGTGGCCTTTGTCGCCTGGGTGCGACTGACCGGAGATGTCGACGCCTTCGCCCGCGTGTTGCTCAATATCGGATATGTGTTCGCACTGATCGTGCTGACACAGGCGCCGCGATTCGTCCGGCTGCCATTCGCCTTGTCCTGGTGGGCACTGACATTTCCGGTCGCAGCACTCGCGGTCGCCTCTTTCGTCTTCGCAAATGAGACCGGATCCCATGCCCACCGTCTGATCGGCTTTGCCCTGACCATCTGCCTTGCTTTTGCCGTCGCAACACTCTTGGTGCGCACCGCACAGGCCATCCGCGCCAAGGAGATCTGTCGGCCGGAATAAGGTCGCAAACAGGGGTGGCTCAAACAACATGGGCGCTCGGATGGCTATCTCTGAGCGCCCATTGAATTGTTGTCAGTACAAAGATGAACGCGGTTACTCCGCGGCCTCTCCCCTTGCCGCAGGCAGAACCTGCTTGCGGCCAAGCCCAACCTTGGCTTTCATCCGCTGCCACCAGGCGGTGATCTTGCTGTTCTTGGAGCGGGTGACGATCATCAAGAGCGACGGCGTCACCACCAGCGTCAGAATGGTCGAGAACGCCAGGCCAAACACGATCGCGCTCGACAGCGAGATCCACCATTGCGTTGACGGGGCGCCGTAAGTGGTCTCATGCGCCATGATTTCGAGATTGAACCCGAAAGCAATCGGCAGAACACCCAGGATCGCGGTCACGGCGGTCAGAACCACCGGCCGGGCACGCTCGCGGCAGGTCTCGAGAATGGCCTCAAGCTTGTCGCTGCCTTCCCGCCTGAGGTGGTCGTAAGTGTCGATCAGCACGATGTTGTTGTTCACCACCACACCCGCAAGCGCAATGATGCCGATACCGGTCATCACGATGCCGAGCGGCTGCCCCATGATCAAAAGCCCCAGGAACACCCCAATGGTCGACATCACCACCGCTGACAGCACCAGTGCCACCGAGAGGAAATTGTTGAACTGGGCCAGAAGCACGACAAAGATCAGGAAGATCGCGGCGCCGAATGCCTTGCCGAGGAACGCGCTGGCCGCTTTCTGCTCTTCATCCTCGCCCGCCAGTTTCCAGCGAATGCCGATTGAATTGAGATCAGCCTTCTCCAGTTCGGCAACGATGCCTTGGCGCAGCGGATCAGCCTGGATCCCTTCATTGATCCCGGCGGACACGGTGATGGTCCGCACCCCGTCAATCCGGCTCAGCGTACCGACACTGGCGGCGGGCTCCCGGGTGACAAAGTTCGAAATCGGTACCGACCCTTGGGCGGTTTCAATTCTGAGATCATCAAGCGTGGCGAGCGTGCGCCGGTCTTCGGGCAGCCTCAGCCTGATATCAACCGCGTCGTCCGCGCCTGCCGGGCGATAGTCCGTCAGTTTCAACCCGGTCGTGACAAGCTGCACCACGGTGCCAACCGAAGCCGGGCCTATGCCGTAACGGGCTGCGACCGCGCGATCCACCTTGATTTCCCAGTCCACGCCAGGCGGCGGCAGACCATCTGCAATATCGATGACACCGGGTGTCGCCTTGAGTTGCGCGGCCACCTTACGGGCAACCTCGGCCAGCCCCGCCGGATCGACCGCGGAGAGCTGGATCTGAATCGCCTTGCCGGTAGGAGGTCCACCTTCCGGCACAAGAACCTCGATATCGACACCCGGGAAACCGGTCAGTTCACGCCGGAAGTCGTCAAGGATTTCTCCCGCCGGCTTGCGCTCCCGCCAGTCGACAAATTCGTACTGGATGACGCCCACCACATCCTCGGCCACATCGTTGCCGCCGCCGCCGACCTTGCCGACGCGGGTGTAGACACTGGTCAGCCCGGGCCAGCCAATGATCCGCTTTTCAACCATGCGGACTGCGGCGTCCTTTTCGTCCAGCGAAAGGTTGCCACGCGCATGAACGTAGAGCAGGCCATAGTCAGGTTCGACATTGGGGAAGAACTCGACACCATTGCCGTATTTGCCATAGGCAACCGGCACCACGATCAGGGCTGTCAGCGTCAAGAACACCACGATGAACGGGTGCCGCACCGCACGTGCCACAAACCGCATGTAAAGCCCGTCACGCTTGGGGCCGTCGTCGATGGTCGGCTTGGCAAACATCGCACCCAGCGTCGGCGTGAACACGAGCGCATAGAGCAGCGAGGCAGAAAGCGTGGCGATCAGGGTGATCGGCATGTATTTCATGAACTCGCCGACCATCCCGGGCCAGAACAGGAGCGGCGAAAACGCCGCAACACGGGTCAGCGTCGCTGCAACCACCGGACCGGCCATGCGCTTGGCCGCCAGCGAGAAGGCCTCTTTCCGGTCCATGCCCTCGGTCATGCGGCGTTCGGCAAACTCGGTCACGATGATGGCATCGTCGACCAGCATGCCCACTGCCAGGATAAGACTGAACAGCACCACGATATTGACCGTCAGCCCGGCCAGTGACAGCGCCAGAATGCCCATCAGGAACGACGCCGGAATGGCAAAGCCGATCAACAGCGAGGCCCTGCCCGACAGCGCATAAAGGATGACGATGAACACCAGGATCACCGCGGTCAGCACCGAGTTCTGCAGATCGCTCAACAGCTGCCTAATCGAGGTCGACTTGTCCTGGCTGAAGCCGATGACAGCGCCTTCCGGCAACAACGTTTTGAACTCGTTTGCCACCACCTTGACCGCATCCACGGTCTCGATCAGGTTCGCGCCGGTGCGCTTGGAGACTTCGATCGCGATCGCCGGCTTGCCGTTCAGCCGGGTAATGGTCTCCGCGTCCTTGAAGGTCGAGCGGATGGTGGCAAGATCGCGCGCACGCACAACGGCGTTGGGTCCCGCGATGATCGGCAGATTGGCGACATCCTCGGGGGTTTCGATCAGCAACGGCACCTTGACCGCATAATGCCCCTCGTCCCCTTCCATTGCGCCCGCCGCAACCACGGAGTTGGATTCATTGACCCCGGCGATCAGCTGGTCGAGCTGCAAGCCGTAGGAGGACAGCTTCACCGGATCAATGATCACCTCAACCAGATCATCGCGCGCGCCCTGCAGCGACGCATCAAGAACACCGTTGACCTCCTCGATCCGGTCACGAAGTTCGCGCGCGGCACGGGTCAATGCACGCTCGGGCACGTCGCCTGCAAGTGTCACCACCAGCACCGGGAACTCGGAGATATTGACCTCGTTGACCGTCGGCTCTTCTGCGCCTTGCGGCAGGTCCGGCTTGGCGTCGGAAACCTTGTTGCGCACGTCATCGAGCGCCTTGCCAAGATCGGCGCCGGCCATGAACTCGATCACCACATTGCCGCCGCCCTGATAGGCAGTCGAGCGCATCTCCTTGATGCCGGTGATGTTCTTGAGCTTGCTTTCAATCGGACGCAGCAGCAACCGCTCCGAATCCTCAGGCGAAATCCCCTGATAGGTCAGGCTCACATAGATGATCGGGATCTGGATGTCCGGCTCGGCTTCCTTGGGAATCGAGATATAGGCCATCGTTCCGGCGATGATCAGGAACAGGAGAACGGCAAGTGTCAGCCGCGCATTCCGGATGGCGACATCGACGAAATTCATTGCGATTGCTCCGTCGACTTGACGGTCGCACCGGTCACCAGAGTGGCATCGGCAGGCACTGCATTGACGGTTTCACCCTCACTGACCAGATCCTGTCCGGCCACAATGATCTTGGCGTCCTGCGGAACGCCGCTCAAAATCAGACCCGAGGGAGAATCGTCGATCAGGTCGATTGGCACGAAGCCCACCGTGTTGTCGGCTTTGAGGATCCTCAAACCGAGATTACCAGCTGCATCCAGTGTTACCACGGAGCGCGGCAGCTTGACTGCCGTCACGGCCTCGGACCTGATCATGATTTCGGCGGTCATTCCCGAGGGAATCGTGTTTTCCGGATTATCAATGGCAACTTCGATCGGGAACGTGCGTGTGCCCGACGTTGCTTCCAGACTGATGTGGCGGACAGTGCCGGAAACAACGTCTCCGCTGATCAACCGCACGTCGGCCGAGCTGCCGACGGTGACGTGGGCAATTTCGCGTTCGCTGACTTCGCCGAGCGCCACCACAGGATCGAGTTGCAGAAGCACGGCCGCCGCTTCGCCCGAAGGCAGCCAGCTGCCCTCCTCGACCATCACCTGGTCGATGATACCACCAAACGGAGCAACCACTGTCAGGCGGTCGATATCGGCCTGAGCCGCTTCGAGTTGCGAACGCGCCGAGGCCAGCGCCGAACGAGCAACATCGCTCTGCGTTGACGGCGAGATCCCGTTCTTGACCAGGCGCTCGATGTTGTCGGCTTCCTTCTTGCGCTGGTCCAAAAGGGCTCTTGCGGTGTCCACCATCGCCTGCTTTTCAGCGCCATCAAGCACCAGAACGACATCGCCGGCCTGAACCGTATCGCCCTTCTTGACCTTGAGCTCGCCCAGGATCCCGGCGCTGCGGGTGGCAAGCGTGGTTCGCTTGTCCGGCGCAGTCACCCCGGAGATCCGTATGATGCGGTGGTGCTGGATAAAGGCAGGCTCGATCACCGCCACCGTGCGCAACATCTTCTCGGTGGAAGCGGCGGCTTGCTCGACCTTCGGCTCATCGCTGGTCGTATCCTGCGCAGCACTGCCGATCGACGAAAATTCGCCGGTAAGCACCCATGCGGCGGAAACGCCCAGAACCACGAATGCTGCGACGGTATGAAACCTTGGCATAGCCATATTGAACCTGCTCTTACATTAGTTCTGCGCTGAGGCTCCGATAGACCGGAAGCGCCCGATTTGGGCGCATACCATCGGTTGTTGCAACCGTGAACGGGCTTTCGCGTCGAAGCCTATATAATGGCAACTTTCGGGCCGAAAAGGAACCTTGGTCCGAATTGATCACTCGAGGCTCAAACGGCTGGGCAAAGTGGCTTCACGGCAACAGGTTAAGCTTTAGCAATGTGTATCACCAAATTCATTGATCGCAGTCAGTCCCCACTGAGCGTCTGGCAATCACAGCCTATTGATAATAAAGGGCTTCTATCGAGCAACTGCCTGGTCTGCAGTTGCAGATCGCACACGGATCTCACCCTGCTCTCTCGGCCGGTTTCCAAATACGGGAATCGGGCTACACTTCGGTCATATTTGATTGATTGCACTCGGGAGAGATTCTGATGACGGAGAACGCACTCTCAATTGGCATCATAGGCGGCTCGGGCATGCTCGGAAGTGCCATTTCAACCGCGCTGCTCGATCGCAAGGCTGTCGAGGAAACAGATCTCTGGATCTCGAACAGAACCGGCAGCAAGGCGGGCTTCGAGCAATTTCCGCAAGTCAATTTTACCACCGACAACAAACAATTGTCCGAAGCCTGTGACGTGGTCATTCTCTCTGTTCCGCCGGCATCAGCTTCTCAGGCGTCGGTTCAGGTTCCGGGAAAACTGGTGATTTCGGTGATGGCCGGGATCGGGATCGACGAGCTTCGAAGCCTCACAGGCTCTGACCGGATTGTCCGGGCCGTCTGCAGCCCGGCCGCGGCAATCGGGCTGGCCTACTCGCCCTGGGTCGCTACTGCCGAAATCGATGACGGCAATCGAGCCACGGTCGCAGCAATTTTCGAGGCCTGCGGGTCGACCGATGAAATCGCTGACGAGGCTCACCTCGATCACTTTACCGCTATGACCGGGCCGGTCCCGGGTTTCGTCGCTTACTACGCCGAATGCATGATCGACTATGCAGTCAAAGCCGGCATTTCACCTGAAATCGCGGATCGAGCCATTCGCCAGCTGTTCTTCTCCGCCGGCGCCATGCTGGCCCATGGCAAGGCCACACCATCTGACCATGTGCAGGAGATGGTCGAATATGCGGGCACCACCGCCGCGGGTCTCAACCGAATGAAGAATTCGCCAATCAGGGACGCCATCGCAGCAGGCCTTGATGCCGCAGTCGAGAAAGCGCGCAACATCCGCTAGTTGTCTGATAGACGCTTGGTTTCGATCAGTTCGACATCAAAATCGCGGCAGATCTTACGAACCCTGTCGTCAGGGCAAAGATCGGTGACAAATGTATCGACTTGTTCGAGATGGCCGATCCTCACCGGCGCGGTGCGCTCGAACTTGGTCGAGTCGGCAACTAGGATCACCTGACGCGCATTGGCGATGATCGCCTGTGCCACCTTCACCTCTCGGAAATCGTAGTCGAGCAGCGCTCCGTCCGGATCAATCGCCGATGTGCCGATCACCGCATAATCCACCTTGAACTGGCGGATGAAATCAACGGCCGCCTCCCCGACGATCCCCCCGTCGGATGCGCGCACCACGCCACCGGCGATCACCACCTCGAACTGGGTATAGGGACGCATTCTGTTGGCGACATTGATGTTGTTGGTGATGATCATCAACCGCCCATGCCGCAAAAGCGCCTGGCTCACCGCCTCGGTGGTGGTGCCAATATTGATGAACAGCGACGCATTGTCCGGGATCAGCGCTGCGGCAGCATCGCCTATAGTCTGTTTTTCCTCTGCGGCAATCTTGCCGCGCTGTGCATATTCCATGTTCTGTGTGCTCGACGGAATCACCGCACCGCCGTGAATGCGCATCAGCAATTGCCGGTCGCACAGATCATTGAGGTCCTTGCGGATAGTCTGCGGCGTCACCTCAAACCGGCTGGCCAGATCGTCCACCAGAACCCTGCCTTCGGTTTTGGCAAGTTCGATAATTTCAGAATGGCGCGGCGCAAGGTACATCGGCATCGATTCCCGAGATTGTCTGGTTTCGTGTTCACTCTAAAACGAAAGAAACGAAAGTCAAAATCCGTTCCGCGTTTCGTGAGTTGTCTGGTTTCAACCAGACAGGCTGCGCAAGCACCAATCAGCTCTGGGCCGTACGCCGCCTCAGGATATCGGCAAAGAACAGCGCCGCATCATGCGGCCGGTCGACGTCGCGTGTGATCAGGCCGACCGCGCCCATGGTCGAGCCGGTGTCGATCGGCAATTCGACAAACTCGCCCGACGCGAGCTCGGCCGCCACCACGCCGCGCGAAATGATCCATATCGCATTTGTCGACCGCAGGAAGGCGCGGCCGAAACTGTCAGACACGGTCTCCACCGCCTGCACCGGCGCCGCCATACCCTGTTCCAGCATCACCCGCTCGACAAAGGGATGGATGATCGATCCTGCGGGCGGCACCAGAACCGGGTGGCGCGAGAGAATGTCGGCCGCCACCTGCCGCTGTCCCGACAGCGGATGCGTTTTCGCAACAATGAAGACCACCCGGTCCCGATAAAACGGCTCGAACCTGAGGCTTGTCATGTTTTCGGGCGCAGGCATCCGCCCCATCACCAGGTCGAGATCACCCTTGCGCAGCTGGTCGAGCAGCACCCGGTTCTCGCCGGTCGTAACCCTGAGCGGGCTCTTCAATCCGGACGCCAGGAATTCAACCACTGCGGCCGGCATGATGGTGGCCGACACGGTCGGCAGCGCACCAATGCGCACTGGCGGACCAGTGGTTGTGGCGACATTGGCGAGCGCCGCGATACCGCCGCGCACAGCCGCAAGTCCAGATCCGGCATGCGAAAGGAAGACCTCGCCCTGATGCGACAGCCGGATGCCCCGCCCGTCCCGCTCGATCAGTGCTGCGCCTACGATCTCTTCGAGTTCGCGAATGGTCCGCGTCACCGCCGGCTGCGTCAGCGACAAGGTGATCGCGGCACGGCCGACGCTCTTCTGTCGCGCCACTTCGACAAAGGCTTCCAGATGCCGGATCTTGATGCGACGCGAGATATCCATACCAGTTCCGCGATCATTGTTGTCTCAAGAAATCATTATTCATTTCCATTCCAGTATGTAAAGTAGGTCTTGGATTGGCAGGGAGGATCTAATGGCGGAAGCAAAATCCACTGGCGAGCAAACGCGCCGGTCTGTGCTGGGCGACGCCCATGTCGACAGGTCCATTGCAGCAAAGACACCCTTCGACGCCCCGTTTCAGGATCTGATCACATCAAGCGCCTGGGAAGGCCTTTGGTCGCGGCCAAACTGGAGCAAGCGCGACCGCTCGATTGTCACCATCGCGCTGCTGGCGGCCCTCGGGCACGAGGAAGAAGTCGCCATGCACGTCCGCGCCACGGCCAACACCGGCGCCACCGAAGAAGACATCTGTGAAGCCCTTATGCATGTGGCGATCTACGCAGGCGTTCCTGCAGCCAACACCGCATTCCGCATCGCCAAGCGGACGCTGGCCGAAATGAAAACCGCTTCGAGCGGAGCCAGCTCATGACATCGAAGACCCCACCCGTCACAAACTACTTTCCACGCGATCGGTCCTGGCACCCCAAGGCCTACGATCCGGGCTACAAGTCTACCGTTCTGCGTTCGCCGCAAAGGCCGCTTGTGGCTTTCGCCAACAGCCTTTCGGAAACCACTGGCCCTGCGTTCGGCCACGATCTCATCGGCAAGCTCGACAATGACCTGACGCTGAATTTTGCCCAGCCCGGCATGAGCGCCATCGGCGAGCGCATTGTCGTTCAGGGACGCGTACTCGATGAGCGAGGACAGCCGGTCCCGGGTGTCCTGCTCGAGTTCTGGCAGGCCAATGCCGGCGGGCGCTATCGTCACAAGAAGGATGGTTATCTGGCGCCACTCGATCCCAACTTCGGCGGCTGCGGACGCACAATCTCGGGCGATGATGGTGCCTATGCCTTCCGCACCATCCGTCCTGGCCCTTACCCCTGGCCCAACGGTCCGAATGACTGGCGGCCGGCTCACATCCACATTTCAGTCTTCGGCCAGGCCTTTGCCCAGCGCCTGATCACACAGATGTATTTCGAAGGCGATCCGTTGATCCCGCTGTGCCCGATCGTGAGGACAATCAAGGATCCCGCCGCAATCGAAACCCTGGTAGCACGGCTCGACATGAACGCCTCGGCTCCGATGGATTCGCTCACCTACCGCTTCGATGTCATTCTGCGCGGCAGCCGCTTGACGCTGTTCGAAAACCGCTTGGAGGGCAACTGACATGACCGACATTGCGCAGACACCGCTCTACCCCTTCAAGGAATCGCCGTCCCAGACCGCAGGCCCCTATGTTCATATCGGACTGACGCCGAATTTCTCCGGCATCACCGGCGTCTACGACACCGACCTCGGCACCGTGATGGTCACGGACAAGACCAGCGGCGACCGCATCACTGTGGAAGGCCGCGTCATCGACGGTGCCGGAGCGCCGCTCAAGGACGTTCTGGTTGAAATCTGGCAGGCCGATGCTGATGGATTGTACAACAGCCATGCCGAGCAGCGCGGAACCGCCGATCCTGCCTTCACTGGCTGGGGCCGGTGCGCCGCCGATGCCGAAACCGGCCAATTTCGTTTCGAAACCATCAAGCCCGGTCGGGTTCCGTTTTCCGACGGCCGCCCGCAGGCACCTCACATCAACATCTGGATCGTGTCCCGCGGCATTAATCTGGGGCTCAACACCCGGATCTATTTCGAGGACGAAACAGAGGCCAATGCCAGCGATCCGGTTCTGGCGCGCATCGACCCCCGCGAACGGGTGGCGACGATGATCGCCAAGGGCGGAGCAGGTCACTACAGCCTCGACATTCACCTGCAGGGCCCGCAGGAAACCGTTTTCTTCGATATATGAGAGAGAAGCAGATCATGGCGCAATTCATGACGTTGCCCGAAGCGGTAGCGCAAAATCTCAACTCGGGTGATACCGTCGCCTTTGAGGGTTTCACCCATCTGATCCCGCACGCGAGCGCGCACGAGGCAATTCGCCAGGGCATCAAGGATCTGACCCTGGTGCGCATGACGCCTGATGTCATCTACGACCAACTGATTGGCATGGGCATGGTCAAGAAGTTGATCTTCTCCTATGCCGGCAATCCGGGCGTCGGCCTGCTCAGGCGCTTGCGCGACGCGGTCGAAAACGGCTGGCCGCATAAACTCGAAATCGAGGAACATTCCCACGCCGCCATGGCCAACGCCTATGAGGCGGGCGCAGCCGGCCTGCCCTTTGCAGCCTTTCGCGGCTACAAGGGCGCGGAACTGGCCAAGGTCAATCCCAACATCAAATCGGTCACCTGCCCGTTCACCGGCGAGGAACTGGCTGCGGTCCCGGCCATCCGCCCCGACGTCACCTTCATTCACGCCCAGAAAGCCGACCGAAAAGGCAACGTGCTGATCGAGGGCATCGTCGGCGTGCAGAAGGAAGCTGTTCTTGCGGCCAAGCGCTCGGTGGTGACGGTAGAGGAAATCGTCGACCATCTGTCCGCCCATCCCAATGCCTGCGTGCTGCCCGGCTGGACCGTCAGCGCGATCTGTGAGGTGCCGGGCGGAGCTCATCCGTCCTATGCCCACGGTTATTATTCGCGCGATAATGCGAGCTACATCGCCTGGGACAAGATTGCAGCCGAACGCGACACTTTCCTCGCCTGGATGAAAGACAACGTACTCGAGGCCAAGCCGGAGGATTTTGCCGACCGGATCAGCCACCTCAGGAGCCCGGCATGAGCCAGACAGATTTCACCCCCACTGAAATGATGACCATCGCCGCTGCACGTGCGCTGAAAAACACCGATGTCTGCTTCGTCGGCATCGGCGCGCCATCGGCTGCCTGCAACGTTGCCCGGCTCACCCATGCGCCCGACGTGACCCTGATTTATGAGAGCGGCACAATCGGCACCGCGCCATCTGTTCTGCCGCTGTCCATCGGCGATGGTGAACTCAGCGAAACGGCGGTCACCACTGTCTCGGTGCCCGAGATGTTTCGTTACTGGCTTCAGGGCGGACGCGTGACCGTGGGCTTTCTCGGCGCCGCCCAGATCGACCGCTTCGGCAACATCAACACCACCGTGATCGGCGATTACGATCATCCCAAGACCCGCCTGCCCGGCGGCGGCGGTGCACCGGAAATTGCCTCATCCTGCGGCGAGATCTTCATCACGCTCAAGCAATCCAGACGCGCCATGGTCGAAAAGATCGACTTCTTCACCAGTTTCGGCCACGGCGAAGGTGGCGACCACCGGGCACGGCTCGGGATCACCACCAAGGGCCCGACACTGATGGTGACTGACCTTGCGGTCTGGCGGACTGATCCTGTAACACACGAGTTCACCGTGGTTCTGTTGCACCCCGGCGTCACCCGCGAGATGGTTCAGGCCGAATGCGGTTGGACCGTGCGGTTTGCAGATGAACTGGGTGAGACCCCGAGCCCAACCGAGATTGAGCTCAAAACCCTGCGTGATCTCAACGCCCGCACCAAAGCCGCCCATTCGGGCGGAAAAACTGGAGAAGCCGCCTGATGGCCGAAGCATTCATTTGTGATTATGTCCGCACCCCGATTGGCCGTTTTGGCGGCGCCCTGGCTGGCGTCCGCGCCGATGATCTGGGCGCAATCCCGATGCGCGCTTTGAAGGAACGCAATGCAAATGTCGATTGGGCCACAATCGACGAGGTCTATTACGGCTGTGCCAACCAGGCTGGCGAAGACAACCGCAACGTCGCCCGCATGGCCACCCTGCTCGCAGGACTTCCGGTCTCGGTTCCCGGAACCACGCTCAACCGCCTCTGCGGATCGGGCATGGACGCGGTGCTTGCTGCCGCGCGCATCATCCGTTCGGGCGAAGCTGAACTGGTCATCGCCGGCGGCGTCGAGAGCATGTCGCGCGCACCGTTCGTCATGCCCAAGGCAGACACGGCCTTTTCGCGCAATGCCGAAATCTACGACACCACCATCGGCTGGCGTTTCGTCAACCCGGCTCTCAGGTCCCAGTATGGTGTCGATTCGATGCCTGAAACCGGCGAGAACGTCGCCGAGGATTATGACATCAGCCGCGCCGATCAGGATGCCTTCGCACTGCGCAGCCAGACCCGCGCCGGCAAGGCGCAAGCTTCAAGCCGTTTCGCCAAGGAAATCGTTGCGGTGGAAATTCCCCAGCGTAAAGGCGACCCTATTGTCGTGGATACCGACGAACATCCGCGTCCGCAGACCACGCTTGAGCAACTGGCAAAGCTGAAATCCCCGTTCCGCGCTGGCGGCAGCGTGACCGCTGGCAACGCGTCCGGCGTCAATGACGGTGCAGCAGCCCTGATCATCGCCAGCGAAGCCGCAGCGAAAAAGCATGGCCTCACGCCGATCGCCCGCATTCTCGGCGGCGCCACTGCCGGTGTCGAGCCGCGGATAATGGGGATCGGCCCTGCTCCCGCGACGCAGAAGCTCTGTGCACGTCTTGGCCTGAAGCCGTCCGATTTCGGCGTCATCGAACTCAACGAGGCTTTCGCCAGCCAGGGCATCGCCGTCCTGCGCCAGCTTGGGCTGCAGGAAGACGCCGATCACATCAACCCGAATGGCGGCGCCATCGCACTTGGCCATCCGCTCGGCATGTCCGGCGCCCGCATCACCGGCACCGCAGCCCTTGAACTGGCTGTGCGCAACGAAAAGCTGGCACTCGCCACCATGTGCATAGGCGTAGGCCAGGGCATCGCCATCGCGCTGGAACGGGTCTGAGATGGCAGTTGGCGAACAGACATGGACCAAGGTATTGTTCAGCGATCAGGAAATCGCTGAACAGTTCTCTGACCACAAGCTCTTCGCCAGCTTCTCTCGCTTCGAGCAGGCACTGATCAGGGGGCTTTCACAGGCCCACCTGATCGATCCAGCCGATGCAGCGCACCTCATCGACCAGGTCGCAAATTTCGCGCCTGACCAGGCCGCCATAGCCGAAGCCAGTATTCAGGATGGCGTGCCGGTGCCTGAGTATCTGAGGCAGTTGCGCGCTCACGTTTCCGGTCCCGGCAGCAAGTTGCTTCATCACGGCGCCACCAGCCAGGATCTGGTCGACACAGCCACCATTGAAACTCTGGCGAAAACCGGAACCATCCTGTCAAAACGGCTCGACAAGCTGCTGGCACAGCTTGCCGACCTTGAGACACGGAACGGCGAAAATGCGCTGCAGGCCATCACCCGGATGCAGCCAGCCCTTGGCTTCACCGCATCCGACCGGCTCGCCGCCTGGCGGCATCCGCTTGAGGACCTGCGCTCCCGCCTGCCGAAACTTCGGGAACAGACCCGGATCCTGCAATTTGGTGGTGCAGTGGGTGATCTTCAGGCGCTTGGCGACAAGGCCGCCATCATCGCCGAAACCCTGGGGCGTGAGCTTGATCTGCGCTGGCCCGGCCATAGCTGGCATTCGGCACGCGGCCCGGTTCTGGCCCACGCCAACTTCGTGTCCGAACTCACCGGAACGCTCGGCAAGATCGGTCAGGACGTGGCGCTGATGGCGCTGCGCGGCGACGAGGATATCAAGATGTCCGGCGGCGGTTCGTCATCGGCGATGCCGCACAAGCAAAACCCGGTCACTGCCGAACGCCTGGTCACGCTGGCGCGTTTCAACGCCACGCTTGTGTCCGGCATGCATCAGGCGCAGGTCCACGAACTCGAACGCTCAGGTGCCGCCTGGATGCTCGAATGGATGATCTTGCCGCAAATGTGCGAAACCGCTGGCGCAAGTCTCGCAGCTGCCATCGCGCTCGTTCAGTCGATTGAAGTGATGGGAAAACCTGCATGAAGACGCTCTCAACTGATGTCTGCATCATCGGCGCAGGCCCCTCCGGCCTGCTGCTCGGCCAGCTCTTGCACGACATTGGAATCCAGACGCTCATTCTCGAACGCTCCAGCCTTGACCATGTCCTTTCACGGGTGCGCGCCGGCGTGCTCGAAAAAGGCACCATGCAACTTCTGGAGAAGGCCGGCGCGGGCGCGCGGATGCATGCAGAAGGCCTGGTTCACGACGGTTTCGCCATCACTTGCGAAAACGATACCCATCGTATCGACCTGGCCAAATTGACCGGTGGCAACAGGGTGATGGTCTACGGTCAGACCGAGGTCACCCGGGATCTTGTCGACCGCCGCGCGGAAACTGGTGGCGAAACCAGCTACGAGGTAGAAGACGTCGAGCTGCACGATTTTGAAACCACCAAGCCCTATGTCACTTGCCGAATAAAGGGCGAGGATGTCCGGATTGACTGCCGCTTCATTGCCGGCTGCGATGGCTTTCATGGCTCAAGCCGCCGCTCGGTGCCAGAGGATGCCATCCGCACTTTCGAGAAAGTCTATCCCTTTGGCTGGCTAGGCATTCTCGCCGATGTGCCGCCGGTCAGCCATGAACTGATCTATGCCAGCCATTCCCGCGGCTTCGCACTCTGCTCGATGCGCTCGAACACACGCAGCCGCTACTACATTCAGTGCAATGCCGGTGACAGCATTGATGCCTGGTCGGACGATCAGTTCTGGGCCGAACTGCGCCGCCGGCTGCCGCCGGAAACCGCTGAAGCCATGATCACCGGGCCATCCTTCGAAAAGTCGATCGCGCCGTTGCGATCCTTCGTTGCCGAGCCGATGCGCTTTGGCAACCTGTTTCTGGTCGGCGACGCGGCTCACATCGTTCCGCCAACCGGCGCCAAGGGTCTCAACCTCGCTGCCTCTGACGTCCATTACCTGTTCGAGGGTCTGCGCGGCCATTTCCTCGAACGCGACACAGCATTGCTTGATGCCTATTCGAGCCGCGCTCTGGCAAGGGTCTGGAAAGCTGTGAGGTTCTCCTGGTGGATGACGACGATGCTGCATCGCTTCCCCGAACAGGCCCCGTTTGAAGCTCGCATCCATGAAACCGAGCTGGCCTACACGCTCGAATCCGAAGCGATGAAACAGGCGCTCGCGGAAAACTATATCGGCCTGCCTTACTGAAGCCGGTTTTTATCAGTTTGTTCAGCTTGCATTCAGCAGACTCTGACAATGATGCTGCCATTGTTGTTGCACAAGCCGCAGGTTGACCAAAACATGACCACCTCACGATTCCGCCCCACAGCAGCGTTTTTGACCGCAGCGTTTATCTCAGTCGGCACACTCGCTGCAGGGCCCGCCTTTGCCGATCAGTATGGCGGGCAGCGCACGGTTCTCGTCGACCTTGACGGCGAATTGATGCGCCAGATCCCGGAAGCCGGTTCGGTCCGCGTGATCGTCGACACTCAAGGCCGCAGGCTGCTCGTGGACAACTGGGATCAGGTGATCGGTTTCGAGGTCCCCGCATGGCAATACAATCAGCAAAACGCTGGCAGGCAAGATATGCAAGGGTCGGCATTCCCCCCACCCCCACAGCCACCGCGCGAGCAATTTTCGCGGGACACATTCCCTGAGGCACCAAAAGCCAGCATAGAACGCCGCGACCTCAATCCGACAACCGGCACGGTACCAACCCGGCCGAAAATCATCGAGGTTCCACAGCTTGAAGCTGCTCCGCAGGAACCGGCCCAGACACCCGGCATGGCGCCTGCGAAGGCTCAGCAGAAGTCCCCTTCCCTGTCGAAAGCACAAGTGACCGCACTTCAGGTCTATCTTGATCGCAACGGCATATCACCGGGCGTGATCGACGGCCGCATGGGATCAAACGTCTCCAAAGCGCTCGATTCCTGGTTTGAAGCCACTGGCGAGCGGCTCGATCCCGCCGACACAGACCTGATCGTCAGCCGCCTGTCTGCGGAGGGTGGGCTTGCATTCACCACCTACACCATCACCGCCGAAGACGCCGCAGGTCCGTTCGTTGCCGAGATCCCAACGGATTATGCCGAGAAGGCGCGACTTGAACGTCTGGCCTACACATCGACAGCGGAGATGCTGGCCGAGCGCTTCCACATGGACGAAGACTATCTCAAGGCGCTCAATCCCGGTATCGACTTCACCCTGCCCGGCGTGCAGATCAAGGTCGTTGCGACCGGCAAGAAGAAGACCGGCGTGGTTACCCAAATCGTTGCCGACAAGGCCCGCAAACAGGTTCGTGCTTACGACGCGGCCGGCAAACTTCTTGCAGCCTACCCTGCCACGATCGGGTCGAGCGACACGCCTTCGCCCTCAGGTGAGGTGACCATCGAGCGCGTGGCGCACAATCCGGGCTACACCTACAATCCGAAGATCAATTTCAAGCAGGGCGACAACGACAAGGTGCTTCAGGTTCCACCTGGACCCAACGGTCCCGTCGGGACGATGTGGATCGCACTTTCCAAACCCACCTACGGCATCCACGGCACACCCGAACCCTCGACCATCGGCAAAACACAGAGCCATGGCTGCGTACGGCTGACCAACTGGGATGCGGAAGAACTAGCCGGCATGGTAACGCCCGGCGTCAGCGTGAGCTTCGTCGAGTAGAGCAGCAAACGCGCAAGATCAAACATGCGCGTTTGCTTGAATGTTTTGAAAACCAGGAACATAAGGGGCTTTCCGGACTCAGGACGGCAAGCAGCTCGCCTTGATCGGCAACAGGGGCTCCAAGCTGACCGGTCTCAGCGGTGCTGGTCGACCAGGATCGGATTTCCGTCGGGATCCATGATCACGAAACTGGCGGGACCGCTGCTGGATTCATCGGCCTCCGCGTTGAAAGCCATGCCCTTGGCCTTGAGTTGTTTCTGCAACTCGCGGATATCGGTAAACTCTGCCAACGGCTCGGCCTTTTCCCGCCAGCCGGGATTGAAAGTGAGCATGTTCTTCTCGAACATCCCCTGAAACAGCCCGATCACACAGCCGCCATTGCTCAGGATCAGCCAGCCTTGATCAGCATCACCGCCAAATGCGGTGAACCCCAGCTTTTCATAAAACGCGCGCGATACCGCCAAATCCTTGACGGCGAGACTGAGTGAGAATGCACCAAGCTCCATTGCCCTGTCCTCTCCAAAATCTGCAATCGGGACTGTCCCGCCCAAATCCTAACCGCATCCCCCGGTCTTGGGAACTCGGTCAGCCCCCGGCAGGTAATGCTGCCTATTCCAAGACCTGCCCTCAGCCGATCACGCGGGCGCCTGGTTGATCCACGACCTGATCAACCTTGCGACAACCTGCGGCTTCTGATGGCAAATCCAGTGATCAGCGTCGGCCACATGATGAACCGTCAGCTCTGCCGCGTACTCCTCCAGACCATCAATACAAGCCGGCAGCAAGGCCGTGTCAGCGTCGCCCCAGATCAGCAGATGCGGGCAGCGCACCTGTAACCTGTCTTTTCGAAGTGCCGGAAGATCCGTCAGCGGTTCGCCGGGGTTTGCGACTTGCAGAGGCGAAGCCCGATACCAGTTGATCATCGCCCGCAATCGGCCGGGGCGCGACCATTCCGCCTTGTAAAGCTTGAGCCGCTCCGGCGTCAGCCAGCTCAGATCCATCCGCGCTGAAAACAGCCGCATCAGCCCTTCGTAATCATCAGCCGACAGCTTATCCTCCGACCCTTCGGGACGCAGAAACCGGATATATTGAGAGGCTGCCGTTTGCGCGCCACCGGCAGCGAGTTCCCTCTGGAAGGGTGCCGGATGAACCCCATTCAGAATGACCAGCCCCGACACCAGCTCAGGCCGGAACATGGCCAGCCCGTAGGCCACGGCAGCCCCCCAGTCGTGTCCGACCACGGTGACCTGATCAGCCAGAGTGCCGATCAACGCCGCCATGTCACCGACGAGCTCCCGCATCTCATAAGCTTCGACCGCAGCCGGTGCCCAGCTCTGGCCAAACCCGCGCTGGTCGGGTGCAATGCAATGGTAGCTGTCGGCCAACCGCTCCGCGACCTCGGTCCATGACGCGCCATATTCGGGAAACCCGTGCAGGAAAAGCAGAACCGGCGCATCCGCATTGCCCCATTCGAGATAATGGAACGGATTGCCATTCAATTCGACATGGCGGTGTGTGACGACATCCATAAATTGTCCTTAAAAGTCCTGCAGGCAGCGCAAATGACCTACCTGCCCGGCTCATTCAACCAAAGCCAGATCGAGGTTCCTCACTGGATTGGCGTTGACAGTGCTTTCTTGCGAAATTCCGACGGCGTTTCGCCATAGTGTTCGCGAAACGCCCTGCTTATGTGTGTCGCACTGGAAAAACCACTGGCAAAGCCAATCTGTGTAATGCTGACGCTTGCCAATGCCGGGTCAGACAACGCGTGCTGCAAGGCCTCAAGCCGCCGCCGGACAATCCGGTTGCCGGCAGTTTCAGTTGCGCCCTCGAGAACCTGATGCAGATAGCGGACCGAAATGCCCGCGCACTCCGCCACACCGCGCAGGTCCAGCCCGGGATCGGAAAATTTCGTGTCGATGATCAGGTTGATCCGCTGGATCAGCCGGGTCCGCGGCGGCACGGCATTAGGGCGCAGCCTGGCCTCGATCGCATGCGTGAGGTCCATCAGCATGGCGGACGCCAGCCGAACCTTTTCCCGCTCGTCGAAATCGGTAAAAACCGGTCCGAGAAGGCTGGCGCGTCCATGCAGCAATGCACCAAACCCGCGGGAACTGTCGAGCACGCCAACGGGCAATTCCGAGAGGCCGGTTTCGCGTTTGAGCATGTCCCGGGTCACCAGAAGCGTGCACTTTTCCAGAGGCTCCAGAACCTCGAAGGCGGCCGGACGGCTGGCGTCCCAGATCAGGGTCGAACCTGCAAACAGCTCAACAACCTCGCCGTCCTGTTCAACCCGTTCACGCCCCTTGCGCACCATCAAAACGCCAAAGCAGCCATCATCGCCGCTACGGATGTCCCTGAAGTCTCGATAGCCATGGCAGGGATCACAAGCACAATCGACAATACTCAATCCCTCAACGGCCAAGCTTCGCAACGAGGCCGAGAAGTGCTTTGATTGAGGCCTTCCGAGGCTCCATGGCAGATGCGTATCGTTGAGCGCATATCTCCATGCCTCATACCGGTCTCCTGCCGGGAGCTCTGCTGTCGCCCATTCCATGATGTTCTCCCAAAAGCGGCGCATTGACAAAAAGTCAGATGCTCCTCTGGCCGCCTCCTCCGCAGAATTTCGCATCAAATGATGGCGATTAGCGCACTCCGGGTCAAGCACCGGGAACGAGGTCAACCTACTTTGGCGCAGTCTTGCATGCACGGGAGGAAATCGCATGAAACACGACATCTCATTTAAAACTGAAGACGGCACCAAGCTGGCCGGCTGGTTTTTTGCCGCCGGGAGCGTTCCCGCTCCGACAATCGTCATGTGCCATGGTTTCTCAGCGACCAAGGAAATGCATCTCGAAGGGTTCGCCAAGACCTTTCAGGCCGCCGGAATGAACGTTCTGGTTTATGACAACCGTAACCTCGGCGACAGCGCCGGAACGCCTCGCGGCGAAATTGACCCGATCCAGCAGATTCGCGATTTCCGCGATGCGATCACCTATGTTCAGAGCCGGGACGACGTGAATGCCGACAAGATCGGCATCTGGGGCTCAAGCTATAGCGGTGGTCATGTTCTGGTGGTTGCGGCAATGGATCGGCGCGTTAAATGCGTTGTCGCCCAGGTGCCCCTGGTGGCCGGGCTGGCCAATGCCCAGCGCCTGGTGCGCAGCGATCACTGGGTCGGTCTGCGCGAGGGTTTTGCTGCCGACCGCGCCGGACGTCTTGCCGGCGAAGCGCCATTGACCCTGCCTGTGGTCTCAGCCGAGGGCGGCCCCTGTGCGCTGCCGACCGAGGATAGCCTGACCTTCTTCACGACCCTGCCGCCCGAAAACCTCGGCAGATGGCAAAACGAGATCACGCTTCGATCGATGGAGATGTTCACCGAGTATGAACCGGGCGAATACATTGCCCGCATCGCGCCGACCCCGCTGATGATCGTCATCGGCAACAAGGATCACCTGACCCCAGCAGACCTTACTCTGAAGGCTTACGAGAACGCGCTTGAGCCGAAAAAGCTGCTGATCCTAGATTGCGGACACTTCGACGCCTATGTCGATGATGCCTTTGCCATCTCCGCGCCAGAACAGTGTGGCTGGTTTACAAGGCACCTGATGTAATCCGGCGGAACATAAGGCCTTAGCGGCAGACGCGACTCATCATTTTGGGGTAACGGCTAGGAAACAAGAAACCCGCCACCGGCTGTATGTACGGCCGGTGGCAGTTGTTCAAATGAAGGTCCGCCGGACAGGCTAACTCAGCGTCCGCCGCACCGCGTCCCGCCAGCCCTTGAGCTTGGCGTTGCGGGTCAAATCGTCCATCTTCGGCTTGAATTGCCGATCGCGCGACCAGGCCTTGGCAAATGCTTTCTGCTTGGGCCAGACACCGGCCCGCTGACCCGCAAGCCAGGCAGCGCCCAGCGCCGTGGTCTCAAGGATGGTCGGCCGATCCACCGGCGCGTCAAGAATATCGGCCAGACGCTGCATGGTCCAGTCTGACGCCACCATGCCGCCATCGACGCGCAGCACTGTGTCGGATTCCGAACTCTTCCAGTCCTTGTGCATGGCGTCGAGCAGGTCGCGCGTCTGGTAGCAGACCGCCTCCAGCGCCGCGCGGGCGAACTCGGCAGGCCCGGTGTTGCGTGTCATCCCGTAGATCGCGCCGCGCGCCTCGGCATTCCAGTGTGGTGCGCCAAGGCCTGTGAATGCAGGCACAAGATAGACATTCTGCGTCGGATCGGCTTCCGCCGCCAGATCGCCGCTGTGTTCGGCCTTCTTGATCACCTTGATTCCGTCACGCAGCCATTGCACTGCGGCCCCCGCTATGAAGATCGAACCTTCCAGAGCATAGGTCACCTTGCCGTCGAGCCGGTAGGCGATGGTAGTCAGCAGCCGGTTCTTTGATCGCACCATGTCTTCGCCGGTGTTGAGCAGTGCAAAGCAGCCGGTGCCATAGGTCGATTTCAGCATTCCAGGCTCGAAACAGGCCTGGCCGATGGTCGCCGCCTGCTGATCACCAGCGACGCCCAGGATCGGAATTTCCGCGCCGAAGAGCGCCTTGTCGGTGATGCCGAAATCAGCCGCGCAGTCTTTGACTTCCGGCATCATGTCCCCGGGAATGCGCAGGATCTTCAACAGCTCCGCGTCCCATTCCTGGGTGGTGATGTTGAACATCAGCGTCCGTGAGGCATTGGTCGCATCGGTGACAAATGACTTGCCGCCGGTCAGCCGCCAGATCAGGAATGTGTCGATGGTGCCAAAGCAGAGTTCGCCGCGCGCAGCCCGCGCCCTGGTGCCCTTCACATTGGCCAGCATCCACGACAGCTTGGTTCCGGAAAAATAGGGATCGAGCAGCAGACCCGTCTTCCGGGTGAAGGTTTTTTCGAGATCCTGGCGCTTGAGCTTTTCGCAATAGGAGGCCGTGCGCCGGTCCTGCCAGACAATCGCATTGTGGATCGGCTTGCCGGTCTCGCGTTCCCAAACCACCACGGTCTCGCGCTGGTTGGTGATGCCGATCGCGGAAATGTCCGAGGCCTCGACGCCTGCCTTCTTCAAGGCCTGCTTGACCGCCCAGACCACTGTTTTCCAGATTTCCTCCGGATCGTGCTCGACCCAGCCCGATTGCGGATAGATCTGCGTGAACTCTTTCTGCCCGACGCCAGCGATTCGCATCTCGCCGTCAAACACGATGGCCCTGCTCGAAGTGGTGCCCTGATCGATCGCGAGAATATATCCGCTCATTACGTCCTCCAATGCTGGCCGAATTTGACCCGGATTCGCGCCTTGTGCAAACCCCCGCCGCCGCCATTCTCCCGCTTATGCCGGCCGCTTTGCAGCCATATAGTCTTCAAGCGCGACCACTTGCTCCGCGTTGAATCGAATTCCGCGTTTGGTCCGCCGCCAGAGAACGTCTGCCGCCTCCATAGCCCATTCGTGCGCCATCAGGTAATCGACTTCAAGCGCATAGAGCCCGAAGCCAAAGTGCTGGCCCAGATCATCGCGTGTCTGAGCACCGTCAAGCAACACCCACGCCCGCGTTCCATACTGGCGCACATAACGCCGGGCCTGTTTGGGGTCGAGAAGCGCATAGTCTGCCTGCAAAAGTGCAACCTGTTTGTCGAAACCGTCAGCCGGGAAATCGCCGCCTGGCAGTGCTGCCCGGTGTGTCCAGGGCGCCGATTTCTTTCCAAGCCGCTCCTCGATCAGTTCCAGCATCGATTCCGACAATTTGCGATAGGTGGTGATCTTGCCGCCAAAGATGTTGATGAGCGGCGCACCCTCGGCCGGGTCCGGCTTGAGCACATATTCGCGCGTTATTTCCTGCGCCGCAGATGCCCCGTCATCATAGAGCGGGCGCACACCCGAATAGGTCCAGACAATGGAAGACCGCTCAACGGGCTTGGTGAAATACTCACTTGCCGCCGCACAAAGATAGTCGATCTCGGCGTCCGAGATGGCGACGTCTTTTGGATCACCTTGATAATCCTGGTCGGTGGTGCCTATCAGGGTGAAATCCTCCTCATAGGGCAGCGCGAAGATAATGCGCCCGTCGCCGTTCTGGAAGATGTAGGCACGGTCGTGCTCATGCAGCTTCGGCACCACGATATGGCTGCCCTGCACCAGCCGGACATTTTGCGCATCATTGCGGCCGACGACACCGGACAGGATCCGGTCGACCCATGGCCCACCGGCATTGACGATCAACCGCGCCTTTACGGTTTCGCGCGCGCCGGTTGCCCGGTCGGCTATCGTGACCTCCCAGATACCGTCCTTGCGCTCGGCTGACACCACTTCCGTGCGGGTTCGCACAACCGCGCCCCGATCTGCGGCATCGCGTGCATTGAGCACCACCAGCCGGGCGTCGTTGACCCAGCAGTCCGAATACTCGAAGCCCTTGGTGAAAAGCGGCTTGAGCGGCTTGCCCACGGCCGCTGTCTTCAGATCGACCGTCTTGGTTCCGGGCAGCAGCTTGCGGGTGCCGATGTGATCATAAAGGAACAGCCCAAGCCGGAGCAGCCAGGCCGGCCGCATGTCGGTGTGATGCGGCAGCACAAACCTGAGCGGCCAGATGATGTGCGGCGCATTTGCCAGCAGCACTTCGCGTTCGCTCAGAGCTTCGCGCACCAGCCGGAATTCATAATACTCAAGATAGCGGAAACCACCGTGGATGAGCTTCGACGACCAGGACGATGTGCCTGATGCCAGATCGTTCATCTCTGCCAGAAACACCGAATAGCCACGACCGATGGCGTCGCGGGCGATGCCGCATCCGTTGATGCCGCCGCCAATAACGAAAACATCATGGAGTTTGTCCTGCGTCATTGGCCTCTCCGGTCATGCATTATATTGCTACTTGGTCTAAAACGAAACCTTTACGAATGTCAAAAGAAAACAAACGAAAGAAAAACACCGCTTCAAGAGCCCGCTTGCGAGCCGCTCACAGGACCGCTTCTGCTATCAGCAACCAGACGCCAGTCGAGACGGCGGCAAATGCTGTGCCGATCGTCATTGAGGTCGAGGCAAGCCGTTGACCGGTACCCAGACGATTGGCAATCAGCCAGGAATTGACCCCCGCCGGCAGCGATGCTGCGGCGACCGCGACCTTGGCCTGGAATTCGGGCAGATTGAGCAGCAACGCCATCAGAAGAGCCACCGCGGGCATCAACACCAGTTTCAGCGACACCATCGCCAGCGCCTGGCTCACCTGCCCGCGGATCCCGTAGCCCCTGAGCGAAACCCCCATCGCAAACAGCGCCAATGTGCCAGCCACACCGGCAAGACTTCCAATCACCCGGTCCGCGACCCCCGGAATCTCTAGCCCCGACAGCCGGACCAGCAGCCCCGCAAAAATGCCGATGATCAGCGGATTGGCGATCAGCTGCCGCACAAACCCCGTCACCAGCGCGAAGACCGATTTTGGCCCGGTAGCGGCGCCATCCCGCTTGAGCGCCCATTCAAAAAGAATGATCGACGCTGCCATCATGATCGGTAGGTGAACCGAGACGATCTGCGACAGGATGGCGAGACCCGCCTCGCCATAAACGCCCGACATGAACGGGATGCCCAAGAGCACCAGATTGGAGAAACCCGCCGTCACCCCGGCCACCACGCCCGAGCGCGCATCGCGGCCAAAGCCCGACCGAATGACCAGATGCGCTGAGCTCCAGGTCACGAAAATGGCGGTGAAATAGGTCACCCACAGCGCCCACGGCGCGCCATGATCGAATGTCGCCGTGGCGATGGTGCGAAACAACAAGAGCGGCACGGCGATGGTGAACACGAAATCCGACAATCCGTCACCGGTCTCGGGCTTGAGCACCCGGAACGCCGCCGCGCCATAGCCGATGGCAATCAATGTGAAGACAACAAGGATGGTTTCGGCAAAGGGGGGCATAAGGGACTCAAGGGCATGGTGGCGGGACTTTGTTCATAGACCGTGCGAACGGCCGCGAAAAGCGTCGGGGGTTATTTGACGTGATACGTCGGCGGAAACCCGAACTCCCACTCAGGGAGTGGTCGGATCATCGTGGCGCACGCAACCCCATCCCCGCTTGAAGCGATGCCCCATTGCCGGTAGGGATTTCGAGCCATTCACCGAGGACCGATCCTGCCATGACCAGCTTCTCCCGTTTCACAGGCCTTGCCCAGTCCCTGCCGCCCACCGTGCCGTTTGTCGGGCCGGAGACCCAGGAGCGGGCTCGGGGCGAGACATTCAGGGCGCGGCTTGGGGCCAATGAGAGCGGGTTTGGGCCGGCGCCGTCGGTGATCGATTCGATTACCCAAGAGGCGCAGCTGAGCTGGCGCTATGCCGATCCGGAGAACCATGATCTGCGGGTGGCGCTGGCTGCCCATCTGGGACTGGCGCCGGAACGGGTTGTGGTTGGCGAAGGCATTGACGGGTTGCTGGGGCTGATCGTGCGGCTGATCGTCGAACCCGGAACCCCGGTGGTAAGCTCGCTCGGCGCCTATCCGACGTTCAACTTCCATGTCGCGGGCTTTGGCGGCCGGCTGGTGACTGTTCCCTACCGCAATGACCACGAGGATCTGGATGCGCTGCTTGAGTCCGTCCAGCGCGAAAATGCGGCCATGGTCTATCTCTCCAATCCTGACAACCCGATGGGCACTTGGCATTCGGCCGAAGCGGTAATCGCCTTCGCCAGGGCCCTGCCCGAAACCACCATGCTGGTTCTGGACGAGGCCTATGGCGAAACTGCCCCCGCTTCCGCCGTTCCCGCGATCGCCTTGCTCGCCGACATGCCCAACGTGCTGCGCTTCCGCACATTTTCCAAGGCCTATGGCCTCGCCGGCCAGCGCGTCGGTTATGTCTTTGGGGTCGAGGAAACGGTGGCGATGTTCCACCGGGTGCGAAACCACTTTGGCGTCAATCGCCTCGGCCAAGCCGCAGCTCTTGCTGCACTTCAGGACCAGGCCTGGCTCGGTCATGTCATTTCCGAGGTTTCCGCATCGCGGGAACGGATCGGGGCAATCGCAGAAAGTCACGGCTTTACGCCGATCCCGTCGGCCACCAATTTCGTCACCATCGATTGCGGGCGGGACGCGGCTTACGCCAAGGCATTGCTCGATGGCCTGGTCAGCCGTGGCATCTTCATCCGCATGCCAGGCGTTGCGCCACTCAACCGCTGCATCCGCATTTCGACCGGACCGGAGGCTGAGATCGGCCTGTTCGAGAAGGCTCTGTCTGAGGTTGTCGCAGAGCTCGGATGAACTTGCGCTGCGAGCCAAAAGAAAAAGGCCGCAACTGACCAGGCATGGGCAGTTGCGGCCTATGTGAAAGCCTCTCCGTTTTGTCCGGAGTTATGGCCCCTGCCTCGTTCCCCTCGAGGTAAAGTCTTGTCGGTGGTGGCATGCGGTTGCCCGAGCGGGCGCCCTGCGCTGCAAAGATCTTTCAGGCTCAAGGCCCGGATCAATGCCGAGATCAATGCATGGTCATCCATTCGCGTGCAGCGCGCAGCGCCGCAGCAAGTTCCGCCTTGCTCATGCTTTCGGCCAGTTCGGCGCGTAGTGTTGCTGCCCGGTCCGAGCCCTTGATTGCGGCGATGTTGAGCCACTTGTGTGCGGCGATGTAATCGACTTCGCATTCGCGTCCGGTCGCATACATCAGACCCATTTCGCAGAAGACATCAGCCTTGGCTTCGCCGCCGATGAGTGCCTGATCCTGATCGTGAATTTCGTAACGTGCCATTTTCTCAGTCCCCGTAAGGTGGTTTGTTTCGTTGTCCCTGTCAGCTCCTGGGAGCCATCTGTTTTGTGCGTCTGTCCGGTTTGGCCCGGCGCTGTCTTGTTGGATTGGAGTGTGCCGTTATCGATTAAAAAGCGCGTTAAATTGCATGCTTAACTGGAAACGAACAAAGTCCGAAGGCTTCGTAAATTTGCGATTTTGTTAAACATCCAAGCCGTTGCGTTTCGGCCAGAGTGACCGAATCCGGCGTTTTTGGCCCGGCTGGAAAAGTTACGAACGGCTAACCAAAGATGCATCGCATTTTCTGAAAATCTGAGCGGACGACAAACACTGCACATGAAAAAGCGCGGTCCGCATGGGCTCGAAAAGCCGATTTTGCCCCTCAGAAATCTCAGTTTACCTTTACGTAAACTCGAGCTAAGTAAGAAATGCGCTCGAGCAAGCGCGTCAATCCTTTGGAGGAACACGATGATCCGCAATTTGATTGTAGCTGGCGCGCTTGTCGCCGCCATGACCGCTCCGGCGCTGGCAGCAGAACCTATCGAGGGAACATGGCTGAGACCGTCAAACGGTGCTCTGGTCAAGTTTTCCAAATGTGGCAACAGTTTCTGTGCGAAAGCCGTATCGGGCGAGTTCGCAGGTAAGAGCGTCGGAAAATTCACCGGAAACGGTTCCAGCTACAGCGGAACCCTGACCGACCTGAAAGAAGACAAGACCTATGCTGGCCGTGCAAATGTCAATGGGAATACCATGAAGCTGGAAGGCTGCGTTCTCAAAGTCTTTTGCAAGGGTGAAAACTGGAAACGACAGTAGATGCCCGCAACTGTGGCTATCCGCGTGAAATCGCCGGATTGAGACTGGAAAGAGACCCGCGCTGGCATCCCGGCGCGGGTCTTGTCTATCTGAGGGCCGCTACCGAGCCTTTTGTCCGAACAGAACCTTCTGGGCATCCTTGTCGTCGGCGAGGTTCTTCCGGTATTCGATGCCGATGCTGCATCCCTTTTCCACCGCCGGCCGCGCCATCAATGTTTCGAACCAGCGTTTGAGGTTTGGGAAATCATCGAGATCCTGCCCCTGGTTCTTGTGAGGCCTGACCCAGCCGATGGCTGCCATGTCGGCAATCGAATACGCGCCGGCGAGATAATCCCGGTCGGCAAGCCGCCGGTCCATCACGCCGTAAAGTCGGTTGACCTCATTGGTGTAGCGCTCGATCGCATAGGGCACCTGTTCAGGCGCATATTGGCGGAAATGATGCGCCTGACCGGCCATCGGCCCCAGCCCGCCCATCTGCCAGAACAGCCATTGGTCGACCTCGGTGCGCGCCCGCTCGTCGGATGGGTAGAACTTGTCAAACTTGCGGCCGAGATATTGCAGGATGGCGCCTGATTCAAAAACCGAAATCGGCTCTGCGCCCGGGCCTTCGGGATCGATGATCGCCGGCATCCGATTGTTGGGGGCAATCGCCAAGAATGACGGCTCGAACTGCTCGCCCTTGCCGATATTGATATATTTGACCTCGTATGGAACGCCGAGCTCCTCGAGCATGATCGTGATTTTCCAGCCATTCGGCGTCGGCCAGTAATAAAGCTCAATTGGTTTGGTCTGGGTGGTCATTACCATTCCTTCCGTTTCCAAGGCCAAGATGTGGAATAGGCGGAAGCGATTGGCAAGCCCCTCGGGGCGGCATTACGGCAGCTCAGCGCGCGCCGAGTGACGCTGAAATCGGCATGCCCGGGCGCGCGGGATCGCCAACGACATAGCAATTGCGGCCTCTGCGCTTGGCCTTGTACAGCGCGTCATCAGCCTGCGACAGCAACTCGGCCGGTGAGCCGGTGACACCCTTGTGCTTGAAGGCCACGCCGATGCTGGCGGTAACAACGTCGACACCGTCGGACCGGCCGGGATGCGGGATCCCCAAGGCTTCGATGGAGCGCACGATCGCACTTGCCAGACGCGCCACCTGCAGCTCTCCCGCGCCCCTGACCACCACGGTGAACTCTTCACCGCCAAAACGGGCGCAAAACAGATCCGGCTCATTGAACGCGCTGTTGAAGGTTTCCCCGATCACCCTGAGACAATCATCACCCGCAAGATGGCCAAGCGTATCGTTGAAGAGTTTGAAGTGGTCGACGTCGATCATCATGATGACGACGGAACGACGGCCGGCGCACCATTCTTCAAGCCGCTCATCGAGAAACCTGCGGTTGGGCAAGCCAGTCAGCGCATCGGTCTTCGACATGACCTGGAACTGTTTTCCCGATGTCTCGGCAGTTTCAGCCCGGACCTTGGCCTCAAGCGAGATGCAATAGTCGCTGCAGCGCCGCCGCTCGAACAGGTAATTCGCATAGACGGTCAGGATACACACGCTTGTGAACTGAAAACAAAGCGCAATTTTAAGATTTGGCGCCACGCCATTCTTCATAGACACAGCAAGGATAGCGGCAAACAGCGTCATCAGTGAATAGGCCAGCGCATACCGGAACCTGAGCGCCATCAGCATGTTTGCAAAGACAATGCACAATATGACTTCAACATTCATATGGGTGCTGTGCGGGGCATTCGAATAGTAAAGCATGAAGACAGGCAAGGCTGTAGCACTGAGGATCGCCCCCAGAACCATGATCTCTCTGACTTCGGAAGAGACTTTCGCGACGGAATAAGCCACCGCAAGCGAACTCGGGACAATGACAAATATGGTTGCGAGAAAGATGATCCAGTATTCGTCAGGCAATAACAGAAACACCGAAATGTCATGCAGGACGTAAAGCAGAAGCCCGAAGCTGACTGTGTGGCGCAAATGTGCTGCCCGAGCAACTCCGTGTTCGGCTTCATAGATCGCCTTGGTCCCGGCATCGAAGCGAAGCAGTCGATCGAGTGTCGGCCGGTCGGATGGGCCGCGCATGATGTCATCCGGAGATAGCCGCATCTTCCAAGCCTCTCAATTAGTAAGGCTGAATATGAATGGCGGAGTTTTACATTCTCATAATACGCCCCGCTAACAACGGTGTTTCAGGCTTTACGATGATCAATTGGTAAACCCTATCGCTCCGCCACCGCTCGGGCAAAATCTCGACATCGCCAGAAGCCAGACCGCGAGGCGAGCCGGTTAACCTGTTTGAACGCCAGATGAACGCCCGTCTCAGGTTTGGTTCAGACGGCAAATGCGAATGTTCCTCTCACAAGAAGGGGACAAGACGCATGAGCACGATTGCAAGACGCTTCACAATCATCTGCCTGATCTTTGTGATCTTCGCCCTGCTGATGGCAGCTGCCGTCGGCAACAGCGAAAACAGCCGGTATGGCTGGCACAAGGGCGGGATCGACCTCTGCGTTTCTATTCCCGACATGAAATGCACAGCTTCGCGCTGAGACCAGCTTCAAAGGATTGATTTCATGACTATCCGTATCCAGCACACCATCACCACCCTGCTGCGCATGACCGCGTTGGTCAGCTTTCTGGTCGGCCCCGTCGGCGCCTTCGCCTACGCACAGACCGGCGACAAGGGCCCCGGCCTTTCAGGCGCCGGATACGTTCTGTATGTCAGCCTGCAGCGCAACAGCCGCTAGGGCTTGAGATGGTGAGAACAACTGCGAGACCTGTGACACTGTCCACGCACTGAGTTGAAAGTGCTTTCGGCGCTAGTCGTCTTTTCCTTGTCAACATTTTTCGTCTATAACGGTGCATGAACCAACGAATCTCTTCCCACACAGCCAACGGCTTTATTTCGCCAGACCCGATCAAACCGCAGGAATTTTCCGATGCGGCAAGTGCAGTTGCTGCACTCGAAGCCATTTATGATCGCAACACCCGCTTTTTATGCGAGGCCTTTCAAGGCCTTGCGACAGAAAAACCCGCAGGCCGCTATCGCGCCTTCTATCCCCAGATAAGTCTCGAGACGACGTCCTTTGGCAAGGTCGATTCCCGCCTGTCCTACGGACACGTGGTTTCGCCAGGGCGCTACGCTGCAACCATAACCCGGCCCGCGCTGTTCCGCAGCTATCTAGAGACCCAGTTTGAACTCCTGTTGCGTAATCACGGCGGCGCCCTTACCGTTTCCGAATCCGACACCCCTATCCCGCTGCATTTTGCCTTTGGCGAAGGTGCCTATGTCGAGGCGGCCGTCGCCGAAAAGCTCGACATGCCTTTGCGCGATCTGTTCGACACGCCGGATCTTGCCACCACCGATGATGAAATCGTCAACGGGCTTTACGAGCCCGCCCCCGGCGAACTGCTTCCGCTGGCGCCCTTCAAGGCGCAGCGCATAGACTATTCGCTGGCGCGTCTGTCGCACTACACCGCGACGGCACCGGATCATTTCCAGAATTTCGTGCTGTTCACCAACTACCAGTTCTACATCGACGAGTTCTGCGCCCATGCCCGCGCCCTGATGTCCGAAGGCAATGGCGACTACGAAGCCTTTGTCGAGCCGGGAAATCTGATCACGCCGCTCGGTGAAGGCAGCCCGACCGAGGGCGTGGCTCCGCCGCGCTTGCCGCAGATGCCTGCCTATCATCTCAAGCGAAAGGGCCATGGCGGCATCACCATGGTCAATATCGGCGTCGGTCCATCCAACGCCAAGACCATCACCGACCATATCGCGGTACTGCGCCCGCATGCCTGGCTGATGCTCGGCCACTGCGCAGGATTGCGCAACAGCCAGAATCTCGGCGACTATGTGCTGGCCCATGCCTATGTCCGCGAGGATCACGTGCTCGACGATGACCTGCCGGCCTGGGTGCCGATCCCGGCCCTGGCCGAGGTTCAGGTGGCAATCCAGGAAGCGGTCGCCGAAGTAACCGGGTTTGAAGGTTACGACCTCAAGCGCATCATGCGGACCGGCACGGTGGCCACCATCGACAACCGCAACTGGGAACTCCGCGACCAGCGCGGTCCGGTTCAGCGCCTCTCGCAATCACGCGCCATCGCGCTCGACATGGAATCGGCCACGATTGCCGCCAACGGCTTCCGCTTCCGCGTGCCCTACGGCACCCTGCTCTGCGTCTCCGACAAGCCGCTGCACGGCGAACTCAAGCTGCCCGGCATGGCCTCGGCGTTTTACAAGACGCAAGTCAACCAGCACCTGCAGATCGGACTGCTGGCGATGCAGAAACTCGCCGCCATGCCGCCCGAACGGCTGCATTCACGCAAGCTTAGAAGCTTCTTCGAGACGGCGTTTCAGTAACGGACTCAAGGCGGGGTTCTCGGATCCCGCCTTGTCGCGCGGCCATGCCCGCATACCGAGTTGGCCTCTTACGCGGGCGGAGCGCCGCGGGCTGATTTTTGTAAAGGCCGAAATGGGCACTATGGCTCTACGATAAGTCACAATCCAGCGCTTGGTTCAAGGTGCTTGGATAGCTACGACATACGCCGTCATGTGGCATGTGCTACCTCATCAAACGGAAGTAATGGCATACGCAAAATAAATCGGGTTTCTTCGTTGGTGGATTGAACGGTCAGTGTGCCCCGATGCGCTTTGGCGATCTCCGAGGCAATATGAAGTCCAAGGCCGAGGCCCTGCTGACTGTCGCGGACTTCGCCTCTGAAAAACGGTTGGAAAAGACGCTCCATTGCTTTTTCGGAAATTGGGCCTCCTTGGTTTGACACCCACAATTCAAATTGGTCTGCCCCGGTCGAGGCATGGAGGACAATGGGTTGGTCAGCGGCGCCATGGGTCAAGGCATTGCCCAAAAGATTCGACACCAGCTGTCCGATGCGCGGGCGATCACAAACAACAGGTTCCTCAATCCGAATATCGACTTCGATGGTTTTTTCTGTCGCGGTACGAAGTTCATCCACGACCTGACGTAATGTATCCTCAAGGGGTTCAAGTGCGTCTTGAGATAACGTGATCCCGCCACCCAGACGGCCACGGGCGAAGTCCAGAACATTGTCAATCAGACCTGACATGCGGACGACGCTACCCTGCATCAACCTCAAAATATCGATAGATTTTTCATTTTGCGGCTCGCGTAGCAACATACGAGCCGCGCCACCAATGGAGGCCAGAGGGTTACGAAGGTCGTGGCCTAGAACGGCGATAAACTCTTCTCTTAGCTGCGCGTCAGTTCGCGCCAGCAGCAGCTTTTCGTCCTGTTCATGTAGCTGTGTGGTGTGACGGCCATTGGCGTAAACCTGTTCGTTCGAAAATGCAGCCGTCCAGGAAAACCAACGATAGGTGCCGTCCTTATGACGTAGCCGAAACTCGTAAGGGTTGGTCAATGGAGTCTGGGCGATGCTGGCAAACTTGGCCAAAGTGGCATCCAGATCGTCAGGATGAGCAAATTCAATGAACGACTGGCCCACCAATTCCGGTTCCTGCCACCCAAGCAACTTGGTCCATGCGGCATTCACTGCGTTCAACGTACCGTCTGAGCCAGCCACCACCAACAAGTCTTGCGACAAGCCCCACATTTGCTCACGCTCGGCAGCGTTGCGTCGTTCCGCCAACACCTGCTCGGTGTTGTCGAGGGCGGTCACGAAAATACCAACATAGTCGTCCGCCTCGCCCCGAATAGGGGTAAAGCTGTAGACCCAGAATGTCTCTTCCAGCTTGCCGCTCCGGAGCATCAATAGGGGCTGGTTCTGGACCGAAAAACCGTGACCAGTGGTCACGACGGCCTGGAGTTGAGGGCCAAGCACGTCCCAAATTTCGGACCAAACTTCCGCCAGGGGCTCCCCAAGAGCCATTGGATGGCGCTCTGCAAGCGCAGGCGCATAGGCGTCATTGTAGAGCATGCGGAAATCAGGACCCCAGTAGAGGGCGCATACGGCCGGTGATTGCAAACAAATCGAGAGCGCCGATTTTAGGGATTGCGGCCATGTTGTCGGCCTGCCGAGCGGCGTCGAAACCCAATCATGGGCTCGCATCAGCGCCCCCATTTCGCCGCCTCCATCCAGAAATGCTGCTGCACTGTTCAACTTTGGATTATCCTACTGGTTCAGCCGCTTCTGGATGTGATGGAAAGGGCACACTCTGCCACAAGCGCAATATTGCTGTCTATTGCGGCATTGGCTTATGCACTCGGGCTCATTAGCCTCGCCAAGAGGCTCGTTTTAAGACGTGTGCACCGATGAACGGTCTATTTTACTCAAGTGCCAGAGGCCCGCATTAACCTATGTTGCGCGGCTCGCCATTTTTCGGGTTTAGCGCTCCCATGTGTTCTCGTGCCAATCCCGGAGAGTTCACCACAAATCTTGCACTCTCCTGCGAGGGCCATGGAAAAGGCGGGCGTGCGACTTTTATCGTGAGGAACTCTAAATGTTGAATTTTAACTTCAAAATTGGGTCCGCCGCGTCTCAATAGATTGTCTGATTTTGATCCATCAAGGCATGTCACGGCCAAAGGCCCAACGGAGGCAGCCGTAGCAGTTGGCCGCCCACCTGTTTCAATTTGATTTGTTTCGCTGTCACTGCAGGATATCATTCTGACCTCGCAAGATCGACGCCCGCACTTCGGCCCGCACGTCGAACTGTCACACGATCAGTGAATGGCGGCTTCTTCGGTGAAGCTTCGCGGTGATCAGTCTCCCAAAGCCAGCAAGACAAAGCTGCGATTTCGAGCCGAGCGTATCAGCACCGTCCTCACATATTGGTATAGACCGGCCCCTCGCCGCCCTGGGGCGGCACCCAGTTGATGTTCTGGTTCGGGTCCTTGATGTCGCAGGTCTTGCAGTGGACGCAGTTCTGCGCGTTGATCACGAAGGTCGGCGTGCCATTGGTTTCGACCCATTCATAGACGCCTGCAGGACAATAGCGATTGGACGGGCCACCATAGACGTCGTGCTCAGAGGATTTCTGCAGCGCCATGTCCTTGACCTGCAGATGCACCGGCTGGTCTTCCTCATGGTTGGTGTTGGACAAGAACACCGAGGACAGCTTGTCGAAGGTGAGCACACCATCCGGCTTCGGGTAAGCGATCTTCTTGTGCTGTGCCGCAGGTTCAAGAGCGGCGTAATCAGGCTTGCCGTGCTTCATGGTGCCAAATGGCGAGATGCCGAACAGCGTGTTGAGCCACATGTCGAGGCCGCCGAGCGCCACGCCGCCAACGGTGCCGAGCTTCGACCACAGCGGCTTGACGTTGCGAACCTTCTTCAGGTCCTTGCCGATCTCCGAGGTGCGCCAGGCAGCATCGTAGCCGTCGAGCGTATCCTGCGCCCGTCCGCTGGCAATGGCTTCTGCGGCATGTTCTGCAGCCATCATCCCCGACAGAACCGCATTGTGCGATCCCTTGATGCGGGCGACATTGACGAAACCGGCCGAGCAGCCGATCAGCGCGCCGCCCGGGAAGGCGAGCTTGGGCACCGACTGCCAGCCGCCTTCGGAAATCGCGCGCGCGCCATAGCCGAGCCGCTTGCCGCCCTCGAATACCTGGGCGATTGCCGGATGGGTCTTGAAGCGCTGGAATTCCTCGAATGGCGACAGCCACGGGTTCTTGTAGTTGAGGTGAACGACGAAACCGACCGCGACCTGATTGTCCTCAAGGTGATAAAGGAACGACCCGCCGCCGGTCTTCAGATCAAGCGGCCAGCCGAACGAATGCTGCACGAGGCCAGGCTTGTGATGCTCCGGCTTGACCTGCCAGAGTTCCTTGAGGCCGATGCCGTATTTCTGCGGCTCGCGATCTTCATCGAGCTTGAAGCGTGAAATCAGCTGCTTTGCGAGTGATCCTCGCACGCCCTCGCCGATCAGCACATATTTGCCGAGCAGCGCCATGCCGCGCGCATAGTTGGGGCCCGGCTCGCCATTGCGCTCAATACCCATGTCACCGGTGGCGACGCCGATCACTGCGCCGTTGTCGTCGGTCAGCACTTCGGTTGCTGCAAAGCCCGGATAGATCTCCACGCCCAACGCCTCTGCTCGGTCGCCGAGCCATTTGGCCACGTTCGAGAGCGACACGATGTAATTGCCGTGATTGCTCATCAGCGGCGGCATCATGAAATTGGGCAACCTGACCGAACCGGCAGGCCCAAGCACCAGGAAGTGATCCGCCTTGACTTCAGTCTTGAACGGATGATTCGGATCATCGCGCCAGTCTGGAATGAGTTTGTCGATCCCGATCGGATCCACCACAGCGCCAGAGAGAATATGCGCGCCGACTTCACCGCCCTTTTCAAGAACGACGACTGTCAGCTCGGGATTGATCTGCTTGAGCCGGATGGCGGCCGACAGACCGGCTGGTCCCGCGCCCACGATCACCACATCAAATTCCATGCTCTCGCGCTCGGGAAGCTCATTCACTTCAGTCATCAGACGTCCTCACCTTTTCGATCCCGCGACGCCTTTGGCGAAGCGCACGCAGAAGATCAATCAAATATCGGGCTCGGTGTTGTCCGGGAGCATGAATATGCCCGCGCCCCAGACACACCGGCTGGCCTTTTGGCCGGTACACCCTGTTTGGCAAATGACGCGCACGAAGTCGAGCCGGGAAGCGACAGGATTTTCGTTCTTCCCTAGCAAATACTGACGTTCACGTAAACGTCAACGTAGAATCGTTTCTTCCACGTCCATCACGATCAGGTTGCTCAGGCGCGTTGAGGGAAACCATTTGGAAACAGGTTATAAGCGTCCGAAGTTTCGCAACGCCAAAAACAGCGAATGCGACAGGGTATCCGCCGCGCCTTCAGGCCGTCCGGGCAAACATCGGCTGCATACTCAAAACCAGTACCGCACCGGCAATCGCATCGTCGGGCCCTGTCAGCGGCGTCATCCGGCACTTGATCGCGAACAATCGCCCATGGGCGTCAGCGGCTTCATAGGAATAGGAAACCCGTGCCCCGCCAATACATTCGTCGATGCGTGGTTTCGCCCTGGAATTAAAGCGTTTGCGGTCGATCATATCGAGCAGATGCTTGCCGATGAAATCGGATGGGCGCTTGTTGTGAAACTCGGCGTTGCGCTGGTTGCAGTAAATGTAGCGATAATCGAGATCGAAAACCGCAACCCTCTCCGGAATCGAATCCAGAACAAGTTCGTGCAATGAAGGATCGTACCCGGCGAACGATGGAGCCTGATCCCGGCTTGAAACCAGGGGCCTGCGGACGCCATTCCGTTCCAGATAGCGGGCAAACAATGACGACATCAGCGTCGTGTAATGCCTAACACTGCCGTCATCCTCGCAGTTTTTCATGGCGAGGCGATTGAAAAAGGCTATCTGCGCCATGACCTCGGCGTGATCGCGAGCCTCGAAATCGAAGATGCGGCGCGTCAACGGCAGAATTTGCGCATCCAGTCGACTGATCTCGACTTCATCGCCGTCACGAACGGCAACGAGCAGCTCATTGGCAAGCTGGTCAAAATTCTGGATCAGAGCAGATAGCATCAAGCCCTCGATTGTTCTTCCCCGGCTACTTTAGTGGCTTCTGTATAAGGGTAATTTTACTCTTTCGGCAAGCCAACGAAAGCATGACATCATAGCTCAAACAGATAACAAATTGTCACAAACACCCACCAAGAAAGCCAGCACTTCAAAAATACACATTGTCTACAACAAAAATAAGAGGGACAGTGAACGCTATCCCGTTAAAATTGCTAGGTTATTTGCAGCAAAATCGGTTCAAAACCGACAATTGGAGGCATCCCATTATTTGAGAAAGAGGGCTCAAACGAACAGAAAAGGTTGATATTTCAACCCGCAAAGAACGTGACAAATTGTTGAGTACACAGCTCAAAATCTCAGCGCGGGATCAAGTGCCGCCTTTGGGCAAGGCGTTAGTCACTGCAAGCAAAATGACATACCTCAGCCAAAACTTCCGGGTTGCAAAGGCAAATGCGCAGTAAGAAGCGTTGAGAGGTTTGCACCTAATCTATTGCGACGCTCTCTCAGCCAGTCTGCCCAGGTCAGGCACGTCAACCTGCCGGTTGTTCCGGATCAGGATGACCTCATCCTTGCGCAGTTTCGTCATCTGCCGGCTCACGGTTTCAATCGTCAGCCCTAGAAAATCGGCGATATCTGACCGTGTCAGCGGCAGTTCAAAACTGACCGATCCGGCTTGCAGTTCCGGGTTGATGTGGGTGGCGATAAGATACAGGAAACTCGCGACCTTCTCCGAAGCGTTCTTGCGACCCAGGGTCAGCATCCAGTCGCGCGCCTCGTCGAGTTCCTTCAGCGTCTGCTCGAGCAACTTGTGTTCGAGTTCCGGGGTGTCCTTGATCATGCGGTCGATCATGGTCCTTGGGAAACTGCAGATATTGACCTCGGTCGCAGTATCCGCCGTGATCCCACTGTCAGCGCGGAACGGACGACCGAGAAAATCCGGCGCAAATTGCAGCCCGACAATCTGCTGGCGCCCGTCGGCCATCATCTTCGTCAGTTTCACCACCCCGGATATGATGTTGGAGTAGCTTTCAGCTTGCTGGGCTTCGCCGATCAGTTCAACGCCCGAATCAACACGTTTGAGGGTCGATTGCTTGTTGAGAATGACAAGCTGATCCGTCGAAAGCGCCCCGCATACGCCCCTATGGCGCGCTTCGCAGGCCCGGCAAAGCACAGGAATGTCGGAATTGTGGATGTCTTTGCGTTTCGCGTCCATCAAATCCTCGTTGGCGCCCAAGCCATTCAGGAAGCTTGAATTTGCATTCAAACAACAGCGCGGTTTGATCAAAGTCAAGGCGGCAGAGCTGACAACGGGCATTGTACGGGCTGGCAAGAGAGAGACACAAAAATGCAAAAAGATTTCGTCCGCAAGCACGGTGGCCCGGCACCACGCTACACCAGCTACCCAACCGCGCCGCATTTTCATGCAGGCATAAACGGCGATGTCTATGCACGCTGGCTACGCCAGCTCACGCCCGGACAATCATTGTCACTCTATATACACATTCCGTGGTGCGACCGTCTGTGTTGGTTCTGCGGCTGCAACACCAAGCAGACCCTCAAATACGCGCCTTTGAAGACCTACCTGAGCGCACTTGAAAACGAGATGGAAACGATTTCCGGCCTGATCGATCCGGCGTGCCGGGTCACCGCGCTGCACCTGGGCGGCGGGTCACCAACCATGTTGCGGCCCGACGACATGATCGCGCTGAATCAGATGCTGCGGACTCGGTTCAATTTTGATCCTGATGCAGAGATCAGCGTCGAAATGGACCCCAACGACCTGACGGCTGAAAAATACGACGCTCTTGCAGCCATCGGCATGACGCGCGCATCCATCGGGGTTCAGGATTTTGACGAGAAAGTCCAGAAAGCGATCAATCGCGAACAGACGTTCGAGCAGACCCGCGACGTCGTCGAGCAGGTGCGCGCCCGTGGTGTGCGCTCCGTCAATTGCGATGTGCTTTATGGCCTGCCCTATCAGACCCGGCATTCCGTCGACCGCACCATCAAACAGGTCCTCTCGCTCGCACCCGACCGAATCGCCTTGTTTGGCTACGCCCATGTTCCGTGGATGAAAACGCACCAGAAAATGATCGATGAATCCGTCCTGCCTGATCTGACGGAACGATTTGCGCAAATGAACCGCGCCGCCTCGACGCTTACGTCTTCCGGATACACCGCCATCGGAATTGATCATTTCGCCTTGCCTGCTGACAGCCTGGCAGTCGCCGCCGCATCAGGCACTATACGCCGCAACTTCCAGGGCTACACCAGCGATACGGCAGACGCGCTGATTGGTTTGGGCGCCTCGTCCATCGGACAATTGCCGCAGGGCTACGTCCAGAACCAGCCGTCGACCGGCGAGTATCAGCGACAGGTCAATCTCGGGCAGCTCCCCGTTGTGCGCGGTTTCGAACTTTCAACAGAAGACAGGATACGCGCCCGTATCATCGAGCTTCTGATGTGCGATTTCGCTTTTGCCTTCGCCACAATCCGGCACGAGTTCGGCGGCGCAGCCGAGAGCATCCTCGATGAAGCTGAATATCTGGCGGGATGCGATACTGACGGGATGATCGAATTCACCGGCGGTCTTTTCCAGATTACCGCAAAGGGCAGACCGTTTGTCCGCTCCGTGGCATCGGCATTTGACGGTTACTTCGGTACCGGAGTTGCGCGCCATTCGCTTGCAGTCTGATCCTGCCGATCCCATTTGGTGCTGAGAAAAGGGCGGGCTGGAAAGCGGCGGGGCAAAGAAGCCATTGGCTTTTGCGCCGGATTTTTCTATAGCTTCGCCCAAACCACCATCCAATGAGGAAATGACCGTGACCGCAACATTTGACAAGGTCGCTGACATCATCGCCGAGACGAGCGAGATTGACCGCGATTCTATCACCACCGAAAGCCACACCATCGATGATCTGGGCATCGACAGCCTCGATTTCCTCGATATCGTTTTCGCGGTCGACAAGGAATTCGGCATCAAGATTCCGCTCGAGCAGTGGACCCAGGAAGTCAATGACGGCAAGGCTTCGACAGAAGAATACTTCGTGCTTGGCAATCTCTGCGCCAAGATCGACGAGCTGAGGGCTGCAAAGGGCTGACGCCCGGCGCGGCGGGTCCATTCATGCAGCTTGAGTATTTCCAGATGATCGACCGGATCGAGGCGCTTGACCTTGATACCGGAACGCTCGTCGCGAGCTCGACGGTCCCCGATGCCAGCCCTGTGTTTGAAGGCCATTTTCCCGGCATGCCGCTGGTGCCTGGCGTGTTGCTGATCGAAACCATGGCCCAGGCCAGCGGTTTCGTTATCCTGGCCAAGACCGGCTTTGCCGCGATGCCCTTCCTAATGGCTGTGGATAGCGCCAAGATGCGCGATTTCGTCAAGCCTGGAACACCATTGGAGATCACTGCGGTTCTGGAGCATGAAGGCTCGGGCTATGCGGTCACCAAGGCAAGGATAACCAGCAACGGCAAAAAGGTGGCTGACAGCCAGCTCAAGTTTAGAACCGTCGCATTCGATCAGGTTCCACTTGCCGATATCGTTCGAAACCGGGCACAGGAAGTGGGTTTAATGACCGCCATGGCGACCGCTGCAGGAGAACGGCAATGACAGATACACGCCACCAGGTTGTCGTGACCGGCGTAGGTCTTGTGACCTCGCTCGGAGTGGGGCTCCAGGCCCATCGCGACCAGTTGCTGGCGGGTACGACGCCGGCCAAGGTGACCGACAGCGAGCGTTTTGTGCCCTACACGGTCCACCCCCTGCCCGAGATCGACTGGTCAGCGCAAATTCCGCGCCGTGGCGATCAGCGCCAGATGGAAAACTGGCAGCGTCTGGGTGTTTACGCAGCAGGCCTCGCACTCGATGATGCAGGGCTCAAGGAAGATGCCGAGGCCTGCGCCTCGATGGACATGATCGTTGCTGCCGGCGGCGGCGAGCGCGATGTTGCTGTTGACACGCTGATCATCGAGGAAAGCCGAAAACGCAACGACCGGGAACAATTGCTCAACGAGAAATTGACCACCGAATTGCGTCCGACGCTGTTTCTCGCGCAATTGTCCAATCTGCTCGCAGGCAACATCTCCATCGTTCACAAGGTCACGGGCTCCTCGCGCACACTGATGGGCGAAGAAGGCGCGGGTATTTCGGCAGTCGAAACCGGCTATGCCCGCATCGCCGCCGGGCAATCCACCCACTGCCTGGTAGGCGGGGCCTACCTTGCCGAGCGGCTCGACCTGCTGATGATCAGGGAAGCCATCCAAGGGCTCGGCAGAGGCCCGCAGCAACCTTTCTGGACCAGCGATGGCACGGCAAGCGGCATGAACCTCGGAACCGCAGGCGCATTTCTGGTGCTCGAATCACTGGAACATGCTCAGGCGCGTGGCGCGCACATTTACGCCCGCTTGGACGCCGTTCTGGGAGATCGCGGCTCCCGCGACGGTGACCGTCTGGAGCAACGGCTCGCTCGTCTAGCCGATGACACCGGCGCATCAGGCGGCCATGACACCGTGGTATTCTCCGGAGCCAGCGGGTTCCCCGAACTCAGCGCCCGTGAACGGGCCTTCCTGCGAACACGGTTCCCGGCCTCACCTCTGCGCACAGTCGGAGCGCTGTTCGGCCATTCCATCGAAGCGCATTTCCCGACAGCAGTGGCGCTCGCCTGCCTGGCTCTTGACGATGAAGCACCGATGAGCCCGTTTGCAGACGGCGAAGACGCCATTGCATCAACAGCTGCCAACGCGGCGATCGTGACCACCATTGGCCATGTCCGCGGTGAAGGCATCGCCCGACTGACGAGGATGTCATGAGCAAAGCAGCCTACAAAGACCATCTTGGCCGTCCGCTTGTCGCAGTCACCGGCATGGGCGTCGTCTCTTCCCTCGGCCAGGGTGTGAAAGACAACTGGGCAGCCTTGACCGCTGGCAGATCAGGCATCCATCCGATCACACGGTTTCCCTCCGAGGGATTGTCCACCCGTATTTGCGGCACAGTGGATTTCATTGATGTGCCCGCACCCAACGCCGTCGAGCGTTCCTTCGCTTTTGCGCGCGAAACCACAATCGAGGCGCTGGCGCAGGCTGGTATTTCGGATGATTTCAACGGCCCTCTGTTTCTTGCCGCTCCGCCGATCGAGCCCGAGTGGAGCACACGTTTCGACCTTGGCGACCGCGTCACTGCCGAGCAGATGACCGGAAACGCCTATGACCAGTTTCTTGCTGTCCTGCGCGAGAAGGCAGACCCTGTCGCCCATGAAGCGATGCTGTTCGGATCGATCTCCGAGCGTTTGGCCGACAGGTTCGGAACCCGCGGACTGCCGGTCACACTCTCAACTGCATGCGCATCCGGTGCCACCGCCATCCAGCTTGGCGTCGAGGCAATCCGTCAGGGACGCACCGAACGCGCGCTCAGCGTTGCCACAGATGGATCGGTCAGTGCGGAAGCCCTGATCCGGTTTTCATTGCTCTCTGCATTGTCCACCAACAACGATCCGCCCGAGAAAGCCTCTCGTCCCTTCACCAAGGATCGCGACGGCTTCGTCATTGCCGAGGGATCGGCAACGCTGGTGCTCGAATCGCTCGAGGCGGCGATCGCCCGCGGTGCCAGGGTTCTTGGCATCATCAGCGGCTGCGGCGAGAAAGCCGACGATTTCCACCGCACACGCTCGTCACCGGGCGGCGCGCCGGCAATCGCCACCATTCGCGCGGCTCTTGAGGATGCCGGACTGTCGGCCGATGAAATCGGCTACATCAATGCCCATGGAACCTCGACGCCGGAAAACGACAAGATGGAATATCTGGCGCTGTCGACCGTATTCGGCGAGCGTATGCCCGAGGTGCCGGTCTCGTCCAACAAGTCGATGATCGGCCACACGCTGACTGCAGCGGGCGCCGTGGAAGCGGTATTCTCGTTGCTGACCATGAGTACTGGTATTCTGCCGCCCACCATCAATTATGACAATCCGGATCCCACCATTCCGCTCGATGTGGTGCCTAACGTCAAACGCGATGCAACGGTGACCAGCGTTCTGTCAAATTCGTTTGGATTCGGCGGACAAAACGCATGCCTTGTCATGTCGGCGGAACCCGCTTAAGTCATCTCCCGTTCTGGCATACGGCCTGAGCCACGTCGATCATGCACCTTTTGAAACGGTGAGCGCAAAGACATGGCACTCACCTGGATGCTCGGCGGACAGGGAAGCCTGTAAAGACACTGGCGGTAGCGAGGCTCCGCCAATCGGAGAAGGACAATATTCATGCGGGCATTGCAGCTGATCGAAGATCGCAAGCTTGAGACAGTGGATCTGCCTCCTCCCCCGCCGCCGGGCATTGGCGAAGTGACAATTTCGATCAAGGCCGTCGCACTCAACCACATCGATGTCTGGGGCTGGCGCGGCATGGCATTCGCCAAGCGCAAGATGCCGCTGGTCATCGGCGCCGAGGCGTCTGGCGTCGTCGATGCCATCGGTCATGGTGTTTCAGGCCTCGTTCCTGGCCAGCTGGTTTCGATCTATGGTGCGCGCACCTGCGGCCTCTGCCGCCCCTGTCGCGAAGGCCGTGACAATCTGTGCGAACATGTGAGCGGCGTCCATGGCTTCCATCTTGATGGCTTCGCCCAGGAAAAGGTCAATCTGCCGGCGCGGCTTCTGGTTCCCGCACCTCCCGGTGTGACACCGATTGGCGCAGCAGTGGCACCGGTCACCTTCGGCACAGTCGAGCACATGCTGTTTGACAACGCCAAGCTTGAGCCGGGCGAAACCATCCTGATCCACGCAGGCGGGTCCGGTATCGGTTCTGCGGCCATTCAGCTCGCCAAGAAGATCGGCTGCACCGTCATCACCACCGTTGGCTCCGACGCGAAGATCGAGCCGGCCAAGGCACTGGGCGCTGATCACGTGATCAACTACCGCGAGGATCGCTTCGAGGGTGTGGTGCGCAAACTCACCAAGAAACGCGGCGTTGATGTGGTGTTCGAGCATGTTGGCGTAGATACATGGGCCGGTTCCATGCTGTCGCTCAAACGCGGTGGACGGCTGGTCACCTGTGGCTCCACCTCGGGCGTGTCGACACAAATGAACCTGATGATGCTGTTCCAGCAGCAACTCAAGCTGTTTGGCTCCTTCGGCTGCCGGATGGAAAACATGGCCGACGCCATGCAGAAAATGGCAGCGGGGCTTGTTCAGCCTGTGATCGACACGGAAGTCGGTTTCGATGACATCGACACCGCGCTCGCCCGCATGGAAGGCCGTGACGTCTTCGGAAAGATCATCCTCCGGATGGATTGAGGCCAACGCAAGACGATGTCGAACACTTACCGCATGGCGCTGACGCGCGTTGTCATTGCTCTCAGGCGAGCCAGGGACTGGGTCATCGCGCAAGCGATCTTCAGCATACTGAGGGTAATTTCACTGCTCCCGGCCGACAGGGCGATCAACTTTGTCGATGCGATGGGCCGGCGGATCGGCCCTCTCACACCTCGCCACAAGCTGGCGATGACGAATCTGGCCCGAGCCTTTCCGGAGAAATCAAAAGCGGAACACGAACAAATTGCCCTGGACATGTGGGGCAACATGTCCAGGCTTGCGGCTGAGTACGTCTTCCTCGACGAACTCTTTGATTTTGATCGGAAAGCAAGCGCGCCCGGACGGATTGAGACCGGAGGCGACGACCTCTTTGACAAGCTGCGCGACGAGAAGAAACCATTCATCGTCTTCACCGCCCATACCGGCAATTTTGAATTTCTGCCAATCGTGGCGTCCGCATACGATCTGGATGTGATGGCGCTGTTTCGCCCGCCCAACAATCCATACATTGCCGAAAAAGTCCTCGGGGCTCGGCGCACCAAGATGGGTCACCTTGTGCCGTCGCGCGCTGGCGCCGCGTTCACGCTGGCAAAGCGGCTCGAGGCCGGCGGGGGTGTTGGCGTGCTTGTTGACCAGAAATTCCACAAGGGACAAGAGACCACATTCTTCGGCCTTGAGGTCCACACCAATCCACTGCTGGCCAAGCTGGTGCGCCAGTATGATTGCGCGGTTTATCCGGCCCGCTCGATCCGTCTGCCAGGTGGCAGGCACCGGCTAGAGATCGAACCAGAAATGGAAATTCCCCGTCGCCCTGACGGTAGCGTCGATGTCGCGGCTACAGCTCAGAAGCTCAATGACAAGGTCGAAAGCTGGGTGCGTGAATATCCCGGTCAGTGGCAATGGTTCCATGACCGGTGGGCCATCAAGCACCAGCTGAAATAGTCGAAGCCGGCGCTTGATCGACCCGGACTTCTCCGGGCCGAATAGAGGCTAGTCCCGCTTAGTGATTGATCACGATGCGGGTATTGCTGTTGCCAACCTGCTGCACAAGCGCGAAGAACTTGGCGGCGTTTTCGGGCGCCAGGCGCACACAGCCATGCGATGCCGGCCGGCCCAGACGCTTGGTGTCGTAGGTTGCGTGAACCGCATAGCCTCTGTGATAGAACACTGCGTAAGGCATCGGCGCGTTGTTGTATTTGCGCGAGCGGTGATGCCGCGAGAGCCATTGTGCCGAATAGCTTCCCGTTGGCGTGGAATAACCCGAACGGCCTGTGGAAACGGGCCATCTGTACTTCACCTTGCCATTCTGACTGACCACCATGGTCTGGCTCGAGATGTCGACGCTGGCGATCAGCTTTGCAGCAAACGCCGAAGCCGATGAAAATGGTATAAGTGAGAGGGCAAGAAGCCCAGCCAAAAACAGATTTCGCATGATTGTTTCCCCAGTTGCCCTGCTGCTGATTGCACTAACTGAGGAATACTTTAGACAGATGAATTTCCAAGTTAAAGTTAAAATACAATATAAAATTATCTCCTTAAACCTAAGAGTTTGATTTTGCTGTTTTAAAACGAAGCAAGAAACGCCAGAGCAGTCAGTAGAAACAGGCAGTCACATGCACGCAGGAAGATCTTGAGTGCATCGAGGATGTCTCCGGCACCTGCCTGTTGACGTCCCGATGCGTTCAGGCTGGCCTCCAGTACCATCTCACCACCATATTGCCGCGGTCCGGCAAGCGCCAACCCAAGCCCGCCCGCCATTGCCGCCTCAGGCCATCCCGCATTGGGCGACCGGTGGAGGCTGGAATCGGTGAGCGAACGCTCTGCAGCCCGGCGCATGGCTGCCGGTCCGTTGACCAATCCTGCCCCGGCAGCAATCAGCATCGCTGACAATCGGGCTGCAGGCCAGTTGGCCAGATCATCAAGTCTTGCCGCCGCGCGACCAAAATCACGATAGCGCTCGTTGAGATGGCCAATCATCGAATCCGCAGTATTGAGCATTTTATAGGCCAGCAGACCCGGCAACCCGAAAACCGCATACCAAAGTGCAGGTGCAACTATCCCGTCTGAAAAATTCTCGGCTAGGCTTTCGATTGCAGCACGCGACACTCCCGCCTGATCGAGCGCGTCCGGATCCCGCCCGACAATCATCGAAACCGCCTTGCGGCCGCCGGCAAGTCCGTTCTCACGAAACCCGGTTGCGACCGCCGCGACATGATCGGCAAGGCTTTTCTGCGCCAGAAACACGGCGACCACGACCACCTCAAGGACGATGCCGACAACACCCAGATGACCGAAGAAATGAGAAAGAGCGCCGCCGCAAGCAGCCACAACCAGAAGCAATACCACGATCGCGATGAGCCCCTTGCGGCGCCGAACGCGCCCGGTATCAGCGGTATGGTTGAAACGTCGATCCGCAAACCCGATGGCGTGCCCGAAGAGAACCACCGGATGGCTTATGCGCCGCCAAAGCCAATCCGGATCCCCGATGATGCGATCCACAATCAGGGCGACCAGAAGGACCGCAAGATGACCCATTACGAAGGACGCTGGCCCGCAAGCGCGAGCCGCATGGTTTCGCGAAGCCTGACGGCAGACAACTCGTCCGGAGCAAGCCCTATGCGAATCCGCGACGGGCTGTGGTCAAAATCCCTCACCAGCACCTTGTGGCTGGCGAGCAAGTCGCGAATAGCCGCACCATCACCCACTTCGCAATAGAAAAACAATTCGGTTTCGCCAACCATCGACACCCCAGCCATCCTCAACGCAGACCGCGTCATCGCATGCGCCTTTTCCATCTTCTTGCGAAGTTCACCGACAAGATCGATGCGGGAAAACGCGTGGGCGGCAATTGCCAGTGCTGGTCCGGAAACGGCCCATGGCCCGAGCCGGTCGCTCAGCACTTTCGCCAATCCCGGCTCCGCGAAAACAAATCCGAGCCGCAGTCCAGCCAGGCCAAAGAACTTGCCGAAAGAGCGCATCACGATCAGGTTCGGTTCTGTACCCGCAGCCCCCGCCATCGTCAGATCCTGACGCATGTCGGCGAACGCCTCGTCGACAATGACCAGCCGGTGACGCTGCGCCCGGGCAAAACCGAAGATATCGTCGCGTGATGTTTCCCGCCCGTCCGGATTGTTCGGGTTTGCAAGCACAGCCACACTTGCGCGCGTCACCGTCGCACCATCAAGCGCTTCAATCGGATCAATCGCGATATCCATGCGCTGATAGGACCGCTGATACTCGCCATATGTCGGCGAGACGATGGCAACTTCCGATGCGTTGGGCGTCAGAAATGGCAGCAACTGAATGGCTGACTGGGTTCCGGGCACTGCAATCGGCATCACCGCCCCGCCATAGTGCCGCATCGCCAGTTCGCACACCCGCTTCACCTCGGCCTGCTCCGGAAGACGCCGCCAGACATCGGCTGAAAATTCCGGCAGCGGCAGGCTGAAAGGACTGATCCCGGTCGACAGGTCAAGCCATTCGGGAGCGGTGCCGCCATATTGGGCGATGGCGTCTGAAAGCGCACCTCCATGGGCGATCGGTGCGTCTGTCTGTGTTGTCATTTTTCTAATCGATCCGGTCAATCACATGCATGAAGGAACCTGTAACATTGCCGCGTCGTAGCCCGGTGTGGCCAAGATCCGCACCCAGCGCGTCTCGCGACGAGAACAGTCGTGCGTCCGCTTCACCCTCCGAGACGACCGTGGCGTAGTGAAACTCGTGTGCGGACAGTTCCATGTTCCAGAAAAAACCCGGCATTGGCGTAAGCCGCCGGTAGCCCAGATGTCGCTTGGGGTTGGCAAAGCTTGTCACCAGCGGCAAGGCGCCGAGCATCTCGTGACGCGCGCCCTCCGCATCGATCAGCCCCTCACCCAGCGCCATGTAGCCGCCACACTCGCCATAAACAGCAATGCCCCGATCAATCGCAGCCTTCATGCCCGCCTTGAAGTTGCTTGCGCCGGCGATCTGGCCTGCATGAAGTTCAGGGTATCCGCCGGGCAGCACCACCGCATCGCAATCGGCTGCGGGCGCTTCATCAGCCAGCGGCGAGAAAAACGACAGTTCCGCCCCGCGCCGCTGCCAGCCGAGCAGCATGTGCTCATAGAAAAACGCGAAGGCCACATCCCGCGCCACGGCGATCTTCTGTCCGGGAGGCGGCAGCCGGGGAATGTTGGCCGGCGCCGGTTTGGCGGGCGCGCGTTGCGCTAGCCTGAGCAGCTTGTCGAGGTCAATCCGGCTTTCCATTACGTCGGCGGCGGCGTCAATCAATTCGGCGAGCTTTTCGTTCTCCCCGGCCTGTACCAGTCCGAGATGGCGTTCAGGCAGCACAAGCTTGTCGTTTCGCGGCAAGGCGCCAAGCACTTCGACGCGGGCGTTTTCCAGCGCCTGACGCAACATTCCGTCATGCCGGGGGCTTGCCACATGATTGAGAATAACCCCGGGCACCAGCACATCAGGATGGAAATTGGCAAAACCGCGCGCCAGCGCCGCAACCGAATGGGACATGCCTGTGCAGTCAATGACCAGGATCACCGGCAGGCCGAGCAGTCCGGCCAGATCGCCCGCAGACCCCGAGCCGTCCGCCGCGCCATCGAACAGGCCCATCATCGCCTCGATCATCAGCATCCTGCCGCCTTGCGATTGCAGCGAGGCATTGGCAAGCAGCATATCGCCGCGCATCGCCCAAGGGTCATAATTGAGGCAGGCCTCACCGCTGGCGGCAGCATGAAATGCGGGATCAATATAGTCCGGACCGGCCTTGCCGGGAGCAAGGGCCACACCCCGGCGCTTGAGCGCCCGGAGCAGTCCGAGTGTAACTGTTGTCTTGCCTGAACCCGACCGGGGCGCAGCAATCATAAGGCCTGTCATGCACTGTCTTTCTGCGCTTCAGCGCGATTTCCCAAAGGATCGGCGGTCAACACCCTGCCCGCAGCCGCGCCCATCCAGTCAAGCGCCGAGCGAAGCCGTACAACCTGCCCGACGACCACGATCGCCGGCGGCTGCAATCCAGATGCGGCAACGTCATCCGCCGCCCTCGCAAGCGTGGTCTCAAGCACGTTCTGCGTCGCAGTCGAAGCATCAGTGACAAATGCCACCGGCTCTTCCGCACTCCGACCCGCACCGATCAGCCGTGAGGTGATTGTCGAGATGTGTTTCATCGCCATGTACATGACGATGACCTGACTGCCGCGCGCCACGCCGTCCCAATCGATCTGGTCGGGCACGACGCCCGTCGAATCATGCCCGGTCAGGAAGGTCACGGTATGGTTGGTGTCGCGATGCGTCACCGGGATGCCGGCATAGGCCAAGCCACCGATCCCGGCGGTGATTCCCGGCACGATCCGGAAGGGAATGTGATGCTCGACCAGGGTCAGAGCTTCCTCGCCGCCACGACCGAAGACAAACGGATCGCCGCCCTTGAGCCGCAACACGCGCTTGCCTTCCCGCGCCAGTTCGACCAGCCTCAATGAAATATCGCGCTGCTTGGCTGAAGGCTTTCCACCGCGCTTTCCGGCATATTCCAGCAGGGCGCCGGTTCGCGCGAGCTTGAGGCAATCGGCGTTGACCAGCGCATCGTGAACGATCACATCAGCCTGGCCGAGCGCATTGGCGGCATGCAGCGTCAGCAGGCCGGGATCACCCGGTCCGGCGCCCACCAGCCACACTTCGCCAGGTTTCATCTGCGGCAGAGTTTGTTGCCAGTCGTTCATGCTTTTCCGTTCACGCTCGCGAGGTAAATCCTGCAAAACACCATGGGTTACACCCGTACCAATCGCACTCTATAACGGCAACAGGCAAGACACGACCGAGAACTGCGACATGGTGGCGAACGAAAACGAAATTCGGGTGGAAAAGCCTGCCAGGGCGCTGCGCCGCGGCTGGACCACGGGCGCGTGCGCCACCGCCGCAACCAAGGCTGCGCTGACGGCTTTGCTCACCGGTGACTTCCCCGATCCGGTCGAGATCACCCTTCCAAAGGGCGAGACCCCGAGCTTCGCCCTCGCCCGCGAATCGACTTCCCTGTTGCATGCCATGGCAGGTATCATCAAGGATGCCGGCGACGATCCCGACGTCACCCACGGCGCTCTGGTGTTGGCAAGTGTGCGCCGCTTGCCCAAAGGGTCCGGCATCGTCTTCAAGGCAGGCGAAGGTGTCGGCATCGTCACCAAGGCCGGGCTCCCTGTGCCGGTCGGCGAACCTGCCATCAACCCCGTTCCACGGCAGATGATGACTGATGTCGTAACAGCCCTTTGCGAGCAGCACGGCATCGCACCCGATATCGAGATCGAGATCGCCATCGAGGACGGCGCCGAGCTGGCGCTCAAGACCTGGAACCCGCGGCTGGGCATTATCGGTGGGCTCTCGGTGCTCGGCACCACCGGCATTGTGCATCCGTTTTCCTGCGCGGCCTGGATCCATTCGATCCATAGGGGCATTGATGTCGCCCGCGCCGAAGGCCTGCCGCACGTGCTCGGCGCCACCGGCTCCACCTCCGAAAAGACCGCGCAGGGCTTCCACGGCCTGCCCGACATCGCCTGCCTCGACATGGGCGATTTTGCCGGCGGCCTGCTGAAATATCTTCGCATACATCCGGTTCCGCGCCTGACCATCGCCGGCGGCTTTGCCAAGCTCACCAAACTGGCGCAAGGCGCACTCGACCTGCATTCGGGCCGCAGCCAGGTCGACATGGCCTGGCTCGCCGCACAGGCAGAAGCGCTGGGCGCCGGTGCCGAGTTAAAGTATCGGATGCTCGGTGCCAATACCGCGCTGGAAGTGCTTGAATTGACTCGCCTTCAGGGATTGGATCTGCCGGCGATCATCGCAGACAAGGCGCGCACTATAGTGCTCGATACGTTGCGCGGCGCGCCTGTTCAAGTCGATGTCATGGTCACCGATCGTGCCGGAGCGCTTATCGCCCATGCCGAATAATCCCGAAATCACCGAGACCATTCTGATTCTGGGTGGCACAAAAGAAGCCGCGGATCTGGCAAGAGAGCTGGTCGCGGCAAGGCCGGAAGCGCGCATCATCACTTCGCTGGCAGGACGCACAAAGGAACCCGCGCCGGTCGCAGGTGAAACCCGCATCGGCGGCTTTGGCGGCGTCGAGGGTCTGGCCCGGTACCTGCGTGAGACAGGCGTGACACGCCTGATTGACGCCACCCACCCCTTCGCTCGCCAGATCAGTGCCAACGCGGTTCAAGCCGCCAGAATTGCAGGCGTGCCGCACGAAAACCGAACCCGCAAGCCATGGGCCAGACAACCGGGCGACAACTGGGTCGAAGTGGAAACGCTGGAGCAGGCGCGTGATACCATCCCGCCCCGCGCCCGCGTTCTACTGGCCTTGGGCTCCCAATATATCGGCCTGTTTGCGAGCCGCGACGATGTCCATTTCGTTGTCCGCATGATCGACCCGCCGAAAACCCCGCTTGAGCTTCCCGATCACGCCCTCGTCCTGGGTCGTCCCGGAGACACGCCGGCGGCGGAGACAATGCTGTTGATCGCCCATAAGGTCACCCACATCGTCTGCCGCAATTCTGGCGGCACCGCCGCCTACGCCAAGATCGAAGCCGCGCGGGAGTTGGGGCTGCCGGTGATCATGGTTGGGCGAAGCTGAGAGAGGTGGCTACGCCACCTTCGCCTTCTTCTTTTTCCCGACGTTCCTGAGCACATGCGAGTACTCGGAATTGTACAGATCGCTGTCGCGGAAATTGACGTCGCCGAACACCTTGCCCACCATGATCAGCGCCGTGCGGGTGATCTTGTGGGCGCGTACCTCTTCCTTCATGCCGTCCAGCGTGGTGCGGATGTAGAGCTCGTCAGGCCAGGTGGCGCGGTAGGCGATCACCACCGGGCAATCGGCTCCGTAATAGGGCTCAAGCGCTCGCTTGATGTAGTCGAGATTGCGGATCGACAGATGGATCGCGAGCGTCGCCCGCGACTGGCCGAGGATCTCGAGTTGCTCGAACTCGGGCATCGACGATGCCTTCATCCCAGTGCGGGTGATGATCACAGTCTGGGCAATTTCGGGCAGCGTCAGCTCGGTGGCAAGCCGCGCCGCAGCACCTGCAAAGGCAGGAACGCCGGGAACAACCTCATAATCGATACCCAGCGCATCCAGCCGCCGCATCTGTTCGGCCACCGCGCCATAGATCGCCGGATCGCCTGAATGCACGCGCGCCACATCCTGACCAGCCGAGTGCGCGGTCTTCATCTCTTCGATGATCTCATCAAGATGCATCGGTGCGGTGTCCCGGACCAGCGCATCTTCCGGAGCAGCATGGACGATCTCCTCGGGCACCAGCGAGCCTGCATAAAGGCAGACCGGGCATCGCTCAATCAGCTTCAATCCGCGCACGGTGATGAGGTCAGGCGCGCCGGGGCCGGCTCCGATGAAATAAACGGTCATGCCGCGTCTCCTGAAATCTGTGTCCCAACATGTGTCATGGCGCTGCCTTCCTTGCGGGCGTAGCCGCGCGGTGTGTAGACCCATGTCCTGCCGTCGCCAGTGGTGACCGTCGAGGAATTGGATGACCCGACCACCACCACGGTCAGCATGTCGACATCATCGACATCGAGCGAGCCGAGCGGCACGATGCGGATCAGCTCACCTTCGCGGCCAAGATTGGTGGCAAGGATAACCGGCGTGGAAGCCGGGCGATGCTCAAGCAGCTTGTCGCGCGCCCAAGCCAGTTGGGTGCGGCGCTTCTTTGACACCGGATTGTAGAACGCAATGACGAAATCACCCTCACCTGCGGCTGTGACACGGCGCTTGATGTCTTCCCAGGGTGTCAGCAGATCCGACAGCGAGATGGTGCAGAAATCATGACCCAGTGGCGCACCGGCGCGTGCGGCTGCCGCCTGCAGCGCCGAGATACCAGGAGACACTGCGATCTCGATCCGACGCGCCTCGGCTGTCAGCCCATCAACACCTTCGGCCTTGTCGAGCAGCTCGAACACCAGCGTCGCCATGGCATAGATCCCGGCGTCGCCGGAACAGACCAGCGCCACCGACCTACCCTCGCCCGCCAGTTCCATAGCATGGCGCACCCGCGCCTCTTCCTTGCCGAGATCAAAGTCGTGCCGGGCCTTGCCCTTGGCCAACGGTCCGAGCAGATCGAGATAGAGCGAATAGCCGACAAGATCAGTCGAAGCCGAAACCATCGCCGAGACTTCCGGCGACCGCCAGCCATCAGACCCCGGCCCGATGCCGACCACCATCAACTTGCCGCGTACCCGACCCGGCAGGGTCGCACTTGTGAACGGCTGAGGAACCTGCCCGATGGCGCATGTCGCTCGGCGGCTCTTGTGCTTTTCTGCGATCAGTTCGCCCGACGCGCCAACCGCCGCCAGTGCCGCACCTTCGGCCACGCCATGGCAGCCGACTTCCGCAAAGACGATGTCAGAAGGGTTCTTCAGCCTCGGCGTTTCAGCTTCCAGCGTTGCCGCATCGAAGAAACGTGCAGGGCAACCCAAATGCTTCGCCACATGATGAACCGCAGTCTCATCGGCCTTCACATCGATAGATGCCACAAGCCCGACCGAGGCGGGCGACAGGCCAGCCAGAGCGAGATTTTCAAGGGCCAGAGCCAGAGCTTCATCGCCACCGGCGCCACGTTCGCAGCCGATGCCGAGAACCAGATTTTTCGGGTGGTACAGCAAACCGTGTGCAGGCTGCGAAACAATCTTGTTCGAGACGGCCAGAACAACGTCTCCATCAGCCGACAGTGGCAGGCCGCTCTCGCTGAGCCATGCCGCCTCACCCTCTAGCCGCGCCGATTTTCCGGCAACCAGATCAGCCATCACCCGTTTGGCATTTTCAGGATTGGCCAGCGCCCAACCTTCCGGCGGCTGGTCAAGCGCGATGCCGAATTTAAGATCGCCCGCCGTGGTGATGGCAGCAATACCGCCAACGATATCGGCGATCTTGCGCGCCAGGTCATTGCCGCCGTGATGGCCACCCAGAAGCGGAACCACGCACGAGCCATCTTCGGCGACAGCGATTACCGGAGGCTCGCTCATCTTGTCGCCGAGGTGCGGCGCCAGAAGCCGGATCACCGCACCCGATGCCATCAGCGCGACGATCGCGCGGCCATTCTGAAACAGGGAGGCTAAATGTGACCCCACGTCTGTAAAGGTTACGTCAATGGTTTGCGTTATACGTCGGTCCAGCCCGTGCACCTGGCCGCCAGTTGCCCGGGCGATGCGCCTCGCCATCGGCAAGGCCGCATCGGAAAGAATGATGATGGCGGGAGAAGTGGTCATGTTTTGCTCCCGGGCAGCGTCTGGATCCAGTCCTCGCCGCCCTTGTAGATCAGGATCATCGAAAAATATGGAGCCGTGTCCTCGGGGACTTCGGCAAGCGGCATAAGGCGTTCGGCATCGAGGGACACGCGTTCCACATAGATTGCATGAGGTAGCAGATTCAACTTTTCAATCAACGCCCTCAAGCGTTTGAAATGCCTGCCTATTTTAATGATCGCTAATGCATCTGCCGCGTTGAATCGATTTGTGAGCTCTTTATCGCTAAGTGGACCCGGCACGACGCTGAGAACATCGTTGCGCGCAGCCAGCGGGCGCCCCGCAGCACTCGCCGCAGCCATCATCGACGAGACCCCCGGCACCACCTCGGTCGGGTACTGAGCCGCCAACCGCTCGAACACATACATGAACGAGCCATAGAAAAACGGATCACCCTCGCACAGCACCGCCACGTCCCGGCCCGCGTCGAGATGCGCCGCGATCTCGACTGACGCCTTGTCGTAAATGTCGCGCGCCGGAAACCGCTCGGTCCGCATCGGCACCACGATCGGGATTTCCGTCTGCCCACCCGGCAGGTGTGGAGCGGCGATCGCGCGCGCAAAACTTGGGCCCGTATCGGGCGCCGGCCAGGCAATCACCGGCACACTCTGCAGGATGCGATGCGCCTTCAGCGTGATCAGATCAGGGTCACCGGGACCAAGCCCGAGCCCGTACAATTTGCCGCTCATGCATCCAGTCCTTTTGTCGCCGACCAGATCGTCACCGGCATCAGCGGCTTCCATCCGAGATAGCGGCCGACAGGTTCGGCGCGGTTCACCTGAAGCCGGATCAACTCGCCGCCATGCACCGACTGCAGCGCGAAAAGCCGCGCTTCGCCTTCCACCGTCACCGCATTGGCGACCAGTCGGCCGAACGGCTTGAGCGATTCCCAGACCGCTTCAAAGACGCCGTCATTGGAGATTCCGCCGCCGATGAAAACGGCGTCCGGCATCTCGAGATCAGCAAGTGCATCCGGCGCTGTCCCGGCCACAATTTCGAGACCCGGCGCACCCAATGTTATCGCATTGTGCGCTGTCATTTTTCGGCGGGTCTCAACGGCTTCGATGGCAATCGCCCTGCCCCCACGCGCCGCGCGGATCCATTCGATGCCGATCGATCCGCATCCGGCGCCGACATCCCACATCAATCCGCCAGGCACCGGACCAAGACGCGCCAGGGTCACCGCCCTCACCTCACGTTTGGTCAGTTGTCCGTCATGCTCGAAAGCGTCGTCCGGCAGCCCTGGAACCGATGGCAGCAGCACCGTTCCGGGCTGAGCTACGCAGGCTATCGCCAGCGTGTTGAACTCTGCAAAATGAGGTTTGTCGGCGGCAATCCTGTCAGCGCGCATTACCTTTATGCGTTCGTCCGGTCCGCCCATGTGTTCCAGCACATGCATCTCGGAGCGGCCATAGCCACGAGCGCTCAGGATCTGCGCCGCCTCTACAATGGTGTGCCCGGCAGAGGTCAGCGCAATGATCCGCGCATCGGGGTGCACATGTGAAGCGAGGCCATGCACCGAGCGTCCATGCAGGGAAATCATTGCAACGTCCTGCAGCGCCCATCCGAGCCGGGCGGCGGCCAGCGAGAACGCCGACGGAGACGGGATCACCCGCATCTCGCTCGCATCGAGCTGACGCATCAAGGTCGCGCCGACGCCAAAAAACATAGGGTCGCCCGTCGCCAGAATGGTCACCGGCGTCCCGCGCCGCGCCATCACCAGCGCGATGGTTTCCTTGATGCCAAAGGTCCAGGCAATCGTTTCCCGCGCCCCGCAATCGATACGTGCCAAGACCCGCTCGGGCGCGATGATCGTCTCAGCCGCCTCAAACAGCACGCGTGCCGGTGGCGTCAGGCTGTCGAGCCCGTTGTCACCGATACCGATGATGGTCAGCCAGGGCGCCCCGGCCCCCGAACCGCTAGCCATGACCTTCGAGCCCCCCGGCGATAGCGTTGACCGCGGAACTCGCAAGCGCGCTGCCGCCCCGACGTCCCTTGACCGTCAGAAAATCGACACCGCGCGGATCGGCTGCAAGCGCATCCTTGCTTTCGGCAGCACCGACGAATCCCACCGGCACACCAATGATGGCAGCGGGCTTGGCAGCACCGGCATCAATCAACTCGAGAAGCCGGAACAGCGCCGTCGGCGCGTTGCCGATGGAAATAACCGCACCCGCCATCCGGTCGGCCCAGAGATCAACCTGCGCCGCCGACCGCGTGGTCTCGTCGCGGGCTGCTATCTCGCGCACCTGCGGCTCATTGAGCAGGCACATCACCTCGTTACCGGCAGGCATCAGCCGCGTGATCACCCCATGCCGGACCATCTCCGCATCGCATAGCACTGGCGCACCGGCTTCCAGCGCCGCCCGGGCGCTTTGTGCAAACCCCGGGGAGACGACAATGTCATCCGCCAAGTCTACCATCCCGCAGGCATGGATCATCCGCACCACGATCGAACGGGCATCCGCACCAAAGCGCACGAGATCCGCTTCCGCCTGTATGATGGCGAACGACCGTCGGTAGATTTCCGCCGGATCACGGATGGGTGCGGAGGCGATCAAGACTCAGCTCTTCTTCTTTTCCATCGAGCGCGGCCCATGCGGATGGTCGGCATGCGGATAGGGATGGTGATGATGGTCGTGAGAATGGCCCTGGTCATGGGAATGGTCATAGCTGTGCCCGTGGCCATGATCGTGCGAGTGCCCGTGGTCGTGCCCGTGATCATGCCCGTGAGCATGGTGGTGATCGTGGCCATGATCATGCCCGTGCGAATGATCGTGGTCATGGGAATGGTCATGCACCGGTTCCAGCGGCGCCGGGCTTGCATGGCTGTGAACCGGCGTCCATGGCAGGCCGTGCTTCTCGCAGAATTCCTGCTCGCGGCAGGAGGCATCGCAGTCGCCGTTGCACGGGCAATTTTCCAGACCGCCGCCGATGCCCTCGACATGGTGGTGATGGCTTTCCTGCGGAAGGCCGACTTCGGCCTCGAAGCCCAGCACCTGCTCGCGGTATTTGCACATCTGGCAGTTCATCAGCGCCTGACCGTCAACGATCTCCTGCACCCTGTCCTGGAACGTGTCGATGACCAGCGGATGATCGCTCAGATAAGAGGCCTTGATGAACTGGATGTCGGGATGGTTTTCTGCCACCGCGTCTGTCTCGGAATAGATCCGCTTGATCAGAACGCCGGTGAACAGGAAATACGGAAACACGATGACGCGCTTGTAGCCAAGCTTTGCCGCATGGCTGAGTCCGGGGCCGACCAGCGGGAAGGTCACACCGGAATAGCAGGTCTCGGCCCAGCCAAAGCCAAAACCTTCCCACAGCATCCGCATGACCTTGGAGACATTGGAATTGGCATCAGGATCGGATGATCCCCGGCCCACAACCATCAACAGCGTGTCGTGCAGCTCCACCCTGCCCTGTTCGGCATTGGCCGTGTCGAGCGCCGCCTGGATCCGCGCGCCAGCTGCACGGATCATCTTGAGATCGATGCCGAGTTCGCGTCCGTAATTGATCACCGTACCGGGATTCTGCGCCTGGTAGGTGTTGAGCACCGAAGGAATGTCGTTCTTCGCATGACCGGCGGCAAACAGCATGCCCGGCACGGCCAGCACCCGGGTGACGCCCTTGGCGCGCAGCCGGTCGAGCCCTTCGGATATCACCGGATTGCAGAATTCCAGATAGCCATATTCCACCGGCACATCCGGATAGCGGGCCTTCAGTCCTTCAGCCACGGTGGCGAATTCGCGTGCTGCGTTCTGGTTGCGGCTGCCGTGGCCGCAAACCATGATGCCGGTCTTCTCGGGGATCCCGCTATTGCTCACGGTTCAGGCCTCCACAGTTTCGGATTGCTTGCCGCTATCGGCCTTGTCTGAACTGTCCTTGGCCGCGGCCTTGCCCTTGCTGCCGCGCTTTATGGCCCACGCGGCAATCGCTCCTGCAGCTGCAGCTGCAGCCCATCCGACCCAATGCGAATGCCCTGCCAGATCGCCGACATGGCCGCCATGAGCCAAGGCTGCGTGCGTGAAAAAGACAGAACCAACAAAGGATAGAACAAGGGTGCGCATCGGGGCCTCCGGACAACGTGACAAAATCAGCACGATACGCCGGATGAAAAGACGCCAACCCTGAAGCAGCATCTCGTCTTACCGAACCGGACAGCACCGGAGTTGGCCCTTGAATTAAGTCGGCCGCACCGGAATATCTCTCAGCCTGTCATCAGGCGCCGTCGCACATGGGGGCGAGTCATAGGCGTTCGGGATTTGGAGGTCAAACCCCGATTGCGCCAGCCAGGCGCTGATCTGCGTCAAAGCAGAAATGCGCGCCAGAATGTGGCTTCAGGCGAAGCCAAGCCGCCGGGCGGTGGCTTCAAACAGGCGGCGCTCCCGGTCATCAACCTCGCCACCGGCTTTGGCAACAATCGCAAGATGATCCAGAATTTCCCGTTTGCGGGCTTCATCGAGGTCGGCAAGCATTTCCGCAGCCTGCGCATCCGTGGTCTCATATCCGAAGTCATTGAGATATCTGAGAATATCAGTCAGCTCGTCGCCGTTAAGCCCCAGAAGGCGTGTGCAGATTGCAGCAAAGGCATCCGCTTCCGCAGGCTCAACCGTCTTGTCCGCGAACGACATCCTGACCAACAGCAGCAGTTCCGCCGTCAGCACCGGGTCGTTTGCAACCTTGCTCAGCGACGTGGACTGGTCGAGAAGCGCCCGCACCCGCTCGCCGAAGCTGGGGCTTTTGCCTGCCGTATCATTCATGGCCTGTTCCTTTTCCTCGACGCCCACGGACCCTGGCTCCAGCCCGAGCAGACTGGCAGTCCTCCGGATCAATCTGTCGTCGCGCTCATTCCTGTTGGTGTTGGCGCGCGCAATCCGCATCATGTCGTCAAGAAGGGTGGTTCGCGCCTTCATGTCAAGCTGGCCGAGCAGCGTAAAGGCTTGAGCTTCGTAAGAACGGGCTTTGGGCGAATCAAGAAGCGCGTGCAATTCCGGCATGTCCCTGCGGCTGACACCAAAATGCTGCTCGCAGATGCGCTCGAAGGCGGTGAGCTGGGACGGTTGAACAATCCCGTCGGCAAGCACCATCCGGAACAGAAGCAGAATTTCCGCCAACCTGACCGGATCTTCGGACAACTCGGCGAGCGAGCCAGAAAACTGCGGCTCGCGTTCAAACAACCGCGCGATAGACATAAAAAGCCCCAGCATCACAACAGCCCCCTCAGGCCTGGGTGATTCCCCATATACCCTAAAAAGTAGCGGGTCACCGCCGATTGTCCAGAGCATCAACCCGTGCAATAGGTCCCGCCTCGTTTCTGCCGTTTCGTCCTCGCACTGAAGGCTGACCCATGGAAGACCTGACGCTCACACTCACCTTGCTGCTACTCGGAGCAGCATTCATGGCCGGTTTTGTTGATTCGATTGCCGGCGGCGGCGGCCTGATCGCCGTGCCCGCGCTTCTGCTGGCAGGCTTTACGCCGGTTGAAGCGCTCGGAACTAACAAGCTGCAGGGTTTGTTCGGCTCAGGGTCAGCGACCGTCGCCTATGCCCGCAAGGGCCATGTCGATCTCAAGGCGCAATTGCCATCGGCAGTGCTCGCGGCGGCAGGCTCAGCGCTTGGCGCCATGCTGGCAACGATCATTCCCGGCGACATCTTCCGCGCTTTTCTGCCCTTCCTGCTGGTCGCTATAGCGCTCTATTTCGCGTTCAAGCCGAACATGAACGATATTGATCGCGCCCGCAGGATTTCGCCGTTCCTGTTCGGCCTGATGATCGTACCGATGATCGGTTTCTATGATGGCGTCTTCGGCCCCGGTGCCGGCTCTTTCTACATGCTGGCCTTTGTTGCGCTGGCAGGTTTTGGGCTGCTGAAAGCCACGGCCCACACCAAGCTTTTGAACTTCGCGTCCAATCTCGGCGGCTTTGCCGTCTTTGCCTTTGCTGGTGTTATATACTGGAAAGTGGGCTTGATGATGGGCGCAGCCCAGTTTGCGGGCGCGCAACTCGGCTCACGGCTGGCGATGAAGAACGGCGCCAGAATCATCAAGCCACTGCTGGTGATCACCTGCTGCGCACTTGCCGCCAAACTGATGGCCGATCCAGCCAATCCGGTCCGCATTTGGTTTGGTGTCTGAAATCCGGCTCAGAAAACAGCGAGGATGATTGCGCCTGACGCGATCATGCCGACACCAAACCAGTTCATGGCGGACAGATGCTCACCCAGAAACACCACGCCGAAGATCGCCACGAGCACGATGGAGAGCTTGTCGATCGGCGCCACCCGCGAGGCGTCGCCGATCTTGAGAGCCCGGAAATAGGCAAGCCAGGACGCGCCGGTTGCGAGGCCGGAAAGGCCAAGGAAGATCCACGTCTTGAGCGGGATGGTCTGCGGCTGCCGCCACTTGCCCATCGCCGTCAGCATGGCGCCAAGCACCAGCATGATCACGCAGGTGCGGATGAAGGTGGCCAGATCGCTGTCGATATCACTGATGCCGATCTTGGCAAAGATCGCGGTCAAGGCGGCGAACACCGCCGCCACCAGTGCCCAGAATTGCCAGCTTGCCGAAAGACCCATCACGCACTCCAGTGCTGTTAGCGGTGCTAGAACTCCACGCCGATTTGCGCCTTTACACCAGAGCGGAACGGATGCTTGATCATCTCCATCTCGGTCACCAGATCGGCGAACTCGATCAGCTCGTCCTTGGCGTTGCGCCCGGTGAGTACAACATGGGTCATCGCCGGTTTTTCAGCTTCAAGAAACGCGATCACCTCATTGACGTCAAGGTAATCATAGCGGATCGCGATGTTGATCTCGTCCAGCAGCACCATCGAATTGCGCTCGTCGCGGATCATTTCCTTGGCTTTTTCCCAGGCGGCTTGCGCCATTTCAATATCGCGCGCCTTGTCCTGCGTGTCCCAGGTAAACCCTTCACCCATGGTGTGAAACTGGCACATGTCGGAAAAGTTCTTCAGGATGAGGTCGCGCTCTCCGGTCGACATCGCGCCCTTGATGAACTGCACCACCGCACAGGGCATGCCGTGCGCGATATGGCGGAAGATCATGCCGAACGCAGCGGATGATTTGCCCTTGCCCTTGCCGGTATGGACGATCACCAGACCCTTTTCGCCTGTCTTGGTGGCCATGATCTTCTCACGAGCCGCCTTCTTCTTGGCCATCTTATCGGCGTGGCGGGCGTTGAGCTCGTCCTCGCTCATGCCGTCGGTGATCTTGCCGCGTTCGCTCATCGCATATCCATCCTGTTCGTCTCAAATCCTGGCCGCCAATGACTGCAGCCTCCAGGGTCAATTCTCAATTCTTGCCAGCGTCCGCGTCATCAAACGTTTTGGCAAACCAGATCCGTTGCGGTGCGCCACCGCTGGCCGGCAGGCGGCCGCATTCAGTGTAGCCCTGAGCCTCATAAAAACGCGGCGCCTGAAATTCGAATGTATCAAGATATACACCGACAAGCCCTTCCCGGCGGGCAAAACTTTCAGCCCGCGACAGAAGCGTGCGGCCAATCCCGTTGCCGCGCTGTCCTTCCGCAATACCGAGCAGCTTGATAAACAGCCAGCCCTGAACTTTATGAGCTGCAAGACCGCCAACAAGTTGCCCGTCAGCATCACTGGCCCTGAGGTGAAACGGTTCCGGATCGAACGGCTTCCCGAGTTTCTCAGCGACCGAATCGATCATGAACTCGACTGTGTTGGCGAACTCCTCGTCACCGCCTTCGATAACGGTCATTTCGATTGTCATGCGCAGTCCTCGTTTTTCGGTCCTGTGTCGGTGACGGTACAAAAGTCCCTGAAACAGGTGCACGCACCCGGACGGTCCGTCGCCGGTTCAACCATGCCCCGTGTTTCTTCCAGTCACTTCAGCAAGCGCAAACTTGGCCGAATTGCTCTTGGGCGTCCACAGCCCGCGCTCGATCGCCTCTTCGAATTTCGCTGCCATTTCTTTCAGAGCATCCGGGTTCTTGTCGCGCAGGAAGGCCAGCGTATCTTCATCCATCAGATAGGCCTCATAGACCGCGTCGAAATGCGCATCGCGCACCGCACCCGTGGTCGCGGCGAAGGCAAACAGGTAATCGACTGTCGCCGCCATCTCGAAGGCGCCCTTGTAGCCATGGCGCTTGACGCCTGCGATCCATTTCGGGTTGACCGCGCGGCCGCGCACCACACGCGCGATCTCTTCCTCAAGCGAGCGGATCACCGGGCGTTCGGGGCGCGAGTGGTCATTGTGGTAGATCGCAGGCCGTGTCCCCCGCGCAGCTTCGACCGCAGCCGTCATGCCGCCCTCGAACTGGTAGTAGTCGTCGGAATCCAGGAGATCATGCTCCCGGTTATCCTGGTTCTGCACCACCGCTTCCACGGTCGACAGCCGCTGCTCGAACAGCTCGTGCGCCGCCTGCCCCTCTTCGCCCGCACCATAGGCATAACCGCCCCAGACCACGAAGGCCTCGGCGAGATCGCCACGGTCGGTCCAGCCACCCTCGTCCATGAGCGCCTGCAGCCCTGCGCCATAAGCGCCGGGCTTGGAGCCGAACACACGGAAGGACGCCTGACGTCCGGCGTCCGCTTCAGCCACACCGGTTTGCATCAGGCGCGCGATCTCTGTTCTGGCCCGCGCCGCCAGCGGATTGTCGCCCTCGTCCTCGTCTAGCGCAGCAACAGCCCGGACTGCCCGGTCAAACAGAGCGATCTGGTCCGGGAAAGCATCGCGGAAAAATCCCGATATCCGCAAGGTCACATCAACCCGGGGCCGGCTCATCATCGCCAGTGGAATGATCTCATAGCCGGTCACCCGCCGCGAGGCCGGATCCCAGAGCGGCCTGGCCCCGATCAGCGCCATCGCCTGGGCAATATCATCACCGCCGGTGCGCATGTTGGATGTGCCCCAGGCCGTCAGCGCCATCGATGTCGGCCACTCGCCGTGATCCTGCAGATGGCGGATGACTAGCAGTTCCGCCGATTTCTGCCCGAGCTCCCAGGCCGCCGGCGTCGGCACCGCACGGCTGTCGACCGAATAGAAATTCCGCCCCGTCGGCAGCACATCAGGTCGCCCCCGCGTCGGAGCACCCGACGGTCCGGGACCCACGAACCGGCCATCAAGCGCGGTCAGCAGACCGGCAATCTCGGCGTCTCCGCAAGCTTCGACAGATGGCTTGATCAGGGTTTGAATATTGGCCATCACCGCCGCTGTGGCTTCCCACTCTGTCGGCAAGGCAGTCCGCCCGGAAACCAGTTCAATCGCCAGCAGTTCGATCCGCTCGACCGTGTCGCCATTGGTGCGCCAGAGATCGCTGCATACTGCCTGCAGCACCGCCGGCCGCGGACCATCCCATGCAGCTCCCATCAGGCAATCGAGCGGGTCGAACCCTGACAAACCCGCATCCCTTGCTATCGACCGCTGCAGGCTGTCTTCGCCGGTCGCTTCGCCACGCTTGATCCGCGCCAGCGCAACAGTCAGATCGGTGAGCAGCCCACCCTCAGGCGATTTGCCAAAGATGTGCAGCCCGTCGCGGATCTGCATTTCCTTGAGGTCACACAGCCAAGCGTCGAGCTTTTCGAGCGCCAGATCATCATCATCCCCGGGCGCTATGCCAGCATCGCTGTCGAGCCCGATGTCTCGCACGAGATCGAGGATCTGACCTTTCAGCAGCTTCAGCCGTCGCGGATCGTGGCCGGAGGCTTCGTAGTATTCGTCCACCAGTGCCTCGAGATCCTTGAGCGGCCCGTAGCTTTCGGCGCGGGTCAGGGGCGGCGTCAGGTGATCGATGATGACAGCCGATGTCCGCCGCTTGGCCTGTGTCCCCTCGCCCGGATCATTGACGATAAACGGATAGACATGCGGCATGGGCCCGAGCACCGCTTCAGGATAGCACGCCCGCGACATCGCCAGCGCCTTGCCAGGCAGCCATTCGAGATTTCCGTGTTTGCCCATGTGGATGACCGCATGGGTGTCAAAGTGACCGCGCAGCCAGGCATAGAAGGCGAAATAGCCATGCGGCGGAACCAGATCCGGCGCGTGATAGCTGGCCTTCGGATCGATGTTGTAGCCACGCGCCGGCTGGATACCGACAACCACATTGCCAAAGCGCAGCAAGCCCAGATGAAATACCCCATCGCGATAAAACGGGTCAGTCTCCGGCGCGCCCCAGCGTTCGTTCACAGCTGACTGGATGGCAGGATCCAGCGTCGCAAAAAACGCCTGATAATCGTCGATGGGAAGAGGAACCCCGCCGCTGCGTTCATCGCGCACGGCATTGGTCGGCCCGGCCTTCAGCGCGGTCACAAGCGCGTCACCATCAGCCGGAAGCTCACCGGCCTTATATCCGGCCTTCGCCATCGCACGCAGCACTTCAACCGTGCCCGCGGGCGTGTCGAGCCCCACGCCGTTGGCGATGCGACCATCCCGGTTGGGATAATTCGCCAGCACGATCGCCACCCGGCGATCCGCTGCTTGTGTCCGCCGCAACCGCGCCCAGCGCGATGCCAATTGAGCGACGAACTGCACCCGGTCAGGCTCCGGCGCATGGGTAACGATATTGGCCTCGACCATCTCGTCAAACCGCGCCGCCGCCTTGAACGACACCGCGCGCGCAAGCACCCGGCCATCAACTTCCGGCAAAGCCACATGCATCGCGAGATCGCGCGAGGTCAGCCCCTGATGCGATGCCGCCCAGGCCTCGCGGCCACCGCTGGCAAACACGGCCTGCAACACCGGGGCACCGGTGGATTCAAGCACCGTGCCCTTGGTCTGTCCGCCCGGTGACGACACCGCAAAACCAGTGGCATTGATCACCACGTCGGGCGCCGCATCGGCAAAGATCGCTTCGAGCGTGCCCATCGACACCGGATCCTTGAGACTGGAGACAAACACCGGAAGCGCGTTGACGCCCTCGGCTTTCAATGCGTCGCACAAGGCTGCGACGGGTGCCGTCTGCCCGCTCTGCACCAGCGCCCGGTAAAAGCAGACTGCCGCCACCGGCGCGCCGTGGGTCCAGTCCCGCTTGACGTCGGCAAGCCCCGGATTTCCAGTGTTCGGATGCCACAACCCGGCTTTCAGCAGCGGTGCTGCCGGTCCGGGTCGCTCGCCGCCTTCAATCAGTGCTTCGGCATAGGTGATCAGCCCGCGCGCATTCTCGGCCCCACCCTCGATCAGGTAAGCCCAAAGCTGATCCCGCGCCGCATGATCCAGCGTCGACAGCGGCTCCAGCCCCGCATCAGGCCGGTCATCGCCGGGAAGCGCTGCAATCTTGAAACCATGCGCGACGGAGGCCGCATGCAGGCTCTCGAGCGCATAGGCGAAATAGCTGGCCCCGCCGAGTGCGCGCACGATCACCAGCTTCGCCTTCGGCGCCATCCTGGCGACAAAGGTGTCGACCGACATCGGGTGCTTGAGATCGGAAAGACTCGCCAGCCGCCACTTCAGCTGGCCAGTCGTCTGTCGTGCTGCGGCAATGCTCGCAAGCTCGGTGTCCGCCGCACTCAGGAACAGAATGTCGCCCGGGCTCTGGCCAAGATCGACGGCCTCATTGCCGTCGCTCAGGCTTCCCTTCTGTGCGACAAGAAGATGCATCCTGCTTAACCGGCGAGCCCGGCCAGGCTCTCGCGAATGGCAGCCTCGTCAATGTCATGCAGTCCGATGACGACGAGCCTGGTTTCCCGAGCCTCTCCGGCAGCCCATGGCCGGTCGAAATGCGTGTCGATCCGGCTTCCGACCGCCTGCACCACCATCCGCATAGGCTTGCCGGAAATGTCGGCAAAACCCTTGAGCCGCAGAATGTCGTGCGAAACGATCAGAGCCTTTAGGCCTTCGCTGAAGGCGGCCGCATCGCTGACCGGACCAAGCGAAACGACAAAGCTCTCGAACTCATCATGATCATGCTCATGGCCGTCCGCATGATGCAGCTCATGGTGCGACTTGCGGTTCGAAATATCGTCTTCGGTGCCGATACCCAGACCGAGCAGCACCTCTGGCGCCACCTCGCCCTGCCGCGCTTCGACGAAAATCGGCTTGCGCGACATGTGCTCCGATATTCCGGCGCGAACGCCTTCAAGATCTTCAGCGCTGATCAGATCGGCCTTGTTGAGAATGATCAGGTCGGCAGCGGTCAGCTGGTCCTCGAACAATTCCTCCAGCGGGCTTTCATGATCGAGTCCGTCATCCGCCAGCCGTTGCGCGTCAAGCTTGTCGTGATCGTGGGCGAAGCGGCCGGCAGCGACAGCGGCACTGTCAACGACCGTCACCACGCCATCGACGGTCACCTGCGTCTTGATGCCAGGCCAGTTGAAGGCCGCGACCAGCGGCTGCGGCAATGCAAGACCGGATGTCTCGATGACGATATGGTCAGGACGATCCTTGCGCGCCAGCAGCTTTTCCATGGTCGGGATGAAATCATCAGCCACGGTGCAGCAGATGCAGCCATTGGTCAGCTCGACAATGTCTTCCTCGCGGCACACTTCCTCGCCGCAGCCCTTGAGCACATCACCATCGACGCCCAGATCGCCGAATTCATTGATGATCAGCGCAATCCGCTTGCCCTTGGCGTTGGACAGCATGTGCCGGATCAGCGTGGTCTTGCCCGCGCCGAGAAAGCCGGTGATCACGGTTGCAGGAATTTTTGAACCCATCATGGCGTCAGCCCTTCATTTTGAGTGGCAGGCCGGCGGCGACGAAATAGACTTCGTCGGCCAGGCTTGCGATTAACTGGTGGAGGCGGCCGGCATGATCGCGAAACGCCCGCGCCATGGCATTGTCAGGCACGATGCCCAGCCCCACCTCATTCGATACAAAGACCACAGGCCCCTCAAGCGAAGGCAGTGATCCGGCAAGTTCGTCAAACGCGGCGTCGATGTCGTGCTCGCCGAGCATAAGATTGGTGACCCACAGGGTGAGGCAATCGACCAGCACCGGACGGTCGGCGCGTGTATTGGCTTCAAGCGACTTCGCCAGTTCCAGATGAGCCTCGATAGTCTCCCAGCCCTGCCCGCGCCGGTCCTGGTGTGAGGCAATGCGGTCGCGCATTTCGTCATCCCAGGCCTGACCCGTTGCCAGGTACAATCTTGATCCGGAGGCGCGTTCGACCAGGCCTTCGGCAAAACCGGATTTGCCCGAGCGGGCACCGCCCAGCACAAGCGTCACCTTTGGCAGACCGTCTGTCACGCCGCTCTTTCCTCGGGCACCCGAGACAGGAAATACCCCAGCAACCCGCCAAGCAGCAGCCAGAAGAACAAGGTTGTTGCAAGCGAGGCCGCAGCATAGGCAGAGGCGATATAGGCGGGTACTTCGCTCGACAGATCTTCGGGAATTGGCGAGCCCCAGATATGCGGTGCAACGATGATCACAACGCCCAGCACCTTGATCGGCCATTCTGGCCGCATGGCGAGACACCAGATCCCCACCGCTGAGGCGAGCACCGCAATCATCCACCAGCCCTGACGGTCACCAAGGTCGGCATAGGGAAAACCCGGAACCGCCGGTGGCAGGCTCATCGCAGGCGCAAGCTGGACGCAGAACCAGGCCGCTGCTCCCAGAAGAACACCCCGCGTGAGAGCTTGGCGGCCCCCGGGGAAATCCATCCCCGTCAGTAACGCCACGGCAGCGAGCATCAGCGCGAAGCCCGCTCCGGCAACCAGATTGGCAAGGATCGTATCGCCAAGCCGGCCAAAGCCAAGCATCGACCCATCATCACTATGGCCGTGATCTCCCGCATGTTCATGCGCGGGCTCGGCAGCACTGTGAGAATGGCCAGCTTCGCCATTCTCGTAGGCTTCCGCCTGCATGATCAGCGGAATGGTTTTGACATATTGGGCGGGCGTCATTGCGAAACCCGCAATGAGCCCGGCGGCAAGAGCCGCCAGGAGCAACCTGACAATCATAGGATCAATCCCTTAGTGGCAGGGAAAGCCGTAGGAATGACGGGTGTCGTGCGCTGCATCGTGCAGCGCCTGAGAGTTGGCGAGGCCAACCCCGAACACCAGTATGGAACCGATGACCAGCGCCATCAGTCCGGCAACAGTGCGCGCACCGATGCGATCGGTGAGTGAAAGCGTTTGAATCTTAACAGCCATGACAACCTCCGTGAATGGCTTCGGGAGAATACCTCTCCCAAAGGTCCGGCTCTCAACCGGTGCGAATGGCAGGTCTCCTGGCTCACGGGTCGCGTCGACGTTGCCGTCGAACATCAGCAAATGCCAACCTTCCCGACGTTTATGGCGGTCATGAAAACGGGACGATTCGTAGACAAAGAGGCGTCCGCGCCGATTGATCATGCCGCCACGTCAGTGGCGTTTCCGGTCCGGAGCTTCAAGTTGACGGAAAGACACCATTGTCTCCCGTCACTCTGGCATTCCGTGCCGGTGACATTTGCCTCGCCGCTCTACAGTCGCGGGGTCGGCTGCGATAAGGATGCCCTGATTGGGTCCACCCCGTCGCATTCCCTTTTGATCCTGAAAACCAGTTCGGTTTTCTGGAACCATTCGAACTTCAATTGATAGGGCTGACGCGGCGGGCTGTCAATCGCAGCTGCGCCATTGCCGCTTCCATCAGCGACCGATCTGAGCGGAAGCTTCCATCAGCCGTTCAAAGCCGACGAGTCGGTCAAGTTCACCGGCAATTTCATCGAGCGCCTTGTCCACATCGGCGCGGAAATTGGTCTCCCCGCCCCGAATGCCAAATTCCGCGAGGAGCTTCGCGCGGTAGGAATCCGAATCGAACAGGCCGTGCAGATAGGTCCCAGATACCTTGCCGTCGGCTGATATCGCGCCGTCGGGACGGCCATCGAGAAGCGTCATCGGCCGGGCACTATCCGGACCGCGACTGATACCGAGATGAATCTCGTAGCCCGACAAGCCCACATCGTACTCGGCGGACCGGGCTTCGATGTTGCGGACAGTCTTTTCGGGCGCCATCTCGGTGTCGATATCGAGCAACCCGAGCCCCTCGGCAGATGTCGCGCCACCTTCAAGCCCCTGCGGATCCAGCACACTCTGTCCCAGCATCTGGTAACCGCCGCAAATACCGATTATGCGACCGCCGCGCCGGCGGTGCGCCTGCAGATCTTTGTCCCAGCCCTGCTGACGGAAATCGTTGAGATCGGAAATCGTCGATTTCGACCCCGGCAGGATAACAAGACCGGCATCTTCGGGCAGCCGCTCACCGGGCCGCACGAACACGAGTTCGACTTCCGGTTCGGCCTTGAGCGGGTCGAAATCGTCGAAATTGGCGATCCGCGACAAGATTGGTACTGCCACCTTGAGCGCCCGCGCGTCTCCCCGGACCAGCCGCTCGAGTGCCACCGAATCCTCAGCAGGCAGTCGCGCTGCGGCTTTCAGCCATGGTATCACACCAAGACACGACCAACCGGTAAAACCGTCGACAGCAGCAATGCCGTCATCAAACAGGCTGACATCACCGCGAAACTTGTTGATGAGGTAGCCAACGATCATCGCCCGGTCTTCGTCGGGCAGGATTGTGTGGGTCCCGACCAGCGATGCGATCACCCCTCCCCGGTCGATGTCACCGACCAGCACCACCGGAACCCGGGCCGATGTCGCAAATCCCATATTGGCGATATCGCCTGGTCTGAGATTGATTTCCGCCGGAGAGCCGGCGCCTTCAACCAGCACAAGATCCGCCTGCTCCGATACACGGCCGAAACTGTCGAGGACCGCCGCCATCAGCTGGGGCTTGAGCTTCTGGTAATCGCGGCCCTTTGCATGCCCGAAGACCTTGCCCTGAACCACCACTTGCGAACCGGTTTCCGATTGAGGTTTGAGCAGCACCGGGTTCATGTGCACACTGGCAGGCACCCGGCAGGCCAGTGCCTGCAGCCACTGCGCCCGGCCGATTTCGCCGCCATCATCGGCGACCGCGGCGTTATTGGACATGTTCTGCGGCTTGAACGGCCGGACCTTCAGTCCGTGATTAGCCGCGAGCCGGCAAAAGCCCGCAACCAGTGCGGTCTTGCCAACATCCGAACCTGTTCCCTGAAACATCAACGCCCGTGTCATGGGACCGTCGATAGCACCGCAAACAGCAGATCAAAAGGCTTTTTCAAGCGCTCGCGCTAACCATTCGTTCACCGCGTTTTCAAACCTTCGGCAATTTCTTTTTGCGACATCTGAATTGCGACATGCCGCGGCGGATTCAATGCAGCTCACCCCACCCGATAAGCATAGAGCAGCGGCAGATGGTGATTGCCATTTGAATAATGTCGTCAACACCAAACGGAAGGACATCGCCATGCTTTATGTATTCAACTCCGCCAATCGCGTTCAGATCGCATGGAACAACGTGCTTCCGGTTCAGAAGGCTAACGAGAAGCGCAAGTCAGGCATTCTCAACAGCCTCATCCGCACCCTTTCCGCAGGTTGAAGCCACCCAACGGCGCCCTTCGGGAAAGCGTGTTTGAACGAGATTTCAGAAGGCCGGATGAGCGATCGTCCGGCCTTTTTATTTTGACCGGTCAGCCCTTCAAATGCGAAGGCCGCCCGGATCGTGAGATCCGGGCGGCCTGCCAAATACACTGACGCCCTCACAAATACGCGCGAGGTTCGCGACATCCCGGTACGCAATACCTTATCCGGGATGGTCGGCGGTTGTCCCCCGCCGTGGAAACAGGTTTAACCCGGACATCGTTACCGGAGCGTTAGTGAAACCCTAAGCAATCATGAATCATGCATTTTATTTGCACTGCCTGCATTGGCATGATGCGGCGCACCATCGGTGACCACCTGAATCACGAATTCTCAATGATACGGTTGATTTCTTTCACCAAGTCCTTACCCTGAAGGGCGGTAAATCAACCGGCCAATCGCTTGCGACAGAGTTCCGTGGGTTCCAATTGCGTCGTCTGATGTCGCCTTCGCGTCTTATTTAGCGTGAAAATTGGTTTTCAATGACCATGAGGCGGTCTGCCTTCAATTCCATCGGTTTCCGGTAAACAGCAGTGACCGGATCTGCCGAAAAATGGAACAACCACTGCATCAATTAAGACTGGGAGGTCTTACACATGAAGAAGCTTCTCGCTTCCACCGTTCTCGCCGTTGGCCTTATGGGCTTTGCCGGCGCAGCATCCGCAGAAGATTGCGGACGCGTGACTATCGCCAACATGAACTGGGCCTCGGCCGAAGTTCTGGCCAATATCGACGAAATCATTCTCTCTGAAGGTTATGGCTGCCAGGCAGAACTGGTTGCCGGTGACACCACACCGACACTCACTTCAATGGTTGAAAAGCAGGAACCGGATGTTGCTCCGGAAGCCTGGATCAACTCGCTGCGCACCCTGCTCGACGCAGCTGTTGCAGAAGGCAAGCTTGACTATGCGTCCGAATCGCTCAGCGATGGCGGCGTTGAAGGCTGGTGGATCCCGAAATATTTCGCGGAAGCCCATCCTGAAATCAAGACAATTGACGATGCTCTTGCACACCCTGAACTTTTCCCTGCTCCCGGCATGGAAAATGCAGGCAAGGGCGGCGTCTACAACTGCCCTGAAGGCTGGGGCTGCCGCATCATCACAACCAACCTTTTCAAGGCCTATGGCGCTGAAGAAAAGGGCTGGGTAACAGTTGAAACCGGTTCCGCTGCCGGTCTCGACGGCTCGATCGCCAAGGCTTACGAGAGCGAAGATCCGTGGCTCGGTTACTATTGGGCTCCAACCGCTATCCTCGGCAAATACGAGATGGTCAAGCTCGATCATGGCGTGCCGCACGACAAGGCTGAATGGGACCGTTGCACATCGATCACCGATTGCCCGGATCCAGTCAAGAACGCCTGGTCGAAGTCGGAAGTCTACACTGTCGTGACCGACAGCTTCAAGAAGCGCGCTGGACCGGCCTATGACTACCTTGCCAACCGCAGCTGGCCGAATTCCACTGTGAACACCTTGCTTGCCTGGATGGCTGACAACCAGGCTACAGGTGAAGCCGGAGCCCGTCATTTCCTCAAGGAAAATGAGGACATCTGGACGAAGTGGGTGTCTCCTGAAGCGGCCGAAAAGGTCAAGAAAGCAGTGATGTAACCCATCGCTTACAGTGTGGCGGGCTTAGGTCCGCCACATTTTTATTCAGGCAGCCGCGGTCGGGGAACACAAAACCGCAGCAGTCTGGAGCCGGGACCGGGGCACGCGCCAAAAGGTGCATTCGTCTGGCCACAGGCAGCGATGAATTGCTGGTCGCCTGACGATCAGCCAACACTATTTTCCGTATTTGGAGCGTGAATATGGACTGGCTCACAGAATTTCCCGCCATGGACACCGACAGACTGACTGCCTTGAAAAAGGCAATCGATCTCGGTTTTCGCAACTTCACCCGCGCGTATGGCGATGTATTTGAAACCGCACTCTATCCAGTGCAATGGTTCATGTATCGCGTGGAGCAATTGCTCACCACTTCGCCTTGGCCCCTCGTCATCCTGGCTTTCGCAGTGATCGCATGGCTGGCAAGCCGCAGTTGGAAGATTACCATCGGTGTTATCATCACACTGCTGCTGATCGGCTATTTCGACATGTGGGAAGACACCATGAAAACCGTCGCAATGACGGTCGTGGCGACCATAATGGCTATCATTTTCGGCATACCGATAGGCATTCTCATGGGCCGGTCCGACAGGGTCCAGGCGGTCCTCAACCCGATCCTCGACGTGATGCAGACGATGCCGAGTTTCGTCTACCTCATTCCAGTGGTCATGCTGCTCGGCATTGGTCGGGTACCGGGACTGATTGCTGTGATGGTCTATGCCATTCCGCCGATCATCCGTTTGACCAATCTCGGCATCCGGCTGGTCGACAAGGATGTGCTGGAGGCGGCCGATGCATTTGGTTCGTCCAACTGGCAGCGGCTTAAGAACGTGCAGATGCCACTGGCGTTGCCGACCATCATGGCCGGCGTCAACCAGACCATCATGATGGCACTCGCCATGGTCGTCGTTGCTTCCATGATCGGTGTTCAGGGCCTTGGTCTGCCGGTCCTCAAGGCCATCGCCAACCAGTACTTTACGCTTGGCATATTCAACGGCCTCGCCATTGTCGGCATCGCCATCATCTTTGACCGCACCAGCCAGGCCTATGGCAAGCGGCTGCAGAAGCACCTGGAGGTGGTTCATGGCTGACCAACACACCGGAATCGGGATCAACATCCGCAATCTTTACAAGATTTTCGGAGCCAACCCGGATGCCTATATCGATGCCGTCAAGGGTGGTATGACCAAGACCGAGCTCAACGACAAGCACAACCATGTGCTCGGTCTGAAGGACATCAATATCGATATGCCCGGCGGCGGCATTCAGGTTGTCATGGGCCTTTCCGGCTCGGGCAAATCCACCCTGATCCGTCACATCAACCGGCTGATCGACCCGACGGCCGGCGAAGTGATCGTCGGCGATGACGATGTCGTCAAGATGAACGAGAACGAGCTTCGCGAGTTCCGCCGTCACAAGACCGCAATGGTGTTTCAGAAGTTCGCGCTTCTGCCCCACCGCACGGTTCTTGAGAACACGGTCTACGGTCTGGAAATCCAGGGCATTCCCCGCGAAGAGCAGGAAAAACAGGCCCGCCGCTGGATTTCACGGGTTGGCCTCGATGGCTTCGAGGACAATTATCCCAACCAGCTTTCAGGCGGCATGCAGCAGCGCGTGGGCCTTGCCCGGGCGCTGACCAACGACGCGCCGATCCTGCTGATGGATGAAGCCTTCTCGGCACTCGATCCGTTGATCCGCATGGACATGCAGACAGTGCTGCTGGATTTGCAGAAGGAAATCCGCAAGACCGTTGTCTTCATCACCCACGATCTCGATGAGGCGCTTCGCCTGGGCGACCGCATTGCCATCCTCCGGGATGGTGAAGTGGTGCAGCAGGGCACCAAGCAGGAAATCGTGCTTCGTCCGGCCGACGAGTACATTTCGAGCTTTGTGCGAGAGGTCAATCGCGGACGAGTCATCTCCGTCGACATGGTCATGACGCCGCTTTCCGGCGAGCCGCAAGGCATGCCGATCAAGACAGGAACAGTGCTCGAAGTCGCGGCCAAGAAGATGACCGACAGCAGTGCTTCTTTCGCTCATGTGACGGACGCGGACGGCAAGCCCATTGGCGCGCTCGACATTCAGGAAGTCATCTCGGCGATGGTAACCCCTGTCGACCATGAGACTGTTGCCGCCTGAGACCGCACACCGTTGAGTGATCGGGATCTCCCGACCCACGGCCGAACCAGTCAAACCCCGCAGCCAAGCAATTGCCTGCGGGGTTTTTCAATTCGACCACATCAGCTCTATTGCAATGACATAAAGATATCTTTATACGATACTCAGCTTAACAGGAGATTTGAATGTCCGTGTCCAACCCGCTTGCCGACCTGCTGTCCGAAAAAGGCATCCTGCTTGCCGACGGCGCCACCGGAACCAACCTGTTCGCCATGGGGCTTGAATCGGGTGAAGCACCAGAGATGTGGCTGGAAACGGCACCTGAAAAAATCACCAAGCTGCACCAGGATTTTGTCGACGCAGGCTCCGACATCATTCTGACCAACAGTTTTGGCGGAACCCGCAACCGGCTCAAGCTGCACCAGGCCGATGACCGGGTATTCGCACTCAACAAGAAGGCGGCAGAGATCGCCCGCGCAGTGGCTGACAAGGCGCCGCGCAAGGTCATCGTCGGCGGCTCCGTCGGCCCGACCGGCGACCTTCTGGTTCCGCTTGGCGCAATGACATATGAATCAGCGGTCGAATCCTTTGCCGAACAGATCAAGGGTCTCAAGGCCGGCGGCATCGACATCGTCTGGATCGAAACCATGTCGGCCACCGACGAAATCCGGGCCGCGGCGGAAGCAGCCGTCAGCTGCGGTTTGGCTTACGTCTACACCGGTTCCTTCGACACCGCCGGCAAGACCATGATGGGCGTGCACCCGCGCGACATTCATTCACTCGCCAAGGACATCGGCGACGGCCCGTTTGCGGTCGGCGCCAATTGCGGCGTCGGTGCCTCAGACATCCTGTCCTCTCTCCTCGACATGACCGGTGCCGATCCGGACGCCGTGGTCATCGTCAAGGGCAATTGCGGCATTCCGGAATTCCGTGGCGCCGAAATCCATTACTCCGGCACACCGCCGCTGATGGCTGATTACGCAAGACTGGCAATCGATGCCGGCGCGCGCATCATCGGCGGTTGCTGTGGCACATCATGCGACCATCTGGCTGCGATGCGTGTGGCAGTCGACAACCACATCAAGGCCCAGCGCCCGACAGTGGAAAGCATTGTCGAGCGCATCGGCCCGATGCGCAACACGGTTGCCAGCACCGGCCCGGCGCCCACCCGCGAACGTCGCGGCCGCCGCGGTTAAGAACCGACTGCTCTGAATTGCAAAGGCCGGCGCATGCGCCGGCCTTTTCTGTTGATACGGGATTTCAGCCCTGCCCTGTTCAGTTCTTCTCTGATCCGGCATGCAGATCTTCAATGTCCTTGCGGGCCTTCTTCAGGATCTCAAGCGCCTGCTGTGCCTGCTCGGCGGAGTATCCGCCGCTACGCAACTGGCTAAACAGCGACCGGCGCAGCATGCGGAATTCCGCTCCGAGCGAGACGCCCTGGATCTCTTCCGACGCCTCGTCGATCTGGGCGTTGATCCGGTCGAGATCGACGCGGTTTTCCTCAAGATAGGCTTTCCCCTCTTCGGTGATCGCAAAGAGCTTCTTGGCGCCCTGCATCTGGGAAGACACGAGATCAGCCTCCTCCAGCATCTGCAGCATTGGATAGATCGCGCCGGGGCTTGGGCTGTAGGCCCCCTGGAAACGGGCTTCCAGCGCCTTTATGATGTCGTAGCCATGGCGTGGCTGCTCGGCAATCAGGCCCAGGACCACAAGTCTCAATGCGCCGGCGTCAAACATGCGTTTGCCGCGGCCGCCAAACGGCCCACCGCGATGCCGCCCGAATGGGCCGCGTCCACCGCCGCCACGACCGCGCCCACCTGATCCTTCCGGGCCGGAAAAATAGCGGTGTTCGCCATGGCATCTGTGTTTGTTCATTCCAAACATCTGGATTTCCTTTCTGAACTTCGATAACACTTTATAGCGTCTTATCTACGTAAAGATATATCTTTTGCAAGAGCCAGCATTGGAGAGTTCGCGAAAAATCAGATTATCTGTATGTTTTTAATAGGTTATTTCTGAAGGCAGACTGACATACCAAGCCTTACGGTTGTTACGTTTGATCGCCTGGCGGCGCTTGCCAACGCCAAAATGCCGGGCAGCGAGAGCGATCTGAACTGCCCTGCGAGGCACCCCAGACCGCGTCCGCCAGATCTCAGGCAGGTCTTCAGCTGCTACTGCTCAAGGCCCATGGCAAGCCGCACCAGTTGCAGGAACTCCGAGCGGTAGCCGAATGGATCCTCGCCACGGGCATCAGCTGCAATCTTTTCGATGGCCTCAAAGCCAAAGCTGTCGACCTGATCAATTCCGCGCAGTTTCTGCCCGAAGGCAGCGACGCCGATCGAAAACCGCACATCTTCGGGCGCGTCCGCGAAGCTGCTCACTTCGGCGTCCTTGAGCACGGGAATTTCGGTCAATTTACTCTGCGCCTCGCCCGGTACTTTTGCCCGGATCTTGAGGAACGCCAGTTCATCACCATACGCAGAATCCGAAGTCTGCGGCGCATCACCATAACGCAAATCGCTGTTCAGAATAGCAGGACTGCCCACAGGCGTGATCTCATAAATCGCTGTCACGGTGTGGCCTGAGCCGATCTCGCCTGCATCCACGCTGTCATTGTTGAAATCCTCGCGGTCAAGCGCGCGCGTCTCAAACCCGATCTGGCGATATTCGGCGATCACTTCGGGATTGAATTCGATCTGGAATTTCACATCCGATGCGATCGGAAACAACGACGCCGAGGCTTCCTGCACGAGCGTTTTTTCAGCTTCAGACAAGGTGTCGATGTAGGCCGCGACGCCGTTGCCATTCTGTGCGAGTGCCTGCATCAGCTGGTCATTGTAGTTGCCCTGCCCGAAGCCGAAAATGGACAGGAACACGCCGCTTTCACGCTTCTTTTCGATCATGGCTTTCAACGCGTCGTCGTCACTGGCGCCGACATTAAAGTCGCCGTCGGTGGCAAGCAGCACGCGATTGATCCCGTCCTTGACGGAGCCCTTCTCAGCCAGTCGGTAGGCTTCCTCGATCCCCGCAGCCCCCGCAGTCGATCCACCAGGTCGCAATTCATCAAGCGCATCAAGGATCTTGGCCTTGTCAGAGACAGGCGTCGGCTCAAGCACTGTACCCGCATCGCCCGCATAGGTGACGATCGAGACAGTGTCTTCGGGTTCAAGCTCCTGGATCAAAAGCCGGAATGCCGATTTCAGGAGAGGCAGCTTGTCGGCTTCCTGCATCGATCCGGAAACATCGACCAGCAAGACCACATTGGCATGCGGCCGCGCAGCAGGCTTGAGGTCGTAGCCCTTGACCCCGATGTGCAACAGTTTCGTGTTGGCGTTCCACGGCGTCGGGGTCACGGTCACCGTCGCGCGGAATGGTGTCTCGGCAGTGTCGGGAGCCGGGTAGTCATAGTTGAAATAATTGACCATCTCCTCGACCCGAACCGTTTTTGGATCGGGCAGCACGCCCTGCTTGAGCGCACGGCGCACCATCGCGTATGACGCCGTGTCAACATCTGCCGAAAATGTGGAAACCGGGTTTTCGGTGACAGACTTGACGCCGTTGCTCTCAAAGCTCTCAATCCGGTTCCACTCGATTTCCCCAAACGGAGAGGCATAGGGCTTGTCCGCATCATCAAACGATTGCCGGGTGATCTGACCGGATAGCCCCTGTCGCGCAACTCCGCCCATCGGCTGACCGGTTGAGCGTTGAGGCACGGAGGCGTCGAGGTTCCGCGAACGCTCCGCCGCTGGCGAAGCAGCCACCTGCGGCACCGGCTCCGAAGCCACCTGTTCCACTTCCCTTTGTTGCCAGATACGCGGCACCGCGCTCTTCTCGGCTGTTTCACGGTCTGCGTTGGTGCCCATCTCCAGGGGCGACAGCAATTTCGGCTGCCAGCCGTCGTGGTTCTGGGAAATCTGCCAGGTCATGTAGGCTGCGGCAGGCAGGATCATCAAGGTGGCAAGGGCCGTGCCCGCCATATAGCGCTGTCTCATCAGTCCACTCCATATCGAGGTTGCGACATGGGTAAGACGTCCGTCATCGGGCGATCCTTGGGCGGACGCCTTTACTTTTTCAGGACCTGACTTGTCAAAGGCGTGCAGTGCCGCCTCAAGCGCCTTGCGTTTTGCATCCTCTAGCGGAGGCGGCGCGCTGCGCGCCAGTCTCTTGAGATCATCATCGATCATTGCTCTGCTCCGGACTTGCCCAGAAGGCTTTTCAACTGCTTGCGCGCAGTGTGCAGATGATAGGAAACCGTGGATTCCGCGCAGCCCATCACCGCGGCGGCATCGGCATGGTTCAATTCCTCGCCGTAAACCAGAAGCATGGCATCGCGCTGTTTATCCGGCAGGGTGCGAACTGCATCCCATACGTAATCACTGTGGCTTGGCTTGTAGGTCTCGATTTCTTCCCCGAGAGTTGCGGCATGGACCGCCATGGCCTGAGCCTTGCGCATCTCGCGGGCAACGAACCGGGCATGGTCATGGGCTGCATTGATCGTGATACGGTAGAGCCATGTCTTGAAAGCGCTCTCGTTGCGCCAGTTTCGGATCGCAAATCCGAGCCTGAGACAGACGTTCTGCGCAATGTCTTCGGCCGCAGAGCGGTCCCGGCACCATTTCCATGCCACGCGATGAATGAAAGCATAGTGGCGTTCGACAAGCATGGAAAAGGCGTCCCGATCGCCAATAGACGCCCGTTCGGCCAAATCCTGATCCGCTGGTCCTTCGATGCGGGTCTTCGATTCCATGCAGGCACGCTTCTCCATTATTGAAGCTTTGACGATACCAATCCGGCAATCCTTGGGTTCTATGACACCAATTTATGAATAAGCCGCCATATGGAACCGAATTTGTTCCCCGCCATATCGATAATTCCGTCCCACCGGACAAGCATCGCGCGCAAGGCATCCCGATTTCATGCAGCCCTGCTTGCCCTTGTCCAGTTTCAGGTAGTCGCGACAGGCTGAGACGGCAAACCCCGCCGGCGTGAAAGCTTCGACCGGGCAGGCAGACAGGCAAGGCTTGCCGGTGCATGTGTCGCAAGGATGAAGCATGCCTGTCTCGACGGCCAGGTCCGGTGCCGCGCCCTCTCCTGCGAACGCGACATCATCAAACAGGATCGCCCCGCGATAGCCGTGCCATAATCCGTAGTCAGGATGAATGAGCAACCCAAGCGGCGAGGGTTTCAGCCCTTCGGCAGTCATTGCCCATTGCTGAAACGGATGCCATGGCCTGTCGGAGGGAAACACCGCCTCGCCGCCACACGAGGCAGCAATCGGGCCAACTACGGTCTTGGACCAGGTATCGAGAGGGTCCGCAAACCCAGGATGCCCCTGCAGCCAGGTATCGAATACCGGCCAGAAACCGCCGCCGGCATGACCAATCAGACATATGGATGTCGCCGGTTTTCCGCTGGCCAGCATCGGTGCAGCACCGGCCGCCGGCTTCAGCCATCCGCGCGGCACAAGGCCGCTCGGCTCCAGCGCCGCCGCGACAGCGGCGCTCATGTGCGGGTTATCCACCCTGCTCCCCGTTTTTGAACGCAGAGCGCCAGACCTCTTTGTGGATGAGGCCCGCTACCTTGTCCTGACCGCCTGTCTCCCTGGCTTTATCGGGCTGTGTTCAAGTGAACGCGTCGGGCATCGATTCCTTGCGCTCGGCAATATAGGCAAGCAGCGCCTCGTCGATCGCCGGATCCAGCTCCGGAGCGACATAACCGTCAAGCCATGAGCGGCAGAGGCTGCGGGCGCGTTCCTCGATGCGCTTTTCGCCTTCTGCTAGCCATTGCTCATAGGAATTGTTGTCGGCCAGCGACGAGCGAAAGAACGCCTGCTGGAAATTGGCCTGCGTGTGCGCGCAACCGAGATAGTGGTTGCCCGGACCGACCTCTGCAATAGCGTCCAGCGCCTGCCCTGTTTCCGACAGATCAATGCCTTCGGCAAAACGCTGCTGCATACCGAGCTGGTCGACGTCGATCATGAACTTCTCATAGGAGCTGACCAGTCCGCCTTCGAGCCATCCGGCCGAGTGCAGCGCGAAGTTCGTGCCCGCCAGCAGCGTCATGTTCAGCGTCGAGGCGCTTTCGTGCGCAGCCTGCGCATCCGGCACCTTGGAACCGCAGAGCGACCCGCCTGTCCGGAACGGAATTTTCAGCCGCCGCGCCAGCTGCGCAGCACCATAGGAGACCAGCGAAGGTTCCGGCGTTCCGAAAGTCGGTGCGCCCGACTGCATCGAGATCGAAGCCGCGAATGTTCCAAACAGCACCGGTGCACCTGGCCGGATCAGCTGCGTGAAGGCGGCGCCTGCGAGCACTTCCGCGAGGATCTGGGTCAAGGTACCGGTCACGGTCACAGGGCTCATGGCGCCGGCAAGAATGAACGGCGAGACAACGCAGGCCTGGTTGTTGCGGGCATAGACTTTCAGCGCGCCGAGCATGGTCTCGTCAAACACCATCGGCGAGTTGGCGTTGATCAGGTTGAGCGTCACGCAGTTCTGGTCGACGAACTCGGCGCCAAACAGGATCTTGCACATCTCGATCGTGTCTTCGGCCCGTTCAGGTGCTGTCACCGACCCCATGAACGGCTTGTCGCTGTATTTCATGTGGCTGTAGACCATGTCGAAATGGCGCTTGTTGACCGGCACGTCGACCGGCTCGCAAACCGTGCCGCCTGAATGGTGAAGCGACGGCGCCATATAGGCCAGCTTGACGAAATTGCGGAAGTCCTCGATCGTCGCATAGCGCCGCTCGCCATCAAGATCGCGCACGAAAGGCGGACCATAGACTGGCGCAAACACGGTTGCCTTGCCGCCGATCTGTACCGAGCGCGCAGGATTACGGGCATGCTGGGTGAACACTTCCGGTGCAGTCTTCAACAGTTCGCGGCACAATCCCCTGGGAAAGCGGACCCGCTCGCCCGTCACATTGGCACCTGCTTTGCGCCACAGCTCAAGCGCTTCCGCGTCGTCGCGGAACTCGATGCCGATTTCCTCAAGAATCGTGTCGGCGTTGTGTTCGATAAGGGCCAGGCCTTCCTCGTCCAGAACGTCATAAGTCCCAAGTTTGCGCATGATGAAGGGCATTGACTGGCCAGGCCCGCCGCCGCTCCTGAGCGCGCGCCGCGCTGCGGCGCCTTTGCCGCGCCGTCCCGCTGCAGCTTCCGACGCTGCGTCTGGAGCCAAATCAGGGGTGGAAAGCGTGTCTGGATGAGCCATCGAATGCCTGCTTGATTTTGAGAGGCGCAACATCACGCCTATAAACCCATGCTAACCAAAACCCGCCCCCGCACATTCCTCAATGCGCCAAGCCTTGGCGCATCAGGAATACCGCATTAAGAGCACCTCGTCGCTTTTTCCGACATGCGCGTCGTTTTCAAGGAACTTTTTGCAAACGAACGCCTATAACGCTATGCATAATGGGTCTGGTGCGTCGAACCACCGGACAGGTTTATTCAAGGGAGAACCCGATGTCTGACGAAGAAATCATCCTGTCCGAACTCTCTGATGATGAACTTGTCCAGCAGATGCACGATGATCTGTATGATGGACTCAAGGAAGAGATCGAGGAAGGCACGAACATCCTCCTCGCTCGCGGCTGGACCCCCTATGACCTTCTGACAGAGGCACTGGTCGAAGGCATGCGAATCGTCGGCGAAGACTTTCGCGATGGCATCCTGTTCGTGCCGGAAGTGCTGATGAGCGCCAACGCCATGAAGGCCGGCATGTTCATCCTGCGCCCACTTCTCATCGAGACCGGCGCACCCAAGCTCGGCAAGATGGTGATCGGCACCGTCAAGGGCGACATTCACGACATCGGCAAGAACCTTGTCGGCATGATGATGGAAGGCGCAGGCTTTGACGTCATCGATCTCGGTATCAACAACCCGGTCGAAAAATACCTTGAAGCCATCGAGCGCGAACAGCCTGATATTCTCGGCATGTCAGCCCTGCTGACCACCACCATGCCCTACATGAAGGTCGTCATCGACACGATGAAGGAAAAGGGCATCCGCGACGATTTCATCGTTCTGGTTGGCGGCGCGCCGCTGAACGAGGAATTCGGCAAGGCCGTTGGCGCCGATGCCTATTGCCGCGACGCAGCTGTCGCAGTCGAGACCGCCAAGGAACTGATCAAGCGCCGGCACAATCAGCGCGCCGGGGCCTGATCCTCATCTGGCTTGGTCCGCACGCATTTGAGCTAATCAGTCGGTGACAGCGTCACCGACTGCATTCACCGATTCCTTTACGTCCCGACCGACGCCTCTTATCGTGTTGGCACAAGAGGCCAGCGTCAGCGCAAGGATGAGGACGGTTGCGATCTTGAAATGTGTCATTTTCTGCTGAACCCCGAATAAAGTGTTGTGGTGCAGAATGTGACCCAGGGGAAAGGCAACATCATGGCGGGGCGACCGAAATCAGTCAGCCAGACTGAAAAGAAAGTTAGGGTTATCGCTTGCGGCATGATTGGTCGTGAGGTCCTGGCGCTCAACCGACAGCTTGGCCATGACCATATCGACCTCAAATGCATTGATGCCAATTTCCATCATCATCCCGACCGCATCGCCCCTGCGGTCGATCGCGCCATTCGCGAGGCTCGCGAAGAAGGCTTCGAGCACATCTTCATCGGCTATGCGGATTGCGGCACCGGCGGCGAACTCGACAAGGTCTGCGCCGCCCAAGGGGTTGAACGGATTGAAGGCCCGCACTGCTTTTCGTTCTATGTCGGCAATCGGGCTTTTGAAGAAGCCGGCGACGACATGATGACGACCTTTTTCATCACCGACTTTCTCGCCCGGCAATTCGATGCCTTCTTGATCCGCCCTCTCGGCCTCGACCGGTTTCCCGAGTTGCGCGATACCTATTTCGGTCACTACGAACGCGCGCTCTATCTTGCCCAGACCGATAGCCCGGAGCTCGAAGAAAAGGCCCGCGCTGCTGCAGAGCGCCTTGGCCTGCGTTTCGAACGGCAATTCACCGGCTACGGCGATCTGGAAAAGGCACTGGCGCAGCTCTGAACTCAGATCCATTTGCGACAGCCGTCACAACGACGCAAAACATTAACGCTGAATAAATTCTCCTCTGCGGAAATGAGATGATTATTGCCACAATTTTTAAGCAATCCGTGCTTAGATAGATTGCAGTTGTCATTCAGGGTATCCGCAGTGAGTCACCAGTCCGCCGCCACCGCCACCGTTCCCGCCATTGCAGCCGGCACACGCCGGCATCCCGAGAAGCTGTCAGAGCTTCTCGAGCGTTTGGCGCGCGATGCGGGCGAACGCGTCAGCATGCGTGAAATTGCCAATGCCCTCAACGATCGCTCATTTGGCGCCTTTCTGTTGGTTTTCTCGGTTCCCAACCTGATTCCGCTTCCACCCGGCGCGACAATGGTTCTCGGTCTGCCAATGGTGTTTGTCGCCTGGCAGATGGTGATGGGTTACCAGAAGGTCTGGCTGCCGCGTGCGCTTGCCAATTATTCGGTCGACCGTGCCACATTCCTGCGCATGGTCACCCGGGTTTCGCCCTGGCTTCGCAGTGCGGAAAACTGGGTGCGGCCACGCAATTGGCCCCTCGGCGGCGCAATCCGCGAACGGCTGTTCGGCATTTTTGCGCTCATTCTGTCCATCACCTGCGTCCTGCCGATTCCCTTCGGCAACTGGCTGCCGGCGTTTGCCGTCGCCATTCTGGGCGTCGCCCATACCGAGCGCGACGGCAATTGCCTGGCCTTGGGTGTTTTGGCCGGCATCGTTTCGGTGGCTATCGCCGCCTTCGTAGTGACGGCTACCGGCGCATTGTTGCTGCACCTGTTCTGACGACGATCCCTCAGCTGCCGCTAATGTCCGGTCATACCTGACTATTGTCGCCCTGTAGTCGGATCTTAACCCGGCCGAATTATCCTTGCGTCTTCACATCGTTGGAAGCGGCATGGCCAAACAGAACAAAATTGTCGTTATAACCGCCGGCGGACCCTATGCCTGGGTCATCGTCAACGCCCTGGCGTCTCGATTTGAAAACCTCGAAGTGGTGCTGGAGCAGCCAGAATCCAAAAGCGTGTTTCTAAAGCGCCGGGCGCGCAAGATCGGCTGGTTCCAGACAGCAGGCCAATTCGGCACCATGTTCATCTCCCGTTTTGGCAAGCGCTTTGCACAAGAGCGAACAAACCAGATCATCAGCACCAGCGGCGTCCAGCCCGAACTGGCGTCTGATGTGGCCGTAACGAACGTCTCGTCAGCAAACGGCCGCGATTGCCTTGATCTGCTTTCAGAACGCAATCCCGATGTGGTCTTTCTGGCTGGCTGCCGGATGCTGTCAAAAGCGACACTCGCCGCGATTTCCTGTCCAGTGATCAATTATCACTCCGGCATCAACCCCAAATACCGGGGACTGGCCGGCGGCTGGTGGGCACGCGCAACCGGCGATCACGAGAACTACGGCACCACCGTGCATCTGGTTGATGCCGGGGTCGACACCGGTGATACACTCTATCAGGCCTTCCTTACGCCCTATCCCGGCGAATCCCTCCTCACCGATTCTCTCGCCATGGCCGCAGGATCTCGCGAGATCGTCGTCCGCGCTGTGGAAGATGCTCTCAAGGGTGAGCTTCAGCCCAAGGCGAGCGCTTTGCCCTCCGTGCAGCGTTTTCACCCCCCGATCTGGACCTACCTCATGACCGGCATTTTCAAGCGGATCTGGTAGTTTTCAACAGCCTCGGTTTGACCCCGGAGGCGATCCCAAATACCTCGCACACCACACAGGTCGTTTTTGACGCGCCGCACGTCGTCGTGAGCGAAGCTGACAAAAAATCCCATGCGCATTGTAACTTCCAAGGAGACTTCCATGGCCAACCTCATCATCGTCTACTGGCGTGACATTCCAGCTCAGGTGATCGTCAAGAAGGGACGCACTTCCGCGAAGCGCGAACTGACCCTCAGATTCACCGAAGCAATCGATATGTGCGCCATGCGGACGGGTGCAGCCGAGACCGATGATTACCTCGCCGACTGGCGGCGTGCTGATCCGGTCGAAGTTTCTGACGATCTTGAAGCCGAAGCCGACAAGGCCGCGGCGGAGTTTGAAGCAGCCTTCGACAAGGAACGCCTGGTGGCGCTGGTCAAGGGCGGCGGCAGGGAGAGCCATGGCTGACGAACCGACCAAACCGACACAGGCGAGCCTCAACAAGAAGGCTGCACCAAAAACCTCCTACAAGCCGGCTGGCGTTTCGGCGACTGGCCGCAACGCCCGCAGCTTTGCCATCAGGCTGTGGTCCGTTCGCCATTCACGCGGGCTGGAATGGTTCTATGCGCGCTTTGCCGATGCCTTCCTGATGCTCCATCCACTTTGGAAAGCGGTCGGATATCAGCGCGCCGAGGGGCCGGTCAAATTCGTGGAGAAACACGTCAAGGGCTTCCTGTTCGACTGCCGCATGTGCGGTCAGTGCGTGTTGTCATCGACCGGCATGTCCTGCCCGATGAACTGCCCGAAGCAATTGCGCAATGGCCCCTGCGGCGGTGTCCGCGCCAATGGCAATTGCGAAGTCGAGCCCGACATGCCCTGCGTCTGGGTTCAGGCCTGGACCGGGGCCAGCCAGATGAACGGTCGCGACAATATCTTCAATGTCCAGAAGCCGGTAGACCAGTCGTTGCGCGAGACATCGTCCTGGTTGCGTGTCACCGCCAACGCCGCAGCCGACCGTGAAACCGCCGCCAATCAGGGAGCTCAGCAATGAGCCAGCAGGATTCCAACCCGCTTGATCCCAGCGCCCTGCTGGAGCCAATACCCGGACACTCGTCCCTGGGCCGGCTCGAACGCATCCTGCGTCGTGGTGAATTCGCCGTCACCGCCGAACTCAACCCGCCCGACAGCGCCAATCCACATGATGTCTATGAGCGCGCCGCGATTTTCGACGGCTGGGTCGACGGCATCAACGCGGTCGACGCCTCGGGCGCCAACGCCCACATGTCGTCTGTCGGCATCTGCGCGCTGCTGACCCGCATGGGTTACGCCCCGATCCTGCAGATTTCCTGCCGCGACAGAAACCGCATCGCCATTCAGGGCGACGTGCTCGGCGCCTCCGCCATGGGCGTGCAGAACATAATGTGCCTGACCGGCGATGGCGTGCAGGCGGGCGATCAGCCCGGCGCCAAGCCAGTGTTCGATCTCGATTGCATGTCACTGCTCGAAACCATCCGGATCATGCGCGATAACTCGAAGTTCCTCTCGGGCCGTAAACTGACCAGCCCGCCCACAGTGTTCCTCGGCGCCGCCATCAATCCGTTCGCGCCGCCTTATGATTTCCGCCCTCACCGCCTTGCCAAGAAGATCGCCGCCGGCGCCCAGTTCGTCCAAAGCCAGTATTGCTACGACGTGCCGATGTTCCGCAAATACATGAGCCAGGTGCGCGACATGGGGCTCGACAAGGAGTGCTTCATTCTTTGCGGCGTCGGTCCGCTGGCCTCGGCGAAGACGGCCAAATGGATGCGGTCCAATGTTCCCGGTGTGCATATTCCAGACGAGATCATCAAGCGCCTGGAAGGCGCTCAGGATCAGAAGAAGGAAGGCAAGCAGATCTGCATCGACATCATCAACGAGGTCAAGGAGATCGATGGTGTCTCCGGCATCCACGTCATGGCCTACCGCCAGGAAGAATTCGTCGCCGAGATCGTGCACGAATCAGGCGTCCTCAAGGACCGTCGACCCTGGCGCAAGGAGCCCAATCAGGTCGACGAACTGGTCGCCCAGCGGATGGAGGAAATCCTTGAGGAACCCAAGCAGATGCCGCATGAACTGGCAGGCGCTGCGGGTGACGGAGAGGCTGCGGTCTAGACCCGAAGGCTTGCATCTCGCGCCAAAAATCTATAACGATATAAACAAATCTTTATGTCTTCACCGCAAGGATCGAACATGACCCGCACAATCGTCGCCTCCGCCACCCGAGAAGTGATCATCGGCTTTGATCAGCCTTTCTGCGTGATTGGCGAGCGCATTAACCCGACCGGTCGCAAGAAGCTCGCTGCCGAGATGATTGCCGGAAACTTCGATACCGTGATCAAGGACGCGCTGGAGCAGGTTGCTGCCGGTGCTACCATGCTCGACGTCAACGCGGGCGTCACCTCGGTCAACCCGAACGAGACCGAGCCGGGCCTGCTGGTCCAGACCATGGAAATCGTCCAGGGCCTGGTCGACATCCCGCTGTCGATCGACAGCTCCGTGACCGCAGCCATTGAAGCCGCCTTGAAGGTTGCCACGGGCCGCCCGCTGGTCAATTCGGTCACCGGCGAGGAGGAAAAACTCGAAGCCATCCTGCCGTTGTGCAAGAAATACGACGTGCCGGTTGTGGCGATCTCCAATGACGAGACCGGCATATCCATGGATCCAGACGTGCGCTTCGCCGTCGCCAAGAAGATTGTCGAACGCGCCATGGATTACGGCATCAAGCCGCATGACATCGTGGTCGATCCGCTGGTCATGCCGATCGGCGCTCTCGGCGATGCCGGCCGCCAGGTTTTTGCCCTGCTGCACCGCCTGCGTCATGAACTCAAGGTCAACACCACCTGCGGCCTCTCCAACGTCTCCTTCGGCCTGCCACACCGCCACGGCATCAATGCCGGCTTCATCCCGATGGTGATTGGCGCAGGCATGACCTCGGCCATCATGAACCCCTGCCGTCCGGCAGAAATGGAAGCCGTTCGCGCAGCCAACGTGCTCAACGGAACCGACCCCAACTGCACCAACTGGATCAAGACCTACAAGGACTACCAGCCGCATGTCGCAGGCTCCGCCCCTGCTCCCCAGGCTGCAGCGCCATCGGGCGATGGCGGACGCCGACGCGGCGGACGTGCAGGCCGTTCCGGCGGAGCATAAACCAGAAATGACCGACCACCTCGTTCTGTTCATGCCGTCGGGAAAGCGCGGGCGCTTTCCCTCGGAAACTCCCGTGCTCGATGCCGCGCGGCAACTGGGCGTTCACGTGGAAAGCGTCTGCGGCGGCCGCGGCATTTGCGGTCGCTGCCAGATAGACGTGCAGGAAGGCGTTTTCGCCAAGCACGGCATCACCTCGTCAAACGAGCACATCTCGCCTTTTGGCGGCAACGAGGTACGTTACGCTGAAAAGCGCGACCTGAAATCAGGTCGCAGGCTCTCCTGCTCGGCCAAGATCCTCGGCGATCTCGTGATCGACATCCCGCAGGACGCGGTGGTCAATGCGCAGGTGGTGCGCAAGGATTCCGATGGCCGCGTGATCGAACGCAATCCGGCGATCCAGATGTGCTATGTCGAGGTTGAAGAACCCGACATGCACAAGCCGCTCGGCGACCTCGACCGTTTGCTGTCTGCCATTGAGGCCGACTGGGGCTTCAAGAATCTCGCCATCGACACTTATTTGCTTGGCCAGGTGCAGCAGATCCTGCGCAAGGGCAACTGGACAGTCACGGCTGCAGTGCATGAACCGGTTGATGGTGGACAGGCCACGCTTGTTGCGCTCTATCCGGGCCTCAAGAACGAAGCTTACGGCATTGCCTGCGATATCGGTTCGACCACCATTGCCATGCATCTGTCCTCGCTGCTGTCTGGCCGCACGCTGGCCTCATCCGGCACGTCCAATCCGCAGATCCGCTTCGGCGAGGATCTTATGAGCCGCGTCTCCTATGTGATGATGAACCCGGAAGGCCGCGAAGGCATGACAGTTGCCGTGCGCGAGGCGATCAACGGGCTTATCGACAAGGTCTGCAAGGAAGGCGAGATCGAACGAACCGATATTCTCGACGCGGTCTTCGTCGGCAACCCGATCATGCACCATTTGTTTCTGGGCATCGACCCGACCGAACTTGGTGGTGCGCCATTCGCGCTCGCTGTCTCGGGCGCGGTCAACGTCAAATCATCGGAAATCGACCTCCCGCTCAACAAGGGTGCTCGCGTCTACATGCTGCCGTGCATCGCGGGCCACGTCGGTGCCGATGCGGCCGCGGCAACCTTGACCGAAGGCCCGCACCGCCAGGACGAGATGATGTTGCTGGTCGATGTCGGCACCAACGCCGAAATCGTGCTGGGCAACTCCACCCGCACGGTCGCAGCCTCCTCGCCAACCGGCCCGGCTTTCGAAGGCGCGGAAATCTCCTGCGGCCAGCGCGCAGCCCCCGGCGCCATCGAACGGATCCGAATCGATCCGCTCACCTTTGAACCTCGCTACCGCGTGATCGGTATCGAGCCATGGTCGGATGAGCCCGGATTTGATGAAGCCGCCAAGAAAGTCGGCGTCACCGGCGTCTGCGGCTCGGGCATCATCGAGATCATCGCCGAAATGTATCTCGCGGGCATCATCACCGAGGATGGCGTGATCAATGGCGATCTTGCGGCGACCAGCCCACGCATCATCACCAATGGCCGCACCTTCTCCTATCTGCTGCGCGATGGCGAACAGAAGCTGATGGTGACCCAGACCGATGTCCGCGCCATCCAATTGGCCAAGGCCGCCCTTTATGCCGGCGTCAAGTTGCTGATGGACAAGCAGGGCCTAGACCACGTCGACCGCATCGGTCTTGCCGGCGCGTTCGGCTCCTTCATCGAGCCGAAATATGCGCTGATTCTGGGGCTTGTGCCAGATTGCGATCTGGAAAAGGTCAAGGCCGTCGGAAACGCGGCAGGTACCGGCGCACGCATGGCGCTGCTCAATCGCGGTTACCGCCGCGAGATCGAGGAGACCGTGACCCGCATCGAGAAGATCGAAACCGCTCTGGAGCCGAAGTTCCAGGAGCATTTCGTCAACGCCATGGCCTTCCCCAACAAGGTCGACGCGTTCCCGAAACTCATCGAAGTGGTCAAATTGCCGGAACGTTCCATGGATACCGATGCCGCAGACGGCATCGAGCCCGGCGCGGGACGTCGGCGCGGCGGACGGCGCAACCGCGACTAGGCCGACAAGCAATCGTCACCCTCACCCTTGTGGCGAGGGTGAGCAATCTCCAAAACAATCGCACCGGTCATCAACGCTACAGTCATCAAGATCCTCGGGACGAGCCGAAGGGGCAGAGAAACAGCGCGGGTCACATCCTCACGCTTTACCCGAATCGAACTTGGCTCTACGGCATTTGGGATGACCTCCCTGATCCGCTCACCTTTGCTTCTTGTTCTTGCCTTGTGGGCAGCCGGCCTTGGGGCCGCGGCGCAATTTGCCAAGATCGTGGTGATCTTCCCCGAACTGCAGGCCTATTATGGCGAGACCGGCGCAGCGTCCGGCTATCTCGTTTCGTTCATTTCTGTGATGGGGATGGTTCTCGGGCTGATCGCTGGCGTCATAGCCATTCAGATCGGCGTGCGCCGCCTGCTGCTTGGGGGCCTGGTGTCGGGAGCTCTGATTTCCACCTGGCAAGCAACACTGCCCGGGTTCGAATGGATGCTGGCGAGCCGCCTGCTTGAAGGCCTGTCGCACTTGGCAATCGTCGTATCGGCTCCAACCCTGATCGCCCAACTGACATCGCAGCGTTATCAGGGCATGGCGCTTACGCTGTGGGGCAGCTATTTCGGCGTCGCCTTCGCGGCCATCGCGCTCGCGGCTCCCGCAATCCTTGGGTCCTACGGCCTTCCCGGACTGCCTGTGATCCACGCCGTCTACATGGCCATGTTCGCAGCCCTTCTCGCACTGCAGCTGCCAGCCGAGAACCACCGCAACGCGCCGCCATGGCCGTCAGCCGTGGACATCATTCGCCGCCACGTAACTGTCTATTCCTCACCGTTCATTGCCGCACCGGCACTAGGCTGGGTGTTCTACACGCTGACCTTTGTCGCCATGCTGGCGGTGCTGCCCTCGATGGTTGATCCCTCAAGCCGCCCCTTTGTCGCCGCTGCTATGCCGCTGGCCAGCATTATCTCGTCGATGACCGTGGGCAATATCCTGCTCAAATACATCTCCGCCGTCTCGGTCATCATCACAGGATTTGCGATCGCCATCCTGCTCGTGGTGGTGTTCCTGCTGACGGGCCCGAGCGCCTGGCTTTTCATTGCGTTGTTCGCAGCGCTCGGGCTGGTTCAGGGCGCGAGCTTCGCAGCGGTGCCGGAGCTAAACTCAAACCTGCCCGACCGGGCGCTCGCCAATGGCGGCATCGCCCAGACAGGCAATATCGGCAATGCACTGGGAACCCCGGCACTGTTGGCCGTCGCATCGACTGGCGCGGCGTTCGGTTTACCGGTGTTGTTGATTACCTGCTACGGTGCGGCAATAATCGTTCATGTGGCGATGGCCCGCAGCCGGGCCAAAGCAGACGCTTCATCACTTGTGAAAACCTGAGGCGAAACCGGGTTCACTCCGGCCGGATATACTTGCCGCGCGCCCAGCCGAGTTCAGCGTCATTGGTCATCACCTGGCACCAGACATTGGCTTTCTTCATCTGGGCGTATTTCCATTCGACGCCGCCATAGCCGTCAATCCGGAACGAGATATTGGTGATGATATCCTTGCAGCGGCCAGTCAGGCTGATCTGCTCATTGAGTTCATAGGCGTCAATGATCTTGGATTGCGCCGAGGGCCATTTGCGAATGTTGAGTGCGTCGTCAGGCGCGATGGCCGTGATCGTGCCGGCGGTAAACGCCGACGACATTGCAGGAACTGCGGTGGCGCCAACGACTGCAGCAGCGAGGGCCAGAATGATGCGGATGGATGGTTTCATGATCTTGTCTCCCCTTTGGCGCTCGGTTGAATGCGCCGGTATCTGCAATCTACACAAGCACATCTATCCTGACGCTGAACAAGCCGTTCAGCCAGCATTCATCGCCGCAGCCCTCCCGCGGATACCCACTTCACATGTCAAACGAGCCAGTCTGGTTGAACCGTTCAAAACCAGCGCGAAAATGATCGCTGAGCGCAGAAACCTGCGGCGATGGATCGGCAGCAACTTTCAGCAGCAATTGATACTCTCCGGGCGCGGGAAGCCCGCAATTCTCGTCCAGTATCTGGATATCTGGCCCGACGAAGCTCCGCCCCATCGGCGCGACTGCCAGGTCCGCCAGGATTGCCGCCCGCTGGCCGGCCATATGTGACGTCATGAAAGCCACACGGTAGGACCGCCCAACCTTTTCGAGCGCCGTCAGTGCACTTTCGCGCCAAACGCAGCCTTCATCCCACATCGAAACCGGCAGCGGGTCCATCAGGCAGGCCTGTCCACCCTTGGCGCCGGCCCAGACGATATCATCAGTCATCATCACTTCGTCAGGTCCCGGCGTGTGGTTCCTCATGCAACTGACCAGAGTGATATCGATGTGACCTGATGCAAACCGCTTCAGCAGGCTGGAGGATTGGTCGATCACCACGTCAACGACCACCGAGGGGTGCGACTTTGCAAACAGCTTGAGCACCGACGGCAGCACCGCCTCACCATAATCGGATGGCGACCCTATCCGCACCACACCGGACACATCAGATGTCACAAAGCGCGAGATCGCTTCCCGGTTGAGCGCGATCAACCGCCGGGCATAGCCCAGCAGCACCTCACCATCATGGGTCAGAGAGACATTGCGCGCATCGCGCAGAAACACCGATACACCCAATTGTTCTTCAAGCCGCTTGATCTGCATGGAGACCGCCGACGGCGTCCGGTAAATCCGCGCCGCGGCAGCAGTGAAGCTGCCCGTCTCGGCGATCGCGACGAAGCTGCGCAGCACATCCGGATCCAGCATCAGCAGAGGGTGGTTCAAGGGAGCGTTCATAAGGTTCAATTCCATTGATCGATGAAGTCAATTCATTTCGTTTGATTGAATGATGCATCGGAGTGATGGTGTTGTCAATCCAGCCTGACTGGTCAACGCCGATCAAGGAGACATCAGACATGTTCGGTATTTCTCGCATCGTCCGCCATGCCCGCCGGTGGCATGCCAACCACCAGCGCGCGGTCATGGAAAGCACCATGCTCAACCTTCCGCTTGAACTGCAGAAGGACATAGGCTGGCAAGCTCCAAGAGATCGCCCCTCGGCGAACCGTATACAGCAGGATATTCATACCCGCCCGATGCTGTGATCGCCAGCCCGCCCATGTCGCAAGCCATAAAAATTCGCTGTCCCGCCAGTGACAAATCACGATTTTTATGGCCTGATCGCGACATGGGCCTCGCCGAGGCCCGCACAGGGTTTTGGGCATGGCCTCACAGAATAAGCACAAGCGGTCGATCGTATTTTTCATGGTTCCGGATTTCTCCATGATCGCCTTCTCGATGGCGATCGAACCATTGCGTCTGGCCAACCGGATGCTCGGATATGAATGCTACAAGTGGCGGCTGACGTCGCATGATGGCGAACCTGTGCCTGCGTCAAACCAGGTTGTGGTCGGCGTCAACACGTCGCTCGCAGACGAGCGGCGCAGCCTGTCGGGTGAAAACCGGCCAACGATGGTTTTCGTCTGTTCGGGGGTCAATGTCGATCAGTTCCAGAACAAGTCGGTGCTGGCCTGGCTGCGTGAAGAGCACAACCGCGGCGTCGCCGTCGGCGGACTGTGCACCGGCGCACATATCCTTGCTCAGGCAGGCTTGCTGTCGGGCCGCCGCTGCGCCATCCACTGGGAAAATCTGCCCGGCTTCGCCGAAGCCTTCCCGAAGGCAAATGTCTTTGCCGACCTTTATGAAATCGATGGCACCATTCATACCTGCGCAGGCGGCACGGCTGCGCTCGACATGATGCTGAGCCTGATCGGTGAAGATCATGACGACACCCTGGTCAACCGCATTTGCGAAATGGCGTTGACCGATCGTGTCCGCAACGCCCATGACCGCCAGCGGCTGCCGCTGCGTGCGCGTCTCGGGGTGCAAAACGCCAAGGTTCTGTCGATCATCGAATTGATGGAAGCAAATCTGTCCGAACCGTTGTCACTGATCGAGATCGCAGATGACGCGGGCCTTTCGCGGCGCCAGATCGAGCGTCTCTTCCGCCAGGAAATGGGCCGATCACCGGCGCGCTACTATCTGGAAATCCGGCTTGACCGGGCACGGCACCTGTTGATCCAGTCACCGATGCCGGTTGTCGAAGTGGCGGTTGCCTGCGGCTTCGTCTCCGCCTCGCACTTCTCCAAGTGCTACCGCGAACTCTACAACCGCTCGCCGCAGCAAGAACGCGCCGAGCGCAAGCAGTACCTCACCGCAGCGTGAAGTCCGCACAATCCCTGTCAGGGTATGCTTGGGTCAGCTCAGGCGGGTACCGCCAGGTCTGAATAAGATGCCAAGGCTTCTTTCAAAGCCTCCATCTTCGTCAGAATGCCGATATTCTGCGCGATGCGGCACTGAAACTCTTCCTGGACAAAGGGGCGATAGAGAAAATCGCTCGCGCCTGCCTTCAGGAAGCTGGCCGACAACTCCGGGTCGTTGGAATTGGAAATTCCGATGATGCGGAGTGTGTCATCGGAATGGTCCCGGCGCAGTTTGCGCGTCAGCTGATAGCCGTCCATGTCACCCATGTGATAGTCGGTCAGAACCAGCTTGATATCCGGATTTGCCGCGATGGCTTCCAGGGCCTGCTGCCCGGAGGCGGCCTCTACTATTTCGAACTTCTGCGCCAGCAGCATGGCCGAAAGAATGCTGCGCTGGGTCTTCGTGTCATCCACGACCAGAATACGATAATTGCGGTTGGTTATGATCCGTTTGACCGCCGAGACGATTTCATCGAATGCCCGGTCAGTATCCTTGATCACGTAGTCGAGGACATTCTTCTTCAAAATGCTGGCGCGCGTGTTGAAGTCGAATTTTCCGGTGAAGACAATCGTCGGCAAATCGATCTCAAGAGCGTAATCAAGCGCCTCGCAATGAGGTGAATCAGGCAGGTTGAGATCAGTGACAGCAACGAAGAAGCCATGATTGGCATCACGCGCAGCCTGCTTCATCTCGGCCAACGAACTGCAGGTGACGACCTCAACCCCGAGATCTGCTTCGAACCTAAACTTGAGCGCCGAGGTGAACATCCGCGAGTCTTCGACCAGCAACACACGAAGCCGCTCCCCGGTTGGCGACAGGTTGGCTTTGAATTCGAGGTCTTTTGAAGCTCTTGGCAAATCGGCTACTCCATTTGTGCGCGGGCCAACCAGACGGTCGGTGGCGCGGTTTCGGGCCGAGCTATGCGACCTTCGCTCCGGGTGTTTTTCCAATCATTCGGCGCGCGGACTGGATCTGGTCAAGCGTATCCAGGTTCTGGTTTACGCGGCAGTAGAATTCCTCGTCCACATAGGGGCGCAGCATGAAATCATTGCCCCCGGCTTTCAGAAACCGAGCCGACAGGAGGCGATTGTCAGATGAGGAGACGCCGATGATCCGAAGCTCGTGGCTGCCACGAACCGCGCGCAGACGCCGCGTCAGTTCAAAACCATCGATATCGGGCATGTTGTAGTCGGTGATGACCAATCCGATATCGGGAGTTACTTTCAGAAGGCTCAAAGCCTCCGCACCGCTTTCGGCGGAAGTAACCTTGAAGTTGAAGCGCTCGAGGCGGCTTCGCAGAAGCGCGCGCGCCGTCGGGCTGTCATCAACAATGAGCACATGGTGGCGATGATTGGTCAGGAACCGGCAGACCGATTCCTCCAGCATGTCGATCGCCAGGATGCTGTCCTTGATCACATAGTCGACGATGTCACGGGCAAGGATGCCTTCGCGTGTTTTCTCGTGAAATGTGCCGGTGAAGACAATGATCGGGATCGACAGGCCAGCTAGGTAAGCCAGCGCCTCGCCATTTTCCGCACCGGGCAGATTGACGTTCGAAATTGCCAGCGTAATCGGGCGATCATTGTAGTCGAAGGCCAGTTGAAGGTCTTCAAAGCTACGGCAAATTTCGATGTCGATATCAAAGCTTTCCTTCAGCTTCTGACCAATCATGGAGGTGAAGACATTTGAGTCTTCCGCCACGATAATGCGGTGCTCATTAAGAGACCCACCATTGTACTGCATTCCCGAAAGTCCGATAAACATGCGCGCGCCCCTATTTCTTAGGATACGCTAATCATGCCGGGATTGAATTTCGGTTAACATCAAACCAACCAGCGGCACTATTTTCATCGTCTGGCGCGACGAAATGCGCCACGTTACCAGCATAAAATCCCGCGTTGAGAGCAGCCACTCAGGATCGGCGAGCGCTTTGCTGTCGGGTTCCCACCTGACGTCCCTGATGTGGCGCTTGGAACAGGTAACGCTCACACGGGAGCGTCTAACGTCCAGATCAGCAGCAGTCTTTCATGAAACCGCCCGGCAACTACCGGTCATCGAACATCCATTGCCGCTGCTCCCAGATCTTCTCACCGATCAGGCAATCATAGGGCTGGGATGATGTCAGCAGCCGCTGTGAGGGTAATGCCTGTGCCGGGAGGATTGCCGGGTCGATGGCAGGCAATCCGCCGATCTCGAGGATCAGCTTGCGCCGGATGGCTTCAGGGAATTGATCCCAGCTCGTCACCGGCACCAGAAAACTCCCCGGCCCGCCAATCACGCATTCGCCGTAATAGACGTCAAGATCCTGAATGTTGAACCCGCTGCCCGGTCCATCGCTGGTCATCAGCGGCAATCCGTTGATGACGATGCGTTTTGCCAAGGCTTCCTCTCGCGCGGCCAGCACCGGTTGCCCCTGATTGTTGGGGCCATCACCGGAGATATCAACGACCTTCCGGAAACCGTCGAATGGCGCCTCGTCCAGACGCTTGAGCGCGTGCACAATCGCGCCGGAGATTGATGTCCGCCGCAGCCCGACCGGTTTGGAGCTGCTCACAATCGCCGAAAGCCTGTCCGCATCAGCACCTGTTTCCACAAGCGTCCAGTCGAACACCTCGGCGATCGAACTCTCGCCAGCCCATTCGAACATGGTAACGGCGATGCGGCCATAGGCGCCCTGACTGATGGCACGGACGACATCCGGATGATTGAGCGCAGCGGCGTATCCCTCGCGTTGGATGGCCAGTTCACGCGGTGACATCGAGCGCGACACATCCACCGCCAGCACGAGCGCAACATCAACAGGCTCCCGCGCTTGCGCGCCGGACAAGGCTGTCAGCAAACCCGCAGCCACAAGGGCCACCCTGATCCATCCAGTCATGGCTCAAATTAGCATGACAGGATCGAAGGCAGAACCAGATTTTCAGGCATCGATGGAGCAGATGCCTGTCAATCTATGCCCTGAGCGCAGCACTGTCCGGATCGCACGGCAAGGCCAATCACCAGCCACCCGGTAACAGGTGTCGAAAAGCTTGGCGTCAGCTCCGCGGCTTGAGGTTCTCCGGATCGTAAAGCGGCTTGTAGCCAACTGCAGCCACCTCAACCGGATAGGCTTCGCTGAAATATTCGACGTTCAACTTGCGCCCCACCTGGCAATATTTCCATGGCAGGTAGGCGAGCGCGATGTTCTTGCCGATGGTCGGGCCGTAGGCGACCGAAGTCGTGTAGGAAATGCGGCCGAGCTCGTCGACAAGCGTCTTGCCCGTCTCTGGATCCATTACCGGCATGGCGCCGACGGGGTAGCGGGCCACCCCTTTCGCATCGACATTGTCTGTCATCACCAGCGTGCACAGCATCGCTGGCTGGTGCTCGCGTGCCTTGTATTCAAGGTGCTTGGCCTTGCCGCGGAAATCGGCCTCCTTGACCTTCGGACGGGCCAGATCACTTTCAATCAGGTTGTACTGGGTCAGAAGATCCGCATTCTGCAGACGCAGGCTCTTCTCCATGCGGCGGGAGTTTGCGTAGGTCTCGACACCGACCGGCATAACGCCGGTTGACCGGAGCGCGTCCCAGACGGCGAGCCCGTCTTCGTACTTCATGTGCAGCTCCCACCCCTGCTCACCGACATAGGAGAGACGGAATGCAGACACCGTCTTGCCTGCAATCTCGATCGGCTTGATCGCCGCAAAGGCAAAGTTCTCGATGTCCAGACCAGCCGGATCTGCCACCACCTTTTTCAGCGTATCGCGGGCATTCGGGCCCCAGATACCGATGGTGATGAACTTCTCGGTGACATCGGTAATGGTGACGTCATAGCCTTTGTCCTCGGCGATGCGTTTCATGTAGTGGAAGTCGCGCGGGCCGGCATCGGCACCGTTGATAAGCCGGCAGCGATCCTGCATGCGGATGACGGTAAAGTCGGCGCGCACCATGCCTTCATCATCAAGGAAATGGGTGTAGATGCCCTTGCCGATATTGTTGTCGCCGCCGATCTTGGCCGCGCACAGCCATTCCATCAGCGCAACGTGGTCAGGCCCCTCGATATCGACCATGTGGAAGTGCGACAGGTTTATGATGCCGCAATCCTCAGACAGCGCCAGGTGCTCGGCATTCGACACGCGCCAGAAGTGACGGCTGTCCCACTCGTTTGCACGAACAGGAACCTTGTCGCCGTATTTTTCCAAGAGGTGTTCGTTGGACGCGTAGCCATGCGAACGCTCCCAGCCGCCGAGTTCCATGAAGTGACCGCCAAGTTCGACTTCGCGCTCATAAAACGGCGAACGCTTGACGCCACGGCTCGTTGCATAGGGTTCGCGCGGATGGATAGCCGGAAAATAGATCTTCTGGGCCGCTTCGTAGCAGCGATTCCTGATGAATTCCTCGGTCATCTGATGGGGATAGAAGCGGGCGTAATCGATCGAGTTGTGGTCGATCTCGGTACGGCCATCCGTCATCCAGTCGGCAATCAACTTGCCGTAACCGGGCGCGTCCTTGACCCAGATGGCAACGCAATACCACAGACCGCGTACCTTCTGGCTTTCGCCACAGGAAGCGCCACCGGCAGCGGACACCTGCAGAAGGCCATTGAAGGAATGGCTCTCGTTATAGCCGAGCTCGCCGAGAATGGGGGTGAGTTCCATGGCGCGCTCGAGCGGCTCTAGGATCTGTTCCATGTCGAGATCGCGCTGTGAGGGTGAAAGCCGTGCCTCGTGCTTTTCAAGAATCTCGCGCGGATGGCAGAGACGCGGATTGTCGGTCTCGTAGTAGCCCCACTCGATCTGGCCACCTTCGGCGGTCTTCGGGTCACCCGTGTCACGCATATAGGCCGAATTGCCCTGGTCGCGCATGAGCGGATAGCCGATATCCTTGCCGGTGCCTTGGAATTCATTGTAGGGGCCGAAAAAGGTCAGCGGATGGTCGACCGGCATGACCGGCAGGTCCTCGCCCACCATTTCGGCGATCAGTCGGCCCCAGATGCCGGCACAAACGATGACATGATCAGCCATGATGGTGCCGCGATGGGTGACGACACCCTTGATCCGACCGCCTTCTACGATAAGCGATTGCGCGGGCGTGTTGGCAAAGACATTCAGCTTGCCGCTCTTCTCGCCAGCATCAACGAGCTTGCCCGCGACTGTCTGAGAGCGAGGAATGACAAGACCGGCGTCCGGGTCCCAAAGGGCACCAGCCACCATCTCTTCTTCGACCAGCGGGAATTTTTCCTTCACCTCTGCCGGACCAATGAAGCTGGCCCGCGTGCCAAAGGCCTTGCCCGAGGAGATCTTGCGCTTGACCTCTTCCATCCATGCATCGTCGCCGGCGCGAACGATTTCCAGCCCACCGATGCGGGCGTAATGGCCCATCTTTTCGAAGAAATCGATCGAATACTGGGTGGTCCAGACAGAAAGATAGTCGTGGCTGGTCGTGTAGCAGAAGTCAGACGCATGCGCCGTCGAGCCGATATCGGTGGGCACGCCGGACTTGTCGATTCCGACGATGTCGTCCCATCCGCGCTCGATCAGGTGATGGGCGATCGACGCCCCCACGATCCCGCCCACACCGATGATGACGACCTTTGCCTGCTTCGGAAACTCTGCCATTGAAGTCTGCCCTGATTGCGCTTTGAACAGAATTTAGATTCTGCCGTACTAAAACTACAGCCTGTCTACGACATTATCGCCATGCTGTACGACCAGCGACAATCGGACCACCAATTTCGGGTACAGATGCTGCGGACAATCAGCCAGGCAAAAACAGTCAGGCAAAAACAGCAAAAGCCGCGACTCTCATTGGAGAGCCGCGGCTTTGTCAGGAATGTCTGGCTACAGACTACTTGATAACCGCAGCGCCGTTGACAATGTCGATGGTTTCGCCGCCGGCAAGCGTTTCGCGATCGCCCGAGGGCATCGTCACAAAACACCCAGTCGGGCAGAAATTGACAGTGGCACCTGCCTCGACAGCCATTTCTATCTTGTTGCCGGATTCGGTGACGATCAACACCTGCGACTGCGCATCCTTATTGGTGATGCTTGCGGCCGTTGCGCCACCAACCATTGCGAGACTTAAGGCCAACCCAAGAATGATATTTTTCATCGGTGTTCGGCGGTCAGACCGCCGCTCCCTGTTGGAACTCTTTCGAGCCGTCTTTGGCTCGGTATGGATGCTTTATTGCATTTTGAAAATGAACGCAGCCTGAATGGGACATGATCAGCGGTCACCCCCGTCAGGACCGGAGTCGTCTTCCATGGAGTCCTGCCTGCTCTTGGCTTCTGTCTTCCGCTTGGGGCTCTTGCGCCCGGAAGGCTTGCTATCGACAGGTTTGGCAACAGCCGACGCCATGACGGATCTCGTCTTGCCGCTCATCAGCTTTTCCGCAAGCACCGTCACAGGCTCACCCTGATCGCCAATCTTGAGGTTCAGATCGCGTTGCGGGAACGGAATTTCAATGCCTTCGGCTTTCAATCTTTCAAAAATACGCAACCGCAGTTCGGTGCGCACTGACAGGCCTGTGAGCACATCGGCCACGTGCGCCTTGACTTCGAAATCGAGTGATGAATCGCCAAAGCCCGCAAAGTAGATGACAGGCCCCGGATTGTTGAGCACCAGTTCATGGCCCTCGGCCACCTCGGTCAGAATTTCGATGATCTTGCGCGGATCGGCATCATAGCTCACACCGATCGGCACATCGACACGCCCGAGCGAGTTGCGATGGGTCCAGTTGCCAACAGGTGCGTTGATCAGTTCCGAATTGGGCACGATGATGGATTGCCGCGAAAATGTTTCGATCTCTGTGGCGCGAACCGAGATCTTCTTGACAAACCCCTCGGTCGAGCCGGTCACCACCCAGTCGCCAACCTTGAATGGCCGCTCGGCCAGCAGGATCAGACCCGAGACAAAGTTGCTGACGATGTTCTGAAGTCCGAAACCAATACCCAGCGACAGCGCACCGGCAACCAGAGCCAGGCTTGAAAGATCTATGCCGGCAGCGGAAATGCCGATCAGTCCCGCGATGGCAACGCCGAGATAACCAACCCCGGTCTTGATCGAATTGCGGACGCCCGTATCCATCCGTCCACGAGCCATGACACTGCCGTCGAGCCAGCGTTGGAACCACCGGGTGACCAACAGACCGAGCAGGAACAGCAGGATACCGAAAAGGATGCCGACAATGGAAATGGTGATCCCGCCGATGCGGATCTCGGTCATCAGGCGGTAGAACCACAGCTCGATATCCTGAACCTGAAAGCCCCATAGCAGCAGGATCATGGGTATGCCGACCAGCAGCACGGCCAGGCTTATCAGCAGCCCCGCTCCCAACCCTGACTGGTCGAGAGCAAGATACCCGAGCTCGAACCGGTCTTCGATGCGTCGCCCGATCGCAGTTTGTGCAAAGGCTCCGGGCTCGGAGATCGCCTTGCCTGAAAGATAGCCGATATACATCGTCGTCAGGATCGCGCCGGTCACCACGATCTGGGTTGCAGCGAAACGGGCAAACCCGACATAGCCCAGCGCTGCGGTTGCCATAAGGCCGAAACCGGCACCTAAAAGCGTGACCGAGATAACCCGCGGCCAGGGGCGCCCTGAGTCAGCCGGATTTCCCGATGCGGCGACCATCGGCTTGACCAGCGCCATGCCGATCAGAATGAGTGCCATCAGGAAGACGGAGACAATGCCCTTGAAAACCGTCAGCACCACCGGAGATCCGAGCGACTGGCTGAGCTGGTCACCTACAATATCGAGACCGTTGACGATTATCATCGCCACCACCAGAAGGTAGAGCACCCGAGCGCCACCATTGGACACATTGACCAGTCGCCAAGCAGACATCCGCGGCGCCAGAATTCCGCGCGCCAGCTTGCCGACAAAGAAAATCGCCACCAGTGTTACAAGCACGCTGACGATGACCGGCGCAACATCCACGCGCAGAATCGAAAAACTCTGCGCCAGCACGTAGACTGTCCCCGCCAGCGCAGTCATGGCCGCTGTCGGTATCACCGTCGACCAGAACGCCACCGACAAGCGGCTTGTATAGGCAGGCGCCTCGTTGCCAGGATCACGGTCAATCAGCCCGCCAAACAGACGGTAGGCTCCCGGCACAAACACAAGCGCGGCAAGAAGCGAGAAAAACACCCAGGCGAGCAGCGCGTGCCACTTGAAGGCCCAGACGAATTTCACCCAGGATCCGTAGGTGCGCAGCACATCGCTGCCTTCATCGTCCAGCGCGATCAGTGCCTGAGACAGCATCGCCGGGCCGATTTCGGTCCTTTTGAAAAGGGTCGTGGTGAAAAGGTCCCGCCGCGCTTCTGTAATCCGGTCACCGAGCTGATTGGCCCTGACAGAAACTGCCTCGGCTCTGCCAGTCAGGGCGTTGATCTGCGCCCGCTCCACGGCCAAGCGGTTTCGCTCCGCAATCACTGCCTCGGGCTCGGCCGGCTCTCCCTCGGCGGGTGGAGGTCCCAGCTGGTCGATCCGAGCCTTGATTTCAGTAAGCCTTGGACGCAACGACACGCCGATATCGAGCATGCTGCGCGCCAGGGTTTCGACTTCAACCTTGAGCTCGACCAGCGAGCTGTCGTTGCCCGAGTTCTCCTCCACCCTGGAGGTCAACCGCGCGATGCTGGTTTCCGCCGAGGTAAGCTTGTCTTCAGCCGCCGCAATCGCCGGTGATGCAATGGGGTCGACCGGTGCAACCTGGGTGGGGGCTGCCGCCGACGCCGCAGGTGGTGCTGGATTGTCGACAGCGGCAGCACTCGGCAGTTCCGGCTGCGAGGTTTCGGCTGGAGGAGCCGTTTGCGCACTCACGGATGCGGCAGTCACAGCCAGCATGACGCCTGCAAAGATTGCCGCGATCAACCCATCAAAACGCATGAAAACCCTGTCCATTTCACCAACACTGCGTCATTCATAGCAGGCTGCTGGCGCTTCTCAAATGGTGACTGCGCCAGCACGGCAATTGTTCAAGTGTGCCAATGATCGAGCGGGCTTTGCCGGTAAGCTCAGAAGCCGGCGCCAGGCTCGGCCAGATAGGCTTTCTCGTCAGGTGTCGATGCCCGTCCGAGAATCGGATTGCGATGCGGGAAACGGCCAAATCGTTTGATGATGTCGTGGTGCTGGTTGGCGTAGTCGAGAAAGTTTTCATTGCCCAGCGCCTCGCAAAGCGCCACGCAACGCTCCTGCTCGACAATATCCTCGGAGTGCTCGAATGGCATGTAGAAAAAGATCCGCCGGTCTTCGCCGGTCGCCTTGTCGGCACCCATCGCCAGCGCAGCCTTGGCTTCTTTCAGCGCAAGACCATCGGTTGCGAAAGCCAATGGTGTGCCGCGATAGATGTTGCGCGGGAATTGATCGAACACGATGATCAGCGCCAGCCGTGCCTCGGGGGTCGCACGCCATTCGTCGCTTATCTCGCGCGAAAGCTCCAGATGCAGGCTCGAAAACCGCTCGGTGATGGTTTGATCGATATCGTCACTCTTGACGAACCAATCCTTCGGCGTCAGCGAATTGAACCAGAAGTCCAGTACGGTTTCGGGTGTTTCGGTCATGAAAATTCCTGTCCTTGAGGGCTCGGCCGAAGATTGAAGTGGGCCATTTCAGGCGCAACTTCAACCAGCCAGCTGCCGATTTCCAACCGGTATGGCTTCTACGGGCAATAATTATCGAAGGTCAGGCTGCTGCGGCTTCCACCTCCAGCCGCACCAGGCTCACCCCGTCTGCCACCTGCGCACCAACGCTCACCAGCACTTCGGCCACCACCCCATCGCGCGGCGCCGACAGGGTCATCTCCATTTTCATCGCTTCGATGATCACCATCGCCTCGCCGGATTTGACCTCCTGGCCCTGAGCCACAAGCACCTGCTTGATGATCCCCGGCATCATCGAGACCACCTGATCTCCGCCCGCAGCCAGATCATCGCCACGCGTGCCTTGCGGCTTGCCGAACCGGTGCGTCAGTCCCTCATGGAAGACCGTCACTTCAATGCCACTCTGAACCAGCCGGCACCGCTGCGTCACACCGCCGGCACTGAATGTCCAGTCATCATCTGTTCGGACAACCGATTGCAAGTGCAGTTCACCTTGATCAAGCCCGTCACCGGCAATGCGCCATTTATCCGAGCCCTCACGTTCAACGGTGAAGCCCCTCTCCGTTCCTTCGATCACAAGGCTCACCGACCGCTTCGGAGCACCCCAGATTTCGAAAGGACCGATCGCCATGACCGACGCGGCCTTTTGCGTTCCGGAGGGCACCATCCCTGATGCCGCAAGAACTGCCAGCGCAGCGATTGGCGTGGGCGCTGCCGCGCGCGCCGTCAGGCTGGCAATGTTCCTATCGATCAGACCAGTGTCCAGACGACCGGCAGCGAAATCCGCGTCCCGGCAAAGCCTTGCAAGGAATGCGGTATTGGTGACGGTCCCGGCAATCTCGGTGCGGCCCAGCGCTCCGGCGAGCTTGCCAAGCGCCTCGGAGCGGGTCTTGCCATGCGCAATCACCTTGGCGATCATCGGATCATAAAACGGCGTGATCTCGTCGCCGGCGCGTACGCCAGCATCGACCCTGATGTCGCCGCCTGGAAACCGCAGATGAATTAGCCGGCCAACGGCAGGCAGAAACCCTTTTTCCGCGTCCTCGGCATAGATCCGTGCTTCTACCGCATGCCCGTTGATCGAAAGCTCGTCTTGTTTGAGCGGCAGGGCCTCGCCGCCTGCAACACGGATCTGCCATTCGACCAGATCAAGACCGGTGATCAGTTCGGTCACCGGATGCTCGACCTGCAGCCGCGTGTTCATTTCCATGAACCAGAACCGGTCAGCCTTGAGCCCGTCACTGGCGTCGACGATGAATTCCACCGTTCCTGCGCCCGAATAATTGATTGCCTTTGCGGCCTGCACTGCTGCAGCACCCATCGCCGCGCGCATCTCCTTGGGCATATCCGGTGCCGGCGCTTCCTCGATCACCTTCTGGTGCCGTCGCTGCGCCGAGCAGTCGCGCTCAAACAGGTGCACCACATTGCCGTGATTGTCGCCGAACACCTGGATCTCGATATGACGTGGCGTGGCCACATATTTCTCGACAAGCACCCGGTCATCGCCGAACGAGGCCTTGGCTTCGCGCCTTGCCGAGGAAAGTGCTGCCGGAAAATCACCCTGATGGTCAACCTTGCGCATGCCCTTGCCACCGCCGCCTGCGCGCGCCTTGATCAGCACCGGAAACCCGATTTCGTTGGCCTTGCCTGCGAGCACCACCAGCTCCTGCGCTTCGCCGTGATAGCCCGGCACGACCGGCACATTGGCCTTTTCCATCAGCGCCTTGGCCGCATCTTTCAGCCCCATGGCGCGGATTGCCTTGGCCGACGGCCCGATGAAGATCAGCCCGGCCTTTTCAACCTGATCGACAAAGCCGGGGTTCTCCGACAGGAAGCCGTAGCCTGGATGGATCGCATCCGCACCTGTGCGCTTGGCGGCACTCAGGATCGCGTCACCCTTGAGATAGCTCTCTGAAGCCTGAGCCGGGCCAATCAGCACTGCCTCGTCCGCCATTTCGACATGCAGCGCCTTGGCGTCGGCTTCGGAATAGACCGCGACCGTTGCAATGCCCATCTTCCGCGCCGTGCGAATGATCCGGCAGGCAATCTCGCCCCGGTTGGCGATGAGGATTTTCTTGAGCATCACTGCCGTCCTTTTGATTTAAGAAACGCCTGGAGATGAAAGGCAATGGCTTCCGGAGCATCCTCCTGCATCAGGTGCCCCGCTCCGGGGACGGAAATGAAATCTGATCCCGGGATCATTGAGTGCAGTTCCCGTCCACGCTCGATCGGGATCCACTCGTCGTCCTCACCCCAGAGGATCTGAACCGGGCAGCGTATATCCGCATAACGATCCTGCACATCGTCGGTGAAACGCTGGTCCATCTGTGCGATCTGCCGATAGAACGATGCCTGTTTTTCCGTGCCAATCCATTGGTCAGTATATGGCGCCAACACCTCAGCCGTCGCTTGTTTTTTCATGGCCGACTGCAGATAGGCCGGCAAGATTGCTTCATGCATGTAGCCGGGCATCCCCGCGAATGCCGGTTCGTGATGCTTGACGTGCTGCACCAGCGGCGAACCCCACGGACGTATGGCCACAGGATCGATCAGCGTCAGGCTGTTGTAATCAACGCCATCAATCAGGTGCGCCCGCAAGGCCGTCGCACCACCAAAATCATGAGCAACAACATCGGGGCTGACCAGCCCCCAGTGGGCGATGAGCGCTGCCAAAATCCGGTTCTGGATGCCAAGCGAAACGTCGCCATCCGGTCGGTCCGAATTGCCGTAGCCAAGCATGTCGTAGAAATAGACCTTCCGCTCTTTCGCAAGAAGCGGTGCCAATCGGGCCCATTCATAAGACCAGAACGGCGTGCCGTGCATCAGCACCAGAGGCTCGCCTGTACCAAGCGAACCCCATCGGATGCTATATTCCTCGAAGTGGAACGTTTCCGGCGTTTGCCAATCCATCTCCATCACATCCTGAACACGCCGAACTTGGTCTCTTCCACCGGCGCATTCAGCGCCGCTGACAGGCTGAGCGCCAGGATCTCGCGTGACTTGAGTGGGTTGATGATGCCGTCGTCCCAGAGCCGCGCAGAGGCGTAGAGCGGGTGCGATTGAGTTTCGAACATCTCGATGGTCGGTCGCTTGAAGTCTGCCTCGTCCGCCGCTGACCACTCGCCGCCCTTGCGCTCGATGGCGTCGCGCTTGACGGTGGCGAGCACGCCCGCCGCCTGTTCGCCGCCCATCACCGAAATACGGCTGTTCGGCCATGTCCAGAGGAAGCGGGGCGAATAGGCCCGACCGCACATGCCGTAATTGCCTGCGCCGAACGAACCGCCGACAATCATGGTAATCTTGGGCACCTGCGTCGTCGCAACCGCCGTCACCATCTTGGCGCCGTCCTTGGCAATACCGCCGGTCTCGTATTTCTGGCCGACCATGAAGCCGGTGATGTTCTGCAGGAAAACCAGCGGGATCTTGCGCTGCGAGCAGAGCTCGACGAAATGCGCAGCCTTCACCGCACTTTCGGAAAACAGCACGCCATTGTTGGCGATGATGCCGACCGGCATTCCCATCACATGGGCAAAGCCGCAGACAATCGTGGTGCCATAGCGCGCCTTGAACTCGTCAAAGCGCGAACCATCAACCAGGCGGGCAATCACTTCGCGAATGTCATAAGGCTGCCGCGTATCAGCAGGAATGATGCCTGCGATTTCCGCCGGATCGTAGAGCGGATCCTCGGGCGTCAGACAATCCATCTGGCAGAGCCCTGCCCTGCCCCGGCCATTGAGATTGGCCACAGCCTGGCGCGCAAGCTCCAGCGCATGGGCGTCATTGTCAGCCAGATGATCGGCCACGCCCGAAAGCCGCGTGTGCACATCGCCGCCGCCGAGATCCTCCGCACTCACCACCTCGCCGGTAGCAGCTTTGACCAGCGGCGGACCGGCGAGAAAGATCGTGCCCTGATCGCGCACGATGATGGTCTCGTCGCTCATCGCCGGCACATAGGCGCCGCCCGCCGTGCACGACCCCATCACCACGGCGATCTGCGATATCCCCTTGGCGCTCATGTTGGCCTGGTTGAAGAATATCCGGCCGAAATGATCCCGGTCGGGAAACACCTCGTCCTGGTTGGGCAGGTTGGCGCCGCCGGAATCCACCAGATAGACGCAAGGCAGATTGTTCTCGAGCGCGATTTCCTGGGCGCGCAGATGCTTCTTCACCGTCAACGGATAATAGGTGCCGCCCTTTACCGTGGCGTCGTTGCACACCACCATCACATCGCGACCGCTGACACGGCCGATACCGGCGATCACCCCCGCAGAAGCAATGTCGCCGCCATAAAGCCCATGCGCCGCAAAGCGGCCAACTTCAAGAAACGGCGAATCCGCATCCAGAAGCGTCGCCACCCGGTCACGCGGCAACAGCTTGCCACGTCCGACATGGCGTTCGCGCGACGCCTCCGGCCCGCCCTGCCCGTGCAGTTCAGCGGCCTGCGCTGTTTCGGCAATCTGCGAATGCATCCGCGCCGCATTGTCCTTGAACGCTTGCGAGCCGGTGGAGATTTTGGATTGGATGATGCTCACGCCGTTTCCGCCATCATTTCGCGCCCTATCAGCATGCGGCGCACTTCCGAGGTTCCCGCGCCAATCTCGTAAAGCTTGGCGTCGCGCAGCAGCCGACCTGTTGGATAATCGTTGATATAGCCATTGCCGCCCAGCGTCTGGATCGATTCCAGCGCAAGCAGCGTCGCCTTTTCAGCAGCGTAGAGAATGCAGCCGGCGGCATCCTTGCGCGTGGTCTCGCCGCGGTCGGCGGCCTGTGCCACGGAGTAGACGTAGGCACGACAAGCATTCATCGTCGTGTACATATCGGCGAGCTTGCCCTGCATCAGCTGGAAATTGCCGATCGGTTCGCCGAACTGCTTGCGCTCATGGCAGTAGGGCACAACCACGTCCATAGCCGCCGCCATGATGCCAAGCGGCCCACCGGCCAGCACCAGACGCTCGTAGTCGAGCCCGGACATCAGGATCTTGATGCCCTGGCCTTCTTCGCCGAGCACATTCTCGAACGGCACTTCGCAGTCCTCAAACACAAGTTCGCAGGTGTGGGAGCCACGCATGCCGAGCTTGTCGAGTTTCTGCGCGGTTGAGAACCCGGCCATGCCCTTCTCGATCAGGAACGCAGTGATGCCGCGCGATTTCGCCTCGGGGTCGGTCTTGGCATAAACCACGAGCGTGTTGGCGTCAGGCCCGTTGGTGATCCACATCTTGTTGCCGTTGAGGACGTAACGGTCATTGCGTTTCGCGGCGCGGAGCTTCATCGACACCACGTCAGAGCCCGAGCCCGGCTCGCTCATCGCCAGCGCACCGACATTCTCGCCGGAGCAAAGCTTGGGCAGATACTTCTGCTTCTGCTCGGTGGTACCCCAACGGTTGATCTGGTTGACGCAGAGATTGGAATGCGCGCCATAGGACAGGCCGATAGAGGCCGAGGCGCGGCTGATCTCTTCCATCGCCACCACATGGGCGAGATAGCTCATGCCGGTGCCGCCAAAATCGGGGTCAGCGGTCATGCCGAGAAGACCGAGCGCGCCCATCTCCTGCCAGAGATGCATGGGAAACTGGTTGTCGCGGTCCGTCTGCTCGGCAACCGGCGCAATCCGGTCGCTGGCAAAACGGGAAACCATGTCCCTGAGCGCATCGATGTCTTCGCCCAACCCGAAATTCATGCCTGTCGTAAACACTTCAGTCTTCCTTCTTTTGCCCCACAAGGCGCGCCACCAGACGAACATACAGCGTCTCGATTTCATCGAGCGACAGCCGACCGCTCTCGCGATACCAGGTGGTCATGCCGTTGAGCATGGCGATGATCGCCATGGTGGTGACCTGCGGGTCCATGATGTCAAATGTTCCGTCCATGGCACCGCGGTCGAGAATGGCGCGCGGCACACTCTCGTATCTGCGCCTGAGCGCCTCGATGGCACCGAAATTCTCGCCCTCGAGATTGCGCAGCTCCATGTAGGAGATAAACACCTCGCGTGATCTCGCAAGGTGGTAGCGAATGTGAAACCGGACAAAATGCTCCAGCGCCTGCGGCGGCGCCAGGTCCGGCTCCTCTGCCTCGGCCCAGGCCGTGAGCAGCGTCTCCATGTGAACCTGCAGCAGATCGTTGAGCAGGTCCTGCTTGGTCGGAAAATGGTTGTAGATCGCCCCGGCCTGAACTCCGGTTTCTGCGGCGATCTCGCGCATCGACACCGCAGCGTAGCCTGAACGCGCAAACAGTTCGAGCGCTGCGTTGCGCAGCTTCTCCGCTGTTTCAGCTCCAGTTGTTCCCGCTCGTCGCGCCATGGCCCACACAATTAAATGAACGTTCGTTTATTTTATCGACTTCCGCATCAATCCGCAAGTGCCCCTTACAATCGTTACAGCCGACAACTGCCCGCTGCCTTGCATCAAGAGGGGCCGTTTATCAGGCCAGCCAGCGCTTGCGCCGCTTGTAGTGCTTGACGTTCTTGAACGAGCGCCGCCCTTCGCCGCCCACGCCAAGATAGAATTCCTTGACGTCCTCGTTCTCGCGCAGATCCTTGGCGACGCCATCCATGACAATGCGTCCGGATTCGAGAATATAGCCGTAGGTCGCGTATCTGAGCGCAATATTGGTATTCTGTTCAGCCAGCAGGAACGACACGCCCTGCTCCTGATTGAGCTGTTTGACGATTTCGAAAATCTCTTCCTGCAACTGCGGCGCCAGCCCCATCGAGGGCTCGTCCAGCAGGATCATCTTCGGACGGCTCATCAACGCGCGGCCGATCGCCGTCATCTGCTGCTCGCCGCCCGATGTGTAACCGGCCTGGCTGGTCCGCCGTTCTCTCAGCCGCGGAAAATAGTTGTACACCATCTCTATGTCGCGCTTGATCGCAGCATTGCCGTCGCGCCGCGTGAACGCGCCTGTGAGCAGGTTTTCCTCAACGGTCAGGTGGCCGAAGCAATGCCGGCCTTCCATCACCTGGATGCAGCCGCGTCGCACCAGCTCATTGGCCGTTTGCGCCTCGATCCGCTTGCCTTCAAATTCGATCGATCCCTTGGTCACCTCGCCGCGCTCGGAGCGCAGAAGGTTGGAAATCGCTTTAAGCGTCGTTGATTTACCGGCCCCGTTGGCGCCCAGGAGAGCCACGATCCCGCCTTCCGGCACCACCAGCGACACACCCTTGAGCACAAGGATCACGTGATCGTAGATCACCTCGATATTGTTCACTGCCAGGATGTTGGGCTGTGCGGTCGCATCGGTTGATACGGAAGTGGACATCGTCATGGACCCTCTCCGGTCTGAAAAAGCGTCAGGGCGGTTGCCCTCGCGCGAAGCTGATGCTGCGCGCGAGGGGTGTTCGTCATGCCATCAGTTGGCGCAGGCTTCAGTCCGCTCAGGCCAGGGAGCATTGCTCTTGGCATATTCGGCTGCAGCCGTTTCAAGCATCGGCTTGACCATGTCGACGTCCGGTGAGAACCAGTCGCCCGACTTCTGCCAATCCTTGCCATCCCATTCCACGATATAGACCTTGTGGTGGCCGGAATGGTCTTCACAGGACAGCTTCATCGGAAGCGCAAAGCCTTCCATGCCCATGTCCTTGAGACGTTCCTCGGTGATGTCGAGGTTCTCAAGGCCGTTGCGCATGTCGGAGGCGTCGATGACCGTCTTGCCAGACATTTCCTGGGCCTTGCGGATACCTTCGGCAATCAGCATCGAGTTGTAGACTCCGCGGTTGTAGAGGTTGTCGGCGAACTTGGCCGGATCGACCTCGCTCTTGCCTGCGTCAACAACGTACTTCTTGATGTCAGCGATCACCGGGTAATCGGCACCAACGCCGTGGAAGTTGAGCGTGCGGTAACCCTTGGCTGCTTCGCCGCCTGCACCCGCATCATCATTGCCGCCGGACCACCACACACCGTAGAACTTGTCCATCGGGTAGCGGATCTTGGTGGCTTCCTTGACAGCTGTCGGGCTCATCGCGCCCCAGCCCCACATCACCATGTAGTCAGGCTTGTCACGGCGAATGTTAAGCCACTGCGATGACTGGTTCTGCATTTCCTTGCCTGGAACCGGGTACTGCAGCAGCTCGAAGCCCATGTCCTTGGACAATTGCTCGAGAAGCGGGATCGCCTCACGTCCATAACCGGCGTCAAGGAAGATGTAGCCGATCTTCTTGCCCTTCATCGCGTCCGCGCCACCTTCGCGACGGGCGATGTCGGTGATAATGGCAGACGCACCATCCCAGTATGTGTCCGGTGGATTGAACACCCATGGGAAAGTATTGCCCACGGCCGCGGCCGAAAGACCATAGGCCATCGACAGAACCGGGATCTTGTCAACGGATGCCTTGGGGATCACCTGAAGCGTGATACCGGTCGAATAGGGGCTGATGACCAGCGCGCCTTCGCCCTTGACCTGCTCGTAGCATTCCACACCCTTCTGGGTGTCGTAGCCGGTTTCACATTCCGTGATCCGGAGCTTGACCCCGTTGATGCCGCCATCACGCTCGTTGAGCATGGTGAGGTAGTCATGCATGCCGTTGGCAATCGGGATGCCCGAGCCGGCATAGGGGCCGGTCCGGTAGCTGAACAGCGGTACAAACAGTTCGTCGGCGAAGGCCGGCAACGCTGCGCCCGCCAATGTACCGGCCATGATGGTTCCGGCAATCAGACGTTTCAGTCGCATTGTATTCCTCCCATTAGGTGCGATTTCCGCACCAGTCCGGGGACCCTGATCCTCCCGACATGTCTGGTCCGGACGGGTCCCATGCCCGGACGATGTCGTTTATGGAACCTCTCCGTCTTGCCTCCTCAGGCACGACGCAAAGCACCAGTTGGTCAGCCGTATGGAAACGGCCAGACGCGCATTTTCTCCTTGCCGAGCGACCAGAGCCTTGCCAGCCCGTGCGGTTCGACAATGAGAAAGATGATGATCAATGCGCCCACAACCATGGTCGCAATGTGAAAGACAGTCTCGGCGCCGATGTCGATGCCCATGGCCGGAAGTCCGGCACGCAGCACGATTGGCAGGCCCCAGATGAACGCCGCACCGAAGTAGGAGCCGACCAGACTGCCCAGCCCGCCCAGAATAACCATGAACAGGATCTGGAAGGACAGCGTGATCGAGAACGCCGACGGTTCGGCAGCACCGAGATAGAAGAAGATGAACAATGCACCCGCGACGCCACAGAGATAGGACGATACGGCAAAGGCCGAGAGCTTGGCGGTCAACGGTCGCACGCCCATCAGTTCAGCGGCGATGTCCATGTCGCGGATCATCATCCATTGCCGGCCGATCCGTCCGCGGACGATGTTCTTGACCGCAAGCGTGGCGACGACAACGACGCCGAGCACGACAAAATACTGTGTCATCGGCGCAGCCGATGGCCCGGTCAAAATGATATCGCCGAAACCACGCCGCTCGGGCACCTCGATCGCACCGGACGCATTGTAGTTGTAGAGCCACGGAATGCGGATGAAGCACCACTCGAGAAAGAACTGTGCCGCAAGCGTCGTCACCGCCAGATACAGCCCCTTGATCCTGAGCGACGGCAATCCGAAAATCACACCGATACCGGCGGAAAACAGCCCCGAAAGCAGCACCAGAATAATGATGTTCGTGTCCGGGAAAATCGTCGTCAGCTTGTAGCAGCTGTAGGCGCCAACGCCCATGAAAGCGCCGGAACCGAGCGACAATTGCCCGGCATAACCGGTCAGGATGTTCAACCCGATTGCTGCCAGCGCCAGGATCAGGAACGGCGTCATGATCGCGTTGAGGAAGAAGTCACTTGCGAAAAACGGGATGGCAAGGGCAAACAGACCGATGATCACCATCCCGATCCGGTCTTCCCTGATCGGAAAGATCGCCTGGTCGGAAATATAGTTGGTCTTGTACTGGCCGGATTCGCGGTACAGCATCAGTCGTCTCCCCAGACATTTCCGCTCGACGGCAGCAGATGCGAATTCGGACCAATCAGGCGAAACCTGTGTCCGGTCGGCGCTTCCATGATCACCGAATGATCGACAACGCTGACCTTGCGGCCGCCAAGCGCTTCAATGCGATGGATCTCGGCTGAAAGATCATCGGTTTCAATATCGAAGTGGATCCGCGCCTCGTCCTGAACTGCCTCGATGACGAGCGAAACACCCTTGTCCGCAGCCAGGATGGTGGCCCGCTGGCCATCATCGTCAACATGCGAGGGCTGACCCAGCAGCTGCGACCAGAACCCGGCGGAGTGCTCGATGTGGTCGGTATGAACATCAATCACGATAGCGGAAAGTCTGCTCTTGTGCATCGTTACACCCTCTCGATAATGCGTTCACCAAACAGGCCCTGCGGCCTGAACAGCAGGAAGATCAGCGCAATCATGTAGGCAAGCCAGCTCTCGATACCGCCGCCCACCAGCGGTCCCCAGTAGATCTCCCCGACCTTCTCGCCGATACCGATGATCAGGCCACCGACAATAGCGCCGGGGATCGAGGTGAAACCGCCTAGGATCAGCACCGGCAGAGCCTTGAAGGCGATGATCTCGAGCGCAAAGGACACATCCGAACGTGCACCCCACATGATGCCTGTCGTCAGCGCGACGATACCGGCTGCGAACCAGACGATCGCCCAGATCTGGTTGAGCGAAATCCCGACCGACAAAGCGGCCTGATGATCATCCGCCACTGCGCGCAGCGCGCGGCCAATCCTGGTCTTGTTGAAGAAAACCGCCAGCGCGCCAACCATGATCAGCGCGATCACTGCAGCCGCAATGTCGATATGCTGCAGGATCAGGAGACCGCCATCACCAATTTCAAAGGCCGTCGATCCCGTTGGCAAACCCAACTCGCTGGTGATCATCTGCTTGGGTTCGCCGCCAAAGACGAACTCTCCGAATCCCACCAGAAAGTAGGTCAGACCGATGGTCGACATCAGAAGAATGATGTCAGGCTGGTTGACCAGCGGCCGCATCACGAAACGTTCGACCGCGAGCGCCAGAAGTCCCATCACCCCGATGGTCAGGATCAGCGCCAGGTAGGCCGGAACGCCCTTTTCGTGCAGGCCGACAAGCGTCAGGCCGGCAAACACAACCATGATGCCTTGGGCAAAGTTGAAAACGCCCGAAGCCTTGTAGATCAGCACGAAACCAAGCGCGATCAGCGCGTAAAGCACGCCTGCGACAAACCCTTCCCACAGAACCTGCAGGAAGAAGTCGGGCAGGTCGGCCATCTGGACAAACGGATCAATAAGAATTGCATACAAGATGTCCATCAGTGCGACACTCCCAGATAGGCGTCGATGACGTCCTGGTTGTTCTTCACCTCTTCAGGCGGCCCGTCGCCGATCTTGCGGCCATAATCGAGCACCACGACGCGGTCGGAAATATCCATCACCACGCCCATGTCGTGCTCGATCAGCGCAATGGTCGTGCCCATCTGGCTGTTCACATCCAGAATGAACCGGCTCATGTCTTCTTTTTCTTCCAAATTCATGCCAGCCATCGGCTCATCGAGCAGAAGAAGATCCGGCTCCATCGCCAAGGCCCGGCCAAGCTCAACCCGCTTCTGCAGCCCGTAAGGCAACTTGCCGACCGGGGTCTTGCGGATGTGCTGGATTTCGAGAAAATCGATAATTTCCTCGACTTTCAACCGGTGCTCGATTTCCTCGTTGCGCGCAGGCCCGACATTGAGAACCTGCCAGAAGAAGTTCTTGTGCATCTTCAGGGTCCGGCCCGACATGATGTTGTCGAGCGTCGACATGCCCTTGAAAAGCGCCACATTCTGGAACGTGCGGGCAATGCCCGAGGCGGCAGCCTCATAGGGCTGCATGCGCGAACGGGCCTCACCGCGAAACGTGATGACACCTTCCTGCGGATGATAAAAGCCGTTGATCACGTTGAGCATCGATGTCTTGCCGGCGCCGTTCGGACCAATGATGGCGCGAATTTCGCCCTTGCGGATATCGAAGGAAATGTCGGAGATCGCCTTCACGCCGCCAAACGACAGTGACACGTTTTCGATCTTCAGCATCACGTCGCCGGGCGTGAGACCATCATCCTGTGCATGAAGCTCGACACGTTGAATTCGCGCATTCATTCGGCAGCCTCCGGCATTGCATCTGAGGTGGGATAGGTTTCCGCATCGGCCACCTTCACCGTGGCGCGGATAGCGCCCTTGCGGCCATCCTCGAAGGTCATCTCCGTCTCGATGAATTTCTCTGCCGATCCGTCGTAGAGCGCCTCGATCAGCGGACCGTAGCGCTCCGCAAGGAAGCCCCGTCGCACCTTTTGGGTCCGGGTCAGTTCGCCATCATCGGCGTCGAGTTCCTTGTGCAAGACCAAAAAGCGCTTGATCTGCGCGCCGGCCATCATCGGCTCTGCGGCCAGATCCCGGTTCACCTGGTTGATATGACCGGTCATCATCTCGTAGACCTGCGGCAGGCCCGCTAGTTCCTGATAGGAGCCGTAGGAGATGTTGTTGCGTTCGGCCCAGTTGCCGACCGCTGTCAGATCGATGTTGAGAAACACCGCAACAAAATCCCGCCCGTCGCCAAAGGCCACCACTTCCTTGATGTTGGGGAAGAACTTGAGCTTGTTCTCGATATATTTCGGCGCGTAGAGCGCACCGGTCGTCAGCTTGCCGACATCCTTTGCCCGGTCGATGATCTTGAGATGCCCCTTGGCATCAAAGATGCCTGCGTCGCCGGTCATCACCCAGCCGTCCGGTGTCATCGCTTCCCTGGTCTTCTCCTCGTCGCCGTAATAGCCGGCAAACATGCCGGGGGACTTGAACTGGACCTCGCCATTGTCGGCAATCCGGATCTCCACATCGGGAGCTGCAGGACCAACGGTGTCGGGGCGCACTTCCCCATCCTTCTGGCAGGTCACGTAGAGGAACGCCTCTGTCTGGCCGTATAGCTGCTTGAGATTGATGCCGAGCGAGCGGAAGAATGAAAACAGGTCCGGCCCGATCGCCTCGCCAGCGGTATAGGCCGTGCGGATGCGCGTGAACCCGAGAACGTTTCTGAGCGGACCGTAGATCAGCTTGTCGCCGATCCAGTAGGAAATCCGCCCCGACAACGGAACCGGACGGCCTTCCAGGATCTTTTCGCCGTAAGCCTTCGCAACGCCGAGATAATGGTCAAACAACCACTTCTTCGGCTTGCTCGCATCCTCCATTCGGATCATCACGCTGGTCAGCAGGCCTTCAAAAACCCGCGGCGGAGCGAAATAGAAAGTCGGACCGATTTCGCGCAGGTTCTGCGCCACCGTTTCCGTGCTTTCGGGACAGCTCATGCACAACCCGACAACATAACCTTGCGCATAATTGAGATAGTGGTCGCCGACCCACGCCAGCGGCAGATAGGCAAGAACCTCGTCCTGCTCGCTCATGTGATCGAACTTGGCTGTGTCTTGAGCAGCCTTCACCGAAGCCGATGCCGTCAGCATCACGCCCTTGGACCGGCCAGTGGTGCCGGACGTGTAAAGAATGGCCGAAATCTCGTTACCGGTCGAAGCCCAGATCCCGGCTTCCCAGTCAGGCACAGCCGACGGGTCGGCCGCAGCAGCTTTCCGGCCCTTTTCCTGGATCGCGGCGAAATCGTGCAGATGCGTGCGCTCATAGTCGCGCAATCCGCGTGGCTCATCGAAAATGATGTCGGTCAGCGCAGGGATCTCGTCCAGAACAGACTGGACCTTGTCCACCTGCTCCTGGTCCTGAACAACGGCGAAACGCACGCCCGCATTGTGCAGCACATAGGCCATCTCTTCCGCCACGGAATCCGCATAGACGGGCACCGGAATAGCCTTGAGCGATTGAGCTGCGCAGAACGCCCAGTAGAGCCGCGGGCGATTGGATCCGACAATGGCGATACGCTCGCCTTCAGCAAGCCCCATGGCCTTCAAGCCAAGAGCAAAATCGCGAATTTCGTCGCGTTGCTCCGACCAGGTCCATGTCTGCCAGATACCGTAATCCTTGATCCGCATCGCAGGCCGCGCTGAAAAACGCTTGGCGTTCAGCAGCAAATACTGCGGAAACGTAACCGGCTTGCCGCCGGCGGTCACGCCTGTGGCTTCCATTCCTCCACTCTCCTCCCTGTCCGGACGGCTTTCAGCCTTGTCCGGAAGCATGGCTCTCACCCCATGCATTTGGCCATTCCCGTTGGCCACACTTCCACCGGCCAAAGCCGACTTCTGTCTTCTTGTCGGATCCGGCAGCCGTCCTCTCAGCTGCCGTTTCCCAAAGCGCCCATCAATTAAATGAACGCTCGTTTACCTTATGCGCCTTTGCCGCCGTTGCAAGTACTACTTTCGCTCATCCTCACGCTTTTGAGGTGATCGTTGCCAGCCGGTCAACCAGAGCGGATACACCAAAACGGATCGGATCCGTTGCCGGCACGCCGTAGTCTTTCTCCAGTCCTTCCAGCAAAGCCCTGGCTTCGGCTTCGCCCAGTTTCTGTGTATTGACCGCGATCCCCGTACAGGTAATGGCCGGATTGGTCAGCCGTCCGCAGGCAATCGTCATGTTGATAACTTCGCGAATGCTTGGCAGGCCATGTTTGACCCCGCGCATGGTCGTACGCGTCGGCTCGTGGCAGACCACAAAGGCATCGGGTTGCGACCCGTGCAGCAGACCCATCGACACCCCGGCGAAACTCGGGTGGAACAACGACCCCTGCCCCTCGACCAGATCCCAATGATCGGGTTCAGCCGCCGGCGCGATCCATTCGACAGCGCCCGAAATGAAATCGGCGACGACGGCATCAATAGCGGCCCCGCGGCCTGAGATGAACACGCCGGTCTGCCCGGTGGCGCGAAAATCTGCATCCATTCCACGCGCCCGCATTTCGCGTTCAAGCGCCAGCGCCGTGTATTTCTTGCCCACCGAACAATCCGTCCCAACGGTCAGGCAGCGCAAGCCCGGACGCTTGGTCCCCTTGCCCGTCTCAAAGCGTTGGTCTGAAAAGCGGACATCATGCAACTTTGCTCCGCTCTTCACGGCCGCGTCACGGATCGCCGGGATCGAGGCCAGCCGCGTGTGCAGGCCTGTTGCCACATCAAGCCCCGCTTCAAGCGCTGCGACGATCGACGCGATCCAGTGCTGCGGCAGCACACCGCCGGCATTCACCGCACCAACCACCATGGTTTTTACACCCTGTGACGCCGCAGCTTCAATTGTCAGATCGGGGATGTTCGCGTCCGCCTGGCAGCCATCAAGGCGCAACTGGCCGACACACCACTCGGGCCGCCAGTCCACGATCCCGAGGCCTGTTTTGGCCGCAAGCGCGTCAGGCACATCGCCAAGAAAAATCAGATAGGGCGGATCGATGACCATCACATACTCCGAACGTTTGGATTGGTTTCAGACCCGCACTGTCATGCGCCATGCTGTAACCGTCAAGATCACAAATGCCGCACCCAAATGGTTACGCACAACCCATGCCCCTCACGGAGTGACGGGCAGAATGAAAGCGTCGTAGCAGGGCGTCAGCGTAATCAGCTCATGCTCTGTCAGGGCCGAGGCATAATGCTCCAGCAATTCCTTTCGCGCATGGTGAACCGGACATGTCGGCATCAGCACCAGATCGGTCTGCGCCACCGCATCGCGCGTCTTGGCGTCAAGCGCGGGAAGCGCCCTGCTAGGATCCGCGCCGATGGCAACATATTCCGCGCCCTTCTTGTTGAGAATGTAGGGAAACGGATTGGCGAAATCGAGATCGAAAACCCGTTCGAACCGCCGGCGGTTCTTCCGCTCCAGCCGCTTGATGGCAACGGTCACCGCCTGCATTTCCTTCAACAGAAGGTACTGGTAGTCCGGATCTGAAAACAGCAGGAATGACGGCAGTGCTTCGGTTTCGGCAATCGCCTGATAGGTGTCCCTGTCGGCGATATAGATGCCACGCATCCGCTCCGCCTGTTCGACGAAGACATCCTTGGCCGAAAACCGCCCCAAGGGCCCCAGATCAGGCGCATCGAGCTCGATATATCCCGGCGCCGTGGCCATCGCCCGCGCCGCCTTGTGCAGCACAGTGCTGACATTTGGCACGACAGTGAACCCTATCAGCACAAGGATCGCTGCGCCGTAACGCCCATAAGCCGCCTTCGGTCGTGACAAGATCACCAGAAGCGCCGGCCAGACCAGGAGGAACGCCTGGCTGCCGGTGTTCTGCGTCTCGTAGAAAAGTCCGCACAGCAAAAGCAGACCGACCCAGAACCAGTCCGCATCGATCATCCGGGCAATCCGGTTGCCTTCCGTCCGGCCACCGGCTGCGGAATGGCCGGAAATCGCTGCCACCAGCAGGACAATCGCCAACACACCGCCTGCACCAAGCACGTTGAAGTGCAGCGACGCCGCCGTCAGGAACCGCGGCAGCAAGGCACCGCTGTTATCTGATGCCAGCACAATGATGTCCTGCACGTAAGGCACCACCATCCCGGTCGTAAGTTCCGCAATCCCGGTCGCGCCGACGCAGACCAGCGCCGTGATGATCGCGGTTATCAGCCGGATCCGGCCAAGCACCAGACCAAACAGCAGGATAGGCCCGGCAGCCAGAAACGCCGTGATCTTGCAGAAAGCCAGCGCCAGCACCAGCACGCACAGCAGCACCGTCTGTATCACCGGCCCGCGTACGAACAGCACGGTGACGGCCAGCAGGTAGATCAGATGCGCCCCGTGCCGGTTGTAGATCCCGAAGGCATCAGTCCCCGGATAGGGATAGAAACCGACCACATTATAGGGCAGCAGCGTAAACAGCATCCACGGCAGCAGCAGCCAGAACGCCAGCCTGCCACGGCCGCCGTGCGCCGTGTCCCACAGGATCAGCGCCATCACCGGCACCGTGATCGGCAGCCAGATCCACTGGGTCAGAAGCACCGGTTGCGCGTTGGGAAACAACCAGTTGGAAAACGCCGCCAGAAAATACTCGAGCGGGCCGACGGGCGCAAAGAAATCGACGGACGGCCACTGGCCTTGCGCAATACGGCCAATCGCATCGTAATAGATCAGAACGTCCCAGTTCATCGGCCCGATGGGCAGCACCAGGGGCAAGGTTTGCAGGGCAAACAGAACCAGCGCGAAAACGATCAGAACCGGATAGAGCCAGAGCAGCGCGCCGCGGCCGCGCGCGTCGTCAACGTCCGTCATGTTCATGCTCATTTACGGTTCCCCGACCCTGATTCTGTGTTGAGCGCTAGTCTGCGCAATCCTCTGGCGAGGTCAATTACCGGTCCACGGCTAGCGTGCATGTCAGGAAAAGATCACCGCCGCCCGCCAAAAACCAGCGTCTGAGGACCAGAAAAACTTAGCAAAGCCAGATTCTAGAAGCCGTCGCCCTCTTCCTGAATGACGGTCAGGCTTCCGTTCTCGATGCGGTGAACAATCATGCGCCGCTCGATCCGGCCATCGGCGCGGAACCGGAACAGTCCGGTCGCTGCGCGAAACCCCTGGCTTGAAGTGAGGTTTGCCACCGTGATCGCATCCGGTCCACCGGAGCGCACCAGCCCCGCTGCAATGGCGATCGAATCATAGCCGATCGCCGCGTCATAGCTGGGGCTGCGGCCAAACTTGGCTTTGAAGCGGTCGGAAATCACGCCGACGCTTGATGTCGAAGGGATCGCCACCATCAGCCCCTGCGCCGATGGCCGCTTGTAGATCTCTTCCGGGATCAGCGAGGTGGCGATTGCCGTGGCGATCGATTGCCCAAACTCGCCCGCCGCCAGAATGTCGATCACCTGACCGATGGCTTCACCGCCGCCCAGGAGCACGATCGTGTTGGCCTTGGAGAAGACCACCTTGCCCTTGGCGAAGGCCGCCTGCAGATTGATGCCGCTGACCGGATAGGGCACGAAGCCGATGGTGTTGCCGCCCTTGAGCTTTATGCCCTCGCGCAGCCGCAGCAGGTTTTCAGCCGGAAAGCCTGCTTCATGCACCACGACGATGTTCTTCTGCTTCGCCGCAACCGCGACACCCACACCCTCGAGCGCGCTGTCGATGGCATCACCGTAAAGCGGCCAGATGTTGCTGCCGCCGGCCGAATTGTTCGCCACCAGCGCCAGTATCGGCGGCCGCGGCTGGCTGGTTCCTGAAATGATGCTCGACACTTCGCCGTTTGTCGCTGGCCCGATGATCAGCTTGGAACCCGAGGCGGTGGCGGCCTGAACCTTGCTGGCGGCCTGCCCGGAGGTCGAGCTGAAGGCCTGAAAATCAATTGTGAGCTGCCCTGCGCCCAGGTCATCGAGTGCCAGCTTGGCACCATCGGCGATGTCGGCGGCTTTCTTCCTCAGCCCGGCATCCGTCGGCAGCAGCATGGTCACCGTCACCGGCCCGCTGCCATAGGTCGAGTTGCCGAGCGCAGAGATGTTGGAACCCGCTGTGTCCAGCGCATCCCCCATCTTCGATGACTGACACCCGGCCAGTCCAACGCACGCCATCAGGAAGAGCGCACGCAGGGCACGCGCCGGCCACGCCCCTGCGGCCGCCGCCATCCCGTCACCGTCAATCTCTCTTGCTGTCAAACCCCGAAACAACGCACTTCCCCCGAACAACCTCGATGATAGCACTACAGCGCCACATCAATCATGACGTGACGCTGTAGCATTTTGAAATCCGCTGTGTAAGCCCGGCCATCAACCCGCTGAGGTTGAAGGCCGGCAGAGTCGGATCAGATGGTCACTGTGTGTGTATCATCATCAACCAGGATCTTGAGTGCTTCCGCACCCGGAGCGACCGAGAACTCGGCAATCTGGACGAAATTCTCTCCGCCGGTGGTGCCATCAACGTCAACCGTCAGGAATTTCCCATCCATCCTGACATAGTCGTTGGCATTGGTATCAGTGACATCTTCGGAGCCGAGGAGCGCCGAGAGATCTACAACATCGCCATCCGCAAAGTTGTAATCAGCGATCATATCAAGAATGCCGTCAGCGCCCATGGCGTTGGACAAGGCCTCCGCGTCGAAGACGAAGGTGTCGCCACCGAGACCACCGGTCAGCTCGTCATGACCAAGACCGCCATTGAGGATGTCGTTGCCCTCACCGCCATTGAGGATGTCGTCACCGAACCCGCCAAACAGCAGGTCCTCGCCGCCAAGACCCAGCAGCGTGTTGTCGCCGCTGTTGCCGGTGATTGTGTTGCCAAGCTCGTTGCCGGTGCCGTCAGGACCATCCTTGTCGAAGGTCGAGTAGGTAATGTCATCGAAAATGAAGCCTTCGTTGACACCGCCGGGCCCGTCCGTGGGCGCGTCCGATGCAGAGGTCCGGAACAACAGGCCGGCCGTCTGGTTGGCTTCGGCATGATACTCATGGGAGCCAGGGAAGGTATCCCGATAGTTCTCGAACGACGTGGACTGACCGATGAACTGATCATCCAGGTAGTAGCTGATCACATCATTGTCCTGACCATCAACGTGGTTGAGAACCATCGTCATGGTGTGCTGGACCGTCGGATCCACCCCTTCGATGAGCGTCTTGTTGCCGGTGAAGGCATCAAAGTCGTTGAGACTTGAACCGGTATCCCAGTTCCCGTCAAGGAGCGGAAGCGCAACCGCGATGCGGATACCGGCTCCGGTGTTCTCGATCCGCATGTAGTTGTTGCGGTCATTCTGTCCTGCGACTGCGAAATCGACCTCCAGTGTCGAATTGTCGGCAGGGTTGGGATCGACCGCCTTGAAGGTGAACTTCGCCTGGATCGAATCTGCCCCGGCCGTGGTGGAGCTTTCTCCCGCAGCGATGGCAAGTTCCGGGGTGTATGGCCCGCCGAAGTCGCCTGAATGGGGATCGGAAGAGACCCGGTAAGCCTGGTCGCCGCCATCGCTCACGACGCTCTGGTCGCGCGTTGTGCCGGCACTTCTCCAGCCGTTCTCGCCATCCTGGATAGCGCCGAGATCGAAGTCCTCAAAGTCCTCCGTGTTGGACGCCAGATCGAGCAGCGTCAGGTTCTCGACATTGTCGCCCAGCGTGTAGCTCTCGCTGGTCCGGATTTCATCCGTGCCTTGGCCAGCCGCCTCGACGACCGTGTCGCTGCCATCGACGACATAGATGTCGTCGCCCAGGCCGCCCGTCATCGTGTCACCGGCTTCCCCGCCGATGATGGTGTCGTTGTTGTCCGAACCATTGATCACCAGTTCCGCCTGAGACAAGGAACCATCAAATGTTCCCTGCATCGGGTCCATATTGACCGTCACCACGCCGCCGGTTGCCGGGTCTGTGGCATTTTCAACATCGGTCACCGACGCATTCTGAATGAGAACGCTGTCGATCAGCACGTGCGGACCATTGTTGTCCTTGCCCGGTTCACCAATACGGAAACCGGTGCTGGTGCCATCGATACTGCCGCCCTGGAATTCGATCTCGCCGTTAAACGAGGCCGGATTTGCGCCGTAGGTAGTTCCGTCGTCGCGGATTTTGACACCTATGGCTGCACCGAACTGGCCGGATGCACCAGCGCCGTTGAGATCGGAATTACCTGAGTTTGTTATGATCGTGTCCACGAACTTAACATTCTCGTAGGTCTCGTATTTCAGGTTGATGTCGATCGCCTGTCCGAACTCGCCATCGGTTCCGCCGAATGGCGGCGAGACGCGGCCATAATTGCCGACACCGTCGAACGTGTTCCCGGCCAGCGCCGCATTAGACAGCTGCTCGAAGTACATCCCCTTTTCCGACATGTCGGAGAAGGCGTTGTTGTTTATTTTCACGCCGTCGAAGGCGCCGTCACCATTGGATGCGGCATAGATATTCAGTCCGTGGATGCCGTTGGTGAAGGTATTGCCGCTGATGGTGACATCGGTCACGTCGGCTGCCGTTCCCTTGCGGACGCCGGTCACATTGTCGGTGAAGACGTTGTTGGTGATCGACACGCCATCGGAGGACCCGAGGTTAACACCAACCGAGAAGCCGGTGACGGTGAAGCCATTGAGCGTGACGTCGTCCGAACCGATCGTAATCCCGTTGCTGGCCGAGTAGGCAGGGTGGTTTGCCTCGAAGAATTCGTCGAGCCCCATGCCCGGGGGCACACCGAGATCCGACAGCAGCGATCCTTCGATCACCGCGGTGCCGGGGCCATCGGCTGACATCAGGGTGACCGCTTTGTCGATGAGCAGGCTTTCATTGTAGGTGCCCGCCCGGACCATGATGGTATCGCCGTCCGATGCGTTGTTGATCGCTGCCTGGATCGACATGCCTTCAACCACGATGAAGGTCGAACCCAGCTCGGCATCGACATCGTCGGGGCCATTCGGACCTGTGATAACCGAAGCGGTGTTACCGCCGTTCAGCGCCTGCAGGCCCAGTGCAAAATCCACAGCGTCGGATTCAGACCCAAAGAAGAAGGTGAAGTCTTCTCCGCTGCTGCGATGCTCGTCATTCTGCACCGCGTAGACACCACCCGGGAAAATCCCGCCGAAGTCGACATTTGCCACGAAAGTCTCGGCGCCGAGAAGAGGCTCCTCTTCAGCATAAATACCGATCGGCTCGTCGTGGCTGTAGCTGCCCTTGAAGCTGATATCATTGGTGCCCGGCTCGTAGCTGCGGCCAGCTGAATAGAGAGCCACCGAACCCCAGTTGTTACCAGTGGTGCTGATGTCAGTCAGTTCGATGCCGGTAGAGTCCGACATGGCAATTCCGACACCGGCCGTGTCCATGCCATCAGCCGTCACATTGATGAGCTTGGCGCCATCAACCCCGTTCAGATCGATTTCAGAACGGCCCGCGCCCTGAACCGTCACATTTTCCAGCTGGAAGCCGGTTAGCGAACTCTCAGGAGCACCGCCTGGAGCGACCTTGATGCCGTAGCTGGTCGTTCCCGATGCATCGAATGTCAGGTCACTGATGCGAACGTCATCAGCTGTCACGTTGATGCCGTACCCGTTTCCGGTGGCGCTGTGGATGAGCACATCGCCTTCACCGGCACCGATGATCGTCAACGATTTTGAGATGTTGAGCACGTTTGTCAGCGAGTACTCGCCGGCTGCAATCCGCACCGTGTCGCCATCTGTCGTCGTACCATCCGCAATGGCGCTGGCAAGGTCCGCAAATTGGGAAATGTCACCTGTTGTACCGTCTATGACCCAGATTGGTTCGACAGTGACCGAATTATCATCGAACTGGATGGTCTCCACGCTGCCCGAGACAACATAGGTTCCGCCAGGTCCCGAAAGCGTGATCGAGCCGTTCGGGTTCAAGGTCTGGGTATAGGCTGCCTCGTTGCCGCCAACGATGAATGTGTCGTTGCCGCCACCGCCTTCGAATTTGATACCGATCTTGGAATCATCGGTGCCGAAAACCATCTCCGACGCATCGACCGTATCGTCACCGGAACCGCCGATGATGTGGATCGTGTTGACGGCGATGCCTGAGGCCGCGAAGTCTCCGACGAGTTTCAGGGTTCCTGCGCCCGCCGAGAAGTCGACGGTCACTTCCTCGATCCGGTCGACATCGACGACATCACCGCTGCCGTCGTTTGTGGAGACCGTGAAGCCATTGCCGCCGTCTCCGGCGGTGGCGTCAAGCGTGATGGTCTGACCCGCACCGGTGCTCTTGACAATCAGCATATCTCCGGCAGCGCCATTGCCCTGTCCGTCGATCTCGTCTGCCCCGTCGCCAACGCTCCAGATCACTGTATCGTTGCCGCCGCCGCCGAGGATGAAGTCAGCGCCAGTACCGCCGGTTATGGTGTCGTTGCCGCCACCGCCATTGATCGTGTCATCGCCCGCATCACCATACAGCACGTCAACATTGGAATTTCCATTAATGTTGTCGTCACCGTCGCCGCCATGAATTTCGTCATTTCCGCCGCGACCGCGCAGGGTGTCATTGCCACTTCCACCAAACACAATGTCATCATGCGTCGTGCCTTCGATGTTCTGGCCCGTATTGTCGAGGCCATAGATCGAGACTTCCGGTGCACTGCCCGTGAAGCTGTTGGCGCCGACGATATCGCCAACATTGGTCGCGCCAGGGTTCGTGACACCGACGCCGATCTGCTCGAGAACGTTGTTGACGAAGCTGTTGCCGGAAATATCCGAAGCATCCGGACCGTCATTGGAAAGGCCGACATTGTTGGCTTCCAGAACGTTGCCGGTGATCGTCGCATCCGAACCCGGATTGACGTAGATGCCAGTGGCAAAACCGGTGATCTTCGAACCCGAAACAACAAGACCCTGAGCATCGCCGACCGATGTCACGATACCGCGATAGCCGTCAAATCCGCCTGTCCGCTCGATCAGCATATTGGTCAGGCTGACATTATCGGCCTGAACATGGATGCCGGCAAACTCGAAGGCAGACGATACCTTCGCGCCGTCCACGATTTGCAGACCATCAAGGGTCACGCCGTCCGCAAGGATGATAATCCCGCCGACGAGAGAGCTCTCCGCGCCGCGCGCGCCGTCACCGGCGACACCGCTGTTTGCGCCGGTAATGGTGACGTCCTTGTCGATGGTCAGATTCTCGGTGAACGTGCCGGCCTGGACGATGATCGTGTCCCCGTCCTGTGCGTGATCGATTGCTTCCTGGATCGACATCCCGTCGGCCACGATGAATGTGGCGCCGCCGGGAAGCGGCGTTCCGAGATCGGCATCGATGGGCAATCCCGCGTCGAACGGACCTGTGATGACGGAGTCGGTGTTGCCGCCGGCCTGCAGGCCAAGGGCAAAGGCAACGGCCTCCGGCTGGGTCTCGAAGAAGAACGTGAAATTCGTGCTTTCTCCGCCGCGGAACGTGTCGTTCTGCACCACATAGACATCGCCGCTCGCGAAAATGCCGCTGAAGTCGATATTGGTCACAAACGTCTCGTTGCCGAGATAAACCGATTCATCGGCGTAGATCCCGGTCGCCTCGCTATGGGTGTAGTCGCCATTGAAGCTGATGCCGTTGGTACCGGCGACGGGATAGTACTGACCCTTCGAATAGAGGCCAATGGAGCCCCAGTCGTTTCCGGTTGTGGTGATGTCGGTCAACTCGATGCCGGTGCTGTCGGTGAGCGCAATGCCGACGCCGGCCGTTCCCATGCCATCGGCAGTGACGTTGGTCAGGCTCGAATTGTCGACGCCGTTGAGGTCGATCTCGGAGCGGCCTGCACCCTGGACTGTCACATCCTGCAGGGTGAAGTCCGTGAGGGAGCCGCCCGAGGTCGCCGGATTGACCTTGATGCCGTAAACCGAGCTGTTGGATGCATCGAGCGTGAGGCCGCTGATGGTGACATCACTGGCCGTCACGTGAATCCCGTAGTTGTCAGCCGACGTTTCGACCGTAACGCTGCCTTCACCTGCGCCAACAATAGAGATGGACTGGTCGATGACCAGCGTATCGGAAAGCTGATAAGTGCCAGCCGACAGACGGATTGTCTGACCGCTCGTTGCCGCAGCGGCTGCCGCGTCCAGCGTGTCGAACGTGCCGATCAGGTTGTCGGAGCCATCAAACAGCTGCACCTTGTCGCTCAGATCGAGGGTGATGTCGCTGAATTCAAGCGCCTCGATGCTGGTCAGCGTGTCTGTCCCCTCATTGAAGCCAAACACAGTGGTCTCGGTAACGCTGGAGAAGCCGGTGACAAAGCCGTTGGCATCCCGGGTGACCTGAACGTCGTAGTTCGCGACGCCGTCGTCATAGACAGCCGTATCGAAGCCCGAACCGCCAAAGAGCTGGTCGTTGTCCGCACCGCCGCTAAGCGTATCGTCATTGTCTCCGCCGAAGAGCTGGTCTTCTCCGGTTCCGCCGCCAATCTTATCTGCCGCGGTTGTTCCGGTAATGATATCGTTGCCAGCCTCGCCTTCAATCCGGTCGACATTGACCGTCATGCCGGTGAAGTCGAAGGTATTGTCACCGTTGTCGCCTGATACCCAGACGTTGGAATGACCACCATTGTCGATGACTTCTATGTTGCTGGAAGCAGAACCACCGAAATTGCCGGTCAGGCCGATCCGTGTCCCGTCGCTTGTCGCAACGATGGTATCGACGCCCGATGTGCCGCTGTCCTGGTAGGTATCAAAGCCGTGATTGGTTCCCTTCACCTCGTAGGTATCGCCACCCCCTGCACCATCCAGAACGTCGTTGTCCCGGTCGCCGATGATCGTATCCGCAGCAGAGGTTCCGGTGATCGTGTCTTCGCCTGAACCGCCATTTATTGCGGCCACGTTGACACTCATCCCGGAGAAATCGAGCGTGTTGTTATTGCCATCACCAAAGACCACGACACTGCTGTGCCCGTTGCTGTCGATGACTTCGATGCCGGAGGTATTCTTTGAGAAGTTGCCAGCCAGGCCTATGCGGGTGTTGCTATCGGCAGCAAGAATGCGGTCGGTGCCGGTATTGCCGCTGTCCCGATAGGTGTCAAAGCCGTGGCTGGTGGTACGCACCATGTAGGTGTCGCTGCCATGGCCGCCGTCAAGCGTGTCATTTCCCTTGCCGCCGGTGATCGTGTCGTTGCCGGTGCCGCCACTGATGGTGTCATCACCGTCGGTGCCGGTGATGGTGTCATTGCCGCCGCCGCCGACAATGGCAACGTCCGTGAGGGTCATGCCCGCAAAATTGAGCACATTGTCACCGCTGTCGCCCGAAACCCGAACCTGGCTGTGACCATTTGCGGTGATTTCCTCGATGCCCGATGTGTTTTTCGAGAAATCGCCTGCAACGCCGATCTGGGTGTTGTTGCTTGTCGCAACAATCCGGTCGGTGCCGCTGGCTCCGCTGTCCTGATAGGTGTCGAAGCCGTGGCCGGTGCTGAACACTTCGTAGGTATCGCCGCTGTCGCCGCCATCAAGGGTGTCATTTCCCTTGCCGCCGATGATCGTATCGGCGGCCGAAGTGCCGGTGATCGTGTCCGCGCCGTCTCCACCATCAATGGCGTCGACGTCCATGGCAATGCCGGAGAAGTTCAGCGTGTTGTCACCGCTGTCGCCGATAACAACCACACTGCTGTGTCCGTTGCGGCTGATTTCCTCGATGCCGGAAGAGGCCTGGGAGAAGTTCCCAGCCAGGCCGATCCGGGTGTTGTTGCCGTCCGCGAGAATACGGTCCGTTCCACCTGCACCGCTGTCCTGATAGGTGTCGTAACCATGGCTCGTTGTTTTCACGAGATAGGTATCGTCGCCTTCACCACCGTCGAGCAGGTCGTCGTCCTTGCCGCCAACGAGCGTGTCATCGCCCGCGCCGCCAAACAGCCGATCGTCGCCGTCATCGCCGTAGAGCGTGTCGTTGCCGACCTCGTTCTCGAGTGGCTGACCCGGCTTGTCAGCGCCATAAAGCTCATCATCGCCGTCGCCACCGTGCAGGATATCGTTGCCGCCCTTGCCGATGATCCGGTCGTTGTAGTCCGTTCCCGTGATCTCCTGGTCAACAGCCGTCTGGCCTGGCTTGTCGCCCTGGATCTCGGTGACGATGCCGCTGGTCGGCAGCGTGATCACAAAACCTGACGCATCAATGGTGTCATCCGACACGCCGTCAATATTGAACAGCGGACCCCAATTGCTTTCGGCGCCCGAGAGATCAAGGCCGGTTCCGGTGATCGAAAGACCATTGATCTCGCCAAAGTTGAAGATCGCGATCGGGTTCTTGTGGTAAGCGCCCGTCACTTCAACGTCGTTGAAGATGACCGTACCGATATTCGGTGCAACATACGGTATGCCCGGGTTGCCGCTTCCATTGTTCACATAGCCGGTAATATCGACGGCAAAGTCAGGCCGGTCGTTCTGTGCAGTGGCAGCTGTCGCACCCACAAAGGTCACGCCCTGGAACGAAGCATCGCCCTGGTAGCCGAACAGTTTGACGTGGCTGGTGCCATTGTAGTTGGTCTGGAAACCGTTGTTGGCGAAGTCGGTATCGACAATCTCCAATTCCGTGATTCCGGCGACGATCGGCCCATTGCCGTCATTGTCCGGATCATCGCCGACCAGATAGACGCCGTGCTGGGAGTTGCCGCTGATCTCGCTGTTCGAAATCGTCAGTTTGCCGGCATTGGCCGTGGTTTCAACATAAACGCCGTTAATACCGCCGATGAGATCGATATTGTCGATGGCCACATTGCCACCACCCAGATCACCGGCAAGACTTACGGCGTTGCCCGAGGTCGGGTCGATAGATACGTCACCGACACCGACGAAGGAAAGCGCCTTGGTGACAGACACGTTCTCGTCGTAAGTGCCCTCGTGGACCTCGACCGTATAACCGTCAAGCGTGGAACCCGCATCGATCGCGTCCTGGATCTTGTCGTAGGTACCGACCAGATAGCCGTCGGCATTGAGCACGAAGACATCAGCATTCATGTCGAAGATCTGACCGCCAATATCCAGGAACTCGACATTGGCATTGGCCGTATCGACCGCGCCACTGAACAGATCTGTGATCGTAACCGTTCCGTCCGCGGCGACCGAGATGGTGTAGCCCGAAGCCGCGCCGGTTGCCACGTATGTGTCGATGTCGGCGCCGCCGTCGAAGGTGTCATTACCGACACCGGAGGTGAAGGTGTCGTTCCCACCATTGCCGTTGAAGTCGATACCGACCTTCGAATCGGGGTCCGTGTCCGTCATCCCTGAGCCATTGACAACGTCGTTACCGACACCGCCCTCGATATGGATCGTGGAGGTGTTCACACCGGAGGCCACAAAGTCGCCGGTTACCGTGACCGTATCGCCAAAGGCCGACAGCGTAAGTTCAACCTCCTCGACGTTCTGGACAGTGGCGGTATCAAATCCGTCATTCACCGTGAAGCCACCGGCGACTGGTGCATCGAGCGTAATGGTCTGCTGTGCACCGCTGTCGTTGACGACCCGCAGCACATCTCCCGCCGCAGTTGCGTCGTCGCCGCCGTCGATAACGTCGTTGTCGTCGCCATTGCCGGTGTTCCAGTAGATGACATCATCGCCATCGCCACCGTTGATGGTATCAGCGCCGGCACCTGCGATCAGTATGTCGTTACCGCCGTTGCCGTTGAGCACATCCGCACCAGGCGTCATGTCGAAGATCACGTCGCCTCCGGCGCCGCCGGTCAAGACGTTGCCGCTGTAGGTTCCCGGAACGCCCTTGTTGTCGATGAACATCCCGCGGCTGTCGCCGGTCAGACTATGATCAAGCGTGTTGTCTGTCACATCAGTGTTCGGACCACGAGCCCGAAGCGCGGTGCCAAACCGATCCGTAAAGCCGGTGAAGGTGTTGTTGGAGATCACCGAATCCGCCGCATCGATTGTAACAAGCGTATTGCCCTGCGCTGACACACTATCATCCGAGCTGGTACCACCGGCAGTGCCGGTCACCAGATTGTTGGAGAAGGTAATCGTGTTCGAGGTGTAGGGCCCGCTGCCACCATTGCCCAGCACCACCAGCTGCCGCGGCACATTGTTGCCCACGTCGAACTGCGTCCCGAAGCCAACTCCGGACGGATTCGTCCCCTCGAATGTCTGGCCCGAGAAGATATTGCCATCAATCAGCGTATCGGTCACCGCACCGGCAGATTCTGACATCAGGCCCGCATCGCCACGTGCGACGATATCGTTGCCCTGGATGGTGATACCTGTGTGGTCGCCCTGCAGGTAGACAGCGCCCTTCTCTATCGGGCCATTTCCATTGATCCCGCGGATCGTGAAGCCGTGCCCGATCCCACCGATAGTTACATTGTTGACATTCGGATCGACTTCTATCGTGCCCAGTTCGGAGCCGCTGTTGACACCGTCAATGAAGGTCACGTCACGGCCATCCGACGAGATCAGAGTGATCGATTTGTCGATTGTAATGTTCTCGTTATAGGTGCCCTTATGCACCTCGACAGTGTACCCGGCCATCGTCGAGCCTGCGTCAATCGCTTCCTGGATCTTCTCGTAGGTGCCGATCAGGTTACCGGAATCGTCGAACACGAAGACGTTGGCAAGAAGGTTGAGATCTACGCCATTGCTGCCGAAGTCGATGCCTTCGATGCCGTAGAGCGTGTCGGTCTTGCCAGCGGAGATGTCTTCCACCAGCCAGTTGCCGTTGGTGTCCCGGGTGACATTATAGTTGCCCGCAACACCGTCATATAGCGCGGTGTCGCTTTCGCCGGCCTGGGCCAGGCGGTTGACGTCAAGCCCGATGTTTTCCTCGTTGCCGTACAGCGTGTCGCTGCCGCCACCGCCCTTGAGCATGTCATTGCCCGCTCCACCAACCAGGATGTCGCCGGTGCCGCCATTGTAGCCAAGGTCGCCGATCAGCGTGTCATCGCCGCCAAGGCCACGCAACTCGTCGCCGTTGTTGCTGCCGGTCAGGATGTTGGCATTTGCGTCGCCGGTGAAGTGAGCGGTGGAATTGTGTGCCGCCGTCACGTTCTCGAAGCCCGAGATCGTGTCGCCGTCCAGTTCGCCGCCCGAGACCGTGTTGGTGGTCAGGTTGACCGTGTGGATCAGCGATGCTGCGCCGCCCACCGACAGCCGCAGCGTGTCGTTGCCTGCACCGCCCGAAAGCACATCCGCGCCGGCGCCGCCGTCGATGATGTCATTGCCGTCATTGCCCGAGATCGTGTCGTTGCCTGCACGGCCCTGGATGATGTCATCCCGGCCCGAGCCGACGATCACGTTGTCGGAGCTGTTGCCGATCACCTGGCTGGCAGGTCCAGCGCTGACGTCAGCTGCGTTCAGGATCAGGTTCTCGATGCCGGTGAAGGTTGCGCCATGGGCTGCATAGCCGCCACCAGAGCCGCCATCATTGAGGTCGACCGTGACCTTGCCGGTGAGAGCCGAAAGGTCGACCGTGTCGACGCCCAAGCCGCCATCGAAGGTGGTTCCACCGCCATCGACCAGATAGTCGTTGCCGGCACCGCCGCGCAGCACATCGGTGCCCGCGCCGCCGATCAGCAGATCATCGCTGTCGTCACCGACAAAGGTGTTGTTGCCGCCCAGACCCTGGATGGCGATGTCGTCAGCGTTGGTGCTGAAGTTGTTGGTGACGCTCAGCGGCAGGGTGGAAAGATCCAGATTGCCGTCGATGCCATCGATGTTCAGGCCATGCCATTTGGCAGTGACGTTGATCGTCAGGCCGGTACCGATGATGTTGAGACCATTGGCGTTGGCGAAATTGTAAATTGCCATACCGACCTTGGAATAGGTGCCGGTGATGTTCACGTCGTCGAGCGTAACAGTGCCCATCGGCTGGAACGGTGCATTGACGCCGCGGAACTGGATGCCGTTCTCGGCAGCAGCACCGGGGTTCTCCACAGTCACACCGGTCAGCGTGACATTGCCGTTGTAGAGGTAGAACGAGACAGGACCTTCGCCCGAACCGCCCGAGTCAGTGGTCGCGTTGCCGGTGAAGACAACTGTGTCGAGGCTGATCGCAGCCACGCCAGTGGCGTTGTTTACGTGCAGGCCGTTGTACTTGCCGCCTGTCACCGTGCCGTCTTCCAGGCTGATGCTGTCGTACACGGCAGCCGAGTTCACCAGAATGACCTGGTTGCCCGCACCGGTGAAGTCGATGTTGTCGATGCTCAGCGTCTGGCCTGCGCCGCCACCATTCACCGTCAGTGCTATGCTGCCTGCGCCGTCAACAGTAACATTGCCGACACCCTTGAGAGTGATCCCTTCGGCGATCGTCAGGTTCTCGACGTAGGTCCCCTCGTGCACTTCCACAGTATAGCCCGCATCAGCCGCAGCGATGCCCGCGCCGATGCTCGCGAATGTACCGACCAGATTGTTGCTGGCATCAAACACCAGCACATTGGCTGTCAGGTCGAGCTCGATGGCCCCGCCATTGAAGTTGATGCCTTCAATACCATTCAGCGTATCGGTTTCGCCCGAACCAGCTTTGGTGACCTGCCAAGAGCCATTGCCGTTACGGCTAATCGCGTAGTCGTTCTGGTTACCGTAGATGACGACCGTATCGTTCTCGCTGGAAACGGCGTTGACGTTGTCTGCAACGCCCGTGTCCGAACCGTTGCCGAAGATGGTGTCGTTGCCGCCATTGATGAAGAAGGTATCGTCGCCGGAGCCACCGATCATGGTGTCACTGCCTGCTCCGCCAGAAATCTGGTCATTGCCGGCGCCGCCATCAAGCAGGTCGTCGCCGTCATTGCCGGCGAGAACGTCGTTGTCGCCGTCCCCGTAAAGCTGGTCGTCACCCACTCCGCCGCGCAGCGTGTCGTTGCCGTCATGGCCGTGCGCGACAATACGCACGTCCGATGCCGGGACTGTGCTGGTCATGCTGGATCCATCGACCACGTCATCGCCCGACCCGCCTTCAAACTTGATGGTCGAGACCGCGACGCCGGAAGTGGCGAAATCACCGGTGATGTTGAGTGTGCCGCTTCCCGCGGTGAAGTCGATTTCGACTTCTTCAACGTTCTGGACGGAAACCGTGCCCGTTCCCGACGCGGCGGTGAAGCCTGGCGTTCCTGAAACGGCGTTCAGCGTGACGGTCTGGCCTGCCGCTGTCGCAGAGACCTCGAGCGTATCATTGTCCGCGCCTCCATCAACATTGTCGGAACCGTCGCCGACATTCCAGACGATGGCGTCATCGCCAGCGTCACCCTTGATGGTGTCATTGCCGCCGCCGCCGGTCAGGCGATCATTTCCTGCCCCGCCATTTATGGTGTCCGTGCCGCCGGTGCCGGTGAGCGTGTCGTTGCCGCTGCCGCCGACGATGTTCATCGGACTTCCCGATGCGGTATTGGTTGCTGCGTCAGCATCCGGGTTGCCCCCGGCATCGAACACGATGTTGGACGTTACAGCGCTGAAGTTGAACTCGGTGATCACATTGGTGAAAACGTTGTCTTCGAGCGTGGTCAGTTCCGGTCCGTTAACGAGCGCGTCAATCTTGATCGCGTTGACCACCCGGAAGAAGGTGTTGTCGGTGACTGTCCACGGTGTGTTGTCGGGCGCATTGCCGGCATCAAACACAGCGAGATGGATGGCGCTGTGGCCGCTGTTGAAATCATTGCCCGAGATAACAAGATCCGAAAGGCCCGACGCATCGGACTGGATCGCAAAGGTCCAGTTGACGCCGTAATGGCCTGAGCCGGCACCGCCGAAGGCATTGTTCGAGATGTCGACTGCGCCGGTTGCCGCCGCGTCGACAAGAATCCCCACTCCGCCTGAAGGCGTGTTCGGGTGGTAGACCACGCTGTTCTCGAGCGTGACATTGGAGCCGCCTTCAACCGTCAGCGAGGGCTGACCGGCAGGTTTTTCCAGCCGCACACCATCGAGTGTGACATCGATTGCCGCACCGTTGACCGTGATTTCACCGCTGATAACGGCTTCGCCGGTCCGGGTAAGGCTGGCCAGATCACCGTCATTCGGACCGACGATGGTCACCGAATGGCCGATGAGCACATCGCCAGAGTAGGTGCCTTCCGCAAGCCGGATGACATCGTCCGTGGTGGAGCGGCCAGCCGAAGCGTCGACAGCTTCCTGGATTGTCTCGAAAGAGGCAATCAGCACGCCGCCGGCATCAAACAGCTGTACGCCATGGGCCAGGTTGATGGAGAAGTCGCCAAAGCCGACGATCTCGATTTCCGCCAGACTGTCGGTTCCTGTGTCGCCGTCAACAGCCGGGGCCACATCCTTTACCTGGGTGATGTCAACGACAAAGCCATTGGCATCGGTGACCAGCGTCAGCTCATAGCCGGCACGGTCGCCGGCATACTCCACCGTATCGCCGATACCTGCTGTTTCACCTGTCTCGCCGCCGGTAAAGCTGTCATTGCCGCCCGTGCCGAAGAAGGTATCGTCGCCACCATTGCCCTTGATGTTGTCTTGGCCGCTTGTACCGGTGACTTCATCATCACCACTGCCAGTCGAGATGTTCAAAACACCATTGCTGGAGAAATTGTTCGTTGCCACAGAACTCAGGTCAATGTCGATATCGGTGGTAACGTTGGTGAAGCTGATTTCACCGAGAACATTGCTGAATTCGTTCCCGCTGATGCTGTCAATAACAGTTCCGTTGGTAATCGCATCAATCACCAGGCCATAGGCGACCTTTGTAAACAAGTTGTCGGAGATCGAACCTGTTGCTTCATCATAGGTCGCGAGCCTGATCGCCGAGCCCAGCGACAGACCGAAAACATTGTCATCGATGGTCAGGTCGACGCCTGCGCCATCCGACCTGATCGCCGGATCAAAATTGGTGTTGTAATGACCGCCACCGGCGCCACCAAAACTGTTCATCGTGATGCTGACAGCGCCGGTTGCATTCACCGTCAGGTAAATGCCGCGGTCGCCGTTAGCCACACCAGTGCTGGTTGCATGGAAAACACTGTTCTCGATAGTCACATCAGCGCCGCCGTCGACGGTCACGCCGTCGAACTGCGCAGCCGGACCGCTGGTGTTGGAGATTTCTACACCATTGATGACAACCGTGCCGGTTGTCGCAGTCACTGTGATTTCACCCTCGATGACCGTTTCAGCCGAGCGCACGCCGTTGCCGGCTGTGCCCCAGTTCGCGCCAAGGATCGTAACCGCCTTGTCGATGGTCGTGTCGCCGACAAAGGTGCCGGCTGCGATCATGATCGTGTCGCCGGCAGTTGCCGCATTCACCGCGTCCTGCAGGCTGTCGAAACCGCCATTGCCGACCAGCAGGATATTACCGCTGCCGCCGTGCTCGATGATCTCGATCTCGATCAGTCCGTCGGTGCCTTCGGTGCTTGCGGTCGCAACCGTCCAGCCGGCCTGGTCGCCCGCTGTAGCCGCATCGGCATCGGCGACGAAAGTGACCATGTCAGGTGTCAGTGTGTGGGAATAGACCGCGGTGTCGGTGCCGGTGCCGCCGTCCAGCAGATCGTTGCCGGTACCGCCGTCCAGTTCGTCATTGTCGTCGTCCCCGAACATGCGGTCTGCACCCGCCCCGCCCTGCAGGTTGTCTTCGCCGGCGCCGCCGTGCAGTTCGTCGGCATTGTTGTTGCCGCGCAGAACGTCATCGCCGCCATTGCCGAAGAGCTGATCCGCGCCGGAGCCGCCATTGATGGTGTCATCCATGTCGCCGCCATTGACGATATCGGAGCCGCCACCGGCGTTGAAGACGTTGCCCGGGCCATATTCACCTGCGAGCGCGTCACCAGCGTTCGGCAGATATACGGTATCGTCCCCATCCATCGCGTCGAGATACTTGTCGTCCTGTGCATCTGCTGCAGTCAGCACTCTCAGATCGACGGTGTCGTCACCGCTACTGAACAACACGTCATTGGCGCCATTGACGGTCACCGTGATCGTCTGGGTCGCCGTACCGCCCTTGCCGTCGGCGACTTCAACCACGTACTCGATCTCAACGGCGTCTCCCGTCTTCAGGTAATCGAAGAAATCATCGCTGGCGTTGAACTCCCAGTTGATGCTGCCGCCGGTAGTTGCAGCGGTTGAGGAAACCGACCCGCCAACGCTCATCAGCGCAAGTGCTGCCGCATCGAAAGCTGCGGTGGACAGGTCGCCTGTACCCCCGACAAGACGCGTTGCAGAAACCACCCTGAACGTCTGCACGTCGCTGACATCGACGTCATTGAAGGCCAGCGATCCGGTAAGTGAATCTCCGGTCAGGACACCCTTTCCGGTCGCACCCGCCACATCCACAGCCTCCGCATAGGTAACGGAAACCGGACCTTCGGTGATCACCGGCGCGTCATTTGTGCCTGTGATCGTGATGGTCACATCCTGGGTGTCTGTGCCGCCATTGCCGTCATTGACAGTGATTGTATAGACCTGCGTCAGGCTCTCGCCAGCAGCCAGCGATTGGATCGCCGTTTCGGCCACCTCGAAATTCCACGAAATCACGCCGGTGTTGCCGCCCGTGGCCTCGTCACCCACATTGATCTGCGCAGTGAAGTCACCGACATAACCAAGAGGCTGCGGTGCAATACCGACTGTATGGCCGTCATTAAGGTCAACATCGGTGAACGGAATCTCGCCGCCCGCAGTGTGCAGGCCTCCGGTGCCGCTGGCAAATTCGGCCACGCTGGTTTCAGTGCCATCGACATTCAAGCCCAGACCATCAACCGCCAGTCCTCCTGGAACGTCGACGAAGGTGAACCAGCCGTAGCGGTTGCCGCCAACTTCAGCCGGGATCGTGTCAAGCGCATTGGTCCGTGTCTCGGTCCACACAACATTGCCGTTCGCGTCAACCAGATTGAGATCAACGCTCAGAACGCCGCCAACATCATGGAACTGGTGCTGCAGCGTGTACCAACCGCTCGTCGACACCGCCACCTTGTTGGCAATCCCGAGGATCTTGCCGTCATTAGCACCAAAATCCGTGTTGTTGCTGCCCGCAACATACAGCGATCCGTCGGAAGCCTTGAGAACATGGAAGATGAAATCACGCTGGTGCGATCCATCCGTGCCGCTCGCGGCGACCGTATAGTCGAACCCGGTGCCATTGGCCCAGGTCGTATCGAGATAGACCTTGACCTCGGCCGTCCAGTCGCCGGTCCAGTCCGTCCGGTAACCGTCAAACCGCGTGAACGGTCCGTTGCCTCCGGCTTCGCTGATCAGGGCATGGCCCGAGCCGTCCTCGGTCGGCACGTAACCGGCATCACTGGACGACACCAGTTCCACCAGGCCCCACCCTGACCCGGTGGAGTCATCGATCGAGTCGCCCGCACCATCAAAACCGCGGACAAACTCGCGCGTCGCATTGGCCGCAATTACCGGAGCGTCATTGGTGCCGGTAATCGTGATGGTCACGTCGATCGTGTCGATCGCACCGTTCGGATCGGTCACGGTTGCCGTGAAGGTTTCCGTGACGGTCTGGCCTGCAGCGAGCGACTGCGTTGCAGCTGCGCTGTTGTTAACGAAGTAGGTCCACACGCCGGTATCGACGTCGATGGCAAAGTTGCCATAGGTGCCGGCGGCATCGCCCGACCAATCCAGCTGCGCCGTTTCGCCGCTGTCGATATCTGTGGCTGTCAGCTGGCCAGAGGCAGCCGGCAGCAGGCCGTTTGCCTGATCGAAGCCAAGCGCATTGTTGGCCTGTCCTTCATACCCGCCATAGATCGGCCGGCCGGTAAGGCCAAGATCATCGATCGCCTGGGTGAGCTCGGCGTGCAGTGCAGCCTGCGGATCAGTATTGTTGGAGCCATCGGGTGCGGCGAGGAACTTGTCGGCGAGCGACGGTCCATCGAGATTGCCCAGCAGATTGTCGTGCAGGCTCTGCAGCCGTTGCGGAATGCCATTGCCGTTGTTGTCGGCCTGGAACTTGGCGATCACATCGATCAGCGGTGCTCCGCCGCCCTGAATATACTCGGCATATTCAAGTCCGAGACGGACGAAGGCTTCGTTAACCGTGTTGACGTAGTAGGAGCTGTATTGGGTATCCAGGTGTTGCCAGACTGCGGTGATCGCGTCCGCCATCGAGGTTACACCCGGCAGGCCGAGCACGTTCTGCAGCAGTCCGGCCATATCGTCATTGTAGCCCGAAGACGCAAGCAGAGCCGCAATATCGCCGCTAATGGCGGTGAAATCGGCAATGGCTGTCGACGGAGCTGCCGAATCGGCGTCTTCCGTTGCCGCACCGGTCACGACAGAAGTGGCTTCGATCACCGGCGCATCATTGCTGCCGGTGATTGTGATGGTGACCGTGATCGTGTCGGTCGCAAGCTGCGGATCGGTGACGGTCGCAACAAAGCTGTCGGTGACGATCTGCCCTTCGGTCAGCTCCTGCGTCGAGGCAAGGCTGTTGTCGAGCTTGTAGACCCATTCGCCGGTGTTCGTATCAATCGAGAAGGTGCCGTAGGTACCCGAAGCATTGCCCGTCCACAGCAGCTGCGCGGTCTCGCCATTGTCGACATCGGTAGCCGTCAGCTGGCCCGAAGCCGCCTCGACATAGCCGTTGGCGATGTCGAAGTTCCGCACATCGGTGTCCGAGGTGCCCTCGTTGCCTGAGTAGTAGGGACGGGTCAGCAGGTTGGCGTCGACGCCTGTGACCAGGTTGATCAGCGTTGTTTCCTGCGGGTCGCCGGCAAAGCGCTGCGTGATTGCCGCACTGCTGACGTTGCCCAGAAGGTTGTCATGCAAGCTCTGCACCCGCTGCGGAATGCTGTTGCCGTTGTTGTCCGCTGTGTACTTCGCCGTCACATCGACGAGAGGGCTGATCGTGCCAGCCTTGAGTAGACCCGCATAGGCCGCACCCAGACGGATGAAGGCTTCGTTGATCGGATCCTGGGTCGGACCGCCATTGACGTAGTTTTCGTCGAGATAGTTCCAGATCACGGCAATCGCCTGGCTCGCATCGCCAAGCTCACCGGTGATCGCGGTCAGTGCAGCCTCAAGCCCGGAGCCATCAACTTCCAGCCCGGCCAGAAGCGCCTGGGAGCCGCCGGTCAGAACCACATCCGAGCTCAGCGCGCCTCCAAAGCCAGCTTCGTTGATACCGGCAATGTCACCACCTTCAGTAACCGCACCGGCGATTTCAGAAGTGGCTTCGATCACCGGCGCATCATTGGTGCCCTTGATCGTGATAACCAGATTCTGCCCGTCGACAGTGACGTGGCCATCATTGATCTGGCCATTATAGGTGATCGTCAGGGTTTCGCCTTCGCCGAGCCAATCGAGATTTGCGACGGTCGGATCATAGTCCCAGGTAAAGGTCCGCGCCCCGGAATTTGATACCTGCGCTGCAGAGAACTTCACCGCTGCCGCATCAATGAGAGCCGACACGTCAACGCCGACCGGCAGTGCGCCGCCGTTGAAGAGCGCCACACCAGGGCCGCTGACCGACGCTGTCAGTGTATCGCCACGATCCGCATCAGTGACACTGAAAGTGCCGCCGCTGGCAAAGATGTCCTGCGCAGAGGAATCACCAACCACTTCGCTGATGTTGGCCGGGTTGACCGAACCGGTGATAACCGGCACGTCGTTTGTCCCGGTGATCGTGATCTCGACGACCTGGGCATCGTCAGCAATGCCATCGGACACTTCAATCGTATAGTAAAGCTTGGCGACAACGCCCTCACCGAGGAAGTTGAAGGCCGCTCCCTTGCTGTCGAAAGTCCAGTCCAATGCCGCACTGCGCGTGCCACCCGAAGGAAGAACCGTTGGTGTCGGGTCAATGGAGAACATGTTCAACAGGCCGGCGTTGGAATACATCACCGTGCCCGAGCTCAGCGTCCAGGTGACACCCGTCACGCCCGATGTGACAACATCGGTTACGTCGACATCACTGACAGTCAGGGTCCCGGCAGTGCCCAGTGTCGCATTACCTTCAATCAGCGCTTCAGCTGCGCTGTCGCCGGTATCAACAAAAATATCCGGCTGGTCATTGGTGCCGGTCACGGTCACAACGAAGTCGCGGCTGGTCACGCCGCCGTCCAGATCGTCGACTTCAAGCGTGTAGGTCAGCGTTACAACTTCGCCCAC
>NZ_JBBMQP010000003.1:0-302297 GCF_038900115.1 Hoeflea sp. AS60 | reverse complement strand
AAATTTGTTCGTCGTCTTGCTTGTCATAGACCCTACTTCTCACAAGTTGGGGTCTCCGGCAAACCCGGGGCGGTTCACATCCTCGCGCTCTTTCAAACCGTCAGACGATTGCGCTATGCACGAAGTTCGATCCCGCACAAGATGCAGTACCGTCCGCGTACAATGGATGAACAGCTTACGCAAATAACGATTGCCGAGCTTCGATTTACCAATCAATTTCGCTTTGGCACCCGTCGCTATCTGGCGCGGCACGAGGCCGGATCATGCTGTGAGATCGCGTCCCTTGGAATAACTGCTGCCAGTGCCAACGTCGGCCACAAGTGCGCTGGCAATTGTCGAGCCGACTCAGGGTATTTCCATCAGTCGTTACATGTCGGTGTCCGCTCTGGCCAGCGTCTTGATCTCAGCGTGGATGACATGGACCCGGCCGTTGATCGTGGCCAGCTCCGACGTCTCGTCCGACAGGATAAGCAGTATAGGACGCGACAGATGCGACGTGCCGTCTTCCATCAATCTCATCAGCTCCCTCTGAAGGACCTGGCGGCCCATCCCAAACCGGATATCGCGCTCCATCATAAAGCCGCTGCCCTTATTGATCATGCAGGTGCGTTTGGTCAACAAACTCTCCCGAGCCCGGTGCAAGGCTTGAAGATCAAGTTGCTCTTCTGATTTGATCGCGACAAATGACATGGTTGGGCGGGTCGCAGCCTCCCCGATCGCCTCTGCATCACGGTCATCATCCTTGCAAACCTTGACGTATGACCGGACTCAAAGGGGCGACATCATGCGGGGTTCATGCCCGTGCTGAAGCGAAAAGCGCCCGATGTTATGCGTTACCTCGCACGCTTCCATCGCCAAGACACAGGGGCGCAACTTCTATAGAAATTTAACAAGCTGTATCGTTGCAGGCCCTTGCGAAACACAACCGCTCGCCTCGTGTCCAGTGCTGCCAGGCTACAAACAGTCTTACCCAGATGGCCGGAAACCTCGATACCCATCAGAATGCTCCTCTTTCCACCCAAAACCGCAACAATAGCCGCAATCTGGTGGGAAGGCAGTTCACTCCATTAGATCAGATTGAATTGGCTACATCTATGCCCAACTGGAATACTATACCCACTCTGATCTTGCTTCTTCGAAGAGTTCGGAAAATGCCGAACGGATTTCAGGAAACAATCTGTGCGCCAGATTGCGCCCTTCCTGAGAATCGCTCCGGTAATGCAGGCCGGCCCATTCCCGATTTTCGGCCACAGACGCGGCAATTGCGAACATGTGCTCCCGCGCCAGCGGGGCCATGTCGGACAGGGCATGTGCAATCAGGTGGCTCTGAAACGAATGCCCGCTCGGATAGGCGGGATGCCCCGGGACATCGATCATGGGTTCAATCTCCGCAAACATCTGGCTCGGACGAGCTCTGTTGAAACGGTCTTTGAAGTAGAAGATGATCGGGCGACCAGTGATTACCATTGCGGTCACAATTTCACACGTCCTGGGATGCGAAGCCGCGCTGAAGAGCAGGCACCTCTTAAACTTGGGAGACACTTCGAAGCGTTCCTCCATGATATCGTGGCGCCGCGCTTCGCGATCGGTATGGTTGAACTGCTTGGCCAACAGCTCATCGATTTCGGCCTGGATCACATCCTCCGTTGTCGGCGGAAGAGGTATCTCCGTCTCCTTCCAAGCCGAGTTTTCTAGAAAGCGGGTCATTCCAAGCGTAACTCTCGCTTCGGCGTCCCAATAACGGCGTTGGAATTTCCGGTGTGCCATTAGTGCTTTGGTCATTGTCTATTCGACTCCTGACTTGTTTGGGTTCGAACGAGAAAGAAAGTCCAGTGAAACAGATTTCCTCCTCGTCAGGTTCAGCTGTAACAGACGATGCCGGTAGCGAGCGTGAGACTGGGAGGGGTTTTTTCTGGGTATGGCAAAGCAACAGACCGCCCACTTTCGACCACAGACCATAGGGCGCCGGACCCGGTTCATTGTTCCGGAATTCTAGCCTTACGCAGACCTTCGCAGTATCTTTGCATCATCTGGCGGTCGCGGAGATGATAGGTTCGCTGTAATTTTCTGACGGTAAAATCTGGCTCAAGCTTTAGGAGACGCTCCCGGTATATTCCGGCTTCGGCGTCCCTGCCCAGATGGCCTAGACTTGCGAGAAAGGGTTTGTAACCATTTGCAAAATACTGATTGCGATCAATCGTACGCCTTCCCCATTGGCAGGCGCTCTCATAGTCCTCAAGAAGCGTGTATGCGATGCAATTAATTGTTTCAAAGAAAAACGAATAGGGATCGAGGGGACATAATCGCTTGTACATTTCCATGCGCTTCAACGCTTCGTCGGGATGCCCCAGGTAACATTGGTTGATCGCGCTGAATGCCCAGGCAAAACCGGAGTTCTGGTTCAGGCTTAAAGCGCGGTCCAACAAATGCTCTCCGGCCTCCAGCTCGCCGAACAGAAAGCCTTTTACATGCCCCGCGATCGCATAGGCACGCGCATCGTCCGTGTCGAGGTTGATTGCGTTCTGGGCATGGTCATGTGCTTTTAATAGGTCATCGCTGGCGTTACCCCAGTTCTGACCAGTGTGAAAGGCATACCAGAATGCGAGCCACGTATGCGCCGGGGCGCAGTTCGGGTCGATTTCCAACGCCTTTTCAAGAAAGGTCCTGGCTTCGTAAAACGGCCCTCTCTTGAGTTGGTAGATTGAGGGAACTGCCCGCAGCGTCCATTCGTAGGCAGTCAGGTTCTGAATTTGGCTTCTAAGAGCGCCTTTGATGGCTTGTTGTATTAGTCCGGGTTCCAACTCGCCGGCAATGCCCTCGCTGATACTGTCCTCCAGCAGAAACACCTCTTCTAGGCTGCTTGAATGTGTCTTCGCCCAGACGACTTTTTCATCGTCTCCTTTGATGAGATTGATCGTGACACGCAGTTTTTGGCCGTCACTCCGGATCATGCCGGTGAGAAGAAACTCCACACCCAGGGATTGTCTGACTCTTTTCAGAGGCTGAATTGTGTCGCCGAGTCCGATGACCGAACTGTAGTCGATGATCGTGAATTCCGAAATACGCGATAGGGACGCGATGATCCCTTGGCAAATACCCACCTGAAGCAGTTTGGCTTCCTGGGATTCGGCGGGACATTTGAACGGCAACACCGCAATACTTGTCGGACCCAGGCTCTTGGCGACCAGGATCGGCTTTTTGTCGGCTTCCGGGCTTTCGGGCAAAAACGTGTCGTTTGCGATGTCAGCCATAAGCGTCTGGGTTTTTTTCGTGGGTGCCAGGTCCAACCGAACCCTAAGCGAGCGTACGCATGCGTCGTACTGCTGCTTCGCGGCTGCCTTGTTGCCTTGCCTGGCGTAGAGTAGCATCATCCGATAATGTACATTCTCGTCGCTTGGATCCAACTTTAGCAGCGTTGAACCAACTGATAGGGGAGCAAGAATGTGTTCGCTGGTCGAAGTCAGTGCTTCAAGAACGAAATTCAATGACCGCGAGAAAATGTTCTTCCATTCATTTTTACTATCTTCCAGCCAACTTGATTGAGTTGAAATGCTCTCGAAATCGCTCAGGATCGTGCCTGAACCGATTTCGTCCAGAATGCTAAGGCCGTCCTCAATGGACCAGTGCTCCAGCCGAGCCTTCAGCGCAAAAAGATCGATGTCCAGGTGGTCGGTTCGCAAACGCAAAGTGCTGTCTTGGCCGGTATCGATCAGAAATCCGTACCTGTCCTGGCCGAGGCTTTTCTTCAGCTCCCGAATACAGCTGCGTAACCGTTCCTGAAGTGTCTTGTCACTGACGGCTTCGGAGTCCCAAAGACTGTTGTAGAGGGTCGGCCTCGTCGCAGAAAATTCCTCTGACAATGCAAGAAAGGCAATTATTGCCTTGCCGCGTTTGTTCGTCAGAACGATCTCGCGGCCGCTTGGATCAAATAGCTGGAAGTTTCCCAGAAGTTTCAGACGAAAGCGCTTTTGCCCCGTCATGCCCGCCCCGTCGTTTACAGTGTGTAGTAAGTGTTTCTTCTCGCATCAACTTAATCGGGAAATGCCTAGCAGGCCACTCGTTCTGAAACAACAAAATTTCTCACGGCGATCTCACGTTGTTCCCAATTGCTATCTGGTAGTCACTGCACAAGACGATGAAACCACGAGTTTTCGGCAGGAAAACCTTGCCCGACCGAAAGGGATGACTTCGATGACCGGTATTCCGACATTCCCAGTAAGATTTGCGCAAGCCGTATCGATGCGGTTTCAGCGGGGAGTGTTTGCAGTATTGGGCGCGTTTTCAATTGCCTTACTGGTGCTGACCATCTCGTCAAGTCCGGTCAGAGCGGAGTCATCCGTCGTCTTCGTGCTCGACCGGTCGGGATCGATGGAACAAAACGATCCTAACAATTTTTCCGCCGTTGCCGCCAATGTCGCTCTCGATTTTCTTGAATTGATCGATCCGAGTCTGAAGGTCGGCGTTATTGAATTTTCAGACGAAGCGGACTCGTTGACGAGTGGCGGCCTGGAACAGGCCGCTATCGCACGGCGCGCGCTCGAAGCGATGCGGCTGAGGCCCGCCAAAGGCGGTACCAACATGATGGCCGCGCTGCGCAGCGCCTTCAACCATCTCAGCGGACGCGGCGGAGAGAAGCGCATTGTTCTTCTTGCCGATGGTGAACCGACCGGCAGTTTCGACGAAGCCGAGATCATCAACCGGGCCCAAGCCGAAAACGTCCAAGTCATTGCACTCGGAATTGCTCTTGGCGGTGCGGGCAAGACCTTGCTAAGCGAGCTCGGTGAACAAACGAACGGAGGTGCAAGATTTGTCTCCTCTGCTTCGGAAATGGTTCCCGAGGTCCGGGCCCTGTTCTCGGACCGTCAGCAGCAACTCTGGAATATCAATCCCGTCACGGATGAAGAACTGCAAAACGGCCGGGAAACGATTTCTTTTGACGTTCCCGAGGGGATGGACCGCTTGCGGATCTCCGTTGCCTTCGAAAACAACGCTAAGTTCCGAGAGGAGGATCTCAATATCACCCTGACGGGACCGAGCTCTCTTGGTGTTGGCAGTGTACACGACATTACCTTGTCCGGAAACCAAGGTCCGCGCGCGGCAGTTTGGACCGATCTCTTAACCGCACCCCAGAAGGGACAGTATACTCTATCCGTGCGTGCAGGCTCGCCGAGTAGCGCCAACCGCGGCAACGTGCGGATCTATGCTGACAGTTATTCCGACATTCGAATCGAGGCGACATTGTTGCCCAGTCCGGACGTCGGATATCCGACAGACAGTCAGGTCAGGATCGATGTTGTCGTCAAGGATGGCTCCGGTAACATCATTCAGACGCCCACGCTCTCGGGACAAGTATCCAGCCTCACCGGTTCTGGCGGTTCCTCGGTGACCTTTGCACCGAACGGCGCTTCCGGCAGCTTTGTGACTCCGAAGGAGCCGGGCGACTATGAGCTGCAGTTGCGTGCCGACCTCGGTCCCGGTTTGAGCCAGCCATTGAAAACACCGATCAGGTTCCGGATTTTTGGCGAAGGTCCGGTCGAATTGGTTGCGACTAATGATCTGGTGGATTTCCAGGGCATGAAACTTGGTTTGGACCAGGACGAGTTGAACGAGAATATTGTTGTTTCCTTTCAGTCCGAGGTGCCGCAGATAGCCTCGCAGACCCGCCGCAAGTCCGTGTCGGCGAATCTACAATGGGCCGAGCCACTGATAGAACCGAACGGTCAAAGCATGGCTCAATGGCTGAGTTTCGAAACCGATAGCGGCCGACGTATCAGGTCAGACGGCAAGACTCCGTTTTCTATTCCTGGAACCGGCCTGGATTTGACTCTGAAGGTACAGCTTCCCAACCCAGACCATGCCGATTTCAAACTTCTCAAGGCGGGCCGATACCAAGGGCTTATCCGGATAGATTCCCAGGAAGCGATCGCTCCACTCGAAATCGCGATTGTAGTTGAGTTCGTCAAACCGGACATCGACGTGGCGCTGCTGTCGCAGTCGTTGAGCTTCTTCTGGGATCCATCAACTCCAAGACAGATTCCTGCCCTAAGCGTCAGTGCTAACTACACGACTCTGAGTGAGTTCCTGCTGGATGTCCCTGAAAAACTGACCGTGGACGGCGTTCATTTCGCTGACCTGACCCTTGCTGTCGACGGCAAGGAGCTCACCCCGACCAATAACCGCTATGGCCCCTTTACGTTGTCGCGAGATCCGGTCGGCGTCGATCTTGTGGTCACGCCGGTGCAAACTGACGGCAAACTGACGTTGCCACGCGATCTCGGACAGGTTCCGCTTTCCGTCATCTCCAATTTCACGATTGAGCCTAGGATCCGGAACATCTCGGTATCGGGTATGGGGTCCGTTCCCGCCGCCCTGCCTTTGACCGGTTGGAAATTCTCTTTGCCGGTCTTGGGTCCGTTCTCCTTCTACCTCTCGGATCTCGCCGCTTACTTGTTGTTCATTGTCTTCTGCATCGTCATGCGCAAGCGGCTCGTGGCTCTCTTCGTCAAGATTCCCGCCCAGATGAAATGGAAAAAGGGAGTACGGTTCAAAGTGGCTCTTCCGAACGCTTTGTCGCTCAGCACCAAAGGCACGCCTCGCACACTCAACCTGCCGAAGCGTTGGACGAAGGTGAAAGGCACCGGCGATCTCGCCGAGGTGTCAATCGATGACGAGGACCGTCTTGTCCTGAACCATGTCCAGTCCGAACTCGTGCTTTCCAACGGAGAACCATTGAAGAGTAACACGCGGCTGGAAATGGGCGAAACGTTCGAGATCGGACCGCAGAAACGGGGTTTCAAGCGCCTGAAACCGGCTTGGATGCTCCACTACATCCGCGGTGACCAAGAAAGCGGCGAAGCGCATTTCAAGATCAAGCGGACGCCGTATGGCCCCAGCTATTCAAGCTGGCTTTTCGTCTCCACAGTTGTGTTGGCTATCTTTTTCGCGCTGATCCAAACCGTCCAGTCTTCCCTGGCAGCGAAGACCTTCTACGGGATTGGGGCCAACCCCTTTACCGATGCCATTTCCCGAATTTTCAACTGACGACAACATCACCAAGGACGCAAATTCCATGTTGAACGCCTCATCAGACTCCCTGCGTATCAGCACCATCGCCGTGTTTCTTGGTGGTGTCGGCTGCAAGGTTGGTCAACAGTTCTGGCGACAAATGCAGTCTTTCACGAGTGAAGACAGCCGGCACACGGAAGTGCTGCTCATCGATAGTGAAATGCCCGGACCTGACATTCCCGAACTCTATCCGCGAAAGCAGCATTATTATTACAAGAACCTGGCGGATACGCGGACGGCCTCGTTTCAAGATTTCGCAGACGAGCGGTTTCCCGGACATCTTGGTCGGGTTCCCCTTCCGGATACCTCGAAAGGTGCGGGCATCACCCGTGCTTTCGCGATGGCGTCACTCGCCATTTCTCGGACTGTGTTTGAAGAAAAACTAGCGACCGCTTACGGGCGTCTTCGCGAGAACATGACCAGCAATCACGACAGAGGTCTCAGGATCTTTGTCACCGCCAGCGCCTGCGGCGGCACCGGCGCCGGCATGGCCATCGACGCGATGGCGATCATCAGGTCTTGGTTTCATCAGCGCGGAGAGGAGGCACCGGTTATCTCCCTCTTCCTCGTCGCGCCCGACGTCGTTATCGATGACCCCGAGACCAAGCTGGACGTTTCGCGCAAACGCCGTATGACGGCCTCCAGCTATGCCCTGATGAAAGAGTTGAACGGCTTCGCTTCCGGAATGCCGTTTGAGTCTAGTTACAACTCGATTGACAGGCGCATTGCTCTCGACACTGGTCAACCCAATCAGTGGCTGTTTGACTGGGTCTATCTGTTCAACCGGAAGAACCTGTCGCGCAGCCACGATCACAACCAGGATGACCTTGCCTGGCTGATTGCGGAGCTTCAGGTCCACATGACCCGTGGATCGGTCGCCAGGCGGGTCAACGCCATTGCGCCCAATATCCGCGAACAACGGGTTGCCAGATATCCGCTCGAGTTCCAAGCGAATCTGCAGGAGACGCGTACGGCGGATCAGATTGAATCCATGGCACGTAATTCCCTGCCGTCGTTCCTTGCCTCAATGTCGATCGTCTCGGCAAGATTTCCGTCTCGCGAAATAAAGGACATCCTTAAGCGGCACTGGGTTTGGACCTGTCTCTCTGTCCTTACTCACGGCATGTCGTTGTTTCACAGTCAGGGAACCTCGGAGGCTTCAAGCTCCCGCCTGCTTGTTAGGGGGCGGAGCGAAGATGACCCAGACCCCCCTGTTCAGCTCAAGATTAGCGATATCGCAGCTGAAGTCTCCGGATATCTGGAAAACATTGGTCAAATCGAAGAGTTTCTCCGCGAGGAAATCGACCATCAATTCCCCCTTCGTTCCTATGAACCAAGAGAAACAGACGAAGTAGGCCCTGCGGAACAGCTCGATGAACTGAAACGCCGAATCGGAAACATCAGGAACCTTACCGAAACCGTTGCCAAATTCGAGAGGGCGAGCGAACCCGAATTCTGCAAGGCCTTTCTGCAAAAGCTTAGATCCGGGCTTGAACAAGGGTTCTCCCGAGACGGCGACCTAAGCCGCACGCTTCTGGCAAAGGCGGTTGACCCGAATTCGGCCTGGGGTCTGTTGCGGTTGCGCGATGCCATCGAACGGATGATCGATGATAAACAACGGCGACTTTCCAGTCACAAACCCTTTTCATCGCTTGAAGAACTCATCACGCGAACCGAAAAGGCGCAAAACAAGATTGTCGCACTTGAAAGGGATCTGAGAGAGGAGGCGGAGGAGGAAAATCTCAGGACGAGCATGATCAAATACGTGAACCGTCTTCTCACACGGTTCGGCCGGTTTGAGGGCGAAAGTATCAACGACGATATCGACATCGCCGAGAACTTTGTACTGTCGGCGCACAAATTCTTGGTCGAAAATGTTCCGAATTACGTCCGCGATCATGCATTTGCCCACATTGGCGCAATTGAAATCGAGGCACTCAAGTCCTTTCAGGAGCGCCTGGATCTTATGATCCAGAAAGGCAAGACTGCGATGGAATTCGAGCTTGCAGGACTCAACTCGGACCTGTCGCATCTCAACAGGTTGTCAGGAGAAGATAGGCTGGGCACCTGGGTCTCTCCGACGACACACAATGTGGGCGGCGATATTAAGACGCTGCGCCTTCTGCAGAAAAGACGCTTCATACCTGAGCAGAAGATCGCGGAGATCATTCTTCAGCATCTCAATGAAGACGGAATAGTTTTGCCTTTCGGCACCATGTCCGTTCACAACATTGATCAATTCAGGAGTGGCGATCTGGCAAGAAGCATCAGGCTATGTCTCGAAGACGACAAGATCCTAACGGATCAGCTCACGCAGCTTGACAAAGGCTGGCTATTGCCGGAACTCGAGCGCCTGCTCTTCGACGAGGTGCCCCATATTCTGGATGAGGGTTCCGCTCCGTTGCTGCGTGTATCGCCTGCCAGCGTCAATCCCAAGACAGACTGCTGGATGATTGTTCCAGGCGGCCTGGAACTGCCGGACCCTTTCATGGGATCGGTCGCCATGAGCCAGCGGTTTGACAGTGAGCGCAACGATACGATTAGCGTCGTTCAGGCCATGTACGGGGTGCCAGCATCAACGCTCCATGATTTGTCCGAATGGTTCAACGACTATCTGGAATTGCTCGGCGACCTTACCGATCCGGACAAAGAAATGGAGCAGAGCCGGTTTCCGTTACACGTCTTTGCCGACGGGGCCACGCGGTTTCCCGAAATCTATCAGCCGATGGCGCTTGTTGAGGTTTCCAGCACTTTCGATATCGAGCTGATCGCGTTTGCCCTTTCGATTGGCATCATCATCAAAGGGCCCGACAGTTTTGAGTCACACATGTTTCCATTCAAGCTCGAGAACGATCTTCACCACAAGCTTGAAACCGGTGCATGGCTAGACGACGAGGAGTGGACGACAGTCCGTCGTTTTCGTCTGGCACTGGCGGAGCGGATCCGCCGCAAATGCACCGAACGACCGAAAGAGGGCAAAGCGATCATCCTGTCCCTCAAGTCTGGAGAGTTACACGAACTCAGGCCGCTTCTCAGGCTGCTGCAGCCACTTGCTACCAATGCAATGGACAATGGCACGGTTGAAGCCGACTCCTCTCAGGGATTGACTGACCATCATGGAACGTCATCGGCATCCGGGCAGGCCAGGAAAGGTCGAACCGGATAGCATGAATATGCGGCGGACCTGACACCAAGGGTCGACGAAGCGAACCCGGGCGGCTTGGCTGCCCGGGTTCTTTTCCATTCAAGGCAAACCTGAAATTCCATGATCTGTCCTTCTGCTAACCCCCGCGCGGGACCTATCGCCCCCTCACTTTTCGCTGAAAATCGTTCCAATACTAATGATCTGGTTTACGGTTAGTTTCGATCTTGGACGCGATAATGATCCTGTGGACTTCCCATCGGAAATGGTAGGAAACGCCGTAACTTCCCTGCAAGGAAGTGGAAAGTTAACGATTTGTTAACCTTTGTTTGCGAATCATTAACGCGATAATGGGCCCGACTCGTGGGGAAATTAATGCGCGGGACAATGTCCGCCCGACTGACCTCCTGTGAGATCGACCTGGCTGCTCCATCACGGCAGGCAGTCAATCGCCTGCTCGCGCTGACCCCTGCTTTCGTATCTTTGGATATTCTGACCAACGGCTTATGGCGCCCTGAGCAGCTCTTCGCGAGCCGTCATGGCAGGTTTCGGGGCCAGTCGCTGTTTCTAGGTCCGGCGCGCACCTATGGTCCCAAACGATGCTGCGCTGTGTCAATTGTAATCGACTGGCAATGCAATGTTCTGCGCGCCTACAGTATCGATTTCGCAGCGGACGGCGACGGCAAAACCGTTGCAGCACGGCTTGTTTCCACCGTCTGCTACCTTATCGGCAAGGACCGCTTCGGCCGCATGCCAAACGGCAACATCAATGTGCCGCTGCTCAGCGATTCTCCCTTCAGCGACCAGACGGATGTCGCCGTGCTGAATCACCCTTTCCAGACAGCGAAAGACGTCGTGGACCCGTTGTCAGATGCCTTGATGTCCTTTGGGAAACCTGTTCGGACGATGACGGCGGCCTTCGGCCTGCGGCGTGACTGCGGCGCCTGGTTTCAGTTGTTCGAAGACATCGAACGTGCTGCGGATATCCGTTTCTGGCGAAGGATATCCGAGAATTTCAAACATGCCGAAACTATTCCGTCGCCGGAGCCGCTGACGTTCCACTCAAGGCATAATGAAGGCAGGGCGCGGGCGCTTCCCGTTGATGAACTAGAACAGCTGCTACGGCAGGCGCTCTCACCTGGCAATCTCGGTGCGCAGGCCTATGTCTTTTCGCGCTTACTGGGCGGACAAGAGATGACCCGGCGCGCGCGCGCATGGGTAGACAACCGCGAGCGCTACCAGTGGCTCCCCCTTGTCGCAAAGGTCGAGGCGATGAACCTTCTGGGCATTGCCGAAAGCTCCAGCCTTGAAGAGTTGCTGCGCCTTCTTCTAGCCGAGCCGCTTCATGGAGAGATAATCACCCCGGCATTTTTTGGTAGGGAAGACTTCATTCATCTCGTTTTTGAGGAACTTGTTTTCGCCCAGAACCTAGTCGATCCAGCTTCGCTGAATGATGCTCTTGGCAAGCTGATTGCCGGCATAGACAGTCGGTACGGCCTTGAGGGTAGGGCGAAGGCCCTGTCGTATATTGTTAACAAGTTGACCCTGGCTGCCGACGATCAGCCGCATCACTTGCTGCCTTCGCTGCCAGCAAGTTTGCGATTAATAGCATCGATCTGTGACCACCAAGCGTCACGCGAAACGCAAAAACCGAGCGCATACGGTCGATCCAAACTCCGTTTAGTAAAGGCTGCAGAGATCTGACATGATTTAGTCACAAGGCATTTGGCTTTCAGTCATGAGCCACTCCGCATTCCCGGTGAAAGGAGTCGCGGATTATTTGCTGAACAGTATCGGTGGGGCCACCATTTAGCGAATTCGCATCGCGGCTGAGCTTCATGAATACCGACTTTGAAAAGCGGAAATCGGCGAGACAGCCGTTTCGGTCCACGTCCCGCAGTAATTCCAAAAGCTGACTTGTGCCCAGTAAGGAAGTCTTGACTGCTATGCAGGCCCTTTCGCTCCCATCGCCGACGCTCAGATAGAGCACAGACTGAATGTGATCGGTGATCGCCCGGTCCGCCGTCCTGCACCCGCTCGCCCGGATCGTCCTGCGATCTGTTTCCGAGACACGGTCGTTCAAAGGGATAACGTAGATGTCGTTTCCAAGCTTGTAGCCAACGTTGGCCACGGTCTCCTGTTCCCCCACTGTGGCGCCGGGAATATAGGCCAACACGCTGAATAGAGTTGTAGCAACCTCCTCATATGGTGGGTTCTCAGCATAGGCTCTGAGTTCCGGAAGCCTGATCCAGCTTGGCTGTGAAGCCCCGGAAGGCGTTGTGCTGACATCGCTGGCCTCCGAGGCGCCGGCGCTCGTTGCGAACAGGATGATGGCAAAGATTTGTCGTCCTAAAATCGCCTTACAGATCACGCTTATCCCTTTTCCGGAAGCTTCAACATTCTTTCTAGGGCGTTGCAGCTCAGGCCAAGCGTCCCGTTCTGACCGACCTGCTCGTCTTTCAGATGTCCATAAGTCTTGTAGTACTGAATGAAAACACGAAGGCGTTTGGCATCGAGTTGCAAATCCGGATACTTCATCATCTCGTCGAGAAAGAGGTCAAGGTTGAGTTGCTCTACGGTCGTACCCGACGTAACCGCGCTTGAGATGACATCCTGTAGTACCTTCGACATAGCTTCATTGTACTGTTGCTCTGAAACGGAATTGCTGCGCATCTCCTCGAGCTGCTGTCGGACATATGTCAGGTGCTTGCGACGGTAGGCCATGCGAGAGAGGGATCCAAACCCGCGCATCTTGTGCAACTTTTGCAGCAGGGCCTCATAGGCGTCCATTTTCTTCGAATCGTTCCGATATTGGGCCATGACGTAATAATCGGTGAACATTTCGTCGTCTTCGGGCAGATCGAGCGGGCAGCTGGTGTCCTTGATCGCCGGATTGGATCGTCCGAAGACGTTCGACAGATATGTCGTGATATGATCCGGGCTGATCTGAGGGAACCTGTTCGCGATAACGCCATCTGCGGCGCTGAACACAGTGAAGGTTCCGGGCTTTGCCAGATGTGTGGCCTCGTGTTGTAAAATGAGCAGAATTTCGTCTTTGGTGAACTCGTCGAATACGCTATCGGGCATTAACAGCTCGCCGTTGAACGTTACCTGTGGCGATCTTAAATCTCCGGGAGCGTCGCCGATTTCGAACAATTGCACGGTAGCGTCGAGTTGCTCATTACGTTCCCGCAGCCGGAGATCGAACTGCGTATAGAAGACCATCACTGCTTCGAGACCGAAGAGACCGAGACTGTATTGTCCGATGAGCTTCTTTTGCACCTCATTGAGGGGCTTGCCGTTGTTCAGCGCCAGCAGCATGGCAATGACGATCGGATGATCGAGAATGCGCTTCACCTCGATATAGTCGCCCCCGGGCAGGCTCGAAAGAATGCTCTGAATGGCCAATATGCTGACCTGGCTCGACTGCGGAAGCTGAGCCGATACTCTTTTAAGCGCAGAGGTTAATCTGACGCGGTTCAGCTCGACAGGGCGGAAAAGCATAAATATGTCGTCGCCATTGTTAGCGAAGGTGAGGCGAAAAAGGGGGCCCTGAGCGAGGAGCCCGGAAAGGATGTTCAAGGGGCCTGGGCCGCCGGACGGGATATCGGTTGTATCGAGCAATTGTTCTAGCGTGAGGGTATGGTTTTTTGCATAGGTGAACGCCGACGTCGTCGCGGCCTCCCATTCCTGCACCAGCCATTGCTTTTCCCGTTCCGGAATGCGGGATTGACGCAAGCGGCGCTTCTTCTGAGCGGCGGCTTCCTCGGCGAAAGCCTCTTCGAGTTCTCTTAGCGGAAAAAGGCCCTTGATCGCTCCGTCGAAACAGTACTCGGCGAGGATCAGGCGCTTGCAGTCCGGCAGGGCGAGGCCGGAGCCCGTCGAACCGGCGACCAACGTGCCAGCAACGCAGACAGTTTTGGACCATGACAGCAAGCGCGAGGACGAGACTTTCTTGAGGATTTTCTTAAGCGGCATGGCGGTTCTCTCGATTCAGTATTGCGACGGACCGTGCGAAAGCACCCGGAAGGACTTACCGCCAAGGGGTGGAAACTGCCGTGATATTTTGTGGAGCCGTCCGCACGCGGTCATACCAAAACAGGGCCAAATCCTTGTGAATTCGAAAAACTGTTTCTCACTCATGCGCGAACTCCTATGCTACAGGAACGTGCTTCAGTTTTTAACAAGCCAGAATCCCATATCCTTGTCCGTTACGGCGCAAGGATTGACGGGCAGATAGTTTTCAAGCGCATTGGTTTGCAACGGCCACCGTCCCTGCAGGCCAATGCGCCGGAAACCGGTTTCCTGACAGTTCTCGTCTTTCGCGAGACCTGCCAATATATATCTGCCTGTTGACGTCAGCCGCCCTTTGAAGAGGCGTGCAATGGTTTCCCCCTCAGGGTCGCGGCGCAGCAGCGAGGAAAGCAGGGCATTGACCTCATTTGCGCTTGCGAACCGCCAGCGATCATCCTCGGTGTCGGATCTTACCTGCTGCAGCAGGCCGGACAGCGGATTGTTTGTGCCGCCGGCATTCCAGAACCGGTAATTTCCGTAGCGGTTGAGATCCCGCAAGAACCCAATACCGGATTCGTCGGCCACATAAACATCCGTGTCAGGGTAGAAACTCCTAAGTGGGATCAAGCGCGCGGTGACGACGTTGTCTGGCGGGGACATGTCCGGAGCTGGTTTGCAGTCGGTGGTCGAGCGAACATCAATAGGCGCTTCCGTCGGCAGGCCCAGTGTCAGATTGCAGGCAAGAACCGGCTCGCCGTTTTGCAAGTAGGTGACCTTCAGAGGCTGCCGTGACAGCCCGTCATAATAAACCGGCAGGATCAGTTTCCGGCTCGCGCCAGCTGAAACGTCGGTACAGTCGCGGGTAATGGGCTGTTCATTCTCCTGCACGATCCGAACCTGATTGCTTCCGGACGGGCAGGTCAGACCAAGGTCCACGACGCGACTGCTGTAGATCATGCCAGCGGGCGATAGAGGCGGCCCGAAATCGGCTGCCCGCCATGTACTGGCCGCGCCAAAGGGATCGTCAGCGTTGAGCGGCAGCAAGCCGAGCGGAAGAGGACGGGTTTCGTCCGCTAGGCCGGTGGGCATCATCTGGCTAACAGCCACCTTGTCGAGCCTGCCGGCGATGGAGGCTGGAAACCTGAATTCCCCTTCCGCAGAACACTCAGCTGTTACCGGATCATCGCTTGCCAAGTCCCCCAGCCGAATGTTCACGTTGCCAAGGCCGGGAACACAGTCGCCTGTCGCTTTGGCGGGCGGACCCCGCAGAAACAAAAAAGTTGCTAGCAAAAATGATGCGATTGTTAATCCAATAGCAGCCGCAATCAACTTGCCATGCCGGCCCGCTCTTTCTGGAGCGGGTTCAATTTGGTCGCTCTCGGGCGCGCTCGGCTCTTGTGCGTTAGCCTTATCGAGAGTTTCTTCGGGGGCTTCCGCCCCTAGCCGCAATATCCCTTTTGCGGTGTCATAACGAAGTTCCGGAAGTGGGTTGGATTTCTTGCGAAGATCCACTTTGGGCAGTTGAAGGTACTCCGGAAAGTAAAGTCTATCCTCACAGACAGCGTTCCAGTAGTGGATTGCGAATTCAGGCCAGGTTCCTTCGCGCCAACAACGCCATTCGTCCGTCTCAAACCAACGTTTCCAGAGCAACCTTGGTTCGTCAATCTCAGCATTTACTCGTTGAAATTCCAGTGTAGGGCCGAAACCCATTAATGTAGCAATCCCTTGCTCGTGCGCAGATTTTAACTTCGTATCCTTTCGAGATCTCTGTATTGCCGTAATGTCTGCGTATTCATTTCTAATATATTTTTCATTAATATTAAATATACCATTCCCTTTTTGTTTGTAATTTTTTAGGAACTCTTCATGGTTGGCTAATGTCGTGGCTAGTTTATTTTGAAACGAAACTATTGGGATTATTATTCCAAACCAGTGATTATCCCAGCCATCATATGTTTTATCAAGAAGATCCTTGAGTTTCAGGTTGTCTGGAGCAAGAATATCAGGTTTTTCCTCCACAGAAGCCTGTAGTTCCAAGCCCATCCAGAAGAGCTTCGATTCTAGATGAATAACCGTTTCAAAGCCCGGTCCCTTTTTATTTGGCAAGGATGATTTCCCTCCAGATGGCCATCGTCACAAGACTGGCAATGAATAAATCTATGCTTTCAGGCATGGAATGCGGTCAAGCTGCCCCGGTCTTGATAGCGCATTCTTGGGTTGCAAGGCAATCTGCCAACCTTCCAAAGGACGCATTTGAATACCATGAAGCGACAACGAAATATAATTATAAAAAACAAAATAAAACAAAATAAAACAAATAGATAACAGATTGATATCATATTCGAACCGTTCATCTTGGTGGTCGTGACAGGCGAATTCAGCTTGGTCGCGAAGACGGGCTCAACATCCCGTTGTGCCCAATCAAACGATGAAAGGAATGACTTATGCATAACGCACTCAACCCCGCTCTCAACGCGGCCCTGGGCGCCCTGGCGCTTGCACTCGGCGCTCTGAAGGCGCTCTGAGATGAGTCCCGATGCACGCGAGGAAAAGCCTCGCGGCAGAGGAGCGGCGCTGTTAGCAGCGCCGCAGTCTGCCAATCGCTGGCTGTTTCCAGCCATGTTTCTTTGCGGGCTTCTGTTCATGACGGCTTGTACCAGCAAGGCGTCATTGGTGATCAGCGGCGCGTCTACGCTCTATCCCGTCATCGGCGAAATAGGCGAAATCTTCGAAGCCCAGAATCCGGAAATTCGTGTTGACGTTATGGGCGGCGGAACGGGACGCGGTATCAACGCCGTGCTGAAAGGGCGGGCCGACATTGCCATGGTCGCGCGTGACCTGACGGAGGATGAACTGCGTCAGCTCGATGTCGAGTGGATCGCCCAGGACGCCATCGCGATCGTCACGCACGAGGAGACGTTAGTCGAATGGGACATTACGATTCAGGGCCTGCACGATCTCTACGGCTCCGAGTTTTTCGGCCCCATGCGACGCATCCGCAAACAGGCGTCCCATGGCACGGCGGCCGCCTTTGCAAAAAAACTGGGCCTGCCCATGAGCCAGGTGCATGCAGAGCTGGAAGCCGGCAGCAACGCCGAGGTTCTTGCAATCGTGGCCAGAACGCCGGGTACCATCGGTTACGTCTCAAGTATTGACGCCGAGCGCGCGGTGCAAGCGGGTGAACCCGTTCGGATTCTTCAGGTCGATGGCGTGCTGCCTACGCTGGAAAATGTTCGTGGTGGTGTCTATCCGATCCGTCGCAGGCTTGGACTGGCAAGGGCCAAGAACTGGTCAGATCTTCGCGGCCATCTGCGGGGTCTCCAGTTTCTTGAGTTTGTCACTACGGCACCGGAAAGCAAACCTCTTTTCCTCCGTCACGGCTTCGCTTCGGATTGAGGGTGGACGCCATGACCCGCTTTCCACTGAACGAACTGAAGAGATGGGCGGGGATGGCGCTTGGCGCCATCCTTCCGCTCGCCGTAGCGGTTGTCTTGGCATCGCTGGTGGCCGAAACTGTGGCAACGCTCGAACGTTCGGACGCAATGCCGTCCTTTTTCGACAGGTGGCTTCCGTCCGAGAACCGCTTCGGCTTTCTGGACCTTTTTATCAGCACCGGCTTTGCGGCGGTGCCGGGTACGATGCTCGCCGTGATCGTCGGAACCTTGGTCGCCATGGCGATCTTTCTGGAAGCCGGGCGCCGAGAAGCCATTGTCGCCGAAATCTCGCTTTACGTATGGGCAGGGTTTCCCAGCGTCGTTGTCGGCATTCTTGTGCTTGCGACTATGACGCCCATACTCGGCTACAGCCTGGCAACGGCGATCCTCGCAATCGCAGTCATGGTTCTGCCCGCTTATACCCTGGCGGTGCTTTCGGTGTTCCACCAGAGCGATCGCGCCGTCTGCCAAGCTGCAATCGCCAATGGACTGACCAATTGGCAGCTTGTCCGGCTGGTGCTGTGGCCCGGGACCTGGCGGCACTTGGCGGGGCTTGCAATGCTCACCTTCGGTCGCGCGGTGGGTGAGGCCACCTGCGTGGCAATCGTATCAGGCGGTATCGTGCACACCTTGCCGCCCGGCTTCTTCGACACAATCAACACCCTGTCGACGGCCATTCTGCGCGGATTTCCGGTGGCCGGTGGGGCGCATGAAGCTGCAGTCTACTCGGCATCGCTCCTGCTCCTGGCACTCGTTGCCGCAAGCGCAGTGATCGGCGCTTATCTGCGGCTCGGCGAAATCAGAAAACCGCTTATTGCACGGAAGAATCTTTCCGACCCTGTTCATGACTCGGAAAATGAGGAAGCCTGACATGTTCCGCTTTTTCTTGCGATCGCTCCTGCTCCTGGTGACAGCACTGCCCTGGCTGGCCGTGGCAGTTCTTGTAAACGGCACAGAGGTCGACAACTGGATCGATTTCATCTTCGGCTGGCCGAGGGAGAACGGCACTGAAGGCGGCATCTTCCCCTTTATCGTCAATAGCTTCGCGATCGTGTTGCCGGCGATCGTCCTTGCTGTCACAATTGCAGTGCCCAGCGCCCTTCTGTTCCAAATGACAACTGCGAGGTCAGTCGCTATGCGGTCGCTGATTGATCTGGGAGCGAGCGTACCAAGACTGGTATGGGGCGTTGCGGGAAGCCTCTTTTTCGGCAGCCTGCTCGGGCTGGGCATCTCGGCCGCAACGGGCATTCTGACTTTGACTTGCCTTCTTGCCCCAATTTTGGCCTCCAACTTCATCGACAGTCTTTCGGTAGAGCGGGAGAAATACCTACCTGTGGGTCGCGCACTCGGCTTGACGGAATGGCAGAGTTGGACCTGCATCATCTTGCCTGTCGCCCGTCCAGCAATGGCGCTCGCAATCCAAGCCGGTCTGGCCAAGGCTTTGAGCGATGCAGCGGCTCTCTATTTGACCGCCGGCGCTACTCTAGGGATTCTTTCCAGCCTGGATGCTCCGGCCTCCACGCTCGCTGTGCAGATCCTGATGCAGCTCCTCGAGATCGGCGGCGGCGGGAAGCGGGCCTTCGCAATCTCCGTCGTATTGCTCGCATTGGTCATTCTCATTCAAACCCCGCTGATCCTCAGCAGAATCGACAACAGGAGATAGACGAATGTCGCAGTTAAGCATTTCCCTCCGTAACTATAGTCTGACAGCAGATTCGACGGACATCCTGTCGGATGTCTCGTTCGAACTGAATGGTAGCGGAACCGTCGCTATCCTCGCGCGGTCGGGAACGGGCAAGAGCACCCTCGTCAAGTCGATCGCGCGCCTGCTGGACGACACTACTGTCTGGTCCGAGGATGGCGTGCTGGCTGTGAATGGCAAGCCTGTTTCAGAGTGGAATAGAATCGCCTTGCGCCGCAAGGCCATGTATGTGCCGCAGAAATCAGTCGTTTTTGGTCGAACAGTCGCCGACAACCTGATCCTGCCTCAAAAGCTCGTGCATCCGGAGCGCTCCGACGCCGAACTCGTTGCCAGAGCACATCAGGCAATCGAACAGACACAACTCGCGGATGAAATTTCGGACCTGGATCTGCCGGTCTCAAGTGTAAGCGCGGGCGGGCAGCAGCAACGCCTGGCCCTGGCGCGTGCCTTTGTCCTCGATCCAGACTGTTTGATGCTGGACGAACCAACCTCGGCGCTCGATGCGCTCGCCATCACCCCCTTGGAGAACTGCATCCTCGAAATGGCCCGCTCGAAGCTGATTGTTATCGTTACGCACGATCTTATTCTTGCAAGAAAATGCGACCGTGTGCTTTTTCTTCACAATAAGCATGACACCGGAGCCCGTCTGGTCGCTGATGGAACACCGGAACAGGTTCTATTCGACCCAACTCTCAAGGAGCCTTTCGCATTTATGCATGCGCGTTGAGCTGAAGTCCGGCTTCATACTACGCAATATATTACCAGAAGCTCCGTAACTTTGCGGACCGGCCAACACGAACGGTCGCACAGCAACCATTCTGACTTTCTATAAGGCTGAATTCAACGAGTACCACGATCCCGCTGCCTAGCCGTTCTACATTTACGATTATTCGGGATATTTGCACGTCAAGACGAAAAGCGATGGCTCAAGTGGTGTTGGCGAGGGCGATGAGCTTGTGATCTATGGGTTTCACCAAAAGAAGCAGGTAGCGAGAAAATGGGTTCTTTGTTGAGCAACACATCATCGGAATTGCCGCCTGAAGCCGTTTATTTGCCTTCGTTCATTTCCTTATCAGAGGAAGCGGCGCTCGTCTGTCATCTGGATGCCGGCGAGTGGAATGCTGAACTGAAACGCCGGGTTCAGCACTTCGGATACCACTATGATTACAGGGCGCGGACGATCAGGCCAGATTCATATCTGGGGCCTGTGCCGGAATGGCTTGTACTTTTGGGCGAGCGGTTGGTGGCTCAAGGTTTTTTGGCCAGCCTGCCGGACCAAGTGATTGCAAATGAATATCTGCCCGGGCAGGGAATCAGCGCGCATATAGATTGTCTGCCATGCTTCGATAATACGATCGTGTCGGTGAGCCTGCTTTCTCAATGCGAAATGGTTTTCGGGCACAAGCGAAGCGGCGCGAAACTGGCCATTGTTCTCGAGCCCTGTTCAGCGGTCGTCATGTCGGGAGCCGCGCGTTACGAATGGACCCATGAAATTGCGGCGCGCAAGAGCGACGCTATCGGCGGCATGAAGGTCCATAGGGCACGCAGAATTTCGCTGACTTTCAAGACGGTTGTTCCGGCTCTTGCAGGCTAAGGTGCGCCTCAGGTGCGAGCTTTGACTGAAACCGTGGACGCTGCGTTTGACTGAAGCTGCAATGAAGGGAACTCTGCCGCCCAAACAGGTTCCGTGGTATGCTTGAGTGGGTAGGTTTCGGTCGTGCTACATCTGTTCGTGGCTGTTGCCCGGCCAGGCTTTCCCGGCAGCCTCATCGCGAAGCCGGTCCATACGCTCTCCAGAATGCCTATTTACAAAAATAATATAGTATGATTTTTTAGAGCTCGGGCAGGAGCCCTGTTTTTTGGGAGGAAAATATGATTTCGAAGAAAGCTCTAGTTGGAGCGGGTGTACTCGCGTCCATGCTTATGATGTCGTCCAGTGTTATGGCTCAGACCGTCGGTTTTTCGCAGATCGGTTCGGAGTCCGGATGGCGTGCAGCTGAAACCACGCTGACGCTTCAGCAGGCAAAGGACCGCGGCATTGATCTGAAGTTTGCCGATGCGCAGCAGAAGCAGGAAAACCAGATCAAGGCCTTGCGCTCGTTCATCGCGCAGGGCGTCGATGCCATCCTGATCGCGCCGGTGGTTGCCACAGGTTGGGATTCTGTTCTTGAAGAAGCCAAGGAAGCCGAAATTCCGGTGATCCTGCTCGACCGCATGGTCGATTCGTCGAAGGACCTGTATCTGACCGCTGTCGGCTCCGATCTTGTGCATGAAGGCAGCGTTGCCGGTCAGTGGCTGGTTGACGAACTCGCCGGCAAGGATTGCAACGTGGTCGAGCTTCAGGGCACGACCGGTTCCTCGCCTGCAATCGACCGCAAGAACGGCTTCGAGCAGGCGATCAAGGGTCACGAAAACATCAAGCTGATCCGCAGCCAGACCGGTGACTTCACCCGCACAAAGGGCAAGGAAGTCATGGAAAGCTTCCTCAAGGCCGAAGACGGGGGCAAGAACATCTGTGCGCTCTATGCCCACAATGATGACATGGCCGTCGGCGCCATCCAGGCGATCAAGGAAGCCGGCCTGAAGCCGGGCGAAGACATCCTGGTGGTGTCGATCGATGCCGTTCCGGATATCTTCCAGGCGATGGCAGCAGGCGAAGCCAACGCAACGGTTGAGCTTACCCCGAACATGGCCGGGCCGGCATTTGATGCATTGGCCGCGTACATGAAGGACGGCACCATGCCGCCCAAGTTCATCCAGACAGAGTCCAAGCTCTACACCATGAAAGACGACCCGAAGGCCGTCTATGAGCAGAAGAAAGATCTCGGCTACTGAGATCTGTCAATCGACGGCCGGAGCATGTCTCCGGCCGTCTTTTTGGCTCTGGGCCTGATGTGCCATAGTCTGGCGCAGAGGATGACGTGATTGAGATTTTCGGGAGGCCCAGATGCCGCAGAGCGATGCCAGGCAGCCGCTTCTTCGTGCGCGGGGTGTGCGCAAGACATTTCCAGGCACCATCGCCCTTGATGGCGTCGATTTTTCGCTTGAGGCGGGTGAGGTCCACGCACTGCTCGGCGAGAATGGCGCAGGCAAATCCACGCTGATCAAATGCCTGACTGGGGCCTACCGGCGCGATGGCGGCGATATTGTGCTCGAGGGCGTGAGCATCAATCCCAAGGGAACGCTCGACGCGCAGGGCTACGGCATCGGTACGGTCTATCAGGAGGTCAATCTTCTGGCCAATCTGAGTGTTGCGGAAAACCTTTCGCTCGGGCACCAGCCGACGCGGTTCGGCATGATCTCGGTGCGCGGTATGAACGTTCGGGCCCGCGAGGTGCTTTCGCAATATGGTGTCGACATTGATGTGACCCGTACCCTCGACAGCTATTCGGTGGCAGTGCAGCAGGTCATTGCCATTGCCCGCGCGGTCATGCTTTCAGGCAAGGTGCTCATTCTTGACGAGCCGACGGCAAGCCTAGATTCCCAGGAAGTGAAGATGCTGTTCGATGTGGTTCGCTCGCTCAAGGAGCGCGGGCTTGGCATCGTGTTCATCTCCCATTTCCTTGATCAGATATTTGAAATTTCCGACCGTCTCACCGTGTTGCGCAATGGCCAGCTGGTGGGCACTGAAGTGACTGGCGACATCGACCGGGTACGGCTGATCAACATGATGCTCGGGCGTGAACTGGAACAGGAAACGCGGTCGCACGGCAAAACCCACGCGGCCTCCGGCGCTGCCCGGTTGACGTTCAGCGGCTTTGGCAAGAAGGGCAGCATCGAACCGTTTGATCTGTCGATCCATGCCGGTGAGGTGGTGGGTGTTGCCGGGCTTCTGGGCTCAGGGCGAACCGAGACGGCTGAAGTTTTGTTCGGTGTGGCTCATCATGACAGTGGCCAGGCAAAGATAGATGGAACAGAGTTGTCGCTGACGTCCCCGCGCCAGGCGATCGCAGCCGGATTTGGGTTTTGTCCCGAAGACCGCAAGACCGATGGTGTGATCGCTGATCTGACTGTTCGCGAAAACATCGCTCTCGCGCTGCAGGCACGGCGCGGCTGGATGCGGCGGATTCCCGACCGGGACCAGAAGACGATGGCGAATGACTATATTCGCAAGCTCGATATCCGTACCCCGGACGCAGAGAAGCCGGTGGGCCTGCTGTCGGGTGGCAACCAGCAGAAGGTGATGCTGGCGCGCTGGCTTGCGACCAACCCGTCCTTCCTTATTCTAGATGAACCGACACGCGGCATTGATGTCGGCGCCCATGCCGAGATCATACGGCTGATTGAAGAGCTCTGCACAGAGGGAATGTCGCTGCTGGTGATTTCGTCCGAGCTTGATGAGCTTGTTGCCTACAGCCACCGGGTCGTTGTCGTGCGCGACCGGCAGCATGTGGCCGAGCTTGTTGGTGACGAGATCACCACCGACAATATGGTTCGCTCCATCGCAGCACCGGACCGGGAGGCCATCAATTGACCGGGTTCAAGCTGTTCCTTCGCAGAATACTGCCGCAGTTGATCACGCTGGCGCTGGTTGTCGGGCTAATCGCGATCATGTTCCCCGGCTTCTTCGAGATATCGATTGCAAACGGGCGGCTCTATGGCAGTCCGATTGATATCCTCAACCGCGGCGCGCCGGTGGCACTGCTGGCGATCGGGATGACGCTGGTCATCGCCACGGGAGGGATCGATCTTTCGGTTGGCGCGGTCATGGCGATCTGCGGCGCAATGGCCGCCTGGGGCATTACCGAAGGCTATGGGCTTGGCCCGACATTGATAATGGCACTCGCTGCCGGTCTTGCCTGCGGTTTGTGGAACGGGTTGCTGGTGGCGGTGCTTGGCATCCAGCCTATCGTGGCAACGCTGATCCTGATGGTGGCGGGGCGCGGCATTGCGCAATTGATCACCGAAGGCGCGATCCTGACGTTCAACCACGAGGGTCTAATCTTCTTCGGCTCCGGATCGCTGTTCACGGTCCCCACGCCTATCATCATTGCTATCCTGACCGGTGCGCTGGTGACGCTTATCGTGCGGCGATCCGCGCTTGGCATGCTGATCGAGGCGATCGGCATAAACTTGCGTGCAAGCACGCTGGCCGGCGTCAATACGCGCGTCCTGCTGATTGCCGTCTACATGACTTCGGGCCTTTGCGCGGCACTTGCCGGCGTCATCGCGGCGGCCGATATTCGTGGCGCGGACGCCAACAATGCCGGGCTCTGGCTCGAGCTTGATGCCATTCTGGCGGTGGTTATCGGCGGCACGTCACTACTGGGCGGCCGGTTCTCCCTGATCGCTTCGCTGATTGGCGCGCTGATCATTCAGGCGGTCAACACCGGCATCCTGCTGTCGGGCTTTCCGCCGGAGTTCAACCTGATTATCAAGGCGGTGATCATCCTGATCATTCTGGTGCTGCAATCGCCGACCATGCGGAACGTGCTGATTTTCTTTTCGACCCCCTCCGCAACAGAATCCGACAATGAGAAACAGACGGTGGCGCCATGAATGCTCGTCTCCTGCCGCTGCTGGCAACGCTTGTCATCTTCCTCGTGGCCTACGCGATCTGCTACGCGCAGTATCCCGCAATGCTGTCGACCCGCGTCATCGGAAATCTGCTGACCGACAATGCGTTCCTGGGGATCGTTGCGGTGGGCATGACTTTTGTCATCATCTCAGGCGGCATTGATCTGTCGGTCGGTTCGGTGATCGCCTTTTCAGGCGTCTTCATTGCCGTGATGTTGCGGGATACGGGCCTGCATCCGCTTGTGGTTTTTGCGCTTCTTCTGATGCTGACCACGCTGTTTGGCGCGGCGATGGGAGGTACCATTCATTTCCTGGAAATGCCGCCGTTCATCGTCACGCTTGCGGGCATGTTCCTGGCCCGCGGCATGGCCTATGTGCTCTCCATTGATGCGGTGCCGATCACGCATGACTTTTACGAATTCCTGCAGCGAAGCTACTGGCTGATGCCCGGCAAGGGCCGGCTGACACTAATAGGCGGTCTGATGCTCGTGGTGTTCATTGCCGGGATTATTCTGGCGCACCGGACCCGTTTTGGCACGAATGTATATGCTGTGGGCGGCGGTGTTCACACTGCGGGGCTGATGGGCGTTCCAATCGCAAGCACGACAATTGGCATCTACGCGCTTTCAGGCTTCCTGGCGGGCTTGGCCGGTATCGTGTTTTCAATCTACACATCCGCGGGGTATTCGCTGGCCACAGTCGGTGTCGAGCTTGACGCGATTGCAGCTGTCGTGATTGGCGGCACATTGCTTTCGGGCGGAAGTGGATTTATCGCAGGAACCTTGATCGGTGTTCTGATAATGGGGCTTATTCAGACCTACATCATTTTCGACGGTACTCTGTCGAGTTGGTGGACCAAAATCCTGATCGGAATGCTTTTATTCGCGTTCATCGTGCTACAGAAGGGTCTCGTCTGGACAACAGGCAAGAGACGGACGGCCGGGGGATAGACGGCCAAGGAGAGAATGTTTGCTCAACACCAGCTTTTCTGAACGTGCAAATCGCAGTCAGCATTCTTTCGTCGTCAACGAGCTTGGCAAGGAAATTGTGAGCGGCATCTATCCCAGCGGCTCGCTGCTGCCGGGCGATGCGGATCTGGTGGAGAAGTTCGACGTCTCGCGGACGGTGCTGCGCGAGGCCATGAAAACGCTGACAGCCAAGGGCATGATCGTGCCCAAGGCGCGGATCGGGACACGCATCACCGAGCGTTCCAACTGGAACCTGTTCGATGCGGACGTTCTGGTCTGGCATATCGACACCGGCGTTGATGTGACCTTCCTCAAGCACCTCACCGACATGCGGCATGCGATCGAGCCATTCGCTGCCCGGCTTGCGTCGCAGCGGGCGAGCAATGAAGAGATAGAGGTTCTCTACACACATGCCGATGAAATGAGCCAGGCCAATTCGGATGAGAGCTTTGCTCTGGCCGACCTGAAGTTTCATCTGGCGCTGCACGCAGCCTCAGGCAATCCATTCATGCTTTCGGTTGGCAATCTGATCGAGGCAGCACTGGTGACGAGCTTCAAGATGAGCTCGCCCTATGGCGAGTCTGACAGGCACGTCGCCACCGCCAACAAGCACCGGCTTATTGTCGAGGCGATTGAACGCAAGGATGCCGAAGCTGCATCTGCTGCAATGGAGCAGGTCATCAAGGAAGGCTTCGAGAGAATTTCCAAGAAGCTCCTGTGACACATGAGCCTGGCGCTGGACCTTAGGGGCCGGGGAGCTGTTTCAGGCCTGGACCCGGTCGGTGGTTACCGGCCTCGGAGATCAATCAGGGCGCCACGCCGCGTGAGGACCCTGGCGGCCAGATCAATCCCAGCCGTAATCGCCGCAACAAGCTCCCCGGACTTGAGGTAGCTTGCAAGAAAGGCTGCGTTGAAGCTGTCGCCGGCGGCTGTTGAGTCAACAACGCTCGTGATCAAGGACGGTGTGACGCGCTCAATCTCTCCGTTGTCGAGCGCAACCATCTCACGACCTCCGTTCTTGACGACAACAAGCCCGGCGCCTGCGCCGGCGTAACGTCGAGCCGTGTCCTCGGTCGTGGCGTCGCCGAAGGCCGTCGCCTCGTCCTCGAAGGAAGGAAGCAGGATATCGCTGACCGCGGCTGCGGACATGACTGCGTCTCGCATGGTTTCAGGATTGTCCCACAGGCGTGGCCGCAGGTTGGGATCAAACGCCACGGTAGCGCCGTTGGCGCGTGCTTCGGCGATTGCATCCAACAAGGTTATCCGGTCCTGAGGTGACAGGATTGCAAGCGTTATGCCCGAAAAAAAGATCACGCCGGCGGTCTCTAGCGCCGCCTTGAGTGCATCGAGGTCACTCGCGAGCTTGCGGGCGGCTGAATCAGACCGCCAGTAGGCGAAGCTCCGTTCGCCATTGTCGAGCTGGATCAGATAGAGACCCACGGTGCGATCGGGCAAAGTTTGAATGAGGTCGGTTCGTATGCCGGCTTTGCGAATGAAATCGATCATCCGTTCGGAGACTGCGTCCTGGCCTACGGCGGTCAGGTAGGCGACGTCCCAGTCCGGGCCCAGCTTATGTCTCGCATACCAGGCGGTGTTCAGTGTGTCGCCGGCAAATCCGAGGTGGTAGTCACCGGATTCTGTTGGCGCCATTTCGACCATGCACTCGCCGATCGATACAAATGACTGCTTCATGCTTCTGTCTCATCGGCAAAGTAGCGTTCGTGATCGGCCCTGATTCGGACGATCTGTTTCTTGATGCGTGATAGGTGTTCACGCATGTGGTGTACAGCCTGCACTTCGTCCCGCGCCCTGAGAGCGTCCATGATTTCGAGGTGATCGCCGAAAGCGTCTTGCGATGCAAAAGACAGCGACAGGAACCGCACCCTGTCCATATGCGCCTTGTTCTCGCGAATGATATCCCATGCAAAGCCGAGCCCGGCGCGCTCGCAGATTTCCTTGTGAAACTGGTCGTCATAGCCATGGAAACTGACGGGGTCCCTGGACTCCACGGCTTGCCGTTGCTTCTCGATGATAGCGTCCAGCGCTGCCAGATCGTCATCCGTCAGGACCTTGCAGGCCGTGCGCACGGTTTCCGCTTCAATCGCGCTGCGAACGAAACGCGCCTGCAGCACGGCTGTTGAAGAGATCTGCGACACAAGGGTTGCCCGCTGCGGCCGGATCGACAGAAAGCCAAGTTTGGAGAGACGATAGAAGGCGTCCCGAACTGGCTGGCGCGATACGCCCAGAGCCTTGGCGACCTCGACTTCCGACATTTTGGTGCCAGGCGGCAGTTCCAGAAGTAGAATCTGGCCGTGCAATTCATCGAAAACGGTGTCGGCCACCGATGGACGATTGAGCGGTTCCAGGGTCCGCAAAGGGGACGATACGGACATGCAGTCACTCCGTTGACTTGATATGCATACTAGCATATTACATTACTAGATTGATTAAAAGGCCTGTTGGGAGCGGGCCTGTGTCGGGAGGATTAGGGTGACATTATTGGTTCCTGACAGGTTGTTTCCGGTTGATCCGCAGACGCGCGGAATCGCTCGCGAACTCTATCAGACGGTTGCTGATAAGCCGATCATCAGTCCTCATGGTCATACCGACCCGTGCTGGTATGCCGAAAATCAGCCGTTCTCAGATCCGGCGCAATTGTTCATCACGCCTGATCATTACGTTTTCAGGATGCTGTTCTCGCAAGGTGTAAGCCTGGAGAGCCTCGGCGTTCCGCGTGTTGACGGTGGTGTAACCGAAACCGACGGTCGCAAGATCTGGCGGCTGTTTGCCGAGAACTATCACGTGTTCCGCGGCACCCCTTCGCGGCTTTGGTTGGATCACGCCTTTGAAGACGTGTTCGGCATGACCACGCCGGTCTCGAAAGCAACTGCGGACCAGACCTACGATCATATCGCCGATTGCCTGACCAAGCCGGAATTTCTGCCGCGGGCGCTGTTCGAACGCTTCAATATCGAGGCGATTGCCACGACTGAAAGTCCGCTTGATGATTTGCGCTGGCACCGGATGATCCGCGAGAGCGGCTGGAAGGGGCGGGTGGTCACGGCCTACCGCCCGGATGCAGTTGTTGATCCTGAGTTTGCAGGCTTTGCCGATAATGTTGAACAACTCGGCGCGCTCACCGGCGAGAATACGTCGACATGGGAAGGCTACCTGCAGAGCCACCGCATTCGCAGAGCCTATTTCAAGGAATTCGGCGCAACGTCATCCGACCATGGCCATCCGACGGCGCGGACCGAGAACCTGTCATCGGCTGACGCCGCGGCATTGTTCGCCAAAGTTCTCAAAGGTTCATGCACCGCGGACGAGGCTGATGCTTTCCGTGGACACATGCTCACTGAAATGGCGCGGATGAGCCTCGAAGACGGGCTGGTGCTGCAGATCCATCCGGGCAGCTATCGCAACCATTCCGATCCCATCATCGCGGCTTTCGGCCGCGACAAGGGCTTCGATATACCTACCCGGACCGATTATGTCCGCGCGCTCAAACCGCTTCTCGATGCGGTCGGGCTCGAGAAGGATCTCACGATCATCGTCTTCACACTGGATGAGACCAGCTACGCCCGTGAACTGGCGCCGCTGGCAGGCGCCTATCCGGCGCTCAAACTGGGGCCAGCCTGGTGGTTCTATGACAGCCCCGAAGGCATGCGGCGGTTCCGCGAGATGACGACGGAAACGGCCGGATTTTACAACACCGTGGGCTTCAATGACGACACCCGCGCGTTCTGTTCCATTCCCGCACGGCACGATGTGTCCCGGCGGGTGGATTGTAGCTTTCTTGCCACGCTGGTCGCCACCGGGCGGCTGTCTGAGGAAGATGCATTCGAGGTCGCACATGACCTCGCATATCGGCTTGCCAAGCAAGCTTACCGGCTCTGAGAGCCATTTCTGGGAGGAGAATGAACATGAAACTGATGAAATCACTGACCGGCATCCTGCTGGCCACTGCTGCCATGGTCATGACAGCAAGTGCCTGCGAAACCACACTCAAGTCATCCGACACGCATCCGGATGGCTACCCGACGGTTGAGGCTGTCAAGGCGATGGGCAAGACGCTGGAAGAGAGCACTGGCGGTCGCCTCTGCATCGAAATCTATGCTTCGGCCCAGCTGGGCGAAGAAAAGGACACGATCGAGCAGACCCAGTTCGGTGCGATTGACCTGAACCGCGTCAGTCTTGGACCCTTCAACAACATCATCGAAGAAACCCAGATCCCGTCGCTGCCCTACATCTTCCGTTCGGTCGATCACATGCACAAGGTGATGGACGGCCCGATCGGCCAGGAGATCCTCGACGCGTTTGCCGCTCACGATCTGGTTGGCCTGGCGTTCTACGATGGCGGTTCGCGCAGCTTCTACAACAAGGAAAAGCCGATCAAGTCGATGGAAGACCTGAAGGGCATGAAATTCCGCGTCATGCAGTCGGACATGTTTGTCGACATGGTCAGCGCGCTTGGCGCCAATGCCACGCCGCTGCCATACGGCGAAGTCTATTCGTCGATCCAGACCGGCGTCATCGATGGTGCAGAGAACAACTGGCCGTCCTATGACACGTCGGGCCATTTCGAAGTCGCCAAGTACTACACGCTTGATCAGCACCTGATCGTGCCGGAAGTGCTGGTGATGTCGAAGAAGAGCTGGGACAAGCTGAGCGCTGATGACCAGGCAGCGGTTCGTGCAGCAGCCAAGGCCTCCGTGCCTGTGATGCGTGACCTCTGGGTCGCACAGGAGAAGAAGTCCGAGGACAAGGTGCGCGCTGCAGGCAGCGAGATCATCACCGACATCGACAAGACCCCGTTCATCGAAGCGATGAAGCCGGTCTATGAAAAGTACGTCAAGTCCGAAAAGCTCAAGGACATGGTCGCCCGCATTCAGGCAACCGAATAGTCCATGCGTTGGCCCGCGGGGTTCTCCCCGCGGGCCGTTTTTGAATGGAGGGGTAGACGTGCAGAGCCAGATGAGACGGGTGGCGCGGGTGACGAGCGCCATGGCGCAGACAGCGCTATGGGTATCGGGAGCGGGCCTTGTCCTGATGACGGTGCTGATCGCCTGCCAGGTGTTCTGGCGCTATGTGCTCAATGACAGTATTTCGTGGACCGAACCCGGATCGGTGATGATCATGGGATGGTTCATTTTCCTCGGCGCCGCTGTCGGCATCCGCGAGGGATATCATCTCTCCTTCGATATCGTCATCCATCTGGTGCCCGACCATGTGAAGCTGTGGATGCGCTCGATCTCCGACCTTGTGGTGATCGCCTTCGGCGGCGGCATGGTTGTCTATGGCACGCAGCTGGCGATTAACGCCGCTCCCAATGTGCTCCCAAGTCTCGGCATATCCGGGGCATTTGATTTCATACCCATCGTCGCCGGCGGCGTTCTGGTCGTTCTTTTCTCGATCGAACGGATAGCGCGGCGTTTGGCGGGACTGCCGACCGCCATGTTTGGCGAAGACGCGCTGGAGGACTGACACAATGGAACTTTGGGTACTTTTCGGCTCGTTTGTCTTTCTTCTTCTGTTGGGTACGCCGGTGGCCTTCTGCCTCGGTGTGTCGAGCTTTGCCACGATCGCCTATCTGGGCCTGCCGCCAGTGGTGGTGTTCCAGCGGATGAATTCCGGCGTTTCGGTGTTCGCGCTGATGGCGATCCCGTTTTTCATCTTTGCCGGTGATCTGATGGTGCGCGGCGATATTGCCCGACGCCTGGTCGCACTGGCCGGCGCCATGGTCGGCCATCTGCGCGGCGGTCTCGGGCAGGTCAATATCTTTGCCAGCATCATGTTTGGCGGCGTCTCCGGCTCTGCCGCAGCAGACGCCAGCGCGGTCGGTGGCCTTATGGTGCCGCAGATGAAGGCGCGCGGTTATGATGTCGATTATGCGGTCAACATCACTGTGGTCGGCTCGATCATCGCGCTGATGATCCCGCCGTCGCACAACATGATCATCTATTCGATCTCGGCTGGCGGAAAAATATCTATTGCCGATCTGTTCACCGCCGGCATCATTCCCGGCCTGGTGCTGGCGCTGTCGCTGATGGTGGCGGCCTGGTTCGTGGCCACGAAGCGCGGCTACCCCACGGAACCGTTTCCGGGCGGTCGTGCCTTCTTGGGCCTCTTCGCGAACGCCGTGCCTGGCCTGATCCTTGTTGCCATCATCTTCGGTGGCGTCCGCTCGGGGATATTCACCGCATCGGAATCTTCCAACATTGCGGTCGTCTACGCGATGTTCGTGACCTTCTTCGTTTACCGCTCGCTGAGCTGGAACGATTTTGTTGCCGCCACTTTCGCCGCGGTCCGCACGACTGCGATGGTGCTGATGGTGATCGGCTGCGCCGGCGCCTTCGGCTGGCTTCTGGCCTATACCCGAGTGCCTGCATCGATGGTGATGATGCTCAAGAGTGTGTCGGACAATCCGATCGTCATCCTTCTGTTGATGAATGTTGTGCTGCTCATCCTCGGCACCTTCATGGACATGTCGCCGCTGATCGTCATCACGACGCCGATCTTCCTGCCGGTTGCCGTCGCCTTCGGCGTTGATCCAGTGCATTTCGGCGTCATTCTGATCCTCAATCTGGGCATCGGGTTGTGCACGCCGCCGGTGGGTGCGGTGCTCTTCGTGGGATGTGCGGTGGGCAAGATCCCGATCACGCAGGCGATGCGCACCATCTGGCCATTCTATGGCGCAGCTTTCGCCACGCTGATGCTGGTTACCTACATTCCGCAGCTGTCGCTGTGGCTCCCAGCCCAGTTTCACTGAGCCAGCTTACTTGAGCCCCTTCCATTGAGGATGTCATGATCAAGAAATTTCCAGAAGTTCAGGCGGATGCCGGCGTCAAGCGGCAGGTCCTGAGCGACAGCCCCGAATTGATGGTTGTCGCCTTCCGGTTTCAGACCGAAGGCGCCGAAGGCAAATTGCACAGCCATCCGCATGTGCAATCGACCTATGTCGAATCCGGTCGCTTCTCCTTTACCGTGGCGGGAGACTCCTTCGAGGTTGCGCCCGGGGACAGTTTTGTCATTCCCTCCAATGCGGCCCATGGCTGCCTATGCCTTGAACCCGGAACCCTGATCGACACGTTCACGCCGCGGCGCGATGATTTTCTGACGCCTAACCCATGAAGGGGAATTTCCCATGCTGACCGTTGAAACCCGCCACGCCATTGACCCGACGACCGCCAAAGGTCTCGACACGGCAGGGCTGCGCGCGCATTTCCATGCCAGCGGGATTTTCGCTGATGGCGAAATCAGGCTCGTCTACACGCATTATGACCGGTTCATCCTGGGTGGCGCCGTGCCGGGTGCGGGTAAGCTGACGCTCGATCATGTCAAGGAATGCGGCACCGCTTCCATTCTCGACCGGCGTGAAATGGGCATTCTCAACATCGGTGAAACCGGCACTGTTTCTGCAGGTGGGTCCGATTACACCGTCAACAAGGGTGACGTGCTCTATCTGGGTATGGGCTCGGGTCCGGTGACATTTTCCGGCAATGGCCGCTTCTACATCCTGTCCGCCCCGGCACATCGCAGCTGCCCGAGCAAGCTGATCCGCATCGAGGATGCGCGGCGGGTGGAAATGGGATCTGCGGCGACGTCGAATGAACGCGTCATCCTGCAGTTCCTGCATCCGGAAGTCGCCGAGAGCTGCCAATTGCTGATGGGTTACACCCAGTTTGCGCCCGGCTCGGTCTGGAACACCATGCCCGCTCACCTGCATGACCGTCGCATGGAAGCCTATCTCTACTTCGAGCTTGGACCGGAACAGCGCGTCTTCCACATCATGGGCCAGCCTGATGAAACCCGCCATGTCGTGATGGCCAATGAGGATGCGGTGATTTCGCCGCCCTGGTCGATCCATTGCGGGGCCGGCACCGGCGCCTACACGTTCTGCTGGGCCATGGCCGGCGACAATGTGGATTTCACCGATATGGATATGGTGGCGATGGGAGATCTGCGATGAACCCGTTTTCACTTGCCGGCAAGACAGCGCTGGTGACCGGCGCCAATACAGGTATCGGTCAGGCCATCGCACTCGCCATGGGCAGGGCAGGCGCCAGTGTTATCTGTGCCGGACGCCAATCCTGCGCCGAGACCGTGAGCCAGATAGCGGAAGCCCGCGAGATCATTCTCGATTTTTCCGATCCGATGGCCGCAGGCGATGTGTTTGCAAATGATCAGATCGACATTCTGGTCAACAATGCCGGCACCATCCGCCGCAATGCGGCCGTCGATTTCACCGAGGCGGATTGGGACGATGTGCTCGATGTCAACCTGAAGGCCGTGTTCTTCAACTGCCAGGCGTTCGGGCGCGCGGTGTTTGAACGCAAGGGGACCGGCAGCATCGTCAACGTTGCATCGCTGCTTTCGCTGCAGGGCGGGATCAGGGTCGCCTCCTACACGGCTGCCAAGCACGGCGTTGCAGGGATCACCAAGATACTTGCGAATGAGTGGGCGGCAAAGGGCATCAATGTGAATGCCATCGCGCCCGGTTATATTGTCTCCAACAACACCGCAGCGCTGATCAAGGATGAGGCCCGCAACAAGGCGATCCTTGAGCGCATCCCGGCCGGACGTTGGGGCGAGCCGGACGATATCGGTGAAACCGCAGTGTTCCTGGCTTCGCCTGCAGCAAAATATGTTCATGGCGCAATCCTCAATGTCGATGGAGGCTGGCTTGCCCGCTGACGAGCAAAGACTTGGCCGTTCCGGGAAATTGAAAACCGGGCCAGGGATCGTCCATCTTGGTCTCGGTGCCTTTTACCGTGCCTTCGGCGCGATCTATGTTGAAGACGCGGTGAGGATTTCCGGCGGCGACTGGGGGATCATCGGCGTCAGCCTGCAAAGTCCGTCGACGCGCGACAAGCTTGCACCGCAGGATTTTGTCTACACGGCCGTAACGCAGGATGCCGATGGCGGGGAAACCTTCCGCAAGGTCGAGATCGTTCAGGACGTGCTGGTCGCGCCTGAGGATCAAGAGGCGGTTCTCACCTGGCTGTCCAATCCGGCGATCCGGATCGTCACGCTGACGGTGACGGAAAAGGGCTATTGCCACGACCCTGCGACCGGCACACTGAACTTCGATCATCCCGACATTGCGCATGATCTTGAAAATGTGCTGCCGAAATCAGCACCGGGCTATCTTGTTCGCGCGCTGCAGCGGCGGCGTGACGCGGGGCAGTCTCCGTTTACTGTTCTTACCTGTGACAACCTTCCCGAGAACGGCAAGCTGGTCCGTCGCGCGGTGCTGGATCTTGCGGGCAGGTTTGACCCGGCGCTTGCCGACTGGATCGCAGCCGAGGGCCGGTTTCCCTCAACCATGGTCGACCGGATCACGCCTGCCACCAAACCCGAGGATATCGAACGGCTGGCGCAGAAGATCGGTTACCGGGATGAAGCGCCGGTGCTGTGCGAGCCATTCCGCCAATGGGTGGTGGAGGATGATTTCGTGCCCGCCTATGGCGCCGATGCGCGACCGGATCTGGCTGCCGCCGGCGCCGAGATGGTTGTCGACGTAACGCCTTATGAAAACATGAAGCTGCGAATGCTCAACGGCACGCACTCGTCGCTGGCCTATCTCGGCTATCTGGCCGGCCATGAAACCATCGCCGAAACTGTGGCGGACCCGGTTTTCGCGGGTTTTGTCAAACGGCTCTGGCGGGAAGAGATCATGCCATCCTTCGCGCCGCCCGAAGGCGTTGATCTTGAGGCCTATGCCGGCGCGCTTTTCGAGCGCTATTCCAACCCCTCGATCCGCCATCGGACCTGGCAGATCGCCATGGACGGCAGTCAGAAACTGCCGCAGCGCCTTCTCGGAACCATTGCTGACAATCTGGCGGCCGGGCGATCCTGTCCGGGGCTGATGCTCGCGGTGGCTGGCTGGATGCGTTACGTCGGCGGAGTTGACGAGAAGGGCCAGCCCGTCAAGGTCAAGGACCCATTGTCAAAACGATTGCGTGAGCTGTCGGATGCGGCGGAGACGCCGGACCAGAAGGTGGCGGCACTGTTGACGGTGCGGGAGATATTCAGTGCGCAGTTGGCAACTGAACTGGCAGCACCAGTGGCACAGGCTTACGGACATCTCAGCGCAGTTGGCGCGCGAAAAGCAGTGGGGGAACTTCGGTGAAGGAAAGCTGGCGCTGGTACGGTCCACTCGACAAGATCCTGCTTGGTGAAATCGCACAGACCGGTGCTACCGGCATCGTGACGGCTCTGCATGAGGTTCCCTATGGCGAGGTCTGGCAACGCGAGACGATTGCCAGCCGGAAGGCCGACATCGAAGCGGCCGGTTTTGACTGGGTCGTCGTGGAGAGCCTGCCCATTCACGAGCGCATCAAGCGCAATGAGGGTGACCTGTCCGGGCTGTTTGCCAATTACCGTCAGTCGATGGCCAATCTGGCCGCCGAGGGCATCTACACGATCTGCTACAATTTCATGCCGCTGCTCGATTGGACCCGGACAGACCTCGCTGCGCCTGTTGCCCGTGGCGGCAGTTGCCTGAGGTTCTCGGCGCCCAAAATGGCGGCTCTGGAGCTATTCATGCTTGGTCGTGATGCAGCGCGGAACGATTATCTGCCGGAGGTGATCACCGAGGCCGAGCGATGGTTCCAGGCGTCATCCGATGATGAGCGCGCCGTGCTGATGAATTCGGTGATGGCCGGGCTGCCAGGTGCCTATGAGCGCTATGATGCGGATGGGCTGAAAACCGCGCTCAAGCTTTATGAAGGCATCGACCGGACAGCCTTGCGGGGCCATATGCAACGGTTTCTCGAGGAAGTTGTTCCGGCTGCGGAAGAACTCGGGATGCGCTTCTGCGTACATCCCGATGATCCGCCACGCGACATCCTGGGGCTGCCGCGGATCGTCTCGGATGCGGACGACATTGGCTGGCTGCTGGAGGCGGTCGACAGTCCGGCAAACGGGCTGACGCTCTGCGCAGGATCGCTCGGCGCCAACCCGAAAAACGACGTGCCTGCGATCGCCCGCCGCTTTGCGTCCAGAATCCATTTTGCCCATTTGCGCAATGTGAAAAAGGACGCGGACGGGTCGTTCGAGGAAGCCGCTCATCTGACAGGCGATACGGATATGGTCGATCTTGTTGCAGCCCTTCTGCAGGAAGAGCAGCGCCGCCGCGATGCCGGGGACAGCGCATGGGAAATACCATTCCGCCCGGATCACGGCCACGAGCTTCTTGATGATGCGAGCCGCAACACCCATCCTGGCTATCCGCTGGTTGGCCGGATGCGTGGGCTTGCCGAATTGCGCGGTGTTATTGCCGGTCTGTCCTATGCCGGGACCGCAGCCAGCTGACTAGGCACTCTGAGTAAATCGGCACTCTTCGCTCGCGCGGGCACTTGATCCCCGGGCAGCTTTCAAGTGCGCAATTCGATCATGCTTGTTTCCTTGACGGACTCCATGACTGCAAAGGAGTGGGTCTGCATCACCGAGGGCAGTTGGCTGATGCGTTCGCCAAGCAGTTCCCGGAACTGGGTGATGTCTCGGGTTCGCACCTTCAGCATGTAGTCAAACGGCCCGGCAATCATCAGGCAGGTCTGCACTTCCGGGATAAGCCGGACGGCGCGATTGAAGTCCTCAAGCGAGCTGTCACTGGTCTTCGACAGGTTTACATGGACGATCATGACGTGGCCCATTTCGACTTCCACAGGATTTATAGTGGCACTGTAGCCGGATATGACGCCCTCCCGCTCCAGCCGTTTTACCCTTTCCGAGCAAGGTGTCTTGGTCAGATGCACGCGCTCGGCAAGATCAACGATCGATACTCGGCCATGAGCCTGCAGTTCATTGAGAATACGGCGGTCAGTAGTATTTAAATTCCTGCGCATCTGGTCTTTTTTCCTTACATTCCCTGTATTATGGCCGATTGTCTTGAATGTAGACCAATAAAAGGTCCAATGACTAGTCTTTTCGACTAAAGTTATTGAGCGGGGTTACCCGCATTGCATTTGTGTTTCGGCGTCGGGTTCGGAATTTCAATTGATTGTATCGGGTGGGCTTTCCGGGATGGGCGCGGTTTCGGCAACAATAAGAGAGGGACTTGAAATGTCAACAAAACTGGTTGTTGGCCTTGATGGCCATGGCTCAGGCGAACGCGCCGTGGCCTATGCGAAGCGACTGGCCGAGCTCATCGGGGAATGCGAGCTGATGGTCGTCTATGTGGTGGAATGGTCGCCCTATTCGTTCCAGACGGCGGAAGAAAACGCACAGCGCCACAAGCGCCGCGAAGAGGAGATCTCAACTGCGACAGAGCGGGTGGTGGACCCGGCGGTGGCCAAGCTGCATGCAGCCGGGATCAAGGCAACCGGCAAGGTGCGACATGGCGATGTTGCTTCGATTCTGATCGCTGTCGCGGAAGAAGAGAAAGCCGAGCAGATCATCGTCAGCCGTTCGTCGGAAGGTGGATTTGCCAAACGCCTGTTCGGCAGCGCCACCTCCAACCTTGTCATGCACGCGTCCGTGCCTGTCACCGTTGTCAACTGAGGGGATTATCATGATGCATTTTAGAAAAATGATGCTGTTGACGATTGCGACAACAGGAATGGCGGGCGCTGCAAATGCCCAGGAAGCCATGACGCTTGATCAGAAGGTCAATGACATTTTTGCCGCAGTTACCGGCCCGTTTGTCAATTTGATCTTTGCACCGATTCCGGGAACCGGTTTTCCCTGGATCGTCATGTGGCTGGTGATCGCCGCAACCGTGTTTACAATCTATTTCGGCCTTGTTCAGTTCAAGTTTTTCGGCCATGCCATCGCTCTGGTGAAGGGCGACTACTCGGATCCGAATGACGCTGGCGAGGTCAGCCATTTCCAGGCGCTTGCAACTGCCTTGTCCGGCACAGTCGGGCTTGGCAATATCGCGGGTGTTGCGGTCGCCGTCGGTATCGGTGGACCGGGTGCTACCTTCTGGATGATCCTCGCCGGGTTGCTCGGAATGGCCTCGAAGTTCACCGAGTGTACGCTGGGTGTGAAGTACCGCAATGAATACCCGGACGGCACGGTTTCAGGTGGTCCGATGTACTACATCTCCAAGGGCTTTTCGGAGCTCGGTCTGCCAGGTGGCAAGATCCTGGCGGTGCTGTTTTCGATCTTCTGTATTCTGGGAGCGCTCGGCGGCGGCAACATGTTCCAGGCCAATCAGGCGCATGCGCAGATCGCCGGTATCGTCGGTGATTATCCCGGCTGGATCACGGGGATCGTGTTCGCTGGTGTTGTGTTTGCGGTGATTGTCGGCGGTATCAAGTCGATCGCCAATGTGACTGAAAAGATTGTGCCGTTCATGGGCATTCTCTATGTCGGTGCGGCGCTGATCATCCTGCTGGTCAATTACGACATGATCGGCTGGGCCTTTGGTCAGATCATCGGTGGAGCGTTCACTGGTCTTGGTGTTGCCGGCGGATTTGTCGGGGCGCTGATCCAGGGGTTCAAGCGGGCAGCTTTTTCCAATGAGGCCGGTGTCGGCTCGGCGGCAATTGCGCACTCGGCTGTGAGAACCAAGGAGCCAATCACCGAAGGGTTCGTTTCCCTGCTCGAGCCGCTGATCGATACTGTCGTGATCTGCACCATGACCGCACTAGTCATTACCATCTCGCAGCAGTTGATCGTTGATCCGGTGACCGGGCTTTACGTTCTCAACGAAGCAGGCTCTTCGATCGCCACAGTCGGCGGTGTCAGCGGAGTTGCCTTGACGTCGGCAGCATTCGGGTCGGCCATCAGTTGGTTCCCCTATGTGCTGGCGATCGCGGTGATCCTGTTTGCTTTCTCCACCATGATCTCCTGGTCCTACTATGGGCTAAAGGCTTGGACCTATCTGTTCGGCGAAGGCAAGAACTCGGAGCTCACCTTCAAGATCATCTTCTGCGTGTTTATCGTCATCGGTGCGGCCGCCAGCCTTGGTCCGGTCATCGATTTCTCTGATGCGGCGATCTTTGCGATGGCTGTGGTCAACATCTTCTGCCTCTACTTCCTGATGGGTCTGGTGAAGAAAGAGCTGGTTTCCTACAGCACACGTCTTCGCGCGGGCGAAATCAAGAAGTTCAAGCACTAGACGATGTGACTGCAACAACACGAGGCGCGCGCCTGCGCGCCTCCCGATCTGGCGGCGTCAGCGCGGAAAACGCTGGCGCCGTTTGCGTTTGCGGCAAACACGGCATCAACCCCTGCCGGGATCTGATGCCAACTGCCTGCGCACGCTTTCGAGCAGTCGCCGGTGAACATGCGAATGGCGATTACGCAGATGCATCGCGCAATAAACGCCCTGGGGAATGCGCGGTGCATCCTCGACATAGTCAAAGCCTTGTGCCGCCACCATCTCGGTGGCGGACTCCTCAAGCACATAGGCCGAGCCGCCAAGCGATGAGAGCAGGCCGCAAACGGTGATGTTCTGACCGCTCGACAGCGGTGCCTCGGAAAGATCAGCCATCATCGGATTGTGCACTTTCTCGAATGCCGGCGAGAAGCGCGTGAAGATGTAGCTCGCGGCCTCAATGTCTGCGATGCGCCTGGCATTCGAGCTTATCAGCCGGTAGCCGACCTCGCCGATGAGTTCGTGGTGAAGGTCCGGCAGGTGTTTCGGCGTGAACATTATCGACAGATCGAGTTCGCCGGCCAGCAGGTCGACGCTCATCTGGTTGGAGAAATCGAGATCGATGTAGAAAGCGGCCTTGGGCAGGATGGTGCGAAAGCCCGCGACCCAATCGGCGATGTGGTTCGAGGCAAGGTCATGCTGAATGCCGATCCGCATCGACTGATCGAAATTGCCAGTGCTTTGAACAGAACGCCGGGCTTCGTTCCATTGATGCCGAAGAGCGCGGGCATGATCCAGCAGCCGGTGCCCGGCCGGCGTGGGCTGGGTGCCCGCACGGCTGCGCGTAAACAGCTTCTTGCCGAACATTGTCTCGAGCGTGTTGATACGGGCCGACACAGTCGACTGCTTCAGATTCAACCGATCCGCAGTCCGGTTGAAGCTTTTTGTCTCCATAAGATCGAGAAATGTCTCCAGCAATTCGATCTGCATGGTCCATCTCCCGTAATTTGTTGCCTTGCACCCTAATCGAGCTTGCCGATTAATAATGCTGTTCGGGCCTGATTGCGAATTGAAAATTCGGGCTCGATACTCGCCCGATATCTGCAGGTTTGAGGGAGATGACGGGTGAGTGAGATTGCAGGGCATGCGCGGGTCGTCATCATCGGTGGCGGCGTGGTTGGCGTCTCGGCGCTGTACCATCTGGCAAAGGCCGGGTGGACCGATTGCGTGCTCCTGGAAAAGAACGAGCTGACGGCAGGGTCGACCTGGCATGCGGCCGGTAATGTACCGACATTCTCGTCCTCCTGGTCGATCATGAACATGCAGCGCTATTCGGCAGAACTCTACCGGGGGCTGGCGGCTGCGGTCGATTATCCGATGAACTATCACGTCACCGGATCGATCCGTCTGGGACATTCCAAGGAGCGGTTGCAGGAGTTCCAGCGGGTGGCCGGCATGGGCCGCTATCAGGGTATGGATCTCGACATCCTGTCACCGGACGAGATCAAGTCGCGCTATCCCTTTGCAGAAACCCACGACCTTAGCGGTGGGCTGTACGATCCCTATGACGGCGACATTGATCCGGCACAGCTGACCCAGGCGCTGGCGAAGGGCGCGCGGGATCTTGGTGCGAAAATCTACCGCTTCCGCCCGGCCACCGGTGCCCGCCGCGAAAACGACGAGTGGGTGATTTCTACCGCCAAGGGCGAGATTCGCTGCGAATATGTGGTCAATGCAACAGGCTACTATGCCCGCGAAGTCGGCAAGATGTTTGGCCGCGATGTGCCGATGATGGTGATGAGCCATCAGTATATGCTGTTTGATGAGGTGCCGGAGGTGGCTGCATGGAGCGCCGAAGTTGGCCACAAGCTGCCGCTGATGCGCGATGTCGACAGCTCCTACTATCTCAGGCAGGAGAAGAACGGCTTCAACCTCGGGCCCTATGAGCGCAATTGCAAGGCCCATTGGGTCACCCCCGACGATCCTATGCCCGAGGATTTCTCGTTCCAGCTCTATCCCGACGATATCGAGCGGCTGGAATGGTACATCAATGATGCCTGCGAGCGGGTGCCGCTGTTGGGGACCGCGGGGCTGACCAAGAACATCAACGGGCCGATCCCCTACACGCCGGACGGCAACCCGCTGATCGGGCCGATGCCGGGCGTTCCCAATGCATTCGAGGCCTGCGTCTTCACCTTTGGCATCTGCCAGGGTGGCGGTGCCGGCAAGGTGCTGGCCGAATGGGTGATGGAAGGCGAGACCGAGTGGGACATGTGGTCGTGCGATCCGCGCCGCTTTACCTCGTTCTGCGATCAGGACTACACGATTGCCAAGGGCATGGAAGTCTATGGCCACGAATACGGGATGCACTTCCCGCATCACGCCTGGCCTGCCGGACGCAACAAGAAACTTTCGCCGGTGCATGACCGGACCACAGCACTTGGCGGCCAGTTCGGTGCCTATAATGGCTGGGAGCGGGCCAACTGGTATGCGCGCCCCGGTGATGACACGAGCGAAGAAGCAACGCAGACCTGGGCGCGCGAAGGTGCCTGGTTCGAGGCGGTGCGCGAGGAGTGCCTGGCGGTGCGCGATGCAGCGGGCATTCTCGATCTGCCGGGCTTTTCGCGCTTTCGGGTCCAGGGGCCGGGCGCGCGTGCCTGGTTGAACACGCTGATCACCGGTATGGCGCCGAAACCGGGCCGTATTGGTCTTGGCTATTTCGCCGACGCCAAGGGCCGTATCGTCACCGAGATGTCGCTGATGGCGCTGGATGAGGATTTCTTCTTCCTGATCACCGCAGCGACAGCGCAGCTGCATGATTTTGAATGGCTGATGAAGCATCTGCCGGAAGGCTCGGAAATCGCGATCCAGGACGTCACCGAAGCGTTCGCCTGCCAGATCCTGACCGGTCCGAAATCAGGCGAGATCCTGTCCGCAGTCACTGAAGCGGATTTGAGTAAGTCATGGCTTACTCATCAGTCAGCTCAGGTGAGTGGGATCTGGTGCCAGTTGGTGCGGGTGTCGTTCGCCGGAGAGCTGGGGTGGGAAATTCACACCAAGGTCGCGGATACAGCGCAGATCTTCGATGCGGTGATGAAGGCGGGCGAGCCTCTGGGGCTCAAGCCGTTCGGCATGTTCGCGCTCAATTCGCTCAGGCTCGAGAAAAGCTACCGGGTCTGGAAGGGCGATCTTTCGACCGACTACACAATTCTTCAAGGCGGTCTTGATCGTTTCGTCAAATGGGACAAGCCGGATTTCCTCGGCAAGCAGGCGCTTGAGGCGGAGAAGCAGCAAGGTGTTTCCAAGCGGTTCGTGACACTGACGGTTGATGCCGGGGACTGCGATGCACCTTACATGTCGACACTCTGGCATGACGGTGTGGTTGTGGGCGAAACCACGTCAGGCGGCTGGGGCCACCGGATCGGCAAGTCGATCGCGCTCGGCATGCTGCGGGCCGATCTTGCCGAACCCGGTACACGACTTGAAGTCGAGATATTCGGCGACCGTTTCGCCGCCACGGTCGAAGCAGATGAGCCGCTGTGGGATCCCAAGAATGAAAGACTGCGGGCATGAGTGTAGCTGTTCCTGACAAGGCCCGCGTGGTCATCGTCGGCGGCGGCGTGTCGGGCTGCTCGGTGGCCTATCACCTGGCCAAGCTCGGTTGGCGCGACATTGTGCTGCTTGAACGCAAGCAACTGACCTGCGGCACCACTTGGCATGCAGCAGGCCTGATCGGTCAGTTGCGGGCGTCCCAGAATATGACGCGGCTCGCCAAATATTCGGCCGATCTCTACGTCAAGCTGGAAGCAGAAACCGGCGTTGCCACCGGCATGCGCCAATGCGGCTCGATCACCGTGGCGCTGACCGAGGCACGCAAGGAAGAGATCTACCGGCAGGCTTCGCTGGCCCGGGCCTTTGAGATCGACGTTCAGGAAATCGGCCCTGAAGAGGTGCTGAAGATGTATCCGCATCTCAATATCTCCGACGTCAAGGCGGCGGTGCATCTGCCGCTCGACGGGCAATGCGATCCGGCCAACATCGCCATGGCGCTTGCCAAGGGCGCGCGTCAGAACGGTGCGCGGATCATCGAGGGTGTGAAGGTCACCGAGATCACCAGCGCGGACGGCCGGGTAACAGGCGTCAACTGGCAGCAGGGCGAGGATACCGGATCGATCGCGGCTGATCTGGTGGTCAATTGCGGCGGCATGTGGGGGAGGGATCTTGCAGCCCAATCGGGCGTGACTCTGCCACTGCATGCCTGCGAGCACTTCTACATTGTCACCGAAGCCATCGAGGGCCTGCCGCGGCTGCCGGTGCTGCGCGTGCCGGACGAGTGCGCCTATTACAAGGAAGACGCCGGCAAGATGCTGCTTGGCGCCTTCGAGCCTGTGGCAAAGCCATGGGGCATGGGGGGAATTCCGGAAGACTTCTGTTTTGACCAGTTGCCCGAGGATTTCGATCATTTCGAACCGATCCTCGAACAGGCGGTCAACCGGCTGCCGCTCTTGGCAACGGCGGGCATTCACACATTCTTCAACGGCCCGGAGAGTTTTACGCCTGACGACCGCTACTATCTCGGCGAAGCGCCGGAGAACAAAGGTTACTGGCTCGCCGCCGGTTACAATTCCATCGGCATAGTTTCATCGGGGGGCGCCGGCTTTGCACTGGCGCAATGGATGAATGATGGCGAGCCGCCTTTCGATCTGTGGGAAGTCGATATCCGCCGGGCGCAGCCGTTCCAGAAGAACCGGCATTATCTGAAGAGCCGCGTCACCGAAACGCTGGGGCTGCTTTATGCCGATCACTACCCCTACCGGCAGATGGCAACCGCGCGCGGCATCCGCCGTTCGCCGATCCATGAACAGCTGAAAGCGCGCGGCTCGGTGTTTGGCGAAGTGGCAGGATGGGAGCGGGCCAACTGGTTCGCCGATGAAGGCCAGACACCTGAGTATCAGTACTCATGGAAGCGACAGAACTGGTTTGACAACCAGAAGCGTGAGCACATGTCCGTGCGCGAAGCGGTTGGGTTGTTCGACATGACGTCGTTCGGCAAGATCCGGGTCGAGGGACGCGATGCGGTCTCCTTTCTGCAACAGCTCTGCGCCAACGATATGGATGTCGAGCCGGGGCGTATCGTCTATACTCAGATGCTCAATTCCCGCGGCGGAATCGAGTGCGATCTGACCGTGACAAGGCTGTCGGCCACTGCATTCCTGCTGATCGTTCCCGGCGCAACCTTGCAGCGCGATCTGGCCTGGCTCCGGCGGCATCTTGGCGATGAATTCGTGGTCATAACCGATGTGACGGCAGCGGAATCCGTGCTCTGCGTCATGGGTCCGAATGCACGTTCTCTGCTGCAGGCCGTCAGCCCGAATGATTTCTCCAACGAGGCGCATCCTTTCGGTACCGCGCGCGAGATCGAGATCGGCATGGGCCTCGCGCGCGCTCACCGCGTCACCTATGTCGGCGAGCTGGGCTGGGAGATCTATGTGTCGTCCGACCAGACGGCGCATGTGTTCGAAGCACTGGCTGAAGCCGGGGCTGATCACGGCCTCAAACTTTGCGGGCTGCACACGCTCGATTCCTGCCGCATCGAAAAGGCCTTCCGGCATTTCGGCCATGACATCACCGACGAGGATCATGTGCTCGAAGCCGGTCTCGGCTTTGCGGTGAGAACCAAAAAGGGCGAGTTCCTCGGCCGCGACGCGGTGCTGCGCAAACGTGAGGAAGGGCTTTCCCGCCGGCTGGTGCAGTTTCAACTCAAGGACCCCGAGCCTCTGCTGTTCCACAATGAAGTGATCGTGCGGGACGGCGAGATCGTTTCGATAATCACCTCGGGCAATTACGGCCATCATCTCGGCGGAGCGATCGGCCTGGGCTACGTGCCATGCACAGGCCAAAGCGCAGAAGAGGTGCTTGCCTCGACTTATGAAATCGAAATTGCCGGGGAACGCCATTCAGCAATTGCGTCCCTCAAACCGCTATACGACCCCGGCGCACTCCGCGTCCGGATGTGAATTGAATTTTGCTTCGGACCCATGGAGACCATGATGGAAACTGCAATTGAAATCGAAACCGCAATAGAGCCTCCTGTTCTCGAAAGACAAAGCCGCCGCTCCGGCGGCCGCGCCAATCGCGTCGCGGTCAGGACGGCCCCGCTTGCCGACAATCTGAGACCGATCCGCGCAGGCATGAGCGGCGGGCAGTATTCACCGCTGACGGACGCCAATGTGCTGCGCATCCACGAAGCGGCGCTCGATGCGCTGGAAACCATCGGCCTGTCGCAGGCGCCGCCGTCTGGCGTCGAAATTCTCACCGGGGCGGGGGCCATTCTCGGCGATGACGGCCGGATCCGGTTTCCGCGCGCGCTGGTCGAAGACATGCTGGCGTTGGCCAACAAGGACCTCGTGCTGTTCGGTCGGGATTCCAAGTACGATCTCGATCTGTCGGGAACCCGGGTCCACTACGGCACTGCCGGCGCCGCCGTGCATGTGGTCGATGTCGAAAACCGCACCTACCGCGAATCTACCACCCAGGATCTGTATGATGCAGCGCGGCTCACCCATGCGCTCGACAATGTGCATTTCTTCCAGCGCGCCATGGTCTGCCGCGATGTGGTCGACAATTACGAGATGGACATCAACACGCTCTACGCCTGCTGTGCCGGGACGACCAAGCATGTTGGCACCAGCTTCTCCGATCCTTCGCATTTCGAGGGCTGCCTGGATCTCATTCACATGATCTCCGGTGGTGAAGCGGCCTGGCGGGCCCGGCCGTTCGTTTCCAACTCCAACTGCTTTGTGGTTCCTCCGATGAAGTTTGCGGAAGAGAGCTGCATCACCATGGAGAAGTGCATTCGCGCAGGCATGCCGGTACTGTTGCTGTCTGCCGGGCAGGCGGGTGCGACAGCGCCGGCACCACTCGCCACCGCGATCGTGCAGGCGGTGGCCGAGTGTCTCGCCGGCGTCGTCTATGTCAACGCGATGGCGCCTGGACATCCGGCGGTGTTTGGGACATGGCCTTTCGTTTCCGATCTTCGTTCGGGTGCGATGTCGGGCGGATCCGGCGAGCAGGCCTTGCTGACGGCGGGTTGCGCCCAGATGCACCGGTTTTACGGTCTGCCGGGCGGTGCTGCGGCGGGTATTGCCGACGCCAAGCTGCCCGACATGCAGGCTGGCTGGGAGCAGGCGATCTCCAACACAATGGCCGGACTGAGCGGTCTCAACATGGTCTATGAAGCGGTCGGCATGCATGCGTCACTCCTGGGCTTCTGCCTTGAGTCGCTGGTGCTGGGCGATGATCTTCTCGGACAGGTGCTGCGCTGCGTGCGCGGGATCGACGTGACCGAAGACAGTGTCAGCCTTGATGCGATGCGGGAGGTTTGCCTCGATGGCCCCGGCCACTATCTTGGTCACCCGCAGACGCTGAACGTGATGCAGACCGAATATGTCTATCCGGCGGTCGCTGACCGGACCAGCCCGAAAGAATGGGCTGAAATTGGCAAGCCGGATCTGGTACAAAAGGCAATCGAGCGGAAGAATCGGATTCTTTCGCAGTCCACAGGGCCTATGTTCGATCCTGCCACCGACGCAGCGATCCGGGCGGCCTTCAACATCTATGTGTGAGGTCAAGTCCATGAATGACGGCCTCGAAACCAAAGCGTTGACCGGCCACGGCTAAACCTCGCTTTGCAACATTCAATCCAGACACTTTCGGAGGCACTTTCATGCGCTACGGCTTCATCGGCTTGGGCAATCTCGGCGGACATCTGGCGGCGAGCCTCTTGCGCGAAGGCTTTGATGTCACTGTCACAGATATCGATCGAAATCTTGCCAATCGCCTCATCGAGATGGAGAAAGGCTGTGTCTGGGCTTCGTCTCCGGCAGAGCTTGCGCGTGATTGCGATGCGATCATCACCTGCCTGCCGTCGCCTGCGGTATCTGAAATGGTACTTGGCGAGATGCTGACCACGGCGAAGCCCGGCACCACATGGATCGAGATGTCGACGCTCGGTCGCGATGACATTCTCCGGCTTGCCACGGTTGCCGCAGCAAAGGGCGTCGAGACCATGGAAGCGCCGGTGACCGGCGGCGTGCATCTCGCGGCGCAGGGCAAGATCACCGTGCTTGCCGGTGGCGCGGCTCATCTGTTCGAGAAACACCAACCTGCATTTCAGGCGATGGGTGACAAGATTTTCCACATGGGTCCGCTTGGTTCGGCCTCGATCATCAAGGTGATCACAAACATGCTGGCCTTCATCCATCTGGTCGCCGATGGCGAAGCGCTGATGCTGGCCAAGCGTGGCGGGCTGGACCTGAAGACTGCATGGGAAGCAATTGCCGCGAGTTCCGGATCGAGCTTTGTGCATGAGACCGAAGGGCAGCTCATTCTCAATGGCAGTTACGATGTTGCCTTCAACATGGATCTAGCGCTGAAGGACCTTGGTTTCGCAATGAACTTTGGCCGCGAATTTGGTGTGCCGATGGATCTCGCGGGTCTGACCAACCAGACCTTTGTGCGCGGCAAGGCAGCCTATGGCGGAGACGCGCAGTCGACGCAGATCGTCAAGCTGCTGGAAGATGCGCTTGATACGGATTTGCGCGCACCCGGTTTTCCTGCCCGGCTTGAGTGAACGCAGTGCCAGACTAGTTCCCGGACTGGAATGATGTCGATCAACACCGACCGTGGATGCCTGGTGCACCATGGTCTGGTTGTATCGGCGTGCCTGAATCATCATGTTCATGGATGCGGCTTGTTCTCGAGGCTTTCGGGTTGAGCGAAGCCGGGGTGTGCGTCTGTGCATTCCGCTCCGACTATTGATGATGGGAAAGCAGGGAAACATGGCTGAGCGCTGGAGGCAGATCGCGATATCAATAGGTGTCAGCACGGTTGCCGGGTTCTTTATCGCGATCCTGCGGCTGTGGAACGCCGCTCTTCGCAAGGACACGCGACAACTCGAAAAGCTGGACCGGTATGCCGCTGAAGGGCATCAGGTCGTTGCGGTTTTCTGGCATGGAAAATACCTGCCGCTGTTTCCATTGGCGAAAGGCAAGGACGCCATTGTGATTACCGTCAATTCCTTTCGCGGCAGGGTGATCGGTGAGATCTGCAAGCGGTTTGGCTACCGCCCCGTGCTGCTTCCGGCAGACACAAAGGCACATGGGTTTCCGGCGCTTTTGCAGCAGGTGAAGGAGAACGCCAAGCTTATCGCGCTGGCGCTTGATGGGCCAAAGGGTCCCTATCATCGCATCCGGGCGGGTGCGCTCAAACTCAGTGCTCTTCACGGCGTGAAGCTGGCACCGGTCGGGATTGCGAGTTCACGCAAGATTGTGATGACGTCGCGGTGGGATCATCAGGAGGCGCCCTTGCCGTTTTCCCGTGTCGCTCTCGCTGTTGGTGACGTGATCGATCTGTCGGAGCATGTCGATGATGGCGGCAATGCCCGTCTGGAAGATATCGTCCGCCAGGGAATGGAAGCGGTTGAGCGCGAGGCGCAGGATATTCTGGCTGCTATGGCGTAACGACCGTCACTCTCAGGGTGTCTCCGCTTGACCCGTTCTAGGACAGGGCAGCCAGAAGCCTGTCGCGGTGGCTTAGAACGGCTGCTGCCGCCGCCTCTGTGTCGAGCGCGTGCATCGCGACAACCCCGATGCAGGCTTCTGCCCTGATGCCGGAACGGCCCGAGTGTGCCAATGGAGCGGCGATGCCTATAGCGCCTTCCTGCAACTGTCCGCGGGTCAGGGCAAAGCCGTTTTTTCTTGCGGTTTGCAATTCGTCAGAATCACTTCGTGAAGGTGGCCGCTGCATGGCGATGGCGAGACCTGCCGCACCGCTCGTGACCGGATGCCTGCTGCCGACCCTATAGGAGACTTTCAGCAATGGCTCCTCAGGCTCGGCAACTTCGATGGCGACACATTCGTCGCCCTGCGCGATGCAGAGAAAGGCGGTTCTGCCGCTCATTTCAGCAAGCGAGCGGAGAACAGGCATGGCGGCTGCGCGCAACTGGGGCTGATATTTTTCACTGAGCGCCACGACACCACCGCCTATGCTGATGCGACCGTCCTGGTCGCGAGACACCAGCAGATGTTCTTCGAGCGTCGAGACGAGTCGATAGGCGATGGCCCGATGTACACCGAGGGCCTGGGCGATTTCGGCAATCAGCAGCCCGTTTGCTGAACGGGCCACCACTTCCAGCACGTGAATGCCACGCGACAGGGTCTGCAAAGTACTCATTCAGTCTCCGTTAACTCCCGCTTTGTTGACCCCGATGGTGGTCTCGCGTTACATATATAGAACATAGTGTGCGTTATTAGTAAATGGAGGGGAGCATGTCGGATCAGCGTTTGGGGACAGAGGGCAATGCGCAGGCACCGGCAGGCTGCCCGGTCCATGCCGCCACGGGCGGATGTCCGGTCTCGGCCGGGGCTCAGGCTTTTGATCCTTTTGCTGCAGAATATCTGGCGAACCCGGCCGAAGCGCTGAGATGGTCACGTGACCAGGAGCCGGTGTTTTACAGCCCGCAGCTCGGTTACTGGGTGGTCAGCCGCTATGAGGACGTCAAGGCGGTGTTTCGCGACAACATCACCTTCTCGCCCTCGATCGCGCTTGAACGCGTGGTGCCGCCAAGCGAAGAGGCGATGGAGACACTCAAGCAGTACAATTACCAGATGAACCGCACACTGGTGAACGAGGACGAGCCGGCGCATATGGAGCGCAGGCGGGTATTGATGGAGCATTTCCTGCCGGCCAACCTTGCCGCCAAGGAAGACATGATCCGTCAGCTGACCCGCAAGAAGGTTGATGCCTTTGTTGAAGCCGGCCGTGTCGATCTGGTCGAGGCGATGCTGTGGGAAATCCCGTTGACGCTGGCGCTGCATTTTCTCGGCGTGCCAAAGGAAGACATGGACGCACTCAAGGAGTTTTCCGTTGCGCACACGGTCAACACCTGGGGCAAGCCATCGCCGGAACAGCAATTGAAGGTAGCCGATGCCGTGGGCCGGTTCTGGCAGTATGCCGGTAAGGTGCTCGACAAGATGCGCAAGGAGCCAGACGGCACCGGCTGGATGCATCATGCCATTCGCATGAACCAGGAAATGCCTGAGGTGGTGACGGATTCCTATCTGCATTCGATGATGATGGCGATCATCGTTGCCGGACATGAAACTACGGCGCTGGCGAGCACCAATGCGCTGAAGTTACTATTGTCCAACCGGCTTGTCTGGGATCGGATCTGCAAGGATCCGGAACTCATTCCCAACGCGGTGGAGGAATGTCTGCGCCTTGAAGGTTCCGTGGTGGCCTGGCGCAGACGGGCGACAAGGGACACAGAGATTGCTGGTGTCGCCATTCCGGCCGAGGCCAAGCTGCTGATTGTCAGCGCCTCGGCCAATCATGATTCCCGCCATTTCGAGAATGGCGATTTCCTCGACATCTACCGCGACAGTGCCGCCGAGCATCTGACCTTCGGCTATGGCAGCCACCAGTGCATGGGCAAGAACTTTGCCCGGCTGGAGATGCGGATCTTCATCGAGGAACTGTCCCGTCGCCTGCCGCATATGCGACTGGCGGAAGATCAGGCGTTCACCTACCTGCCCAATCTGGCCTTTCGCGGACCGGAAAAACTCATCGTCGAATGGGATCCGGCGCTCAATCCCGAGCGAACCGATCCCGCAATAACCGGGCGAAGCGTCTCGTTCCCGATTGGCGCACCATCCAGCAAGGCGATTAGCCGGAGTGTCCGGGTGGCGGACATTGAGGTCGCCGCGGATGGCATCAAGATGCTACGGCTGGAAGATCCGGACGGGCTTCCGCTGCCGCCATGGAGCCCGGGCGCGCATATCGATCTGGTGGTTGGCGAGTTTTCCCGGAAATATTCTCTCTGCGGCAACCCGTCGGATCCCGATTACACAATAGCGGTGCTGCGCGAGGACGGCGGTCGCGGCGGCTCGCGCTTTATCCACGATCAGCTCAGCGTGGGCATGACCGTTCAATTGCGTGGACCCAAGAACTATTTTCGCCTCGAGGACGAGGCGGAACGTCATATTCTGATCGCTGCCGGCATCGGCATCACGCCGATCATTGCGATGGCTGACCGCCTCAAGCAGCTCAAACGTGACTACGTGGTTCATTATTGCGGGCGTTCTCGTCAGGCGATGGCTTTCGCCGAACGGCTGCTTGCCGATCACGGTGACCATATTGTCCTACATGTCTCTGATGAAGACAGCCGGGCAGATCTTGCGTCGATCATTGCCGCGTGCGGCGAATCTGGCGCGCGCATTCACGCCTGTGGGCCGGGCCGCTTTCTGGAAGCATTGACCGGTCTGTGTGCCGATTTGCCAGAGGGCATGCTGCGCAGCGAAGTGTTTGTCAGCGACGCCTCCGGTGCAGTGCAGGCGGGAGATGTGGCTTTTGAAATTGAGCTCGAGGATTCGGATCTCAATCTGACGGTGCCTGCCGGGCAAACATTGCTGGAGGTGGTGCGCGCCGCAGGGATTGATGTGCCCAGCGATTGCGAGGAGGGGCTTTGCGGCAGCTGCGAGGTGCGCGTGCTTGATGGCAATGTGGATCATCGCGACCGTGTTCTGTCGGCAGCAGAGCGGGCCGAGGGCGGACGCATGATGGCCTGCTGCTCGCGTGCGGCCGGACAAAAACTCAAGCTGGCACTCTGAATAGCGTCTCGATGTTGCTTGCCGAGCGTTGGCCGACTATCAGAGGGTGAACGCGTCAAACAAGCCTGTTGCTGAGACGGATCGGTGCATGCCCAAACTGCTGATTGTTACCGATGCCTGGCGGCCTCAGATCAACGGGGTCGTCCGGTCTATTGAAAACCTGGTGCGCGAACTGGAGCAGTTTGACATCAAAATCGATATCCTGTCGCCTGCTGAATTTTTCACGGTTCCCTTGCCCGGCTATCCGGAAATTCGGCTGGCGCTGACGACGCCCTGGCGTGTTGCCCGTCGGATCGAAGCCTCCGCTCCCGATTTCATCCAGATCGCGACAGAAGGCCCGCTGGGTCTGCTGGCCCGACGCGCGGCGCTGAAACGCGGTGGTTTCACCTCAAGTTATCACACACGGTTTCCGGAGTATGTCTCTGCACGGTTCCCGATCCCGGAAAGCTGGCTCTACAGCTTCATGCGCTGGTTTCACAATGCCGGCCTTGGCTGCATGGTGGCCACCGAAAGTCTGCGCAAGGAGCTCGAGGCGAAGGGCTTCTCCAATCTGCATATCTGGTCGCGCGGGGTGAACACCGAGCTGTTTCATCCGGGCTATCCCGCGCCTCTGGATTTGGCCAAGCCTGTGTTCCTGCATGTCGGTCGGATGGCAGTCGAGAAGAATGTCGAAACGTTTCTCGCCATGGACCTGCCGGGCAGCAAGCTAGTGGTTGGGGATGGCCCGATGCTGGAGGATTTCAGGGCGCGCTACCCCGATGCGACCTTTACCGGCGCCAAGTCGGGGGAAGAGCTGGCTGCTCTTTACGCGATGGGTGACGTGTTCGTCTTTCCATCGCTTACCGACACGTTCGGACTGGTGGTGCTTGAAGCAATGGCGTCAGGCGTGCCGGTGGCCGCCTATCCGGTGACGGGCCCGAAAGACATTATCGCTGGGAGTGCCGCTGGCGTGGTCGACACGGATCTGCGCAAGGCTGCACTTGCCTGTCTTGACCTCTCCGGTGACGCAGCCCGTGCCCGAGCGCTGGATTTTTCCTGGGCTGCCTGCGCTCAACAGTTTCTCGAAGCCACCTACGAAAGCTACGGCAATACGCGTTAGGTGCGACGCACCAAGGGTTTGCCTGGCGCAAGGGAGGCGGACCCAATGCCGGGTTGGACCAGATGCGCCAAATTGAAAATTTTCCAACAAATGCAATCGTTTGTTCGTTCAACGTTAACATGCTGCGGCTAATATGGTGCAGCGCATGATGCGAACGTAAATTTGGGGAAGGCCCCTCGGTTGAAAAGTTCGGAGCGCGCCTGTGGTCCGATTCTCGCGCCTTGCTTTCCCGTCAATCGATTTGGTTATGTTGGACAGATTTCGTCCAGCAGAGACTTGGCAGCGGAGTTCTTTGGATGCGTAAGAAAGCACGGAACAGGTGGTTTGACTGGGGTGCGGAATTCAGTTTTTCAGCGTTCCTTCTTGGTTTGATGGCGTTCGGGCTGGCGATCGATCATTTTATCTTGTCTGCGGATACGGTCGCCGGCAACGGTGCCAGTATAGCACTTGTTGGCGTCACAGCTCTTATCGTCCTCTATCTTGTTGCATCACAGCTGATGCTCAGGAGCAAATTGCGCTCAATTGGCAAGGACTATGAGAGGATTCTTGCCGAATCCGAACGCGACGTTCTGACCGGCGTGCTCAATCGCGAGACGTTTATCTTGGAGGCCAAACTGGCGCTCGAAACCCAGGGCAAGAACAAGTTTTTCGCATTGCTTCTGATTGATGTGGACTATTTCAAGCAGGTCAACGACACGCATGGTCATCCGGCCGGCGACACGGTTCTGACCTTCGTTGCCGACAAGCTCCGCTTGTATTTTCCAGATGCCAGCGTCGGTCGCCTGGGTGGTGACGAATTTGCGGTACTGATTACGCATTCCGACCCGATCACCGGAAAGTGGGTGCAGGATTTGTCCGCCGACTTCCTCGAGGGATTGGGCAACAAGGTCAGCATAGGCACCCAGAGATTGTCGGTTTCGGCGTCCATCGGGGTCGCACTTGCGCCCGTTCATGGCAAGGTTTGGAGTTCGCTGGTCGTCAACGCGGACATGGCGCTGTATGCCTCAAAGAAAAATGGCCGAGCTTGCTCGACAGTGTTTCAGGAAGACATGCTGACTGACATCCGCAATGAAAAGGCGCTTGTGCGCGAATTGCGTGCGGCGATCCTGCTCAGGCACCTGCGGGTGGCCTATCAGCCGATCGTTGATGTCGACGGACAACTGATCGCCTTCGAAGCGCTCTTGCGCTGGCATCATGCACTCAGGGGCGTCATTCCACCGGATGTTTTCATCCCGGTTGCGGAACGGGCATTAATGATCGGCGAGATTGGCAATTACGTGGTCACGCAGGTCTGTGAAGATCTTGCAGATCTGCCCGACGTGAGGGTCAGCGTAAACCTGTCGGCGAACCAGATCGCGATGCCAAGCCTGAAAGACAAGATGCTCGACATTCTTGCGGAAACAGCAACCGACCCGAAGCGGATCGTGTTCGAGATAACCGAGAGTGCGTCGCTGGCGGCGAATGAGCGCATTGCCGGCCAGATCTCGGCCCTGCAGGATGTCGGGTTCCGGATTGCGCTTGATGATTTCGGCATGGGTTATTCCGAGTTCAACCAGTTGCGCGCGCTGCCCTACGATGTGATCAAGATTGACAAGAGCTACATCTGCGCGCTCGGCACCGATCATGTCACCGATGTTTTCGTGAGCGCGGTGGTGGAGATCGCCCGACGATCCGGCAAGTATGTTGTTGCTGAAGGCATCGAGACGGAGGATGACCTGCTGCGTGCAAAAGCCGCCGGGTGTGATCGTTTCCAGGGGTACTATTTCGGCAAACCCGTGTTTCTCGACGAGATATCGCAGTCCCGTTTGGACTACAGCCCCATGCCAGCTGAAAATGCCGTGAGGAAAGTGGCCGGCTGATCGAGAGCTCAGGGCCGAGATCGCTGGCCATGGGTTGGCGGCTTGATTAGGCTTGTGGCGGGAGGGGTTGATTCTGCGCGGATAAACACGCCGTCTTGCAGACTGTTCAGGAGTTGAATTGCAATGACGACAGGTTCCTGGCGGGCTCCACTCATTACGTTCGGGATTTCCGTACTCGGCGCCGGTCTTACATATGCGTTGTCCTTCCCCGCGCCGTTTCTCACCGGACCGGCCATGGCGGTCACACTTGCGGGGCTTGCCGGTATCAAGACAGAAGCGCTTTCGCCGCGACTGCGCGACGTTGTGTTTGTCATACTTGGCCTGATGATCGGGCAGGGCGTCACGCCGGAGGTGTTCGGCGCAATGCAGACATGGCCCGTTACCCTTTTAGCGCTGGCGGGCAGTCTTTTCGCCATCATCTTCCTGACCCGCTGGGTTCTCATGCGTTTCTGGTCGATGGATGTGGCCACGGCGTTCCTGTCGTCATCTCCGGGACATCTGAGTTATGTGCTGGGGCTGAGCGAGGGCGTCAAGGCGGATCTGATGACGGTCAGCATCGTACAGTCGATCCGGGTGCTCGCGCTGACCCTGCTGGTTCCGGTCGTGGTCACAGTGACGGGACAGATACCGCAACAGGCGCTTGAGGCTCCTGCTGAAACCGCGCCATTGCCGCTGTTGGTGATGATTGTTGCCGCCGGTCTGGCGGGCTACCTGCTGCAACGGCTTCGGCTGCCTGCAGCCTATCTGATTGGCGGCATGGTGGTTTCAGTTGTTGCACATGCCACGGGCATGGTCAGCGGCGTGATGTCCTATTGGCTCGCGGCAGCAGCTTTTGTCTCGCTCGGTGGTTTGATCGGGTCGCGGTTTTCCGGCGTGAGCTGGCCGCAACTGCGCCGTGCCTTTGGTGCGGGTGTTCTGGTCACGGTGCTTGGCGTTCTTCTTGCCGGCCTATTCGCGGTTCTCGCCCACTGGATCACCGGCATGAACCTGATCGCCATTCTGATCGCCTTCGCGCCAGGTGGTTTGGAAACCATGGCGGCAATGTCGGTCATCCTGGGGATCGATCCGACCTTTGTTGCCAGCCACCATGTGGCGCGTTTGCTGATGCTTACGGCGATTGTGCCCTTCTTCGTTCTGCGAGGGCGCAGCGATTAGTGTCCCGTTCCTGCTTTTTCGCGCCCGTGCCATTTTATTGCAGGGCCAGCTGCATTATGTGGAGGGGGTCCGAAACGACGAACCGTGGAGTGCAACGTGAGCGTGACCAAAGACGACGTCCTGGCGAAGCTGAGGTCGGTCAAGGGACCTGATCTCGAAGGCAATATTGTCGATCTCGGACTGGTGTCGGAGATCTTCATCGCCGACGACAAGGTCTATTTCTCGCTCACTGTTCCTGCAGCTCGTGCGCAGGAACTCGAGCCATTGCGGGAAGCTGCCGAACGCGCCACCAAAACGATTCCCGGCGTCAAGGGCGCGATGGTGGCGTTGACCGCCAGCCGCGAGCCCGGTTCTGCGGCACCAGCCCCGCGCCCCGCGCCAGCGCCGCAACGGGCCGCCCACTCGCATGCTCCCGCGCAACCGGGGCAGCCCCAAGGCAAGCCCAAGACCGACGTGCCCGGTATCACCACAATCATCGCTGTTGCCTCCGGCAAGGGCGGCGTTGGCAAATCGACAACCGCGGTCAATCTGGCGCTCGGCCTGCAGGCGACCGGCCTCAAGGTCGGTGTGCTTGACGCTGATATTTACGGACCATCGATGCCAAGACTGCTGGGTATCTCCGGCCGTCCCGAACAGCTTGAAGGCCGGATGCTCAAGCCGATGGAAAATTACGGCCTGAAGGTCATGTCGATGGGCTTTCTGGTCGAGGAAGACACGCCGATGATCTGGCGCGGGCCGATGGTGATGTCGGCACTCAACCAGATGCTGCGCGAAGTGGCCTGGGGCGAGCTTGACGTTCTCGTTGTCGATATGCCGCCAGGCACGGGCGATGCCCAATTGACCATGGCGCAGAATGTGCCGCTGGCCGGCGCTGTGATCGTCTCGACGCCGCAGGACCTGGCGCTGATTGATGCGCGCAAGGGGCTCAACATGTTCAACAAGGTCAATGTGCCGGTGTTGGGCATTGTCGAGAACATGAGCTATTTCATCTGCCCTGATTGCGGGGGCAGGCACGATATTTTCGGCCACGGCGGTGCACGCGACGAAGCCGCACGGATCAAGGTGCCGTTTTTGGGCGAAGTGCCGCTGGCGATGCCGATCCGCGAGACCTCCGACGCTGGCCGGCCGGTTGTAGCGACGGCCCCTGACGGCCCCCATGCGAAGGTCTATCTCGAGATCGCCGCCAAGGTTCGCGCCCGTCTGGAAGAGCTTTCCGGTGACGGGGCGCGGGTGATGCCTGAGATCGTCTTCGAATAGGCTTGTGCCGATCATCAAGGGATGATCGGCATTGGGCTCAGACTTCCGCGCTCAGTTTCGCAAAAAGTGCGAGCAAGCCCTGGTCAAGGGCGTCGGTCTGCGGTTCGTTCTGGGATGAGGTGCAGACGATCACGGTGTTGGTGTCGGGGTCGCAATAGAGAAACTGGCCATGGATGCCGGCGGCGAGAAAAGCGTTTGATTCGCCGCCAACCTGGTACCAGTTGTTGCGGTAGCGGCCGGTCTTGAGAAAACTGGCCTGAGTACCGCGCGCCCAGACGCCCTCGTCGCCACCTTGCTGCATGTCGGCGATCCAGCGCTTCGACACGATCTGTTTGCCGTTTGCAGTGCCGCCATTGATCAGCATCTGTCCGACTGCCAGCAGATCATGCGGGCGGCAGGAGACGCCGCCTGCAGTGCGCGGGGCGCCTTCGGGGTCAACGGTGATGAATGCGTCGCTTGTTGCGCCCAGCGGCTGCCAGAGAAGCTTGGCACACAGATCCGGGAAGCGTTCACCGGTTGCGCGCTCAAGCACGATGCCGAGCATGTCGGAGTTTGGCGAGAGATAATCATGATCACCGCCGTGCGGGCCTGCGGCTTTTTGAAGGCTGCACAGGAACGACAGCATGGCTTCGTCATTGCCGTCGGCTGACGGCGGGTTCCAGGACATGGCGCGCCGGTAGCGGGCATAGGCTTCCTGGGACAGGTAGGATTCGTCGAAATCAAGACTGACCCGCATATCGAGCAGGTCCTGCACGGTCGCATCGGCATAGGCGCTGTTGACGGCTTCGGGAACCAGTTTTCCGACTGGTGTGGAAGGGTCGAGAATGCCCTGATCTTCAAGAATTCCTGCCACCAGCGCGGTGATCGACTTGGAAATCGAGAACACCAGATGCGGATCGCTGCGGTCGACGCCTTCGACATGCCATTCGCACACCAGCTGGCCGTTTCTGGACAGGATAAAACTGTCGGCCTCGCTGCGTGTCAGCAGGTCGGAAATCGAATGGCTTGCACTAGGGCTTGCCGGGCTCGCCAGCAGATCCGGGTTGCCTGCAACCTGCGGCAGGGGAGAGGGTGTTGCTGTCTTGATGCGGGCAGAGCGTACCATTTCCGACACATTGCGGAATGACCAGAAGCTGTATGGGCGTGTGCGCCAATTGGCCAGCGTGATGGCTTCGCGCGGGAAACCGTTTGATGTCTCGAATTTTGTGGCGTTCGCCATGATCTTCCTCATTTTGGCCGCTCTCGTCAGGCTGAAATAAAACTTGAATGAAAGGGTTTCCTTTTTCTGGAAGCATTCTAAACTGGGATACCTTCCGATTGGAAGCGAAGCCTGAGGACTGGAGCGAGATAATGCGGTTGACACGCCAAACCAATTACGCGGTGCGGATACTGATGTATTGTGCGGCCAATGACGCACCGCTGAGCCGCATTGGCGACATCGCAAAGGCCTATGCGGTTTCCGAGTTGTTCCTGTTCAAGATCCTGCAGCCGTTGACCAAATCCGGCCTTATCGAATCGGTGCGTGGTCGCAATGGTGGCATTCGTCTCGGACGCGCGGCCGAGAAGATCACACTTCTCGACGTGGTGAAGGTGACCGAAGACAATTTCGCCATGGCGGAATGTTTCGAGAACGACGCGAGTGATTGTCCGCTGGTTGATTCCTGCGGATTGAATGCGGCGCTGAGAAAGGCGCTTGGCGCCTTTTTCGAAGTGCTCTCGACCTATTCGATCGACGATCTGGTCAAGTCGCGGCCCTCGATCAATTTCCTGCTTGGTCTGGAAGAGAAATCAGCGGCACCTGCTGCCTAAGACGGTTTCTCCCAGCCGGGTGATTTGCGTGCCACGGCTTCTGTCACCAAAGTCGATCGTTTGATCGATCCCGCTTGCATCAAATGCCATTTTCTTTTGAAACTTGCTCCGCAGAATCAGAGCCGCGATGGGATTCCCCCTATGGGCTTTTGATTGGCAATCAGCTAATTTAAACGATTAGAACCACACGCCATCTTTCGTGCATCCTTCTGGAAATGGAGCAAGCCGTGAGTGAGACAACATCACCGGACTGGTGGCGCGGCTGCGTCATCTACCAGGTCTATCCGCGTTCTTATCAGGATACCTCGGGCGACGGCATTGGCGACATTCGCGGGATTATCACGCGGCTGGGTCACATTGCCTCGCTGGGTGCCGACGCCATCTGGCTGTCGCCGTTCTTCAAATCGCCGATGGCCGATTTTGGTTACGACGTGTCGGATTATTGTGATGTCGATCCCATGTTTGGCACCTTGTCGGATTTCGATGAGCTTGTTGAACTGGCGCATGCCAAGGGGATCAAGATCATCATCGATCAGGTGATTTCCCACTCTTCCGACCAGCATCACTGGTTCAAGGAAAGCCGGGCGAGCCGCGATAATGCGAAGGCCGACTGGTATATCTGGGCCGATCCCAAACCCGACGGCACCGCGCCCAACAACTGGCTTTCGGTTTTCGGCGGGCCGGCCTGGGAATGGGACAGCACACGGCGCCAGTACTACATGCACAATTTTCTGGCCTCTCAGCCGGATCTCAATTTCCACAATGCCGATCTGCAGAACGCGATTCTGGATACTGTCCGGTTCTGGCTTGATCGCGGTGTTGACGGCTTCCGGCTGGATACGGTCAATTTCTATGTCCACGACAAGCAGCTTCGGGACAACCCGCCGCTTTCAAGCTCCACGGAAGACGGCAATTTCATGGGTGTGGATGCGCCCGATACAAATCCCTATGGATTTCAGGACCATCTTTACGACAAGTCGCAGCCCGAAAACATCGTCTTCCTGCAGCGCTTTCGCGCCTTGCTCAATGAGTATGAAGGCCGGACCACCGTCGGCGAAGTCGGTGACGGGCGCCGCTCGCTCAAGACTGTTGCGGCCTATACAGACGGCGGCGACAAGCTGCACATGTGCTACACGTTCGACATGCTCGGTTCGGAGTTTTCCGCCGAGCATTTCCGCCGAAGCATTTCCAATTTTCAGTCCGTGGTGAAAGACGGCTGGGTCTGCTGGGCCTTCTCCAACCACGACGTCGAGCGGCATGTGTCGCGCTGGATGCAGGATGGAGATGATGCCGAGCATGTTGCCCGGTTTGCAATCACCATGCTGTCTTCATTCCGGGGATCGATCTGCCTGTATCAGGGCGAGGAACTGGGACTTGAGGAGGCGGAGATCGCGTTTGAGGATCTCACCGACCCTTACGGCATCCGCTTCTGGCCGGCCTACAAGGGACGCGACGGCTGTCGGACGCCGATGGTCTGGTCCCGGCAGGCGGCCAATGGCGGGTTTTCCGACGCAGCGCGCAGTTGGCTGCCGGTGCCTGAAAGCCATTACCATCTTGCTGTCGACCAGCAGATACATGTGGCTGGATCGGTGCTCCATCATTACCGGGCGACACTGGCTTTCCGAAAGGCCCATTCCGTGCTGACCAAAGGGACTATGACCTTCCTCGAACCTGATGGCGAAGTCCTGGCCTTCGTTCGCGGCGAGGGCGAGGGGCGGATGCTGTTTGCCCTCAATCTCGGTCGGCAGCCGGTCAGCTGGTCGCCGCCAGCTCACCTCAAAGCGCTCAAGCCCGCACACATGCCGGGATTCAGCCCCGCCTGGGACGGCGACACGGTGAAGCTTCAGGGCCTTGATGTTTTCTGCGCCCATGTCGTGAATTAGCAAGTTTCGGACAGACGCGAACCGCCGCTTCAGAGGCCGTCGTCGGGGATGTTGAGTATGTGACCGCAAGCCTTGCAGTGAACCGCGTCGGCGTCGTGCCGGTTGAGGCCGCATTTGGGGCAGGCAAACGTGACCTTGTAGGGACGCACCACTGCTTGGGCGAGGCGGACGAACAGCGAAATGCCGATGATCATGGTGACGATCGCCGTCAACTTGCCCGAGGTTCCGGGCAGGGTGATGTCTCCGAAACCGGTTGTGGTGACGGTGGCCACGGTGAAGTACAGAGCATCGACAAACCCTGCCGTACCATCCTGACGGTAGAAGAAGAACGTGTAGATGAAGCCGGTCGCCATGAACAGGAACACCACGACATTGATCGAGGCGCGGATGACGTCGTTGAGTTCGGACTGGCCGATCTTACGCAGGCCGACCTTTAACAGAGGGCTCTGGCCGAGGACCCAGATGCGCATCGCCCGCAGGAAGGCAAAGTTGTAGAGAAGGTTGGGAAACAGCAATGTTCCCAGAATGACCAGATCCACCCATGTCATGGGTCTCAAGAGCCAGTCACGAAAGCGGCGGGCGATGACTGCCTGGATCACCAGTTCACCTGCGATCCAAAACGCGATCATGTAGTCGAGCACGAGATAGCTGGTTCCGGCCCGCAGATAAGGCCCGAAGATGAAGAAAGCGATGATGGCCAGATCGATGCAGGCGAGAACCGCCTGATACCTTATCGCGGCTCGGCTTTGGCCGGTATAGAGCTGCCGCAGCGTCTGTCTGAGTTTGTCGCGTCTCATCATCCGGCCATGCCTGATTTCCCGTTGTCATCGATCCCGGACACGCGGCAAAGCCGGGACCGTCATTACTTGTCGCAGGCTCACTCGATCAAGGCAAATGCATCGACATCGACCATGCCCATATCGGAAATCTTGAGATGCGGGATCACCGGAAGCGCCAGGAAGGCCAGCTGAAGGAACGGTTCATCGAGCGTTCCGCCAAGCAGTTTGGCAGCCGCGCGCAACGGTGTGAGCTTTTCGCGCACCTGCTCATAGGGCAGATCGCTCATCAGACCTGCGACCGGCAATGCGATTTCTGCAACCACCTTGCCATCCTCGACAACGACGAATCCGCCGCGGATTTCGCTTAGCCGGTTGGCAGCCACCGCCATGTCGGTCTCGTCGGCACCGACAACGCAGATGTTGTGACTGTCATGGGCAACGGTAGAGGCTATGGCGCCGCGCTTGAGACCGAACCCCTGGACGAAGCCGGTGGTGATGTTGCCGTTCTTGCCGTGGCGCTCGATGACTGCGATCTTGAGGATGTCACGGGACGGATCACCCTTTGTCTCGCCATTGTCGATGGCGAGATCAAGATCGCGGCGTTCAGTGATGATCTTGCCTGGAATGATTCCGATCACCGGCGTGTGGTTGCGGTTCTTGCGCACAGTGAAGGATGCGGCGTCCACGCTTGGCGCACGGACGCTGTCAGTGCCCACCAGCTCGGTCGTGTTACGGGTTGCAAACAGTGCATCGGTCACCAGGCGTCCGGCGGAGAATACCATCTGGGCGTTGCACGCTTCAAGGCTGTCGAGCACCACCAGATCGGCGCGCCAGCCCGGCGCCACCAGGCCACGGTCCTTGAGACCAAAAGCGCGGGCGGCGGAAATCGAGGCGGCGCGGTAGATTGCCAGCGGCTCGACGCCTTTCGAAATCGCGTGGCGGATCATGTAATCGAGATGGCCGTGCTCGGCGATATCGAGCGGGTTGCGGTCATCGGTGCAGAGCGCCAGAAACGGAGAGTTGCGCTCGGTGATGATTGGGATCAGCGCATCGAGATCGCGCGACACGGAGCCCTCGCGCACCAGCACATGCATGCCCTTGGACATCTTCTCCAGCGCTTCTTCGGCGGTGGTGGATTCGTGCTCTGTGCGGATACCGGCGGCGAGATAGCCATTGAGTCCGAGACCGCGCAGCAAGGGCGCGTGGCCGTCGATATGGCCACCCTGAAACGCTTCGAGCTTGGCCATGCAGGCGGGGTCCTTGCCCAGCACTCCGGGGAAATTCATGAATTCTGCAAGCCCGATAACCTGCTTGTGGTCACGGAACGGCAGCAGATCTTCGATATCGAGCCGGGCGCCGGCGGTTTCAAGATGGGTGGCAGGTACGCAGCTCGACAGCTGCACCCGGATGTCCATGATTGTCTGTTCGGAGCAATCGAGGAAATAACGAATTCCGGTCGCGCCAATGACATTGGCGATCTCATGTGGATCGCAGATTGCAGTTGTGATCCCGCGCGGCAGGACGCAACGGTCAAATTCATGCGGGGTGACCAGCGAACTTTCGATGTGCAGATGTGTGTCGATGAAACCCGGCACGACAATCTTGCCGGAGATGTCGATTTCCTCGACGCCTGAATAGCTCTCGAGTGTTCCGATGATGCGCTCACCGCATATGGCGATATCGCCATCACGCAACTCACCGGTGGTAAGGTCGAACAGCTTGCCGCCCTTGAGCACGATGTCAGCGGGCACTTTACCCTGGCCCTGGTCAATCATGTCGCCAAGTCTGTCTGTCATGGCTGGTCCTTCTTGCCGTTCACCCGAATCAAAACCGGCCGACATTTCTGCCGGCCGGTGAAGTTTAACCCAAAAAGGATGATTACATCTTGTCCGTGATCTCGGACGTCCAGGCGCCCGACGGCTCCTTGGTGATGATACCCTGATCGAGCAGCGCCTTTGCAGTGCGCTCATAGGCTGCCTCGATAAGTTTCGCATCGGGTTCGCCGATCAGCTTGGCCACTTCGCCCATCATACGGACCTGGTGGTTTTCATCCTGGCCGCCATTGTCCATGACTATGGAAGCGGCTTCTTCAGGGTTGGCGATCGCGTATTCCCAGCCCTTCATCGAGGCCTCGACGAACTTGACCATCTTTTCGGCGAAAGCAGGATCGGCGAGATCGTCTTCCATCGCATAGAGGCCGTCCTCAAGCAGGTCGTTGCCCATTTCGGAGTAGTTGAAGACGATCAGGTCTTCCGGCTTGTAGCCGGCGTCGATCAGCTGCCAGTACTCGTTGTAGGTCATGACCGAGATGCAGTCGGCCTGCTTCTGGATCAGCGGCTGCACGTCAAAGCTCTGCTTGAGAACGGTCACGCCCTCGGCGCCGCCTTCGGTGGACAGGCCAAGCTTGTTCATCCAGGCAAAGAACGGATACTCGTTGCCGTAGAACCAGACGCCAAGGGTGTGGCCCTTGAAGTCGTCGGTGGTCTTGACCGGGCCGTCAGCCGGGCAGACCATTTCCATTCCGGCCTTCTTGTAAGGCTGGGCGATGTTGACGAGGCCTACGCCCTTTTCACGGGCTGCAAGCGCGCCGCCCATCCAGTCGACGATCACGTCTGCGCCGCCGCCTGCGATAACCTGTTCAGGCGCGATGTCCGGGCCGCCGGGCTTGATTTCGACGTCGAGGCCGGCTTCTTCGTAAAAGCCCTTGTCCTTGGCGACGAAGTAGCCTGCAAACTGGGCCTGGGCGACCCATTTGAGCTGCAGGGTCACCTTGTCGGCTGCATGCGCAGCACCCGCCATCAAGCTCATGGTGAGTGCGAGTGTCAGTCCTAGTGTTCTTTTCATTGACGTTCTCCTCTGGTTAAGGCTCCGGTCCATCATCTGCGATAGCTCGGATGCCAGAAAGTGACGGTGCGCTCGAGAAGTGCGAGTGCCCCATAAAATAGAGACCCGACAATAGCGGCCATGGCGATTTCCGCCCAGACCATGTCAAGGTTCATCCGACCCACTTCGGTCGAAATACGAAAGCCCATGCCGACGATCGGCGTTCCGAAAAATTCGGCGACGATGGCGCCGATCAGCGCCAGCGTGGAATTGATCTTGAGGGCATTGAAAATGAAAGGCATCGCGGCCTGAAGCCTGAGCTTGAGCAGCACCTGCCAGTGAGTGGCGCCATAGGTGCGCATCAAGTCGCGCTCCATGTCGCCGGTTGCGGCCAGTCCCGCAAGCGTGTTCACCAGCATCGGGAAGAAGGTCATGACGATGACGACGGCAGCCTTCGACTGCCAGTCGAAGCCGAACCAGATCACCATGATCGGCGCGATGCCGATCATCGGCAGAGCCGAGACCATATTGCCGATCGGAAGCAGACCATTGGCGAGGAAGCGGAAACGGTCGGCCAGGATAGCGACCAGAAAGCCTGTAAGTGAGCCGACGACATAACCGAACAGCACCGCCTTGAGCACGGTCTGGCGGAAATCTGCAGCCAGGATAGACGTCGAGTTTGTGATCCTGACTCCGATGGCAGAAGGAGGCGGGAGCAGAACAAACGGGACGCCAGCTCCACGGATAATGCACTCCCACAGAATCACTACCCAGATCCCGAACAACGCCGGGACAATAATGGCGGAGCCGCCGACCTGACTGGCGCGCGTGCCATCGCCTGACAGCACGGTGACCAGCCGCCAGCCCAGAAGCCAGGCTGCGACCAGAGTTGCAAAGTAGCCTTGGCTGGCGGTGCCGAAAGCGTCATTCAGGCCTGCGATGAGCAATGCCGCTGCGCCAAAACTTGTCAGCGTTAGAACAGCTGTTTCCATTGCGAAGCCCAGCCGCAACATCGAAGCGAGTGCACCTGCGGCCAGAATTGCCACAACCGTCAGCGACGAGGCGGAGCTCATGCTGGCGGTGAAGGGCAACGCGGTGAGGCTGTAGAGAGTTGCGAGCAGCGACATCAGCGCTTGCCAGTTGGGGCGGAAGACACTCATCGGGGCTTGGCTCCCATGCGCGTGTTGACGAACCGACCGACGATATCGACTGCGGTGACGAGAAGGATCGCAACGACGGAACCAGCGATCAGGGCTGCGAAGATGTCGACAGTCTGGCTATAGTAGGAACCGGCCAGCAGCTTGGAGCCAATTCCTGCAACCGCACCCGTGGGCAGTTCACCGACGATGGCGCCGATCAGGCTTGCGGCAATCGCCACTTTCATCGAGGTGAAGAAGAACGGGACCGAGGCCGGGATGCGCAGCTTCCACAAAGTCTGCATCTTGTTGGAAGAGTAGGTCCGCATCAGGTCGAGATGCAGCACGTCAGGCGAGCGCAAACCCTTGACCATGCCTACGGCGACCGGGAAGAACGACAGGTAGGTCGAGATCAGCGCCTTTGGCAGAAGCCCGGTGACGCCGATGGCCGAGAGCAGCACGATGATCATCGGCGCGATGGCCAGAATGGGAATCGTCTGCGAGGTGATGATCCACGGCAGGAAGGATCGGTCGAGCGCCGGGATATGGACGATGCCGATGGCGATGGCCACGCCGAGTGCTGTCCCCATGGCAAAGCCGAGCAGTGTCGCCGACAGCGTGATCCAGGAATGATAGACCAGGCTGCGCTTTGACCACGGCTTGACCGTGAGCGTGTTCTTCCAGAGGTTTTCAGCCACCTGATGCGGCGCTGGCATCGTTGGCTTGGGCTGGCTCATGGTCTTCATCAGGAACTCGGTCGCAGTGCGGGTCTCGCCGGCCCTACGGTCAAAATCACGCTGGAATGGTGCGTTCATGGAATAGGCAGCGATGTACCAGGCAACGAGGATGACCAGCAGGATCGAGCCGATCGGAACCAGCCGGTCCCTGATGAAGCTGTGCCCGTTCATCCCTGTCTCCCTTGCGGCCAGACGATCAATGTGACGGCGATAATCCCGAGCGTGATGCCGCCAATCTGCATGTTCGTCGGCCGTTCACCAAAGATCAGCAGTCCGACGATGTTGATCAGGACCAGTTGCAGAATCGCCGCCAGCGACATCGCGACCGCGAGGCCGCTTTCCCGCATCAGCCGCACCATCATCAGATTGCCTGCCGAATAGAGCACGATCGCAAGCGCCAGCAGCCAGATCGAAGGCCGGTCGACATAGATCCTGAGACTGCTCGCTCCCAGGAGAAATGCAGTCATTGCGCCCGCGAGCCAGATCATCAGCGACGTGCTCATCATGCTGCATATCCCCGCTGGCCTATTGGCAGGGCGAGAATATCCTCTGAGCTAGCTTCCAGATTACTCATCATAGCTGTGTCCCGCCTTCAGGCCTTCGCGGACCTGATGGGCGATCTTGAGGAATTCCGGCGTTTCGCGAATATCAAGCGGCCGGTCGGGGCCGAGGTCGCAATCGATGATCTCGTGAATGCGGCCGGGACGGGGGCTCATCACCACGATCTTGGTCGACAGGAACACGGCTTCCGGAATCGAGTGGGTGACAAAGACCACGGTCTTCTTTGTCTTGGCCCAGAGCTTCAGCAGTTGTTCGTTCAGATGGTCGCGGACAATCTCGTCAAGCGCGCCGAAGGGCTCGTCCATCAGCAGCATGGCCGGTTCCACCGCCAGAGCGCGGGCGATAGAGGCGCGCTGCTGCATGCCGCCCGAAAGCTGCCAGGGGAATTTCTTCTCGAAACCCGTCAGATTGACCAATTCCAGATTGCTCTTGATCCGCCCGGTGCGGGTGGATTTCTCGAGCCCCATGACTTCAAGCGGCAGTGCGACATTTTCCTCGATGGTGCGCCAGGGCAGAAGGGCTGCCTGCTGGAACACGTAACCATAGGCACGGGCGAGGCGAGCCTCTTCGGGCGTCATGCCGTTGATCGATACCGTGCCGCCGGTCGGCTTTTCAAGGTCTGCGATCACGCGCAGCAACGTGGTCTTGCCGCAACCGGACGGGCCGATCAGAGAGACGAACTCGCCCTCGGCAATGTCAAGCGTGATGTCTTTCAGCGCATGGACTGGGCCGTCATTGGTCTCGAAGGTAAGGTCCAGATTTTGGGCAGAGATGACTGTCTCAGGCATGAGTTGCCGCTTTTTGTTTCATTGCATTCCCCGAAATCTCTGCCCTGTCTGCCATTGCCATCTCTTCGTATGACACTCGCAATTCTTGTGCCATCAAACTCCACTCGCCGGGATGCCGGAGCGCTCGACCTTGCGCGGCGAAGAGACTTCCTTCCAGGTCGACAGCGCCTTGTTGGTCGGCGTCACCGGCTCACGCGCGACGAACTTGCCATGACCTTCCACCGTCTTGATCTCGCCGTCGTCGATTGCGACATGGCCGCGGGTCAGCGTATAGCGCGGCAGGCCCTTGACCTGCTTGCCTTCAAAGACGTTGTAATCGATCGCCGACTGCTGGGTGCTGGCGGTTATGGTCTTTGATTTTTCAGGATCCCAGACCACCAGATCTGCATCAGCGCCGACCAGAACCGCGCCCTTTTTCGGATAGCAGTTGAGGATCTTGGCGATGTTGGTGGAGGTAACGGCGACGAACTCGTTCATGGTCAGCCGCCCGGTCGCCACACCATAGGTCCAGAGCATCGGCATGCGGTCTTCAAGCCCGCCGGTGCCGTTGGGGATCTTGGTGAAATCGCCAACGCCATAGCGCTTTTGCTCGGTGGTGAAGGCGCAATGGTCGGTGGCAACCACCTGCAGCGAACCGGCCGAAAGCCCTGCCCAGAGACTGTCCTGGTGCATCTTGTTGCGGAATGGCGGGCTCATGACCCGGCGCGCGGCATGGTCCCAATCAGGATTGGCGTATTCGCTCTCGTCGAGCGTGAGATGCTGGATCAGCGGCTCGCCCCAGACGCGCATGCCCTTCTGGCGGGCACGGCGGATTGCTTCGTGAGACTGTTCGCACGATGTGTGCACCACGTAAAGCGGTGTGCCGGCCATGTCGGCAATCATGATGGCGCGGTTGGTGGCTTCGCCTTCGACTTCGGCAGGCCGCGAATAGGCGTGCGCCTCGGGGCCGTTGTTGCCCTCGGCCATCAGCTTCTGCTGCAGTTGCGCGACCACGTCGCCGTTTTCAGCATGGACCATGGCGATGCCGCCCAGTTCGCCAATGCGGCTGAAGGAGGAATACATCTCGTCGTCATCCACCATAAGGGCGCCCTTATAGGCCATGAAGTGCTTGAAGGTGGTGATGCCCTTGTCCTTGACCACGGTTTCCATCTCGTTGAACACCTGCTCGCCCCACCATGTGATCGCCATGTGGAACGAGTAATCGCAACTGGCGCGGGTCGATTTGTTGTCCCACATGGTCAGCGCTTCCAAGAGCGACTGGCCGGGCGAGGGGAGGGCAAAATCGATGACCATGGTGGTACCGCCGGCGAGGGCCGCGCGGGTGCCACTTGCGAAATCGTCAGCGGAATAGGTGCCCATGAACGGCATTTCGAGATGGGTGTGCGGGTCAATGCCGCCGGGCATGACATAGCAGCCGGTGGCATCGAGCGATGTGTCGCCGACAAGGTTGGGGCCAATGGCGGTAATCACGCCGCCCTCGATCATCACGTCTGCCTTGTAGGTCAGGTCTGCGGTGACAATTGTTCCGTTCTTGATGACGGTGGTGCTCATGTTGCACGTCCTCTTGCTGTTCCAAATTTTGTGCTGATCAGCCGTCTTGATGCGGCCTTTTCAAAAACAATGGTCGTCTAGTCGGCGTAGCCGGGGTTTTCCCGGTCGAGAACCATTTTCATTTCCTCGAAATGAGAGAACTCGGCATCCTTGTAGACGTCCCATTCGCGCGCCACGGATTCGGCCAGTTCGTCGTTCATCACGTTGAGCGGCTGGCCGGTCGAATAGGCCAGAACCATGGTGCGCGCGGCGCGTTCGAGATGATACATGGCATCAAAGGCTTCTGCCACGGTGCGGGCCACGGTGGTGACACCGTGATTGGCCATCATCACGTTGGAATAATTGCCGATGGTGGTGGCGATGCGTTCGCCTTCGGCTTCCTCGTTGGCGATGCCGCCAAAATCCATGTCCATCGCCAGCCGGTTGAAAAACCTGGCTGTGGTCTGGTCAATCGGCTTGATCGAGGGGTCTTTCAGACCGGCCAATGCCGTGGCGTGTGGCGGATGCAGGTGCAGCGCCACGCGGGCATGGGGCACCCGGCGGTGAATGGCGGAATGGATCGACCAGGCCGATGGGTCCGGCGCATCGGCACGTTTCATCGTCTCGGGGTCGTCCGCGTCAACCAGCAGCAATTCGCTGGCCTTGGCGCGGGAGAAATGCTTCCAGCGCGGGTTGACCAGGAACGTCTTGCCATCGGGTGACACGGCGGCGGAGAAATGGTTGGCGACGCCCTCGTGCCAGTCGTAATAGGCAGCGAGACGCAGGGCTGCGGCGAGATCGATGCGCAGCTGCTGCTCGTCGGGCTGGGCTGCAGCTCGGAGGGAATGAATTTCAGCCATGGCTATGTCCTCACTTTGGGTGTTGTCATTGCTGCTGCAGAGCTCAACCGACAATCTGAGCCGTCTCCACCACAGCATGCATCAGCACGTCGCAGCCCGCAGTTGCCCATTCCTTCGAAATGTCCTCAGCCTCGTTGTGCGACAAGCCGTCGACGCAGGGGCACATGATCATGGCGGTTGGGGCCACGCGGTTGATCCAGCAGGCATCGTGGCCCGCGCCGGAGATGATGTCCATATGTGAGTAGCCGAGTCGCTCTGCGGCGTCGCGGATCGCCTTGACGCAGGCATGGTCAAACTCCGGCGGATCGAACTGACCGGAGATTTCTGCCTCGAAGCCGACGCCCAGCGCATCGCAGAGTTTTGGTGCTTCCGCCATCAGCCGGTCGACCATGCCATTGAGCGTGTCGAGGTCATGGCTGCGGAAATCGACAGTGAAGACCGCCTTGCCCGGGATGATGTTGCGGGAATTGGGGTAGATGTCGATGTGGCCGATGGCGCCCACCGCATTGGGCGCATTGTCCATGGCGATCTGGTGCACCAGTTCGGTGATCTGTGCCAGACCACGGCCGGCGTTCAGGCGCATCGGCATCGGGGTCGAGCCGGTGTGGCTTTCCTTGCCGGTGACGGTGCACTGGATCCAGCGCAGGCCCTGGCCATGGGTGACAACGCCGATATCCTTGCCCTTGGCTTCGAGGATCGGGCCCTGCTCGATATGCAGCTCATACAGCGCATGCATCTGCCTCGCGCCAACTTCCTCGTCGCCCTTCCAGCCAATGCGCTCCAGCTCATCGCCAAAGCGCTTGCCCTTTGCGTCGACGCGGTCATAGGCCCAGTCCTGCTTGTGGATGCCGGCGAAGACGCCGGAGGCGAGCATTGCGGGCGCGAAACGCGTCCCTTCCTCGTTGGTCCAGTTGACCACCACGATCGGGTGCTTTGTCTTGATGTTCAGATCATTGAGGGTGCGGACAAGTTCGAGACCTGCCAACACGCCGAGCACGCCGTCATATTTGCCTCCCGTCGGCTGGGTGTCGAGATGGGAGCCGACATAGACCGGCAATGCTTCAGGATCTGTGCCGGGCCTGGTCATGAACATGTTGCCCATGGTGTCGACACCCATGGTGAGGCCCGCCTGTTCGCACCATTTGCGAAACAGATGTCGGCCTTCGCCGTCCTCATCAGTCAATGTCTGGCGGTTGTTGCCGCCTGCAATGCCCGGTCCGATCTTGGCCATGTCCATGAGCGACTCCCAGAGCCGGTCGGCGTTGATTCTGAGATTTGCTGCAGGTGCGGACATGGTGGTCTCCTATTTCAGTTCGACTTCGACAAAGCTCATCATCTTTGTTCCGGCATTGACGACATTGTGCTCGACCCCAATCGGCCTGCGATAGGCGTCGCCTGCCGCCATGGTCACGGTGCGCGAAGTCCCGCCGGGCTCTTCGAGCAGCATGATGCATTCGGTCACCGGGGTGACGACATAATCATGGCCATGAACATGCCATCCCGTTTCCTGACCCGGCTCGAAATCGAAGCGGGTGACGCGAACGCGCTCGTCATCGACCAGGGTTGTTGCGGTGGCAGGTTCACGTTTCATGGTTCAGCTCGGAAAATTGAACACTGCACCCGACTTGATGCCGTTGGGCCAGCGCGAGGTGATGGTTTTCAGACGTGTGTAAAAACGCACACCTTCGGGACCGTAGATCGAATGATCGCCGAACAACGAGCGCTTCCAGCCGCCGAAGGAGTGATAGGCCACCGGCACCGGGATCGGCACGTTGATGCCGACCATGCCGACTTCGATGGAATCGGAGAAGGCGCGGGCGGCGTCGCCGTCGCGGGTGAAGATCGCGGTGCCGTTGCCATATTCATGGTCGTTGATCATCTTGACGGCTTCGTCGAAGGTGCCAGCGCGGACAACCGAAAGAACAGGGCCGAAGATCTCTTCCTTGTAGATGGTCATGTCGGTGGTGACGCGGTCAAACAGCGTGCCGCCGACGAAGTAGCCGTTCTCATAGCCCTGCAGCGAGAAGCCGCGACCATCAACCACCAATTCTGCACCTTCGCTGACGCCATGGTCGATGTATCCGAGCACTTTTTCCTGGTGTTGCTTGGTGACAACCGGACCCATTTCGGCAGCTTCGTCTGTGGCCGGGCCGATCTTCAAAGCCTCGACGCGGGGCTTGAGCTTGGCGATGAGCGCGTCGGCGGTCTTTTCGCCAACGGGAACTGCAACCGAGATCGCCATGCAGCGTTCGCCGGCGGAGCCGTAACCGGCGCCCATCAGTGCGTCGGCTGCCTGGTCCATATCGGCGTCGGGCATGATCACCATGTGGTTCTTGGCGCCGCCCAGTGCCTGCACGCGCTTTCCGTTGGCGGTGCCGCGGGAATAGACATATTCGGCAATCGGGGTGGAGCCAACGAAGCTCACAGCCTTGACATCGGGATGATCGAGCAGTGTATCGACGGCAAGCTTGTCGCCATGCACAATGTTGAGCACGCCTTCAGGGAAGCCCGCTTCCTGAAACAGTTTCCACGCCAGCATCGGGGCTGACGGATCACGCTCCGATGGCTTCAAAATGAAGGTATTGCCGCAGGCGATTGCGATCGGATACATCCACATCGGCACCATGGCCGGGAAGTTGAAAGGGGTGATGCCCGCGACCACGCCCAGCGGCTGGCGGTCGGCGATGGAATCGACGCCCGGACCGACATTGCGCGAGAAATCGCCCTTGAGCAGGTTGGGGATGCCACAGGCGAACTCCACCACCTCGATACCGCGGGTGACTTCGCCCAGCGCATCGTCATGGGTCTTGCCGTGCTCGCGCGAGATTTCGCGGGCGATGTCGGCCGCGTGGCGGTCCAGCAGTTCCTTGAACTTGAACATGAAGCGCGCGCGCTTGAGCGGCGGCATTGCGCCCCAGGCGGGCTGTGCCGCCTTGGCGGATGCCACGGCAGCATTGATTTCCTCAACCGTCGACAAGGGCAGTTCAGCGATCTGCTCGCCGGTGGCCGGGTTGAACACCGGGGAGCGGCGATCCGAGCCGGAAATCGTCAGTTTGCCGCCAATGGCGTTTTCAATGATCTGCATGATTAGGCTACCTGTCCCAGGACTGTGCGGAGCTTTTCGAACAACTCGTCGATCTGGTCCTTTGAAATGATAAGTGGCGGAGAGAGCGCAATGATGTCGCCGGTGGTGCGGATCAACAATCCGTCGTCATAGGCCTTGAGAAAGGCTGAGAAGGCCCTCTTGGTCGGCTCGCCGGCAATGGGGTCGAGCTCGATGGCGCCGATCAGGCCGGTGTTGCGGATGTCGATGACGTGCGGGCAATCCTTGAGCGAATGCAGCTGCTCTTCCCAGTAGGGCGCAATCTCGGCAGCGCGGGTGAGCAGGCCTTCTTCCTTGTAGGTGTCGAGCGTTGCGAGGGCTGCCGCAGAAGCAATCGGGTTGCCCGAATAGGTGTAGCCGTGGAAGAACTCGATCATGTGCTCGGGGCCTTGCATGAAGGCGTCATGGATCTCCGAAGTGACAAACACCGCACCCATCGGAATAACGCCGTTGGTCAGCCCCTTGGCGGTGACCATCATGTCCGGCATGACGTCGTAATGCTGAGCCGCAAAGGGCGAGCCGAGACGGCCGTATCCGGTGATGACCTCATCGAAGATCAGCAGGATGCCGTGCTTGGTGCAGATTTCGCGCAGTTTCTTGAGGTAGCCCTTGGGCGGGATCAGCACACCGGTGGAGCCCGCCACAGGCTCGACGATGACAGCGGCGATGGTCGAGGCATCATGCAGCGTGACGATGCGTTCCAGTTCGCTGGCAATGTCGCCGCCATGCTCGGGCTGGCCCTTGGTGAAGGCGTTCTTGTCCGGCTGGTGGGTGTGCGGCATGTGGTCGACGCCGGTCAGCAACGTGCCGAACATCTTGCGGTTGGAGACAATGCCGCCGACCGAGATGCCACCGAAATTGACACCGTGATAGCCGCGCTCGCGGCCGATCAGCCGGGTGCGGGAACCGTTGCCCTTCACCCGGTGGTAGGCGAGCGCTACCTTGAGCGCGGTTTCCACCGACTCCGAGCCGGAATTGGTGAACAGCACATGGTTCATGCCTTCAGGCGCAATATCGACAAGGCGGTTGGCCAGTTCAAACGCTTTCGGGTGTCCCATCTGGAAGGCAGGTGCGTAATCCAGTTCGCCGGCCTGCTGGGCAATCGCCTCGGTGATCTTGGGGCGGCAATGGCCGGCATTGACGCACCAGAGGCCGGCGGTGCCGTCTAGGATCTTGCGGCCGTCGGAGGTGGTGAAGTGCATGTCCTTGGCGCCGACCAGCATGCGCGGGTTCTGCTTGAACTGGCGATTGGCAGTAAACGGCATCCAGAATGCGCGCAGGTCATTTGGGGTTGTGTTGAGCCGGTTTGACATGGCTGGTGCGCCTCCTGACGCATGGGTTCCCGATCCTTAGTCAATTGCCATTTCGAGGGCTTTGTTTCCGCACGCAAGCTGTGTTACGAAAATCTTGACTGTTTGATAAAACTCTAACAGGGCCAATCATTCGGTCAAGGCCAATTCGGCGTTGTTCGCAAGTGCATCGTCATGGCGGAGTGTGGTTGAAATCGAAGGCAAGATGGAGCGCGAGACTTGAAGGCACGGGCGACCGAGACCCAGCGCAAGACGCGCATCCAGATGGAAAACGAGGAGCGCATCCTCGATGCCGCTCTTGAAGTGTTTTCAGTCCATGGATTCCGTGGCGCCACGATTGACCAGATCGCCGAAAAGGCGGGTATGTCGAAGCCGAACCTCTTGTATTACTTCCGCCGCAAGCAAGACATGTACGAGGCGCTGATCGCGCGTCTGCTCGATACCTGGCTTGAGCCGCTGCGCGAGCTTGATGGCGTAGGCGACCCGCTGCCGGAGCTGCAATCCTACATCCGCCGCAAACTCGAAATGGCGCGCGACTTTCCACGCGAAAGCCGCCTGTTCGCCAACGAGATCCTGCAAGGTGCACCGCGCATCAAACGCCTGCTCGAGAGTGAACTCAAACCGCTGGTGGACGAGAAGGTAGAAGTCCTGCGCGGCTGGATGAAGGCCGGGCAGATCAACTCGGTCGATCCACGGCACCTGATCTTCTCGATCTGGTCAACGACGCAGCATTACGCCGATTTTGACACCCAGGTGCAGGTGATCCTGGGCCCGGATCGCGGCGCGGTGGGCCGTTTCGAGGACGCTGCGCGCTATCTCGAAACGCTGTTTCTCGATGGGCTGCGGCCGCAGGCCAAAGGTGGCGGGACGCCGCGCGTGCGCGACGTCTGAAGCTTTGTGCCCGTCAGGCGATCAGGCCGACGGCGCGGCGCGCTTCCTCGGTCTTGAGGGAGAAATCTCCGCCATCATGAGCTCGGCCGGCATCGGTTGCCAGCCAGGCGATGGCCTCTCCCACCCATTCAGCCGAGATGTGGCTTTCCCAGTTGAGCTGGCTGACAGGATTGATGCCCGAATCCTTGATCGATTTCTGCATGTCGGTCGCCACCGTCCCGGGCGACAGGCCGACCACGCGGATATTGTCCGCCATGGATTCCCTGTAGGCCAGCTTCGTTAGCGACAGGACCGCGGCCTTGGTGGCGCAATAGTGGCTCCAGCCCTCCAGTGCGGCGATGGCAGCGCCTGACGAGATGTTGATGATCACGCCGCCGCCCTGCTTTTTCATCGCCGGGATCGCGGCGCGCAGGCCGTGATAGACGCCCTTGAGGTTGATATCGACCACCAGGTCCCAGGCTTCGGGGTCGGAATCCTCGATGCGGGCGATGGGGTCGATCATGCCGGCATTGTTGACCAGGATATCCAGACTGCCGAAATGTTCTGCCGCCTTTTTGACGGCATTATCGACATCACTGTAGCGCGCGACATCACAGGTGACGGCCAAAGCCTTGTCGCCGATTTCAGCAGCAATACGTTCGATGTCGTTCGCCGATCGCGCTGCCAGAACAACATTTGCACCGTATCCTGCGAGGATGCGGGCTGCTGCTTCGCCGATGCCGCGGCTGGCGCCTGTGATCAGTGCTGTCTTGCCGGTGAGGTCGATAGCCATTGTGAACTCCTTTTTGCTGATGACCTTTTGGAACCGATGGCGCGCGCAATCAAGATGGGAGGTGTGAATGTGATGATCAATTTTCCGCGCGTGCGCAGGGCGGGGAGTGGTGCCCGCTTCTATCCTGACCTTCCGGAGACGTCGCAAGATGACTAATCAAGAAATCTTGATATAATTCTGGCATTGCGTGGCCGGGTGGGTTAAGCGGGATCAATCAGGACGCCAGAGCCAGAGGAGCCGATCATGAGCATCGTAATTCACCACAATCCCGGTTGCGGAACCTCCCGCAATGTTCTCGAAATCATCAGGGCTTTCACTGGCGAGCCGGTCATTGTCGAGTATCTGAAAACCGGCTGGACTCGTGGACAATTGCAGGCGCTGTTTGCTGCTGCCGGTTTGACCCCACGCGAAGCCTTGCGGACATCGAAATCTCCCGCCGAGGAGCTGGGGTTAACTGATCCGACCGTCACAGACGATGCCATACTTGATGCGATGCTCGAGCATCCGGTTTTGGTCAACCGGCCGATCGTCTGCACCGCCAAAGGGGTGGCGCTGTGTCGCCCGTCGGAAGAAGTGTTCCGGCTTCTCGATGTTGCTGCGGGCGCTACCTACACCAAGGAAGACGGCGAGGTGATTGTCGCGCCATGATCAAGGATCTGCCAAATCTCCAGCCGGAAAATTTTCAACGTCCGGACATTGAAAAACTCGCCTTGCCGGGCGAACCCGGTCATGCGCCCCGCGTGCTGATGCTCTACGGATCCTTGCGGGCACGGTCGTATTCGCGGTTTCTCACCCATGAGGCAAAGCGGGTGCTTGAAGCGCTTGGCGCCGAGGTCCGGATCTATGACCCGACCGGGTTGCCTTTGGTCTCGGATGACGCTGAAAGCCATCCCAAGGTCACGGAGTTGCGCGATCTGTCGCTCTGGTCGGAAGCGCAGGTCTGGTGTTCGCCGGAACGGCACGGCGCCATGACCGGGGTCATGAAGACGCAGATTGACTGGTTGCCGCTGGCGCCGATTGGCGGGGTGCGGCCAACGCAGGGGCGAACGCTGGCGCTGATGCAGGTCAGCGGCGGATCGCAGAGCTTCAACACGCTCAACCAGATGCGGGTTCTGGGCCGCTGGATGCGGATGATCACCATTCCCAACCAGTCATCCGTGCCCAAGGCATTTGGGGAGTTTGACGAAGAAGGCCGGATGAAGCCGTCGCCCTATTACAATCGCATGGTCGATGTCATGGAAGAACTGATGAAGTTCACCCTGCTGACCCGTGGGCGTTCAGACTACCTTGTCGATCGCTATTCCGAGCGGGTGGAAAGCGCCGAAGCGCTTTCCCTGCGTGTGAACCAGCGCTCGATCTAGCACTGGCGGTCAGCGAAGGATTCAGACCGCGCCGGTGTATTCGCCGCGTGCGGGGTAATCGTTCTTGATGGCGAAATCGAGCGCGCCGACGAGTTCGGAGAAATGCGGGCGCACGAATGGCATGGTCTGGACTGAGCCGTAAAACAGCGTCTGCTGTGGCGTTACCATGAAGAGGCCCGGTTCGGAGAACAGGGCAGGCTCTTCGATGCCGATCGAGGTCTTGCCGCGCGAAGTGAAGATATAGAGCCCCCACTCACGTGCTTTGGCCAGGGACAAATTGTATCCGAACCGCAATGTGTCAGCGCCGATCTTCTCTGCCATCTGACGGGCACGGTCTTCGCCATCGGAACTGATGGCGATGGTGGCGACGCCGCGTTCGGCGAAGTCTGCCACACGCTTTTGAAACTCGGTGAGGTAGGTGGCGCAGATCGGGCAGTGGAGCCCGCGATAAAAACAGATGATGGTTCCGCGTTCCGAAGCGTCGGTGGTGAGGTCGAACGTGCCGTGGTTGAGTGTCGGTACATTCAGATCAGGTGTTTTCTGACGGGGCACAAGCATGGTGAGGCCTTTCTGCAGGGGTTGTGCAGGCATCATATCGGAATTACAGTCTGGAAAATCCGATTTAACAGACCAGAACACCGAGATGGCTCGTATCGACAGATTGACAACGCTGATGGAGCGGTTTGCCTTGCAGGTGCAGCCCGCGCCTTTGACAGAGGCCTCCATGGTGGTGACCGCCGGTGCGGACGGCGCATCAGGCCATGTCTGGTTCGGCAATGCCGCCGTCGGCTCCGATTTGCCTGCCGAAACCGTGCTGTTTGCCGCCACGGTCGATTGGGGCGGGGTGTCGAACCCGTTGCTGGCGGCGTTGCCGGAAAGGATCTGTTTCGACCTTTCCGAGGACCTGGAGGCTGCCAGCCTGATCAACCTGATGCATTCGGAGCTTGCCGCGGCCCGCTGCGGATCGGCGTCTGTCGTCAACCGGCTTGGCGAAGTCATGATCGTGCGGCTGCTGCGGGCGCAGATCGAGGCGGGCTCGACCGAGCCGGGGCTGCTGTCGGGACTATCGGATGTGCGGCTGAACAGGGCTATCGTAGCCATTCACGAAAATCCCGGGCGAAGCTGGCGCAATGACGACCTGGCCGAGATAGCCGGATTGTCGCTCAGCCGTTTTGCGGAGACCTTCGTGGCCGTCGTCGGGGAAACGCCGGCGGCCTACCTGCGCAGATGGCGGCTTCTTCTGGCGCGGCAGGATCTTCAAAAGGGTGGTCGCGTCGATGCCGTGGCGCGCCGCTACGGCTACCGATCAGCGGAAGGGTTCGCGAGAGCCTTCCGGCAGCAATACGGACACAATCCACTGGCCATGCGCGGGCATCGACCGGCCGGGTCTAACGCCTGGATCTAGGGCCCTCAGCCTTCATCCTTGTGATAGCGGCACCGCGCGGTAGCGGAAGTCTTCCATATCATCTTCAATGCGGCGCAACTCGGATTGCAACCGGCCGATGTCACGATCCATGCCGCGAATGTTGCGGCGATTGTCATCAATTCGCCGTTCCAGCGTGCGGCGGTCCTCTGAGCCCGCGCTTATCAGCTTCTCATCGTCGCGGATCTGTTGCTCCAGGCTGCGGATGCGCGATTCCAGCGAACTGATTTCGCGTTTCTTGCTGTAATGCACCCGCCCCAGCTCGTACCCTTCACGGAATCCTGCATCGAGATTGGCGGGGCAGACATTGCCATAGGAGTTGCCCTGACTGCCGACACTAAGACCATTGAGCGGTGTGCAGTAACGCGGTAGGCCCTGCTGATAACCCTGATACCAGGCGCTTTGGTCGGCGGCGACACCTGCCTTGGAGCAGGCCTTGACGTGGCGGGCAAAGCGGTCTTGCGGATTGTACCCGGCAGCCCCGTCCTGTTCCCCGATCACCCGCCAGTCGGCGACGGCGCATTCCTCTTTCGACAAGGTTTGGCATGACCCCAGCACGAGACACGCAAGAAGAACCAGAACAGAATACGATCTCATGCATTTTCCCCCGAAAGCAGACAGCCCGCGGAAATTAATAGCAATTTGACGTACCGTAGACAACCAAGGCAGAGGTCTGTCTGTGTGGTCGCAGGGGGGCTTGCATTCTCAGTGAGCGCGCAGACATGCTCACTTTAAAGTCAAAAAACCGACCGTCAAAAACGGCCGGTCTCTTGCAAGTCGACCCAAGGCAGTCGCGCAGGTTTACTCGGCGGCCTGCTTGGCCATCGGGTTGTTGGGGTGCGTCGTCCAGTTGGCGTAGTCATGGTCAATCGGCTTGCCGGTCCGCGGATCCGATCCCTCGGTCATCTCAACCATGGTGATGCAGTCATCGACCGGGCAGACATTGACGCAGAGATTGCAGCCGACGCATTCGTCGTCCATCACCTCGAAATGCCTGACTCCATCTACCATCGAGGTGATCGCCTGGTGCGACGTGTCCTCGCAGGCGATGTGGCAGCGGCCGCACTTGATGCAGAGGTCCTGATCGATCTTGGCCTTGGTGATGTAGTTGAGGTTGAGATACTGCCAGTCGGTCACATTCGGCACCGCGCGGCCCTGGAAGTCGGCGATGGTCTCGTAGCCCTTCTCGTCCATCCAGTCCGAGAGGCCCTGCGCCATTTCCTGCACGATCTTGAAGCCGTAGGTCATGGCCGCAGTGCAGACCTGCACCGTGCCGCAGCCAAGCGCAATGAATTCTGCCGCATCACGCCATGTCTGCACGCCGCCGATGCCGGAAATCGGCAGGCCGCGGGTTTCGGCGTCACGGGCGATTTCGGCCACCATGTTGAGCGCGATCGGCTTGACCGCAGGACCGCAATAGCCGCCATGCGAGCCCTTGCCGTCAATGGTGGGCATGGGCGCGAAATTGTCGAGATCGACCGAGACGATCGAAGAGATGGTGTTGATCAGTGAAACGGCATCCGCACCGCCGGCCTTGGCCGCGCGCGCAGGATAACGGATATCAGTAATGTTGGGCGTCAGCTTCACGATGACCGGCATCTTGGAATAGTGCTTGCACCATTCTGCGACCATCTGGATGTATTCGGGCACCTGCCCAACGGCTGCGCCCATGCCGCGTTCGCTCATGCCGTGCGGGCAGCCGAAATTGAGCTCGATGCCATCGGCCCCGGTGTCCTCGACACGCGGAAGGATCGCCTTCCAGCTTTCCTCCTCGCAGGGCACCATGATCGAGACGATCATTGCCCGGTCGGGCCAGCGTTTCTTGACTTCAGTGATCTCGCGCAGATTGACCTCGAGATCGCGGTCGGTGATCAGCTCGATATTGTTGAGACCGAGCAGCCTGCGGTCTGGCCCCCAGATGGCGCCATAGCGCGGACCGTTGACATTGACGACGGGAGGGCCTGCTTCGCCGAGCGTCTTCCAGACGACGCCGCCCCAGCCGGCCTCGAACGCGCGCTCGACATTGTAGGCCTTGTCTGTCGGCGGGGCCGAGGCGAGCCAGAATGGATTGGGTGATTTGATGCCAATGAAATTGGTGGAAAGGTCAGCCATGATATCTTTTCCTTCCTCAAGCCATCAGGGCTTTGTGAATGCTTTCAGCGGCGATCTTGCCATCTTCAACTGAGACCACGGTCAGGTCTTCGCCACCGGCAATGCAGTCCCCGCCTGCCCAGACTTTCTGATGCGAGGTTCGACGGTTTTCGTCGACGCTGATGCGGCCTTTCACCAACTCGATCGGCAGCCCTGCGAGCGGTCCGTCATCCGGCGTCTGACCGATGGCCTTGAACACCTGATCAGCTTCAATGGTCACCAGTTCTCCGGTGCCTACAAGCTTGCCGCCGGCGTCGAGTTCGGTCTTTTCCAGTGTAATCGAGCATACTGCGCCATCCGTGACCTCAAGACTTTTGGGCATCATCCAGTGGCGGATCGCGATGCCATGAGTCTGCGCCAGCTCCTGCTCATAGAGCGAGGCATTCATGTGCTCCTGGCCACGGCGATAAGTCACGGTGACTTCCTCCGCGCCAAGCAGCTTTGACTGCATGGCAGCGTCGATCGCGGTCATGCCGCCGCCGATGACGACAACACGGCGGCCCACTTCCAGCAGGGACAGATCATCTGCCTGACGCAGCACGCCGATGAAATCCACGGCATCAATGACGCCCGAGGCATCATCGCCCTCCACCCCAAGCGCGTTGACGCCTGGCAGTCCGACGCCGAGGAAGACGGCGTCGAAATCAGCAGTCAGCTGGTCCAGCTTGACGTCGCGGCCAAGCGCCTTGCCGTTCTCGATGGTGATGCCGCCGATTTCGAGAATGAAGTCGACCTCATCCTGGGCGAAGTCATTGGTCGTCTTGTAGGAGGCGATGCCATATTCGTTGAGCCCGCCAGCTTTCTCGCGCGCCTCGTAGACGGTGACGTCGTGCCCATGGGTTGCCAGACGGTGGGCGCAGGACAGTCCGGCCGGGCCGGCGCCGATGACGGCAACCTTCTTGCCGGTCGATGCTGCGCGGGTAAATGGATGGGGCTGTTCGCGTTCCATGAAGGTGTCGGTGGCGTAGCGCTGCAGCAGGCCGATCTTGACTGGCTTGCCTTCAGCGGTTTCGCGCACGCAGACTTCTTCGCAGAGCGTTTCGGTCGGACAGACGCGGGCGCACATGCCGCCCATGATGTTCTGCTCGAAGATTGTCTTTGCAGAGCCGACCGGGTTTGCTGCTTGGATCTTGCGGATGAACATCGGAATATCGATCGAGGTCGGGCACGCTGTCATGCACGGCGCATCGTAGCAGAAGTAGCAGCGATCCGCTTCGACAAACGCTTCATGCTGCGTCATCGGCGGATGGATGTCGGAAAAATTTTCAGTGTATTCGGCGCTGGAAAGACGGTTTGCCTTCACGTCGCTCGTCTCGGACACAGTCATCAGGACCCCTCTCGTTGCGAGAACCTCGTGCGGTCTTTTTGGGGCAACTCCTCAGCGCCCCACTGCCGCGATTTGGGAAGAATGAAACGGTTTTATCAAAAGGTCAATTTTTTTATCAGATGATAAAAAATTGACCTTTGGCCTCAACATTGCGCTTCGCTTGAAGTCCGGTAAATATGTCGCAAATCAAGGAGCTTGGCTGTGACAGACTACCCGATTACGGACTATGACGATGCCTACGCGAATGGCGCTCACATCGCTGGGGCTGCGGATTATCCACCAAGATGGACCGTGCTGGCGGCAGCTTTCCGCGACAAGTTGAGCGCAGCGGGGAGAGCCCGTCTTGATCTTGAATATGGACCAGCCTCAAGCAACCGGCTCGACCTGTTCCTGCCGGAGGGCTCTGCCAAGGGTCTCGCGGTGTTTGTGCATGGCGGATACTGGAAGGCTTTCGACAAATCCTACTGGTCACATCTGGCAACGGGACCGCTGGCGCACGGATTTGCGGTGGCGATGCCAAGCTACACTCTTTGTCCGGAAAACAGCATCTCCGGGATTGCCCGCGAGATTGCGGCAGCCGTGACCCTCGCGGCACAGGAAGTTGCTGGACCGATCAGGCTCACCGGCCATTCCGCTGGTGGACAACTGGTTACCCGCATGATCAGCGGTGTGCCGCTGCTGTCCGGGGAGGTCCTGGACCGTATCGCAGGCGTTACCTCGATCTCCGGTGTTCACGATCTCCGCCCGCTTATGCAGACCGAGATGAATGATTCATTGAAGCTCGATGCGGCCGAGGCGCAAACCGAAAGCCCCGCATTGCTGGCGCCGCTTGCGGCCATTCCGGTCACCGCCTGGGTCGGGGCCAGCGAACGGCCTGAATTCGTGCGTCAGAACCGGGCGCTCTACGAGATGTGGCGCGGCTTCGCGACGTCGATGCGTATGCATGAAGATGTCGGAAAGCACCATTTCGATGTCATTGACGGGCTTTCAGACCCTGACCATCCGTTGTGCCGGGCGTTTGTCGGATTTGAGGGCTGAAGACAGCCAAAGGCAAAGGGACAGGTGGAGCTTGCGCGATTAAAGTTTTGTTCATTGCAACAGCCTAGTTTTGTTGCAACAGCTTATGCACTGCGGCCATCAGGGCCGTCATACTTCCCGATCCCCGAATCCGGAAACAGCCATGACGCACTTCAGGGCCATGATGGGCCTCCTTGCATTGCTGGCGGCCCACGCCATGCCCTCGACAAGCGCAGCAGCTCGCGAGCTGTTGCCTGATCCTGCCTTTGCCAATTCAGCGTTCGTCGGAGAATGGTGGGCGACACAAAACATTCAGCTGGAGTACCAGGCAGGCGCGTTGTGTGGTCTGGTGGCGGGCGGAACGGCCCAGCCTTGGGATGCAATCGTCGGGTTCAACGGACTCAGTCTTGCACAAGGCGAGAGCTACCGTCTGTCGATCACAGTGTCCGGGGATCCGGGCGGACCGATGCGGGCCGTGGCGCAGAAGGCAGCCGAGCCCTGGACTGTTGAGGGCGAGATCGTACGTGGCCTGGGCCCCAGGCAACAAACATTGACCGAGGATTTTACCGCCGCTGAAACCCACGCGGAGGCTCAGCTGGTGTTTCAGCTTGGAGGCGCAGACAAGCCCTGGCGTTTCTGTCTGAATTCGGCCTCCTTGCAGACCGGCCAGGAGCAGCTTGCAAAGACCGCTTCCGATGCCACGTCGGCAATACGCGTCAATCAGCTGGCCTATTTTCCGGGCGGCCCGAAGCACGCTACCCTGGTGCGCTCGGATCCAACGCGGGTTCCGTGGCAGTTGCTTTCGGCTTCGGGCCAGACTGTTCTATCGGGAACCAGCAAGCCTCAAGGTTACAATGCATCCTCAGGGCTTGATGTGCACGTCATCGATTTTGGCGGTTACCGCGAAATCGGCGATGGTTACCGACTGGTGGTCGAGGGGGACACGAGCCCTCCGTTCTCGATTTCCGATACGGCTTATGGTGACCTGCGTGCCGATGCGCTGAGCTATTTCTACAAGGTGCGCAGCGGCATCGAGATCAAGGAGGAGTTTGCCGGAAAGGGCTATGGCCATCCGGCCGGACATCTGGGCAAGGCCCCAAACCGCGGCGATACATCAGTTGGTTGTGTCGACAGCCGCACAGCGCGCAAGGTCTACGGCGAGGATTGGGGCTGCGGCTACAAGCTCAATGTCGCCGGTGGCTGGTACGATGCGGGCGATTTTGGCAAATATGTCGTCAATGGCGGCATTGCTACCGCGCAGTTGCTTGGTGTCTACGAGAGGGCTCTCAATCACAACCGTCGATCCTCTCCGGCAGTTGGCGATGGGCTGGTTCGTATTCCCGAGGCCGGAAATGGAATTCCGGACATTCTGGATGAAGCGCGCTGGGAACTGGATTTCCTGATGTCGATGGTTGTCCCCGAAGGCGAACCCTACGCCGGGATGGCGCATCACAAGGTACACGGCGACCGCTGGCCGTCTGGGCCTATCCTGCCAAACCTGGATCCTGAGCTGCGCGTGCTACACCGGCCATCGACCGCAGCCACACTCAATCTGGCGGCGGCAGCAGCGCAGGGCGCGCGGTTGTTTGCGCGGTATGACCCGGCCTATTCGGATAAGCTGCTTTCGGCGGCGGTCAGCGCCTATCAGGCTGCGGAAGCCAACCCTGCGGTCTATGCGCCTTATAGCGACGGCACCATCGGTGGTGGCGACTACCAGGACGATGATGTCAGCGATGAATTCTACTGGGCCGCGTCAGAATTGTATCTGAGCACCGGAGACCAGGTCTGGCTTGATCGCGCGAAAGCCTCACCGCATTGGTCCGGCCCGGTTTTCCAGCCCAACGGATTTGACTGGCGCTCGGTCGCGGCGCTTGGCCGCCTCCAGCTCGCCACTGTTCCGTCCAAGCTGCCAAAGCGTGATCTGAAGGCGGTCCAGGTCTCAGTCAGAGAGGCAGCCGAGACTTATCTGGACGATCAGAGAAAAGAAGCATTTGGCTACATGTATAACACCGAGCGTTTTGGATGGGGGTCCAACCAGTCCCTGATCCAAAACATGATCGTCGTTGCCACAGCCTATGACATCACTGGCGATAAGCGCTATCTGCAGGCAGTTCGCGAAAGCATGGATTACATTCTGGGGCGGAATGCTCTGGGGATATCCTATGTCACCGGCTACGGAACAACCTACGCGCAGCGGCAATTTTCCTACATGTTTGCAGCCGCGACCGACCCATCCTATCCGGCCGTGCCCAAGGGTGCGCTTGCGGGCGGACCCAACAGCGGGCTCGCCGACGACTATGCCATCGGGAAACTGGAAGGCTGCGCACCGCAGGCCTGCTATATTGACGATCCACGGTCCTTCTCGACCAATGAAATTGCCATCAACTGGAATGCGCCCTTGAGCTGGATCGCTTCGTTTCTGGCCGATACGCCCTAGATCGTGCAGTATTAGCAAGATTGAATTCAACTGCATCTTAACACCGGAATGCTAGTTTCGGGACCACAGCTGGCCGGGAACATAGAGCCATGACCAAAATCGCATTTGTCGGCACCGGTTATGTCGCCGACTATTACATCACCACGCTTGCCAATTATCCCGAGCTCAAACTCGTCGGGGCGTGGGATCATGACGCGGACCGGCTCACGCAGTTTTGCCTTTTCCACGACATCTGGTCGTACGGATCGCTTGAGGAGTGTCTGGGTGATCATGAGACCACCATCATCATCAATCTTGCGTCGCCGGAAAGCCATTCTGAGCTCAATTGCGCGGCGCTGAATGCGGGCAAGCATGTCTATTGCGAAAAGCCGCTGGGCATGACGTTCGAGGAGGCGCACGCGGTGATTGAACTGGCGGAACGCAAGGGGCTGACTGTCTGTGGCGCCCCCGCCAACGGTCTTTCGGATGCGCAGCAAATGGTCGCCAGCCTGATTGAAGCCGGGCGGATCGGTGCGCCGCGGCTCGCCTATGCCGAGATGGAAGACGGGCCGGTGTTCAAGGACAACTGGATGGAATGGCGCTCGCGTTCAGGTGCAAAATGGCCTGGGCTGCACGAGTTTGAAGTCGGGTGCACGCTGGAGCACGCGGGGTATGGCCTGTCATGGCTGGTTTCGCTGTTTGGTGCAGTTGAAAAGGGGCAGGCTTTTTCCGCGCTGACGTTCCCTGACAAAGGGCCGGGTACTGCGAACCTTGAACTGGCGCCGGATTTTGCAGTCGGCTGCCTGTCTTTCCGCTCCGGTGTGACGGCGCGTCTGACCTGCGGCCTTGCCGCTCCGCGCGACCGGTCGCTGACGATTGTGGGGGAGGAAGGCACCATCGTGGTGCGGGATTTGTGGGATGATCGGTCACCGGTCCATCTGAGCAGGTTCGACGGAAAACGGCCATTACTGCAGCGCCTTGCGGGCCGGTTCGAACGCAAACGCGGCCAGGTATTGCCGCTCAGGCTGGTTCACGGCCGAGCGGTTGCCTATCCTGCTCCAGCAAAAGCCGGCAAGCTGGCCGCGTTCCCGTCGCAAATCGATTTCGCCCGTGGCATAGCCGTGATGGCGCAAGCTGTGTCTGCCGGGCAGGCTCCGTTCTTTTCAGGCAAACGAGCGCTGCATCTGACGGAACTGGCTTTGGCGATGAATGCTGGCGTGGGAGCGTTTGTTCCGAAGTCCGATTTTTAGAACGCAATGAACCGACTTAAATTACCGAGCGGTCGGGGGACTGGCGAGCGCTGCGTCAATGATGCGCAGCGTGGCGATTGTGTCGTGGAGGCTGTTGTCAGGCTCTTCGCTCAAGCCCTGCCGGATGGCGTTTGAGGCGGCTTCGATCTCGAATTGCAATCCACCGCCTTCAAATCTGAAATTGTGGCGGGTTCTGCCAGAAATCGGCAAATGCGTGAACATTTTCCGCCTCAGTCTGTCTGCCAGCTTGTTGCCCCCCGGCTGGGCCAGATCGGCGAGGCGGCGGGAAGGATAGATGGAGAAGCTGTGGGCCTTGATGAAGGGCGCAGCAATCACCAGCATGCCCTTGTCGCCTTCAATCAGCATCCGGTTCGTTCCATTGCGATCAAAGCCGCAGTGGATTTCGGCTTCCGTCCCGGCAAACCGCATGTACAGCGTTGCCGCCATATCAACACCGGATGGAGCTGCGCGCCAGTTCGCATCGATGCTGTCCGGCTCACCCAGAAAATAGCGTGCGAGGGATATTGGATAGACGCCCAGATCGTAAAGCGCGCCGCCACCCTGGGCCTTGTCGAAGAACCGGCTGGTCGGCTCGAAATCCTTCTTCCAGGCGATATCGGCCTCCAGTTTGCGCACGGTGCCGATCACGCCATCGCGAATGGCGGCGCGTACGGCCGCAATTGCGGGCAGGTAGCGGCTCCATAGAGCCTCCATCACGAAGCTGCCCTTGTCACTGGCGGCATGCTGAATTTCCAGGGCTTCATCGAGAACCGTTGTCATCGGTTTTTCGATCAGCACAGGCATGCCGGCGGCAATGCACTCGAGTGTTTGGGCATGATGTGCCGTGTTTGGCGTGGCGATATAAACCGCTTCGATGGCGTCAGAATTGATCATGGATGTCAGCGAGCCAAAGCCCGAGACACCGGAATGGCGGCTGGCAAAACCATTTGCTCTGGCGGCATCGCGGGAGCAGACAGCCGACAGGACAGCGCCGTGCGCCAGGGCAATGTCGGACGCGAATTGCTTGGCAATGCTCCCGGTTCCGGCGATGCCCCAGCGGATGGTTTTGTTCTGTGTCATGACTTGCTTATATGACAACGCTGATGAAAACACGGTAAAGGCCGGTCCTTGCCAGCGAAACTGTCCGGTTGAAGCTTGCCCTTCTCACCAGGGCAGTGGATTGCCGTTGTAGTCAAGGAAACCGCCGTTCTGGGCGGGCGTGAGGCCATCCAGGACTTCGATAAGGAGAGTTGCCGCTTGTGCCGGTTGCCGCACGTTCAGACCTGCCTTGGCAAAATCTGACGACAGTCCGGTGTCGACGGTTCCGGGATGCAGCGCCAAGCATATGGCTTCAGGTTTCCGGCGGGCCAGCTCTATGGCGGCCGTGTGGACAAGCTGATTGAGTGCGGCCTTGGAAGCGCGATAGCTGTACCAGCCGCCGAGTGCATTGTCGCTGATCGACCCCACCTTTGCCGACAGGGTGGCAAAGACCGCCTTGCCATCCCTGGCAAGCAATGGCAGGAAATGCTTCATCAGCAGCGCAGGTCCCATGGCGTTGACGGCAAAGGAATGGGCCATGTGCTCGGGGCTGATAGCGCTCAGGGATTTTTCCGGAGCAAAGCTGCTGCCATGCAGAAAACCGGTCGCGTCAAACACCAGCCGGAGATCCAATTCCTTCGCCTTGATGGCTTTCGCGGCCGCTATGATTGTCTGCTCGTCGAGCAGATCAATTCCAGGCTCGGTTCCGCGTGAATAGCCAACCACTTCGGCGAAGGTGCCAGACTGGCTCAGCGTGTCCACCATTGCTGCACCAATTCCACCGGTGCTGCCGATGACGACGGCCAGTCCGCCGCTTTTCAAATTTTGCATACCGGTGCTCCGTTCAGCCAGTTGACTGGCATGATTGCGTCACTGGGCGTGGCGGGTCATCACCATCATGTAGTCAGCCATGAACATACGGGCATCAGTGCCGACCATCACCATATGGTCAGGTCTTCCGTCAAAACAACGGGCGCGGCTCTGTGTGCCGCCGGGCTGAAACAAGGTCTGGCCGATGGCGGGTCCGTCAGTGACAACGGCGAGGGCGCCTTTCTGCAGGCGGAAGGCGCCGGGCACCGTCAGCCAGGACACGGCCATCACATCATGCGGCACGCAGCCGCCTATCCCCAGATGCGAGCGGTAAAACCGGGCGTAGAATTCCGCCATGGCAGCGAGAGGCGTTCCAAGGCCGGGGTTTTCCTTTGCCAGCGCCTGCATGAAGTCGGGTGTGAACACCACCGGCATGGTGCAATCCAGAGGCGCCAGAACAAGCGGCCAGCTTGCAGCCAATACCGCATCCGCGGCATGCGGGTCATTCCAGAAATTCGCTTCGGCAACTGGAGTGACGTTGCCGTTGTGATGCACAGCGCCACCCATGACGATGACGGCCTTGAGGCGGGCGACAACCTGCGGATCACGCTCAAGCAGCCTTGCCAGATTGGTCAGCGGCCCGACGGCGCAAATTGTGATTTCACCGGGAAACCGCTTCGTGGCCTCGATGATGTAATCAACCGCGTCCAGTGCATGCTTGGTTCTGGTGGATGGCGGTATGTCGACTTCGCCGAAGCCGTTTCTTCCATGAACCATGTAGCTTGGTTCGTTGGCGGGTATGGACAGCGGCGCCGCTTCGCCTTCTGCAACATCAGCGTCAGAGCCCCAGTGCTCGAGCAGAGCCAGCGCATTGCGGGTTGCCTCGTGTGTCCGGACATTGCCAAAGATGGTGGTCAGCGCCAGAAGTTCGAGGTCGGGATGAGCGATGGCATAGGCGATGGCCATGGCGTCATCGATTCCCGGATCAGTATCGATGATGATTTTGTGTTTCATGGCCAGCTCCTTCTTGCCTCAGCTCTCCAATGCCATGTCAAACTACCTGCCACAAGATGGCTTGTTTGCGACGTCAGGCCGGTGCAAGATTAGGTGTTCATTTTCGCCAACGACCGGCGGCATGGCAGGGATTTCCCTGCCGTCGCTTGACGGGCGTTGTCCTCGCCGGGTGACGCCCGTCAGATATAGCCGCGCGCGTGTTCCAGACGCGCCAGTGCTTGCAGTTCCGCCGGCTGATCCGGGCTGCCCTTTCAGAACGTGATCGGGTTTACTGCTGGGCTAACTCGAAGCGGGCCACTTTCCTTATCTGTACGCCGGAGTTCTTTGCCGATCCGGGCGGCCGGGTTTCTGCTTCCTGGCTGTCCGGGTGTCTCGTAACCCCATAAAATTGCTGGCGTTCTTAACGGCATATTAAATTAGTTGCTTCAAATATTGTCAAAAAGGAGACAACTATGGGCATTTGCAAAAGTCTATTCGCCGCGGCCGCCGTCTGTGTGATGGTATCACCTGTTTCTGCACAAACCGCCAAACCCGACATTCAGGGATTGATCACACCGTCAGTTATCGAAGATATGCGCGAGTGGATCGAAACCGATATCGTTCGTATCTCGGTTGGCGCTCAAAACGCCCGTCTGGCAAAGCAGACCCAGGATCAGATCGATGCGCTGGACAAGCAGTGGGTTGCCGAACGCGAAAGCGATGACAAGCCATTGATCGCAGCTACGCTGTCCAACCCGCTTTCGGTCTACCTAGCCCGTTTGCAGGGCAAGTCCCTTGGCCTTTACGCCGAAATCTTCGTGATGGACCAGAATGGTCTCAATGTCGGACAGAGTTCAATCACGGGCGATTACTGGCAGGGCGACGAAGCCAAGTTCCAGAAGACCTACGATGTCTCGGGCGACGCTCTTTTCATTGACGATCCCGAATGGGACGAAGACAACAAGATCTGGCGCGGACAAGTCAGCTTCACATTGACAGATGCTGAAAAGAAAATCGGTGCCGTGACAATGGAAGTCAACCTGACGGAACTGCAACGCCGTTCATCACCCGGTGCATGATGCATTGAATTCAAGCAGTGTCGTGATCTCTTGTAGAATCCAAGTCACGACTTCTGACACACAACAGGACGTTTATCATGCTTAAGAACATATCAGTCAGCACCAAGGGTTTTGCGGCCTTCGCAATTCTCGCCTTCATTGCGATTGGCGCGTCAGGGTATATTTATACTCGATCCATAACGGCCACGGAACTGGTTGAGCGCAGCCAGACCATGGGAGAGTTGTTGAACGAGACAGCTCAGCTGAGTGATCATGTCAATCAGGCCAACCTGGAACTGAAGAATTTCCTGCTGACCGGCAATCGTGATTTTGTCACGGCCTACAACGGCGTCAGCGCGGAAATCGATACGCAGTTCTCTGTCCTGGAAACTCTCTATTCGGCAAACGCAGCTGAAGAAATGCCTTTGCTGAATGAAGCCAAGGGCGTGATCACTGAATGGCGCAGTTCCCTCGTTGATCGGCAGATCATGCTGATGCGTGATCCGATGACTGTCGAACTGGCCCGCGTGCTGGAATTGACCGGAGAGGGCGCCAAGCTGCTCGGTGATTTTGGGTCCAAGATCAGTGCGGTGAGTTCAGATATCCAGAAACTTACCGACATTGCGTCAGTGGATCAGAAAGCTGCTCTTTCATCGGTTGAATTCATCAGCCTTGCGGCTGCAATCGTTGTGGCGCTGATAGCTGCCCTCATGGGCTTTCTGAACTTCCAGCTCGTCTCCCGTCCGCTGAGCAAGCTTGCTGACGCGACGGCGCGGCTCGCAAATGGTGAACTCGACGTCACCATTGAAAAGGGCGGCAAGGACGAAATCGGCAAGATGTCTGAAGCCATGCAGGTCTTCCGCGAAGCCGGTATTGCAAACCAGCGTCTGCAGGCCGAAGCCGAACAGAATCGCAAGCAGGCCGAAACCGACCGCATCGAGGCTCAGGAAAAAGCTGAAGCGGACGCTGCTGCGCGCCTGAAAATTGCCACCTCGGGTCTGGCAACTGGTCTGCAGCGCCTTGCCGCTGGTGACCTTTCGTTCCAGCTCACAGAAGCCTTCGCACCAGACTTTGAAGCACTGCGGCATGACTTCAACCAGTCGGTCAGGCAGTTGAGCTCGACGATGGGATCCATCACCGAAAGTGTGTCGATGATGGAAACTGGAACCCGGGAAATTGCAAACGGCACGGATGATCTGGCAAAGCGCACAGAACGTCAGGCTGCAGCACTTGAGGAAACGGCGGCGGCTGTCGAAGAAATCACCGCCAACGTCCAGAACTCGACCCAGCGGACAGAAGAAGCACGCGGCGTCGCCTCGCAGGCCAATTCGTCGGCCGTCCAGTCTTCGCAGGTCGTCGGCCAGGCCGAGGACGCGATGCGCCGCATCGAAGAGAGCTCGAAGCAGATCTCGAACATCATCAGCGTGATCGACGAGATTGCCTTCCAGACCAACCTGCTGGCACTCAACGCCGGTGTCGAGGCCGCCCGCGCTGGCGAAGCCGGCAAGGGCTTCGCAGTGGTCGCTCAGGAAGTGCGCGAGCTTGCCCAGCGTTCAGCCAATGCCGCCAAGGAAATCAAGGAGCTCATTCACAACTCCTCGACCGAAGTTTCCAGCGGTGTTGACCTTGTCCGCAAGGCAAGTGAAGCGCTTCGCACCATCGGTGGCTTCATCACCGAGATGAACACCCATATGGACGCGATCGCGATTTCGGCCAAGGAACAGTCCACCGGCCTGTCGGAAGTCAATCAGGCGGTCAACTCGATGGACCAGACAACCCAGCAGAACGCTGCGATGGTGGAAGAATCCAACGCGGCATCCGCTGAGCTGGCTGTCGAAGCCGGAAAGCTTCGCGAATTGATCTCGCAGTTCACGATCGATGGTTCGGCATCGGCGCAATCGAGCGCCCTGCGTGCAACAGCGCGGACCATGGCGCAGCCGGCAGCACGCCAGCCTGCAGCTCGTCAGCAAGCGGCTGCCAAGACTTCGCAGCCACAGATGCGCAGCCAGGGCAATGCTGCTGTTGCCCAGGATAGCTGGGAAGAATTCTGAGCTGCTTGAGCCCTATACGAATTCGCCCAGACACCAAAAAGCCCGCCTCTCAGGAGGCGGGCTTTTTGCATGAAGAAAACCACATTCGTGATGTTTTTCCTCCGCGTAATGGGGAGGGTGGGCGAGTTTACCCTGACGCCGCACTTCATGGGTGCCGCGCCAATATTCGGTCAGGCCGGATGTCTCAGTTGCAATAAATGCTTGTGAGTGTTCGCAGCATCTGAAGAACGGGTTCCGAGTTGATCGAATAATAGACCGCCTGCGCTTCGCGGCGGGTCTTGACCAGCTGGCGTGTTCTCAGTTTGGCGAGGTGCTGGGACAGGGCCGACTGGCTCAGGTCAACTTTCTCAGCGAGTGTACCCACCTGCATTTCACCGTCGGCGAGATTGCAGAGAATCATCATTCGCTTCTGATTTCCCATTGCGGCCAACAGGTCTGCGGCTTCCTCGGAATGCGTTTCAAGGCGGCGTGCATCAATCATGGGTATCTTCCATAGCCCTCCGCACGAGGCGGTTTTCAATAAATTAATCCAAATGCTCAAAAAAACTCGTCAGACATATTTCAACTATAAAACGGTCAATGTACACCCCTATTTTTTCACAGCGTACGCGAGAGTTCGGCAAGCTTGGCACGCAATCCTGACGCGTGCATTAGCGGATCGTCAAATTCTATGCGCAAAAGTTCGTCGCCATTGACCAGATCGATCCCTGCGCAGTCAATTCCGCAGATTTTCCAGCCTGTTTTCTTCGATTTCCCGTGAATTCGTGCATATGAGTCAACGGCATCGCCATGATCAGCATTCATGTGAGAAATTGCATCGGGTTCGATTTTTTCAAGATCGGGGATGGCCGGAGAGGCAATGAGGAGGTCCCCAGACGCCAGCACGAAGGCCTTACCGAAGCCTCCATTAAGACTGGCTGATTCGGGGATCATGCGGAAAAATGAAAAATCAGGAAAGTCTGCGTAGAGGGCGGCCTTGGGATGCCTGGCGATAAAACGTGCGCGCAGGCGGTCATGGGATGGGTCGTCCCGTGCCACCCGTTCTGCCCGCGTCCTGACGGTGATGCGGGGATGGGCAAGCGGGTCGCCCTTTCCCGGTTCCCCGAACAAAAGTGAAGCCCTCGGATCCGCAGCCAGCGCGCCGGTGTGAACCGACAGAGCCGAGACCAGGATCAACGGCGTGCCGTCAATATCGGTCCCGGTCAGAACCCGGCTGGCAAAAGGGAAGCCGGTGCCTGGCTCAAGCACGCCAATAGCGCCAAACCGGGCGCCACGGATAAGGCGGCGCGCCAGACGGCGCGCTTCCTCATCCGTTTCGCGAATGGTGTTGACCGGTTCCTTCATTGGTCTGCCTCAGGCCTTACTTGGGGGCCATCCGAATTGCGCCATCAAGACGGATCGTCTCGCCGTTGAGCATGACATTGTCGATGATGTGCATGGCAAGGCTGGCATATTCTTCCGGCTGGCCCAGACGGGACGGGAATGGCACGGAAGCGCCAAGGCTGTCCTGAACTTCCTGCGGCATGCCCAGCAGCATCGGCGTTGCGAAAATGCCGGGTGCGATTGTCATGATCCGGATGCCGAAACGGGCAAGCTCACGCGCGATCGGAAGCGCCATGGCATGAACGCCGCCCTTTGAGGCGGAATAGGCTGCCTGTCCGATCTGGCCATCGAAGGCCGCAACCGACGCAGTCGAGATGACCACGCCGCGTTCGCCGCCAGCGAGCGGTTCAAGCTTGGAAGCACGATCCGAGAAGAGCCGCAGCATGTTGAAGCTGCCGATCAGATTGACTTCGATCACCTTGCGGAACACATCCAGATCGTGCGGACCTTCGCGGCCAACAACACGAACGGCGGGTGCAATGCCCGCGCAGTTGATCAGGATCCGCGCTTCGCCATAGGCTTCAGCAGCTTCAGCGAGTGCTGCTTCGGCCGCTGCGGCGTTGGAGACATCGCAGGCAATTGCCTTGCCGCCGATTTCGGTCGCGACTTTTTCTGCCTGTGCGAGATTAACATCGAGCAGGGAGACTTTCGCTCCTGCGTTCGCCAAAGCCCGTGCGGTTGCCGCGCCAAGCCCTGAGCCTCCACCAGTCACAATGGCGGCTTTGCCCTTAACTTCCATACTCTGATCTCCTTGAATTCAATGCTCTGCAGTGTCTGGCGTCCGTCTTCTTCAGCGGCGATGCCGCGTCAGGCCACGGACGATATCATCGGCAGTGATGGAGCCTGTCACGACGCCCTTGTCAATCACGCCAATTGTTCCTTCTCGCCTGGCCAGCGCATCCATCACGTCGGAAAGCGGTGTATCGGGTGTGACCGAAGCCGACAGCGGCGATTGGCCGCGTGACGCATCGGGCTTGCCGGCAGCCATCACATCGCGCGCGGTGAGCATGGCGATCGGGTTCATGTTGGCAACGAAATCAGCGACATACTGGTTGATAGGCGAATTGACGATCTCGCGAGGCGTACCGCACTGGATGATGCGCCCGCCTTCCATGATAGCAATCCGGTTGCCGAGCTTCATGGCCTCATCGAGATCGTGGCTGACGAAGATGATGGTCTTGCCGAGCCGGGATTGCAGCTCAAGCAGCTCATCCTGCAGCCGGGTGCGGATCAGCGGGTCGAGCGCCGAGAACGGCTCATCCATCAGAAGTATCGGTGCGCCGGTGGCGAAGGCGCGGGCAAGACCCACGCGCTGTTGCATTCCGCCGGAGAGTTCAGCCACCATCCTTTCGGACCAGTCGGACAGTCCGACCAGAGCGAGTTGTTCGGTGACCCGCCGATCACGTTCCTTTTTCTCGATGCCGGCAATTTCGAGGCCAAAGCCCACATTGTCAGCAACCGAGCGCCAGGGCAGCAGGCCGAACTGCTGGAACACCATCGACACGGTGTCCATGCGCAATTGCTTGAGCTGCTTGTCATCGCATGCGCCAACGTCGAATGTCTCGTCGCCGCAGTTGACCGTCAATTTTCCACGGCTGATCGGATTGAGACGGTTGACCGCGCGCAGCAGTGTGGATTTGCCGGAGCCCGACAGCCCCATCAGCACCAGGATCTCGCCTTCGTTGATATCGACGGTGCAATCATGCACGCCGAGCACGTCGCCAGTCTGTTCCTGGATCTCGGTGCGGGACTTGCCCGCGTCAGCAAGGGCCAGGCTTTCGGCGGTGTTGTCACCGAAGATGATGGAAACATTTTCTATGCGGACCGAGCCGCGATCGGCGCCAAGGCTCATGACGTGGCTCCAATGCGTACGCGGCACATGCGGTCAAGAATGATGGCCAGGATGACGATGGCGATGCCGGCTTCAAGCCCGAGCGGTATATTGACCGTGTTGAGCGCGCGCACCACCGGCTTGCCAAGTCCGTTGGCGCCGATCAGTGCTGCAATCACGACCATCGACAATGACAGCATGATGCACTGCGTCAGGCCCGCCATGATGGTCGGCAGCGCGGCTGGCAGTTCGACTTTCCGCAGCAGTTGGGTTGGCGAGGCGCCAAAGGCCTGACCGGCCTCGACCATTGGTCTTGGGACCGAGGTGATGCCGAGATAGGTAAGGCGGATCGGGGCTGGAGACGCAAAGATGATGGTGACCAGCAGTCCGGGCGCCAGGCCGAGGCCGAACAGAATGAGGACCGGGATCAGATAGACGAAGGTCGGCATCGTCTGCATCAGATCGAGAACCGGTTGCAGGTACGTATAGAGCTTGGGCCGATGCGCCAGCCAGATGCCGATCGGCACACCGATCAACATTGACATGAAGGCGGCAGAAATCACCAGCACAAGGGTTTCGACGGTTTCCTTCCAGAGACCCTGGTTGATGATGAACACCAGCCCGAGCACAATGCCGACTGCCAGTTTCCATGATTTCTGAATGCGCCAGCCTATCGCCGCGATCACCAGAACTAGGATCAGCGGTGGCAGCCACAACAGGCCGTCAATCATGCCGTCGAGGAGCAATTTGAGAGTGTCGGCGATGGCGTCAAAGGCGAATTCGAAATTGTCGGTGAGGAAATTGAAGAAGCTTTTTCCCCATTTGCCGACCGGGATTTTCCAGGCCGTTATGAAATTCGCCAGTCCATCCATGTCGTGTCCCCCGACGCGTAAAGCGGTCCGGAGCCGCTGACACAGCTCCGGACCGTCGTTTCAAGTCTTACATGCCGAGCTTGGCAGAGACTGCGGCGGCAGCGTCGCCGCCGTCGAAAGTGGTCACGCCTTCAAGCCATGGCTTGACTGTGTCCGGATTGGCCTTCAGCCAGGCAAGGGCCGCCGCGTTGGCGTCTTCGCCCTTCAGGATGTCGTCCATGATCTTGTTTTCCATCGACAGCGAGAACGACATGTTCTTGACCAGCGTCCCTGCGTTCGGGCATTCGCTGGTGTAACCGGCGCGCACGTTGGTGTGCACGGTGGCGGCGCCGAAGCCGGAATCGCCCATGCCATCAAGATAGGCAATCGACATTTCGCCCATGATCGGATGTGGGGTCCAGCCAAGGAACGCGATCCACTCGTCGTTCCTGATTGCCTTTTCAGCCTGCGACAGCATGCCTGCTTCCGAACTTTCAACCAGCTCGAAGCCATCAAGGCCGTTGGCCGGGTCGGCGATCATTTCGAGCACGATGCGGTTGCCGTCATTGCCCGGCTCGATGCCATAGATCTTGCCGTCGAACTTGTCCTTGAACTTGCCGATGTCGCTCAGGCTCTTGACGCCGCCTTCGGCAGCATAGGTGGGCACCACGAGGCCGTAGCCGGCGCCTTCAAGGTTCTGGGCAACGGTTTCAACCGATCCGTCATCGAGGAATGGCTGAACATCGGCGGCCATCGATGGCATCCAGTTGCCAAGGAAAACATCCATGTCCTTGTTCTTGAGCGACTGGTAGGTCACAGGCACGCTAAGCACCTGAACTTCCTGGTTATATCCCAGTGCATCAAGCACAACGCCAGCGACTGCGGTGGTGGCCTGAATGTCAGTCCAGCCAACATCCGCGAAGCGGACGGTCTTGCAGGATTCAGGATCCGCTGCCTGAGCAGTCGCGGTTCCGGCAAGCAGAAGAGCTGCGAAAGTGAGTGTCATTTTTCTTGTCATGGTCGGTATCTCCCGTGTTCCGAGTGCAGAAACAACCACCTATATGCGGTGAACTCAAGCCGCAATGCCTTCAAATTTTGTGCTGGTAGCGAAAACGGCTGTTGAAAGGGCGGTGGCAGGGGTGGAATTTCGCAGCGCTGACCGGCAATAGATAGTTCGCCGGTGGCTACCAGTCAGCGCAGGCATATCCGGGGTTTGAAGCCGGTAAAACATCACAACCGGGTACAAATCGGGAGCCCATCTTGGCAAAGCTCTATTTCAGCTATTCCACCATGAATGCGGGGAAGTCGACGCTTCTGCTGCAGGCTTCCTACAACTACCGGGAACGCGGAATGAGAACGGTGCTGTTTATCGCGGCCTTCGATGACCGCGGCGGTGTGGGACGCATTGCATCTCGCATCGGGTTGGACAGTGAGGCTTACACGTTTCGCCCCGAAGACGATCTCTACAAGACACTCGAGAGCCTGAAAACAGAGGGTGATATTGCCTGTGCGTTTGTCGATGAGGCGCAGTTTCTCACCGAAGCGCAGGTCTGGCAGCTGGCGCGTGTCGCCGACAGGCTGGGGGTCCCGGTGATGACCTATGGTCTGCGTACCGATTTTCGCGGGCAACTGTTTCCCGGTTCCCAGGCATTGCTTGCGCTTGCGGACGAGTTGCGCGAAGTGCGCACGATCTGCCATTGCGGTCGCAAGGCCACAATGGTGGTGAGGATGGATGATCAGGGCAGGGTTATGCATGAGGGTGCCCAGATCGAGGTCGGCGGCAACGAGAAATACGTGTCCTATTGCCGACGGCACTGGGACGATGTCATGAACCCTGATGGAACAAAATAGCGCCGCAATGTGTTTGATAGAGTGAAGGCCGATTGAATTTCGCCTCAGATTTTCGGCAAAAGCCTTCGACGGCGCATTGTCCTTGCTGTGACCTGCGCTATAACAATGGGTATCTATTAAACACGAACGGAGACTGTCTTATGCGCATTTCCCTTTCCATGATGTTTGGCGCCGTAATTGTGGCTGGCCTTTCTGCACCTACCGCCGCCCTTGCTGACGGCGACGCTGTTGCCGGCGCCAAGGTGTTCAAGAAATGCGCCGCTTGCCACGTAGCAACTGAAGCAAAAAACAGGGTCGGCCCGTACCTCATGGGTGTCGTTGACCGCCCTGTCGCTTCAGTCGAGGGATACAAGTATTCCAAGGCGATGACAGAGCATGCGGCCGAAGTTCCGGTCTGGACCGAAGAAGCGCTGGCTACCTATCTTCACGACCCTAAGGGCGTGGTGAAGGGCACCAAGATGGCTTTTGCAGGTCTGAAGAAGGATGATGATATTGCCAATGTCATCGCGTATCTGAAAGATCCTGCTGCCGCCGAGTAAAACCGGCTGGCGCAGAGGAGATGAATGGCCGTTCCTTCGGGGACGGCCTTTTTTTTGGGCTTCGGAGTCCCCACCTTGCCAGGTGAGGTTTTCGCAGCACTGAACCGGTGCTAATAAAGCTTTGGTGTCCGGCGCTACTGGACGGGTTCTGTGCGTCATTTTCATGTGACGACGATAAACAGGAGAATTGGACATGGCCGATATCAAGGCGCTTGATGCAGAAATCGAAAAAACACGCTCCGTTGTCAATGATATGCGGTCCAAGATCGAGGCATCCGGTGTTGTGCTCGAGAAGCTGTCAGAATCTGATGCCGAGCTCGGCGATCCCCAGTTTGATATTGAAAATGCCCGTATCCAGGACGTGTTGCGCCAGCAGCGCATGATGGAGACCAACATCGCCGATCTGATTATCGGCCTCGAGGATGCCACCAATGTGTTCGGCTCCGAGTTCGAGAGCATGAAGGGCTTTTCCGGAATGGAAAGCTTCGTGGCTATCTTCTCCAAGGGCAGGGCGCAGCGGATGCGGTCTGACCGGGTTCGCAACATGTCGCTGTCAGGCAATCTGCAGGAGCTTCTGAAAAAGTCAGACACCATCACCGGCATTCTGAAGGATCAGAAGGATATTCTCGACAGCCGCTACAAGACCTCGGAAGCGAGCCTGATCAAGGTGATCGAGCGCCGCAAGGTCACCATGGCCAATCTCGAAACCACGCAGCAGCGCATCGAGGAGCTCAATCCGCTGTTGATGGACATCGAGAACAAGATTGCCGCATCGACCGATCAGAAAACCCGTACGGATCTGGAAAGTGACCGCTCGAAGCTTGCCACCGAATACAATGAGCGGCAGGCCAAGGAGCAGGAACTGCTTGCAGAAAGCCAGACGCTCGAGCGCTACACCTCGATGTTCCAGACATTTGTGGATTCGCTCAACAACCAGATTGCGGCGCAGAACACCCTGATCAACAAGCTGACCATCGATACCGAACAGCGCATTGTGCTCTACAAGGCGCTTGAGGATTCATTGAAGACCGCCGCCCAGCAGGATGTTGCCCACAAGATCAACACTCTGGGAAGCCGGGTCGATACCGCAGCTGAAGAAACCATGGCCGGGATTGGCGCAGCCGCTCAGGCCCATATCGGCGATCTTCTGGAAATGCACGAGAAGAACATGCTCTCGACGCAGGATATCCAGCGCCGCAAGCAGCTTGCCGACGACGCGTTTGCCAGACGGTTTTCCGAGGTACTGGAAAAGCACAATTCAGCCAATTACGTGAAGTCCTAAGCGCGCTGTGATGATACCGGAGGCCGGCCATGCGGGCTGACACCGGCGCAGCTGGCGCCTATTTCAGATCGATGCATGCGGCGCTCAAAGGCCTGCGGGTCTATCTTGCTGACGACAAGTCGCCGCTCTACGCGCATGGCCTGGTTGGCCAGGTGATCATTCCTTATGTCGACCGCCTGGAAGCAACATTCTCGGCTTGGGAAAACCGGGTCGGCTTTATCGAGCGGTTTCGCATCAGCCGGGCCGACAGCGGTTTTCCGACCTACCAGAACGTGTTGACGCTGGAAAACGACCGCGCAACGGCCGAAGAACGGCTGGCGGCAATCCCGGATGTCGACACGCTCAAAGCGGAAATGGCCGACTTCATCCTTCGCCACAAGGCGTTTCCCGGCACGCTGCAGGAGCAGGTCGCCGAACGGCTCTATCTGGAGGAAATCGGCAAGGACGCGGTGTTCGCGCCCTTCATCCTGCCCGAGACAATTCGGGTTTCGGTCAATCCGAAAAACGGGCGGCCTTTCTATGTCGTGCATTGGGGCGTGTTCGACGGCAGCCAGACCCTGCCGATGGTCTACATGGCGACGATCGAGGATTCGAGCGACTCCATCGCAAAGATGCTGGTGACCAGGGATGGCAAGCTCAACCCTGATGTCGAGATACAGCTGCCGGTCGGCGGGCTGCTCAATCCCGAGTTTGCGCGTGCCTTTGATGCTTCAGCCGAAAAGAACGGCGCCTATTCGCTTTCGCCGGTCACGATTGCGCAGAACCTGGATGCGGATTTCGAGTTTCTGCATCCCAAGCAGTTGCGCCGTTTCGTGCTCGGGCCATTCTACTCGGCGGGTGTAACCGACAACTCAGACCGGATCTCGAACATCCTGTCGAAAGTGCGCAAGGACGAGAATGCATGGCTTCTGACCTGGACCATGCAGGAAGTGTTTTCCAAGACCGAGCGTCCGGCCAAGCACGGGCTGTGGAGTTCGGCGCCGGCGCGGGATGAGTATCACATCGAGACCGATGATCTGGAGGCGACCCGGCAGGGCGTGAGTGCTTACCAGAAACATGCGCTTGTGCCGCATGAAGCCTATCAGGCGCTTTATGCTTCGGGCGAAGCGGAGAGCATTTTCTCGGGCTTCACCGTGCATGTGATTTCGGGCAACCAGGTCATCAGCGAGGTATGAGATCATGAGCCAGACAACGGGGCTGACGACAATTTCCGAGGAAGACATCGCTCGCCATCAGGCGGTAGCGCAGTCGATGGTGACCCGAGTGGTCGTGCTCAGCAAGCAGGACGACGCATCTTCGACGCCGATCGCCGGTACCAACCGCCGCTTCGTCTCCACGGTCTCGACCAGCGGCATGCGACGGACCCGCGAGATTGAACTCGGCAAGACAATCCAGTCTGTGCGCGCCAATGACCAGATGCTGTCGATCCCGCAGCATACGCTGCTGTACCGCACCCGGCGGGGGATCTCGGTGGCGCTCGCCGTGGCGGAAATGTTTGCCGAGCAGACCGATCTCGAAAGCCTGCAATCACGCAACGCCGGTGCGCCCCTGCAGGGCGAGGAGGCGGAGCGGTTCAAGCGGTTGCTGTCGGCGTCAGCCTATGTCGCTGCTTTCACGCTCGCGGCCTTTGTGCTGCAGACCATTGATGGCGAAAGCGAACCGGCCAACGACACCGAAGAACCTGATTTCCAGTTCGACACACCGCAGGACGCGCTGAAATCGATTGTGGCAGCGCTTGACGAGGCGATATCGGGCGCACCTGACGAGACCGCAATGACCTCGCGGGCGCGGGCGCTGGCGCGGGTAGCCATCGAAGGCCTTATCAGCAGGCGCAACCGGTTTGACGCGCTGGGCAATTTCGCCCAATCGCATCTTCGGCTTGAGAGCGACAACTTCACCCTCGACGGCTTCGACGTGGCCCCGGGGCAGCGCCGCAAGCCGCTGGTGATGAGCTTCAAGAAGCCCAACGAGATCATCGGCAACCATTTGGCCAAGCACCAGGCGATGCGTTTGTCGCGCATGGTCATGGCCTATGATTTTGACCGCCAGCTCAATCCCTTCGTCGAATTGGGCGGTTTCCTGTTCACCTTCATGGGCGATGGTGCGCCGGGCACCGGTAAGACCATCCTGATCCAGATGCTGGCAGGCATGATCAATGATTACTGCGAGGTCGCAGGCTATCCGTTTCACTACGAGAATTTCGGTGTCGACCAGATCTCGTCCTATCAGGGCAAGTCGGGCCAGAACTGCAAGACCTTCGTCGACAATGTGCTCAACCCGCGCGCCATCGGTTTCGGCACCATCGACGATATCGACCAGGTTGCTGCCAAACGCTCCGATGACAAGGCGTCGGCGGGCCAGCAGGAAGTCACCGCAGTTTTGATGGAGAGTTTTGCCGGCGCCTCCACCGTGGTGCGGGGAAACTGCAGCTTCGGCATGTTCTCCAACTATCCGGAGAATGTCGACGATGCGCTGAGACAACGCGCCGGCGCGCGCTGGCTGGTTGACGGGCCGCAATCGCTTGATGACTACATCGACATCTTCGCGCTGCTTGCGGGCAAGAACCATTCGATCCCTCTCGGATCGCATGCGCTGTTTGCCAGCCAGGAAATCAAGAAGGCTGTGGAGCGATCCTATGACGGCCATGACCGGCCGCAGGAAGAGGGGCTGCTGTCTGTCTGGGAGAGGTTCGAGAGCGAGCACGGCAAGGTCAAGTCCATCGCCGATATCGGCGCCTATCTGCACCAGATCAAGCTGGCCGAGCCGCGCTTTACCGGTCGGGCGATCAAGAACATCACCGACGCGATCAAGATGCGGGCGATGGACATAGATCTGCCGGATGAATGGTTCGAGACGGCTGAAGCCTTCATGCACAAGCCTTACGATGACAAGATCGCGATGATCTCCGAGCTTCGCAAGCCCTTCACAATCGAGATGGTGCTGCAGGAGATCAACCGCTACGCAGACTCCGAATTCCGCTACACAGACCGCTCGGATGCGACTGCCGTTGATGACATCATAAGGCGCGAGCGGCAGCGCGAACGTGCGATCCGCGAAATCGAAAGCATGAAGCGGGACGGGCGCTGGCAGCAATGAAGCGTCTGGTCGAAAACGAACTGATCTACGGTCGCCTGCTTCCTGTTGCGGAGCCGCATCTGATCGAGCGCTACAACAAGGCGCTCAGAGCGTTCGGACTGCCGGAGACAAAGCTCGGCCAGTTCCGGATAGACATGACCGGCTTCTCGCCGGAAATTGCCGAGGAGCTTGGCGATATCCAGTATCTTGATCCCAACGGCGTCAACCGCCGCTTTGTTGTCCTGACGCCGGAGCAGGAAAACCTGCCGGTGGTCCACACCCAGTTTTCCAACACCGCCGGGCTGATGCATGAGTTCTTTGACGGCAATCGTCGTGCCGTTCATGCGGTGACGATCAAGGATGCGTTGTTCGGCGAGATTGAAGAACCCGTTGATGAGGTGACCGGGGTCGAGGACCTGCTGTCGATCAATGAAGTCCGGTTCCGGGTGATGTCGGCTGAAAACATGCTGGGAAAGGCCACGGAATTGCGTGCGCTGGTTGATCGGCTCAAGTCACCCGGGGACGGCTGGCGGGATGATGTCATGCTCAACCGTATGGTCGAGCTTGCACGGGAGACCGGTGACATAAGGCAGAACGCGCTGGTGCCCGACAAGCTTGTGTTCCCGCATACCTCCTATTGGGCCAATCATTTTGGCGGCGTGTTCATCTTCCGCGATGACCGGACCACAACGGTGATCTGCGACAGCCATGCGCCGGGGTTCCGGCGGTCGCGCCCCTGGGAGGTGAGCTATATCGATATCGCTGACCACGCGCATATCTTCGACTATCTGTCCAAATCCGAAAGGCTGCAGTTGCCACGCGCATCCTGGGTCGAACCATCAGGTTTTTTCGCTCACCGGGCGGAGATGGCGGTGGATGATCTCATTCGCCGGGCTGATCCTGCAGTTGATCTGGCGGGAACCGACCGGATCTGGCTGCAGACATGGATGCACCGCAATTCAGCGCTGATTGCCGAGGACGGGATTTATCCATTCCTGCAGGAAATGATGCGTGAGATCACGTCCACCGGGCAGGTCAAGATGCGGGAAGTGCGCGCCGACCGGCGGCTCATGCTTTGCCGCGCCGTTGCCGGGCATCCGGACCAGTGGCTCGTCAACCGGCTTCTGGCACGATTGGCGCCGTTTGACTTTGTCAGCCGCTTCGTCTTTGACAAGCAGGGCTTTTACGAAGCTTATGAAGGCTATTCCGAAAGCTACCGCGCCCATGTTGTGGACGTGCTCGGGACAACCTATCTGAATAACAAGGCAGCGCTCAGGTCGCGGCTTTACGGACTGGAAGGATACCAAGACGATGCTTGACCCGGTGATTGAATTCTTCGAACGGATCTTCAACGCCATTGGCCGTGGTATCGGTATGTTGATTTCCTTTATCCTCTGGCCATTTGTGACCATGGCAGGCTGGTACCGTCGCCGCGGCTTCCTGCTCAAGGCGATCGTTGGCGGCATCATCATCGTCTTTGTCGGGCTTTACGGCTATTTTTTCTGGCAGACGCAGGTCTGGAGCGGGTTCGATCCTGACTATCCTTCCAAGCGCGAAACGCTGGCACTGACGCCTGGAACCAAGCAGGCCGATGGCTCCTGTGCGCCCTCGGCGATGGTGTCGGTGACTTCGGACCTGATTGACTTCAACGTCAACGAGAATGCCTGGACCTCGTCGATGATCCTCTACAAGGCCGGCCTGTTTGGCGTGGAGTGGGATCATACGCCGTTCTTTGACAACAAGGCCGCGTTTCAGCGCGGCGTAAACCAGGCAATACGGCGCACGACTGTCGAGTTTGTCGACACGCTCGGACGCGTTCGTGGCACCAGCCAGGTCGACGGCGACCTGCAGGATGCGCGCGGCGCGATGCAGTTTGATGAATACACTTGGTACTTCGGCATCAGCCCGTTTGGTCCAAAGACACCGACGCCGTCATTCTACCGCTCGGCAATCACGAACCTGCAGGCATTCAACACCCGTCTGAGCAAATGCGAGGCAACCTACGATGCCCGCACCGACAACCTGGTTCAGTTCCTCGACAGGATTGCATCCGACGTCGGATCGACTTCGGCGATCCTGCGTGACCGGTCGGAGAACTTCAATTCCGGCTGGTTTGATACCCGCGCAGACGACAGGTTCTGGTTTTCCTACGGCCAGCTCTATGGCTATTACGGGATCCTGAAGGCAACCCGCGAAGACTTCCGCGATGTGGTCGCACAACGCAATCTTGGCCAACTGTGGGATGACATGGACGTGCAGTTGTCGTCGGCGCTGAAAATCCAGCCGTTCATCATCTCGAATGGCAATGAAAGCGGATGGATCATGCCGACGCATCTTGCAACCATGGGCTTTTACGTGCTGCGGTTCCGCTCGAACCTCGTCGAACTGCGCGCCATTCTGGATCGCTGAGGGTCTTTGAACGCACTGACGGAATTGCCGCTATTGTCTGCAATTCCGTCAGATTGAGCAGGAAAAGCCTAGTAAATGAGACGTAGTCGCAGCGCCTTGGCTACGAGCTGGGTTCTGTTGACACAGTCGAGCTTGCGCATGGCGTTGTTCATGTAGGTGTTCACGGTGTGCTCGGACAGTGAAATGATCGACGCTATTTCGCCTGATGTCTTGCCATTGGCGGCCCAGTGCAGGGCTTCGAGTTCGCGTTTGGTCAACGGGTCTTCTTTGACCTGATCGCTTTGCTTCAAGCTGGAATAGATGTTGAAGGCGTGTGAGGCGAAAATAGCCAGCTCGCCAAGTTCTGCGCGCGTCAATTGAGAGCGGCTTCCCAGAAACCCGAAAGCGGCCCTGGAACCACCAGGTGTATGCACGGGGAAAAATGCGGCCGTCGCTATGCTGTAATTTTCAAACAGCCGGGCGGCTGACTGGGCTTCCTCGGAAGGTCGAGCATCATGCGCGGTCTGCATGTTCAGCGTCATCGGGATGGTCGAGCGCCGCAAGGTTTGAAAGACCAGAGAGTTTTTGAGCAGCCCCAGTCTGTCATAGGATGCAATCATGCCTTCCGGTAAATCTGACAGGTGAACAATTGCTTCAAGGCTTTGATCAGCTTCCGAGGGAATGTTGAGCAGCATGAATCCGGTGAAATCGAAATACCTGGAAAGACGGCGCAAAAACTCGAGCAGATCTGTTTCCGTCCGGATTTTTTCCAGATTGTCTAAAAGCGCGCTCTGGTTTGGCATTAGCTACGCTCTGGCACGGCAATGGAAATCAAGCCATCCGTAATGTTGGTTGTTTTGTTGCAGATGTTTCGATTTTTTGATGGCATGTGTGGTGTAAATATCTTTCTTTGGGTAATACTAGGCCCATCAAAGTAATTAAGCAATCAGACTGGCAGTTTCCCGGTGTTCTTGACTTCCTCCATGACCGGATATGTATGCGTTTCGCGCACACCGGGCAGAGAGAGTATGACATCTGAGAGAAAGGCACGGTAAGCCTCCATACCTTTGACACGTGCCTTGACCAGATAATCAAAGCCGCCGGCGACCATATGGCATTCCATCACATCATCCGATTTGCGAACGGCAAGGGAAAATGCGTCAAACACGTCCGGTGTGGTGCGGTCAAGTTTGACTTCGACGAAGACCAACATGCCGCGGTCAAGTTTCTCAGGTGACAGCTTTGCAGTGTAGCCCTGGATGTAGCCGTCGCGGTTCAGCCGTTTGAGGCGTTCCGCAGTGGCAGTGGGTGACAGGCTGATCTTGTCTGCCAGTTCCAGATTGGTGAGCCGGCCATCGTCCTGCATGGCGCGAAGGATCTTTCGGTCTATGCGGTCAATTTCCTTCAATCAATCACCCCTGTTTCGCAATTTTATAGTGAAACATCTCATCTTGAGACTAAAATATAGCGAGAAATGCGGCTCTTCAAGAGTTATGATGTGTCAATCACCGGGAGATTGCCATGACCGCCACTGCCACGCCAGTTCTGACTTCTTTCCATGCCCCACATGCTCCGGACGATGATCGCCTGATCCGCCAATTCAGCGAGCGTCTCACATTCAGCAGCGCGCAGGAACGGGCGATCGATACCCGCGCGACAAAGCTCATCCAGGCTATCCGGTCCGACTCGGGCCAGATGGGCGGTGTCGAGGACTTTCTGCGCGAATACGGGCTGTCGACGCGTGAAGGTCTCGCATTGATGGTGCTCGCCGAGGCGCTGCTCAGGGTGCCTGATGCCCTTACCCAGGACCGGCTGATTGAAGACAAGCTCAAGGAAGGTGGCTGGAGCGATCATGAGACCCATGGCGACACATGGTTTGTCTCGGCTTCCGCCTGGGCGCTGGGGATGTCGGCACGTGTGATCAAGCCTGGCGAGACGCCTGAAGGGGTGATGCGCGGTCTGGTCAAGCGGATGGGCATGCCCACAGTCAGGACCGCAACCAAACAGGCTATGCGGTTTCTCGGGCATCATTTCGTGCTCGGTGAAACCATCGGCGAAGCACTTAATCGCGCTGTGAAAAACGAGTCCCGTGGCTTCCGGCATTCCTACGACATGCTCGGTGAAGGGGCCCGCACCCACGCTGATGCAAAGCGCTATTTCAAATCCTATGCCGATGCCATCGCGGCGATCGGAAAATCGGCCGATAAGGTGTCAGCCGGACGCAAGCTGCCGGATCGCCCGGGCATCTCGGTTAAGCTTTCGGCGCTGCATCCCCGCTATCTGGCAACCCATCGTGAGCAAGTGCTTGAAGAACTGGTTCCGGACCTGATCAAGCTTGCGCAGATGGCCAAGGCGCATGAGCTCAATTTCACCGTCGATGCCGAAGAGGTCGACCGGCTGGAACTCTCGCTTGATGTCATCGACCGGGCGTTTGCCGACCCGTCACTGGCAGGCTGGGACGGCTTTGGCCTCGCCATTCAGGCCTACCAGAAACGGGCGCCGGAAGTGATCGACCACATTGCCGGTCTGTGCCGCAAGCATGGCCGCCGGATGATGGTGCGCCTCGTCAAGGGGGCCTATTGGGACACCGAGATCAAGCGTGCGCAGGAGCGCGGGCTTGAAGGCTACGCTGTCTACACCCGCAAGGCTGCGACCGATCTGTCCTATCTCGCCTGTTCGCGCCAGTTGCTCGACCTGCGCGATGTCATCTATCCGCAATTTGCCACGCACAATGCCCTGACTGTCGCCACCATTATCGAGATGGCCGAGGACCGCAGCGGCTTTGAGTTCCAGCGTCTGCATGGCATGGGCGAAGTTGTCTATGACAGCCTGAGCAAGAGCAATGACCGCGTGCCGTGCCGGATCTATGCCCCGGTTGGCGGCTATCGCGACCTTCTGGCCTATCTCGTGCGCCGGTTGCTTGAGAATGGCGCCAACTCGTCATTCGTGGCGGTGGCTGGTGACAAGAACGTGCCGATCGCCACGATGCTGGAACGTCCGGACGCCAAGCTTGGCCTTTCCAGAGGGCAATCGTCGCGCAACAGCCAGATTCCGCTGCCGGTGGCGATCTACCCGGATCGGCCCAATTCGCGTGGTGTCGAATTCGGCGACCGCTTTCAACTCGCGTCCCTGCTCGAAGGCATGAAACGGTCGTCCGCGGCTGTCGAAGCTGGACCGCTTGCACCGGGCCTCAAAGGCGGTGAAGCGCAGGAGGTTCGCTCGCCATTTGATGCTTCGATCGTCGCAGGTACGGTGCGGTTTACCGATCCCAAGGATGTCGACAAGGCGGTGGGTATCGCTTCTCAGGGCTTCAAATCGTGGTCACGCACCGATCCAGGCCTTCGTGCGGCGGCACTCGACCGGGCCGCTGACCTGATCGAAGAGCGGCGTGACCGGTTCATGGCGCTGCTCTCCGTCGAAGCGGGCAAGACGCTCGATGACGGCATAGCCGAAATCCGTGAGGCTGTGGATTTCCTGCGCTATTACGCTGTCCGCTCGCGTGAGATGTTTGCGAAAATGCAGCCGATGCCCGGCCCGACGGGTGAGGACAATCGCCTTGGCTGGCGTGGGCGCGGCGTGTTCGTGTGCATTTCGCCGTGGAATTTTCCGCTGGCAATCTTTCTCGGTCAGGTCTCGGCAGGGTTGGCAGCCGGCAATGCGGTGATCGCAAAGCCTGCAGAACAGACATCGCTGATTGCACATGAGGCGATCCAGCTCTTGCACCAGGCGGGTGTGCCCAAGGACGTGCTTCTGTGTCTCCCCGGCGAAGGCGATGTGGGCGCGGCTCTGACCTCGCATCCGAAGATCGGCGGCGTGGCCTTTACCGGCTCGACCGAGACCGCGCGCGCCATCAACCGGACGCTCGCTGCCAAGGACGGGCCGATCGTGCCGTTCATCGCGGAAACCGGCGGCCTCAACGCCATGATCGTTGATGCGACGGCCTTGGCCGAACAGGTGGCCGATGATGTTGTTATGTCGGCGTTCAGGTCTGCAGGGCAGCGCTGCTCGGCGCTGAGGCTTTTGTTCGTGCAGGAAGATGTTGCCGACCACATGCTCGAGATGATCGAGGGGGCGGCACGCGAGCTCAAGCTGGGTGATCCGTCGAAGGCATCGACCGACATCGGACCGGTGATCGACGAGGCGCAGCGCGACATGCTGGCCGCCCATATTTCGACGATCTCAAAGACCCAGAAGCTGGTCTATGCAGGTGACGCCCCGAAAGAGGGGCTGTTCTTTGCTCCGCATATTGTCGAACTGAAGGACGCCGCCGCGCTTGACCGCGAAATCTTCGGTCCGGTGCTGCATGTGGTTCGCTACAAGGCCAAGAAGTTCGACGCGGTGCTGGACGCCATCGACGCCACCGGCTTTGGCCTGACACTGGGTATTCACTCGCGTATTGAAGCGACGGTGCGCAAGGTCATCGATCGGCTCGATACCGGCAATGTCTACGTCAACCGCAACATCATCGGCGCGGTGGTCGGCACCCAGCCGTTTGGTGGCTCGGGCCTCTCAGGTACCGGCTTCAAGGCCGGCGGCCCGCACTACCTGATGCGCTTTGCCGTCGAACAGGCGGTTTCGGTCAACACCGCGGCTGCCGGCGGCAATGCCGGGCTGATTGCAATGGGAGACGGCTAAACCACGGCATTTTCAGATCGAGGGGCCACCAGCGTCAATCGAGAGCAGCGCCTTGTAAGCACTGCCCTTGATTGATAGCCTCTCGGTCTAGTCTGCAACCCATGCCATGCATTCATGTTTCGGCAGCAGAATGAGTGAGTATGGCGGCACGTGTGATCCCTGTTTTCTCCCTGATTCCACAGTCCAGAATGAAACCTGTTCTGGCGGTTGCCTTGGCCGCAATCGGGTTCACCTTGTTCGCTGCCGCCTTTTCAGCCGCAGCGGCGGAGGAAGCGCCGGAGAAAGTGCCGTCCCGGGAAATGGTGTTTTCCATTGTCCGGACGAGCAATACGGCCTGTGAGCCGGATTGCCCGGAGTGGATAGCGGCCGATGGCGACATTACGGACAAGACCGCAAAGGCGTTCGAGACCATTCTCAAGACGCTAGGCGAGCGGAAGCTTCCATTGCTGGTCAATTCGTACGGCGGCAGAGTGGACGTCGCGATGACAATGGGCCGTTTGATCCGTGATCGTAAAATGACGGTCGAAGTTGCGCGGACGGATTATCCGCGCTGCGAGCCCTGGGACGATAAATGTGAGCCTGATTTCGAAGACGGCACCTTTTACGGATACGGCAATGCCACGTTCGGCGTGTGCAATTCAGCCTGTCCCATATTGCTTGGTGGTGGCGTCCGTCGCATTGCAAGTCCATTTGCCCGAGTGGGTGTTCATCAGATTGTGACAACCCGGGAAAAATTCCGGAGCAGATACAAGGTTTACAAGAAAACGCTCAGCAGTGGCGAGGTTGTCACCAAAAGGGAGCTGGTGGAGCGGAAAAAAATCGGGACGGTAAGATCAACAGAATTGCGAGACTCCCTTCGCAGCGAGTTGACCGAATATCTGTCCGCTATGGATGTAAAGCCAGCTTTGATTGATCTGATGCTGTCAACGCCTCCTGAGGACATCAGATATCTGAGCTTGGAGGAGCTGAAGAGCCTCGGTGTGGTTACCGAGATCAACGAGATCGAATCCCTCGTTGGCCATCGGATTTGCAAGAGCAGCCGCCGGCCGGAAAATTGCCTGGTGCGCTAATAAGCATTGAGTGGACGCGTTGTGCCGCGCTGATCGCGGCTTTGGCTACGGGAGGGGAAATTCCATGAAGTATCTGCGGCTTTATGCCGGTGACGATGGCGAAAGCCATGTCGAAGAATTGCAGGCGAAGTTCAACATGGCGGAATATGCTCCGCCTGCACCGGCATTCGGCGTGTCGGATCCGACCGATGCCAAGCGCTTCATCACGGTGCATTTTCCTCAAGGTTGGGACAGTGGCTTGCATCCGGCGCCGCGACGGCAACTCTTTGTCATGCTGTCCGGCGAGTTTCAGGGACAAGCCAGCGATGGCGCCCTGATGGATCTGCGTCCGGGCGACGTGATCCTGATGGAAGACACCACAGGCAAGGGGCATTCTGCGCGAACAATGGGCGGGAGCGAAGTCTACGCACTCATGGTTCACCTGGAGTAGGCGATTTCGGCATGGGGCTGCTTTGCCGCGCGTGTCGCAATTGGCGTATTGCGCGTCCGCTTTCATACCGGCATAGGTTTGGCATTCCGTTTCTATTCGTGGCCTAAGGTCGCGCGGGGAGGCGGGACTGATTGGGCAGAGGAACCAAAATCATGGCTGAGTTCAAATCCGATATCGAGATAGCCCGCGCGGCAACGAAGAAACCCATCCAGCAGATTGGCGAGAAGCTCGGCATCCCGCTTGAGGATCTGGTTCCCTACGGCCACGACAAGGCCAAGATTTCTGCCGATTTCATCGCCCGGCAGAAGGACAAGCCCAATGGCAAGCTTATCCTCGTGACCGCAATCAACCCGACACCTGCGGGCGAGGGCAAGACCACCACGACGGTGGGATTGGGCGACGGGCTCAACCGCATCGGCAAGAAGGCGATGATCTGCATCCGCGAAGCTTCGCTCGGGCCGAACTTCGGAATGAAGGGCGGTGCAGCCGGCGGCGGCATGGCGCAAGTTGTGCCGATGGAAGAGATGAACCTGCATTTCACCGGCGATTTTCACGCCATCACCAGCGCCCACAATCTGCTCTCGGCGATGATCGACAACCACATCTACTGGGGCAATGAGCTGGAAATCGACGCGCGCCGCATTGTCTGGCGCCGGGTGATGGACATGAACGACCGGGCGCTGCGCGACATCGTGGTCAATCTCGGTGGCGTCGCCAACGGCTTTCCGCGCCAGACCGGGTTCGACATCACCGTGGCATCGGAAGTCATGGCGATCCTCTGTCTTGCCAAGGATCTCGAGGATCTGCAGCAGCGGCTTGGTTCCATCGTAGTGGCCTATCGCCGTGACAAGACGCCTATCTACTGCCGCGACATCAAGGCCGATGGTGCAATGACGGTGCTGCTCAAGGAGGCGATGCAGCCCAATCTGGTGCAGACGCTGGAAAACAATCCGGCCTTTGTGCATGGCGGCCCGTTCGCCAACATTGCGCATGGCTGCAACTCGGTGGTGGCGACGACGACGGCTCTTAAGCTTGTCGATTTCGTGGTCACGGAAGCAGGCTTCGGGGCCGATCTGGGTGCGGAAAAATTCTTTGATATCAAGTGCCGCAAGGCCGGCCTGAAACCTGATGCAGCGGTGATCGTCGCCACAGTGCGCGCGATGAAGATGAACGGCGGCGTCAAGAAGGATGATCTTGGAACCGAGAGTGTCGACGCTGTCAAAGATGGCTGCACCAATCTTGGCCGGCATGTCGAGAACGTGAAGAAATTTGGTGTTCCGGTGGTGGTCGCGATCAACCATTTTGTCGCCGACACCGAGGCTGAAATCCAGGCGGTGAAGGATTATGTCGCCACACTCGGCGTTGAGGCCATCTTGTGCAGGCACTGGGCGCAGGGCTCGGCAGGGATCGAGGATCTCGCCCACAAGGTGGTCGAGCTGGCTGAATCGGGAAGCGCGCAATTCGCGCCGCTCTATCCCGACGAGATGCCGCTGATTGGCAAGATCGAAACAATCGCCAAGTCGATCTATCACGCAGGTGAGGTGGTTGCCGATAAATCGGTGCGGGAACAGCTCCGGCAGTGGGAAGCGCAGGGCTATGGCAAGCTGCCGATCTGCATGGCCAAGACCCAGTATTCATTCTCGACAGATCCCAATTTGCGCGGTGCGCCGTCGGATCACATAGTCTCAGTACGCGAAGTACGGCTGTCTGCGGGAGCGGGCTTTGTGGTCGTCATCACCGGCGAGATCATGACCATGCCGGGCCTGCCCAGAACCCCGTCTTCGGAAAAGATCTATCTCAACCAGGCTGGCCAGATAGAAGGACTGTTCTGATCTGTGCTGCTACATACCTGGCGTACAGGCGGCTTGCCTTCACTCGCAGAGCCGGTAGCCGCGTTTGCGCTTGATGACGTCGAGATGGAGATGATTTGAGTGGCTGGCATTGGTGCCAGGGCCGAGAACGGTGGTGAAGTGCAGACAGGCGCCGCCGCGCACGGCGCGCTGGAAGGCTTCCTCCACGGTTCCATCGCCGGCGCGCGGCGAGACCAGAATTGGATCATGCCCCTTGAATTCGAAACTCATGATATCGACGGCATTGCCGATCGCGTGCTCGGACATCTTCCCCGCCGAGGCGCTGTTGCGGCGGCGGCAGACATAGGTGGAGCCGTGATTGATCTGGGTGAGGGTGATCCTGTCGGGCATGGCTTCAGCGGCCGGGACTACCACTGAGTCAGTCCAGCGGGCGAGCTCGAGGGCTGTCTCACAGCGCAATTGCGAAGCGGGTGACAGCGTGACGCCTTTGACAATCTGATCAATGCTGTAGGGCGCCTCTATGCCGCAGCCGTTTTCGCCGCGCAACGGCTCTTCCCGCTTGAAGACTGAACCCAGTTTTCGCAGTTCTGCTTCGCATTGGACAAGCGCTGCTTCATCTGCTTTCGGAGCGGTGATACCCGGCAGTGGAGCAGGCTCTTGCGCCTTATCGGTTTCAGGCTCTGAAGATGCCGGCTCTTTCGGTTCCGTTTCTGGCTTTGCAGGAGTGCCAGCTTTAGGCTCAGGCTTCGTTGTTTCCGTATCTGGCTTCGCTTCGGGAACCGGAGCGCTTTTCTCGAGCGATGGCTGTGGACGAGGGTCTTCGACAGGAACTGGCCCTTTTTCGGGCAATTCGACGCCCATGAAGACAATCATCAGAACGGGCAGTGCAAGCAACCGGCGCATTCAATCAGTCCCTGAACTCTACGGTGACGCCTTCGGAGACCATGTGGGCCAGCTCCATGGCATCCCAGTTGGTCATGCGCACGCAACCGTGGCTGCTCGCCTTGTCGATCTTTGAAGGCTCGGGTGTTCCGTGAATGCCGTAGGTTGGCTCGGACAGGTCGATCCAGACATTGCCAACGGGGCCGTTGGGTCCTGGCGGCAGGGTGAGCGGCTCCTTGTTGTCGCCTTGTACAAAGTTCTTCGGGTTGTAGCTGTAGGTCGGATCGATGGCGACGGCGTTGACGGTGTGGATGCCTGTCGGGGAAGGAGTGCTCGAGCTGCCGATGGTGACCGGATAAATCGCGATCAGTGTCTGCGAAGCATCATAGGCCAGAAGCCGGGCTTCCGATTTGTCGGCGACGAGACTTGTGACCTCGGCCTGCTGATCCGTGCCAGGATCGGCAACGGAAATGGTTTCGCCCGGAGTGAAGGCTGCGCCGGGATTGAGCTCGGCCAGGAAATCCATATCCATGTGAAAGCGTTCGGCGAGCTTCTCCTGAACGCTGGTGAAGCCAATCTTGTCGAGCTTGGCGAGCTCGGCATAATCCTTGGGCAGATCCGCCGAGAGACCTGAATCGTCTTCTTCTGTGATGGTGTAGGATACGATGACTTCGCTACCCAATGCCTGCAGAGCGTCCCAGAGCTTTTGATCGATCAGGCCATCAACGGGAAGCTTGTTGACCTGTTCGAAGCCGCGGATCGCCTTTTCAACGTTATCGCCGGAATAGCCGTCGATGACGCCGGGTGATGCTCCGGCCCTGTCGAGCAGGATCTGAAGGTTTACTGCAAGCGGGCTCTGGCCTTCGGGCAATTGCTCGCCGACGAAGGTGGCGGAGTTGATGGACGCGGCATCCATTGTAGCGGAGTTTGCTTTGCTGAATGTCACCGCTGCGGCAAATGTTGCGGCTACAACTGCTAGAATAATCTGGATGCTGTCCATCGACGTCTCGCCCCGTTTCCGACTGTGACGGCGCCGTTTTGATTGCGCCGATTGGTGTGACAACGCACAAACTGCCGGAAAGATGCATCACGTCTCGGGCAGGCTTGAAATATTACTTTATCCTCCGCTTCGGGACTTAACCCTGCTGCACTCACGGTCGGCCGAAATCCCGGCTGACCTTGCCCCAGGCACAGTGCGGGAAATAGGGATAGCTGTCGGTGACGAAATAGACGAACTTGCCGTTCAGCGTTCCGCCATTGCATTGATCAAGCCTGCCCGATCCGCCGGTGTACTGCCAGTCTTGAACATAGGTACCATCGTGCTTGCCTCCCGGGCCGCTGTTTCGGTTGCCCGGTTTGAGCGTGTATCCGGATCTGGCTTTTGAGCCGACATAATGAATTTCAAAGCCGTCGGAGGCAAATCCGACCAGCGTCGAGTTCCTGCCCTTGAGAAATCCGGCCGGTTTGGCGTGGTAATGATAGAGCCCGCGGTTATCAACGTGGGCGTTGTTCTGATCAAGACCCAGCATCGAGCCTGCGCCCTTGCCGTCAAGCTTCCAGCCCGATGCGGGGTTTCGGCTGAACCCGCGCGGTGAGGACGGATCATAATAATCCGCGGTGCCTGGCCGGATCATGACTCCGTTGAGAGCAAAGCCGGTTGAGCCGCGCAATTGGGTTGCGTGTGATGTCTTCACCGGGTTTTCAGGAACACAAACCTCGATGAATTGCGCTGAAATCCTGTTCGGGTTTCCGGAGTTCGGGAATTTGCCGGTCGAATGGTCGGGCAGGCCGTTCGAGGTCATGCAGATATTGCCATGGCTTTTGGTGATCGCAACGGAACCCGAGGCGGATTGTGCCACGGCAGCGCTTGCGGCAATGCCGGCAAGGGTCACGCCGGTGATGAGGAGATATGAGAGCGGACGGTCCATCGAGTTCCCCTATGCTGTTGGTGTTCGTCAATCTGGACTAGTCGAGCATCACGTTTGCCACCTTTCCGCGGCATGACCGGCAAATTACAGATTTGTCATTTTCGCAATTTTGAACAATTTGGGAACGAAGCCGGGCTTTGCGGGTTAACGATTATTGGACAAAAGGGGCACCAGACTGCATGAACGACAGCTTGAATTTTGCAACTCTCAGAGACTGGCTGGCTCGTGGGGTGAAGACCGGCAACGCCCATCGCTTGCCGGTCGTCCTCTTCGGCATACTGACGCTCGGCGTTTTTCTTTTCATCCAGATCGCTGATGAAATGGCGGAAGGCGAGATACGGAAACTGGATGAGGCGCTGCTGCTGAGCATGCGGGTGGCGGGTGATCCGTCCACCACCTGGGGGCCGGCCTGGCTCCAGGAAACAGCAGTCGAGATCACCTCCATCGGTGGCTACCCGCTCATCACCTTGACATTTGCGGCTGTCGCCGGGTTCTTTATCGTCACCAGGCGCTATGGTGCTGCTGCCTATGCCGTCCTGTCGGTGGGCTCAGGCGCTTTGCTGAGCCAGACACTCAAGCAGTATTACGGTCGCCCAAGGCCCGATCTCATCGACCAGCTTGATACCGTCCATACCTTGAGTTTCCCCAGCGGTCATGCCCTGGTCACGACCGTCGCCTACCTGACGCTTGCTTCGCTGGTGACCGGGTTTGTTTCAGACGGCCGGGTGCGCGCTTACGTGATTTCGGTTGCTGTCTTTGTCGCCGTCATCGTTGGCGTCAGCCGTGTCTATCTCGGGGTGCACTGGCCGAGCGATGTCGCTGCCGGTTGGGCGCTGGGTGCGGCCTGGGCCAGTTTTTCCTGGCTGATCCTTCATTTCATCAATCATTACAAACGTGGGCAAACTGAACTGGAGCGCAATCCATGAGCCTCGATCCCTCCAAGCCAACAAGCTGGCGCGACTTTTTCAAGCCCTTCGCCCGGCTTGGTTACGGTGCACGGGGTATGGTGTATCTTGTGCTCGCCTTTTTCATTGGCACCGCAGCGCTGACGACTGGCAGCGGCGGCGATTCCAAGGATGCGGTGCGGTTCATCACCCAATCGACCGCGAGCGCAATCATAACCCCGCTGCTTGTTGTCAGTCTTGGCGGGTACAGCCTGTGGCGCCTGGTGCAGGCCATCTTCGACACAGATGATCACGGGTTCAAGCCGTCAGGTCTGGCGGTCCGCGCCGGGTTGCTGGGCTCTGCCGCCACCTACGTGTTTCTGGCACTTTATGCGTTCTCTTTGTGGTGGGGGAACACGATAGCTTCTGGCGACAGTGGTGGCAGTGACGGTTTTGCCAAGACCGCCGCAGCCTTTATTGGCGCGGGACCTGTCTCGCTGATCCTGAGCCTGATCTTCGCCATTGTTGGCGGTGCACATATCTACAAGGCGATCTCCGGCAAGTACCGAGATCATATTCAGGCTTCCGAAGCGGTTCTGCGCTGGATAGACTTGGCAGCCACCGGCGGCCTGATTGCCCGCGGGGTGATCTTTTTCATCATTGCCTATCTGCTGGTTCAACATGGCCTTGCCGGCGAACATAGTAAAGCGAGCCTTGCTGATGCGCTGAACTTCATTGCCGGGCTTCCCCTCGGATCCTGGCTGCTGGGCGCCACCGGAGCAGGATTTTTCCTGTTCTCGGTCTATTCCTTCTCGGAAGCTGTCTGGCGGCGGATCAATGTTGAAGATGCGTGAAGTATTCATCTCCACTTGAAGCAAGTCCCGGCGTGCGCTAAGAGCTTTGGCATGACGATGCACGTGGCACAGAACAATTGGTGGTGGGTTCGCTTCTAGGCGGCCTTGACCACGCATGCGCGTTAGAGATCAACAAGCCGCCAGGGACCTCAAGGTCCGGCGGCTTTTTCTTTGACCCGCCGGATGACGCAGGCCGGGCCGGTGCAAATGGAGTTTGAACATGGGCACGACGGTACTTTCGGATGACGCAGCGCAATACCAGACGCGCGGCGGGGTCTTGGTCACGCGGCGGCGTCGCGAAACGCCTTATCGAGATGCGATCTCGGGCTATATCGATGCGCTCGACAGCCGGCGCGGGGCGGTGTTTTCATCAAACTACGAGTATCCCGGACGCTACACCCGTTGGGATACGGCAATTGTCGATCCGCCGCTGGGGATTTCCTCACAGGGGCGGAAGCTTACCATCGAGGCCTATAATGGCCGTGGCGAAGCCCTGATTTCAATTCTTGCAGGCCGGCTTGAAGGCCATGCAGAGTTTGCGATCTCCGGGCAACATGCACGGACCATCGAAATAGATATCGCCGAACCCGACCGGGTGTTTTCCGAAGAAGAGCGCTCTCGCGCGCCAACCGTATTTTCTGTGCTCAGGCACATTGTCGGCCTGTTTCACTCATCCGAGGATGGCAATATCGGGTTTTACGGTGCGTTTGGCTACGATCTGGCGTTCCAGTTCGACTCGGTTCCGCAGAAGATTGTGCGCCGTGACGACCAGCGTGATCTGATGGTGTTTCTGCCTGATGAAATTCTCGTGGTTGACCACCATGCGGCAAAGGCCTGGATCGACCGCTATGATTTCAGCCTTGATGGCGTGACCACCGAGGGCCGGGACGCGAGTATCGCGCCGGAGCCGTTCAAGCCTTCCGACGGGAATCCTCCGCGCGGTGACCATACCCCGGGTGAATATGCGGAACTGGTCAAGCGCGCCAAGGACAGTTTCCGGCGCGGGGATCTGTTCGAAGTGGTGCCGGGCCAGACGTTCTTCGAGCGCTGTGAAGCGCGTCCGTCAGAAATCAGCCGGCGGCTAAAGGCGATCAATCCGTCGCCCTATTCGTTCTTCATCAATCTGGGCAACCAGGAATATCTGGTCGGCGCATCGCCGGAAATGTTCGTGCGGGTCAACGGCAGGCGGATCGAGACCTGTCCGATCTCCGGCACCATCAAGCGCGGCGATGATGCGATCTCGGATTCCGAACAGATCCTCAAACTGCTGAATTCGAAGAAAGACGAGTCCGAACTGACGATGTGTTCGGATGTCGACCGCAATGACAAGAGCCGGGTCTGTGAGCCGGGGTCGGTCAAGGTGATCGGCAGGCGTCAGATCGAGATGTATTCGCGGCTGATCCACACCGTCGACCATATTGAGGGCCGGTTGCGCGACGGCATGGATGCATTCGACGGTTTCCTGAGCCACGCCTGGGCGGTGACGGTGACCGGCGCGCCCAAACTCTGGGCAATGCGATTTCTCGAAAACAACGAGAAAAGCCCCCGCGTCTGGTATGGCGGGGCTGTCGGCATGGTCAGTTTCAATGGCGATATGAACACCGGCATGACGCTTCGGACCATCCGTATCAAGGACGGCATTGCGGAAGTGCGTGTCGGAGCGACGCTGTTGTATGATTCCAATCCCGAGGAAGAAGAAGCCGAAACGGAATTGAAGGCCTCGGCGATGCTGTCGGCGATCCGCGATGCGCGGCTCGGCAATGCAGGAACCCAGGGAAGGCAAACCGCGAAAGTCGGCGAGGGGGTCTCAATCCTGCTGGTTGACCATGAGGATTCCTTTGTTCACACGCTGGCCAATTATTTCCGCCAGACCGGGGCCAAGGTCACAACAGTGCGCTCGCCGGTTGCCGACGATGTCTTCGACCGTGTGTCGCCGGATCTGGTGGTGCTGTCGCCCGGACCGGGAAGCCCAAAGGATTTTGATTGTGCCGCCACGATCAAGAAGATCCGCGCCCGCGAGCTGCCGGTGTTTGGCGTCTGTCTGGGATTGCAGGCGCTGGCCGAGAGTTTTGGCGGCACCTTGCGGGAACTGGCTATTCCGGTTCACGGCAAGCCATCGCGGATCCGGGTGCAGCCAAACGGGATTATTTTCTCGGGCCTCGCAAAGGAGGTTACCGTCGGGCGCTATCATTCCATTTTTGCCGATTATGCCTCATTGCCAAAGGAATTCCGTGTTACTGCGGAAACCGATGACGGGGTGATCATGGCAATCGAGCACGAAACTCTGCCGATCGCAGGCGTGCAATTCCACCCCGAATCGATCATGACGCTGGGTCAGGACGCAGGAATGCGGATGATCGAGAATGTTGTTGCGCATCTGACGCGACAGAAGAAGGTCGAGGCAGGATGAGTGAGACGCTTGGCATCAAGAGGGGTCTGGTTGCCGCAAGTCTCGCGGTATCGGCGCTTTGCGTCCTGTCGGGAGCCAATCCCGCTTCGGCTCAGTCTGACGACGGGGTAAAGCAGGGCCGTGAGCTGGTCGAGGTCAATTGCGGCGGCTGTCATGGCGTAGGCAAGGCGGATGCCAGTCCGCACGAGGGCGCTCCGCCGTTCCGCGACCTGTCAGACCGCTTTCCGATAGATGCGCTTGAGGAAGCCTTTGCCGATGGCCGCATCTATTCAGGCCATCCCGACATGCCCGAATTCATCGCTACGCCGGAGCAGGTGGAAGCGATCATCGCCTATATCGCTTCGCTGCAGGGCTAGGCCCGATGCCGCACGCTTCCAAGACCGTCCGCCAACTGGCCTTCTGGTCCATCCCTCTGGCGTTTGGAGTGATGGGACTGAAATTCGTCGCCTGGCATTTAACCGGCTCGATCGCGCTCTATTCCGATGCGCTTGAATCCATCGTCAACGTGATCGCCGCGCTGGCGGCGTTCTTTGCCATTGGTTACGCCCAGAAACCGGCTGACACCGATCACCCCTATGGTCACCACAAGGCGGAGTATTTTTCCGCCGTGCTGGAAGGCGTGCTTATTGTCGTGGCAGCGTTGTTGATCGTGCATGAAGCGGCCGGCGGGCTCCTGGCGCCGCAACGGATCGAAGCGCCAGCGCTTGGTTTGGCTGTCAATGCGAGTGCCGCGCTTGTCAACGGGATCTGGGCGGCAGTTCTGTTGCGGTTTGGCCGTCGGCATCGATCCCCGGCACTGCAGGCAGATGGTCATCACATCCTGTCAGATGTGGTCACGTCGGTAGGCGTGATCCTTGGGCTGGGTCTGGCGCTTGCGCTGGATCAGCCGCGTCTCGATCCGCTGCTGGCGATCATTGTCGCAATGAACGTTCTGTGGCAGGGCTGGAAGGTGATCTCGTCCTCCGTCAACGGGTTGATGGACCGGGCGGTCGATCCTGCCGACGAACTGCGCATCCAGACCATCATCAAGGCCGAGGCCCAAGGCGCTATCGAAGCGCACGATATCCGGACCCGCATGGCTGGCCGGGTGTCGTTCGTCGAGTTTCACCTGGTGGTGGACGGCAACATGAGTGTTGAGGAATCACACCGGATTTGCGACCGGCTCGAGTCAGCACTCCGCAATGGGGTCGAAGGCATTCGGGTGATCATCCATGTGGAACCCAGTCACAAGGCCAAGGACGAAGGCGTTCTGTTGACCTGAGAATAGAGCGGGCCGGTTGTGATCAGCTTGCCGATTGAAAGCCGGCGTTCTCGATTATGCGCCGAACCGCTCCAGCGCCATGTGAAACATGCCCGCATCCACATTTCCGCCGGAGATGGTGACAATCACATCCTCTCCCTCGATTTCATCGGCATGAAACAAGGCGGCCGCCAGGGCGACTGCGCCTCCGGGTTCGGCAACCAGTTTGAGCCGCGAAAACGCAAACGCCATGGCCTGCAGCGCCTCATCCTCACTCACCGCCAGGCCCGGGCCTGCAAGCCGCGACAGGATCGGGAATGTCAGATCGCCGGGCTGCGGGGTGAGGATTGCGTCGCAAAGCGAGCCAGACATCCGACTGTTGCGCTCGATGGTGCCGGAAGCCAGGCTGCGAGCCATGTCATCAAATCCTTCGGGCTCCGCCGTACGTACCCGAAGCTTTGGAGCGTTAGCCTCCAAAGCCAGTGCAATGCCTGAGGCAAATCCACCGCCGCCGCAGCAGACAAGGATATCCGCTTGCGAAATGCCTTCCGCAGCTGCCTGTTCGGCGATTTCCAACCCACAGGTGCCCTGACCGGCAATCACCATCGGGTCATCGAAGGGTTTGATCAGCGTCAGGCCGTGCTCCGCCGTCAGCCGGGCGCAGATCTCGTCCCGGTCCTCTGTGGCGCGGTCGTAGAGAACCACTTCCGCACCCAAGGTACGGGTATTGTCGATTTTCATCTTTGGTGCGTCGGATGGCATGAGGATGATAGCGCGTGCGCCGTGCCGCGCAGCAGCCAAAGCCACACCCTGGGCATGGTTGCCGCTGGAAAAGGCGATGACGCCGCGTGCCCGAAGGTCAGGGGCCATCCCCGACAGCGCCGACCATCCGCCGCGAAACTTGAAACTGCCTGTGTGTTGCAGGCATTCCGCTTTGACCCAGACGCGTCGGCCTGCAATCTCATCGAGGAACGGAGAGTTGAGCAAGGGCGTGCGGCGGACATGGCCTTCAAGCCGGGCTTGCGCTTCGCGGATCATCTCGATGTTCATCTGTTTCCCAATCTGAATGGCCGGCCTGTGTGCGATTGAAAAATCACGCGGAACTTACGCCGTTTGAGGCAGTATGCGGCAGGCCTGACAGATGGGTACAATCAATTGATTTCATGGGACACAAAAAACGCCGCGCGAGGCTGGCTCACGCGGCGTATCACTTGGTATGGCTCGCTTGCTCAGGCAGCGTGGCCGTAAACCCGGTTGCTGACAATCGGAGTGCCATCAAGCTTGTGCCAGTTCTTGGCGATAGCCAGAACGCCGAGATCGGCGAGCGGCTCGACAATCACGACCAGCATGTAAGCGCCACCGAAGGCCGCGATCTGCGACAGATTTTCAACGCCAAAGCCGTGGCCATAAAGTGCCCAGAAACCGACCCACATGACAATGCCACCCTGGTAGCTGGTCGAAAGCGCAAGCGCCTGCTTGTAGGACACATCCTTGTAGGCGGTCGCCGCCGGGATGATCCGCTTGGCAATGAGCGACATTGCGTAGAGCGGCACCAGCAATGTGGTGACGTTCATGCCATATTGCGGCAGATCGAAGGGAGCGAAAAGCACGCCCTGGATCAAAAGACCCAAAGCCAGGCCTATCGCTGCCGGACCGGCGCCGAACATCAGGTAAAGCGTCGAGCCGAGGATGAGGTGGACTTCCGAGACGCCAACAGCGTGATGCGGAAACACTTCAAAGAACGTGAAGACGAGAAGCGTGGTGATCACCGAGCGCATCGCCAGCGCGGTTGCGCCGCCATCCTCGCGGATCGTGTCCCAGGACATCTTCAGTGTCAGGCCGCCTGCCGCAGCCGCGGTTGCGTAGCTCAAAGCCAGTTTTGCGCCGTCTACGACGCCGGGTTCAATATGCATTTCTAAGCCCTTTCTGCACCCATCGTGCAAGAGGTTGGAGTTGGAAACCCGCGACTGCGGATTCCATAGTCCGGGCAGGTCTCCTGGCTTGCGCTTGATCGCCGTCATCCGCCTTCCCGGGGGATCCCCAGTGGCATTATGGATGCGACTCACGCTCACAGTTGCGAGGGCAGCCACGGATCGGGCCCTGTTTCAGGTCGTCCCTACCGTGTTCCCCTTTAATCCCGAAAGCTTGGCCTTCATGGAACCCGAACAAGCAATTCGTATTCTGGAGCTGACCAGATAGCAATCTGAAAACACGACGTTTTAAGCCGCATCCCGCAACTTTGCAGCTTTTCCGTGGGGCAGGCTGCCGAGGCGGATTGCCCGTGTTGGAGCTGACTGTTACTCAATCTTCATGAGGACTGAAAACACCGACTTTCCGCACTGGCTCGGCCCCGGGCTGGCAACCCTTGGTGTCATCGCAGCATCGGTCGGGTTCGGATTGGTCCCGTATTTTGCCCGTTCGCTGACTGCTGAAGGCATCGCGCCGCACGCCATTGCCTTTTTCCGGTATGCTTTTGCGGCAATTGTACTTGTGCCCTTCGTCTGGCGCGCCAGGGCCAGATGGCCTGCTCTGCTCTGGGGCCTGATCGCCGGTGTCGGCATGGGCGTGGGGTGGATCGGTTATGTTCGCGCGGTGGAGATTGTTCCCGTGTCGACAGCGGGCATTCTCTACATGACATACCCGGTGTTTACGCTGCTGATTGCCTGGCTGATGTTCGGAGATAAGCCGGGTCGCCGCGCCGTTCTGGCGTCACTGATGATCATCGCGGCAGCTGCACTTGCCACCTCACCGGGTGCAGTGACTGTCGATCAGATGCCCGCCCTGATTTTGTCGTTGGCAGCGCCTCTGGGATTCGGGTTTGGCATCAATGTGCTGGTGCACAAGCTCACAGTGCTCAATCCGGTGGCGCGCATCGCCTGCGTCAGTCTCGGTTCTGTGCTAGGGCTTTTGCCATTGATGATCGCCACGCCGATTGCAGCGCTTGTCCCCGGCACTGTGTCAGGCTGGTGGCTTGTGGCTGGCATCGCCTTTGGTTCGGCGCTTGTTCCACAACTTCTCTACACCGTCGCTGCGCCCGCCATAGGCACCGCACGGACTGCGATTGCCGGAAGTTTCGAGCTGCCGACAATGTTTCTGGTGGGGTGGTTTGCCTTTGCGGAGCCGATCGGCTTGGCGCAGTGGATTGCCTGCGCCATCGTCATTTCGGCAATTGCGCTGACGCCGGGAAAGTCCATTCGCAGTGTGGCTGCGAGCCTTCCGGGTGAGGAGAAAGAGCGCATATTCAGTTAAGCTTGTTTGCTGCGATGCAGCGAAAATCTGCCCCCTGCCTTGACACAGCCGCAATTATCAGGCCTAAGAGGCGCAACTGGATAGGGGCCAAATCGGCCGCTGCACGCCTCCTTAGAGTCGAGATGAGCGTGTTCTGACTTCCCCTAACGTCCACCTTGAAATTTCGCGTCGGCCAGCGGCGATGCGCCCAACCCGAACTCCTCCGATTGCGGTCATGCCGTAGCCGGCGGGAATTTTGTGATCGGGCATGGTCCGCGAATGGCAGCGCGCAAGCGCTCCCCCGACGTATTGCCCAAAATTCGAAAGTTATACCATGTTGTTTTCCGAACTCGGTCTGTCCAAGGCCCTCCTCGACACGCTTGATGGTCTTCACCTGACCACACCGACACCGATCCAGGTGCAGGCTATCCCTCCCGTTCTCGAAGGCCGTGACGTTATCGGCCTGGCGCAGACCGGCACCGGCAAGACCGCAGCGTTCTCGCTGCCGATCCTGCATCGCCTCGCGCCCGGCAAGAAAGCCGCGCCGAAGAAAGTCCGTGCGCTGATCCTTTCGCCGACCCGCGAACTGTCCGCCCAGATTGCCCGGAGCGTCAAGGACTACGGTCGCAAGCTGCATCTGACCTCGTCCGTTGTTGTTGGCGGTGTTTCGATCCGCCCGCAGATCAAGGCGCTGGCTGGCGGTATCGATATTCTCATCGCCACCCCGGGCCGGCTGATGGACCTGATCGAGCAGCGCGCTGTCTCGCTCAACGAAATTGAAGTCGTGGTGCTCGACGAGGCTGACCAGATGCTCGACATCGGCTTCATGCCGGCGATCAAGCGCATTCTCGCGATGACGCCGCAAAATCGCCAGACCCTGTTGTTCTCGGCGACCATGCCCAAGGAAATCCGCCAGCTGTCCGACCGTCATCTGAAGGACCCGATCGAAGTGTCGGTGATTCCTGCCAAGAAGACTGCCGACCGCGTCGAGCATTCGGTCATGCACATGCCGACACCTGCCAAGATGGGCGCACTGGCTTCGCTGATCCGTGACCGCAAGGGCGAACGCGTGATCGTGTTCACCCGCACCAAGCGCGGCGCCGACAAGGCCGTCAAGCGGCTTGAAACGGATGGCTTCAACGCAGCCGCCATCCACGGCAACAAGTCTCAGGGCCAGCGCGAACGCGCGCTTGCAGGTTTCCGCGCCGGCACCGTGCCTGTGCTGATCGCCACCGACATTGCTGCCCGTGGCATTGACGTGCCGGGCGTGACCCTGGTGGTCAATTACGAGCTGCCGAATGTGCCGGAAGTTTATGTTCACCGCATCGGCCGCACCGCGCGCGCTGGCGCTGAAGGCACTGCCGTGACCTTCTGTGCACCAGACGAACGTTCGCTTCTGCGCGACATCGAAAAGATGCTGAAGACAGAGATTCCGGTCGAAAAGGCGCCTGAAGGCACCTATGTCGACGCATTGGCTGATCCTGATGGCGATTTTGCTCCGCTGAACAAGACCCAGCGTCCGCGCCAGGGTGCACGGCCGCAAGGCGCCAAGCCGCAGGGTCAGGGCCGCAGGCCCGATCAACGTCAGGGCCAGGGTGGAAAGCCGCAAGGCCAGGGTCGCAACTCCGGCAATGGTCAGCAGGCAGGAAAGCCCGGCGGCAACCGGCATCAGCCGGCAGCAGCCGCAAATCAGAATGGTGATCAGCCGGCAGCAAAGTCGCGTCGTCGCCGCAGCGATCGCCGTCCGCGGCCTGAGCAGGCTGGCGACAAGGCAATTGCTCGCGGCTGATACCAGTCGCCGGATTTCCGCCGGAGCTGATTTCAGGTTCGGCGTGAGAGAGTAAAGACGCAAATGGCGCAGCGATTTTTCGCTGCGCCATTTGCATGTTGGAAACCCATTCGCTGTTCAGCCATTGTTTCGCGGGCCGTATCGTACTATCTGCGAGACATGCAATCACACGGAGACTGGCTTATGAGCGACGAAGAAGAGAAGACGACAGAACTGCCGCTGGGCAAGGAAGCGGAAGCAAACCTGTTCAAATCGCGCTCGATCTTCATCTATGGTGGCATTACCCAGGAATTGGCGCACAAGGTCAGCGCCCAGCTTGCAGCGCTTGCTGCGGCCAGCGACGATGATATCCGCATCTTCGTCAATTCACCGGGCGGCCATGTGGAATCGGGCGATTCGATCCATGACATGATCGGCTTCATCAAGCCCAAGGTCTGGATCATCGGAACCGGCTGGGTCGCCTCCGCAGGCGCACTGATTTATGTCTCTGTGCCGAAAGAGCAGCGCCTCTGCCTGCCCAACACCCGCTTCCTGCTGCATCAACCATCCGGCGGCACCCGCGGCATGGTTTCTGATATCGAGATCCAGGCGCGCGAAATCATCAAGATGAATGCCCGGTTGAACGCGATCTTCGCCAAGGCCACCGGCCAGAAGATCGAAAAGATCGCAGCTGACACCGACCGCGATTACTGGCTGTCGGCAGAGGATGCCAAGGAATACGGCCTGGTGGGCAAGATCATCACCAGCCAGAGCGAAATCTGAGCCGAGCTCAATCGCTTACCATTCAAGCCTCCGCTGGTGAGAACCGGCGGGGGCTTTTTGTTTAGAGCCGATCATCTTTAGATGGAATCGTTTGAAAGCAGGGATTTCATGATCTGGCTAGGAGCGTGAGGCGACGCGGCGCGAGCGCCGTTAGCCTCGCGCGACGACGTCCAGGGCGTGAAAGATCAAGTTCAGACGATTGCAATGGTTCTTTCTTGGCCAACACGCCTTACTTAACCAAGCTTGGGCGTCTTTTCTGCGCCAACGTCGTCAAAATCCTCGCACGATGCGCGGCATCGCGCTTGCGGTTTTTCCTAGCTGACACGAAAAATCCTGCCCATCAAACTGCTTCCAGCTAAAGATGATCGGCTCTAGCTCTTCTGCGACTTGTGTTTTTTCGCCTGCTTGATCATCTTGCCGAACGCCTTGTCCTTGGACCGGCGCTGGGCGAGGCTTGCGGTGTTGTGCTGGTCTTCTGCAACAAGCTTGCGCCACCGGGTCAGCCGCGCTTCGTCGATGTCGCCGCGCTTCAGTGCTGCCTGAACCGCGCATCCGGGTTCACTGACGTGGGTGCAATTGTTGAAGCGGCATTCGAGCGACAGGGCATCGAGATCGGAGAAGACTTCCGCAACACCTTCTTCCGCATCTGTCAGCTGCAATTCGCGCACGCCCGGCGTGTCGAGTACGGCGCAGCCATTGGGCAGTATGTGCAACTGGCGGTGGGAGGTGGTGTGGCGGCCCTTGGCGTCATCTTCGCGGATGGACTGGGTGACGGCGACTTCGCTGACCGAGAGCGCATTTGTCAGCGTTGACTTACCAACTCCGGAAGAGCCAAGAAAGGCGATGGTCTGGCCCGGCTTGCACCATGGCGCGAGTTTTTCCTTTGGCTCGTCGCTCTTGGCATTGAGCGTCAGCACCGCAACTTCGGCTGAAATCGCCTCGGCGTCCGTGACATATGCGGAAGGATCTTCGCAGAGATCGGCCTTGGTCAGCAGGATCACAGGCGTCACGCCTGCATCAAAAGCGAGCGCAACATAGCGCTCCAGCCTTGCGACGTTGAAATCGAGATTGCACGAGGTGACGATGAAGGCGGTGTCGATGTTGGCGGCGATCAGCTGGACGGAGCGGTCGTGGCCGGCGGCGCGCCGCTTGATCAGGCTCTTGCGCTCCATCAACTGGCTGGCGCTCGGCAGATCGTGGTCGAGCAGCAGCCAGTCGCCCACCGTGGCATCCGCGCGCGGAGGGACCATCATGTCGATCCCGTCACCCAGAACGCGAAGGCCGCTGCGATGCACTTCGGTGACCCGGACCGGCGGCGTTGCTTGCATGTCGTCGACACTGATCTGCTGGGCAAAGAAACTCTGCCAGCCGAGCGTCTGCAGGACGGATGCCGCAGGCTTGCCGGTTCCACTGCCAGACGCGGGCGGCTGGAACGCTGAATAATCACGCGTCATCGTGTATAGCTTTCATGCTTCAGGTCCCAAAGCTTGCGCGAGCAGATAGAGTTTTCATGCAAATGCCTCGCATTGCGCGATCCTTGCGCTGCGTACAGGCTTTCAGAGTAGCATTCTATGCTATCGATGCGGAAATCGATTCTGTTTTTCAGAGCAATGCAGAAAAAACCGCGAGGCACTCCCCCTTGATCCCGACACTTGAGACCGAACGGCTGTGGCTGAGGCCGCAGACAATGGACGATTGGCCGGCCTATGCGGGCATGATGATGTCCGAGCATGCTGTCCATATGGAAGGGCCGCACACTTCGGCTGAAGCCTGGGGGCTGTTCTGTCACGATATGGCGCAATGGCCGCTTCTGGGGTGCGGCGCACTGATGATCGAAGCCCGCGAAACAGGGCAATGTCTGGGGCAGGTCAGCATCAATCACGGACCGCTGTTTCCCGAGCATGAGCTGAGCTGGATGCTCTATCCGGCGGCCCAGGGCAACGGCTATGCGTTTGAGGCGGCGGGGGCCTTGCGCGACTGGGGGTTTGGCGAGCGTCGGCTTAAAACAGTGGTCAGCCACGTCGATCCGGAAAACCACCGTTCGCGCAAACTGGCGGAACGGCTGGGCGCCGAGCTGGAACTTGATCCGGAGCGCCCGGGGCCTGAGGTTCTGGTCTACCGGCACAAGGCTAGGTGAAGGAGCCGTCGCTTGCGCTTCAGGCGGCCAGCGGCTCGAATATCACCATGTTACGTCCGCGGGACTTTGCCGAGTAGAGACACTTGTCGGCTCGACGGAACAGCTCGTCGTAAGCCGTATCGCCGCCGAATGCCACGCCACCCACGCTGACTGACAGTTGGTTCGTTCTCTCATCCGGGGGGAATTCGGCTGCGCTGATCTGCTGCCTTATGCGTTCGGCTACTGTGGTGGCCTGATCAAAGCCTGCCTTTGGCAGGAAAACGCCGAATTCCTCACCGCCAATTCGCCCGACGATATCGCCTTGTCTGAGTGATTTGTGAATGGTTTGTGCGATGATCTTCAGCGCTTCGTCACCGCTTTGGTGACCGAAGCGGTCATTGATCGATTTGAAATGGTCAGCATCGACAATGAGGAACGCGCCGACTGCGTGGGTCTTGTGCTCGGAAGCCTGCCTTAAAAATGCATCGACCATCATCTTGAATGCCCCCCTGTTAAGGACCGTTGTGAGGCTGTCAGTTGCCGCAAAGATGCTCATCTCGCGGTGGGCAATGGCCAGCAGACGCATCTTGTGAAGCAGCAGGAAGAGCATAGGTGCTGCCAATCCCACAGGCACCAGGATGTCGAACAGAATTGCGAATTTCAGGGCTTCGGGTGATAGCCTGTCAAAATTGGTTGAATCGACCAGTAAAGCTGTTCCGAGACAGAAAAGGGTGCCGCCGCTGGTTCCAGCGATGACCCTTCCCTTGCCGGTGGCTGAGAAATCAAACTTCAATCTTGCACGCGCTCCGCTGCAGTCGAGCCAACTCTGACCCAGCCTGCATTGAACACGCATATGTATGAGATATTATTAATGTAGCAACATTATATATAGCCGGTACGTTCTGCACAGTTGGTTCCTGCACGGCCGTTTTGCAGGCACAAAAAAGCCCCCGCCGGTTTTTCCAGCGAGGGCTCTCATTGTCTTGCGGCTTTTCAGCCATCGTTACGCTCAGGAAAAGTCGAGCGCGCGGTCGCCGTTTTCGTCTTTGATGCGGGTCGGCAGGCCGTTGTGGTTCAGGATGTTGAGGAACGGCTTGGGGTCGAGTTCCTCGACATTGGCCATGCGCTTGACGTCCCATTCGCCGGTGGCGACCAGCATGGCGGCTGCAACAGGCGGCACGCCGGCTGTGTAGGAAATGCCCTGGCTGCCGACTTCATTGTAGGCGTCCTTGTGGTCGGCGACGTTGTAGATGAAGACTTCGCGTTCCTGACCGTCCTTGGTGCCCTTGACGAAATCGCCGATGCAGGTCTTGCCGGTGTAGTCTGGCGCCAGCGATGCCGGGTCGGGCAGGCAAGCCTTGACCACCTTGAGTGGCACGACTTCCGAGCCGTCAGCCAGCTTGACCGGCTGTTCTGACAGAAGGCCGATCGAATTGAGCACAGTGAAGACGTTGATGTAGTGATCGCCAAAGCCCATCCAGAAGCGCACATCGGCGCCGTCCATGTTTTTCGCCAGCGAGTGGACTTCGTCATGGCCGCAGAGATAGGCCTTCGACGGGCCGACGACGGGCAGATCATAGGTCTTGCCGATCTCGAACATCTTGTTGGTCTGCCATTCGCCGTTCTGCCAGGAATAGACCACGCCGGTGAATTCGCGGAAATTGATCTCCGGGTCGAAATTGGTGGCGAAATACTTGCCGTGGCTGCCGGCATTGATGTCGACGATGTCGACATCGGTGACGGTGTCGAAATAGTCGTTCTTGGCAAGCGCCGCGTAGGCGTTGACGACGCCGGGATCAAAGCCCGCGCCGAGGATGGCGGTGATGCCCTTCTCTGCGCATTCGTCAGCACGCTTCCACTCATAGTTCCCGTACCAGGGCGGGGTTTCGCAGATCTTGCCCGGCTCTTCATGGATGGCGGTGTCGATATAGGCGGCACCGGTGTCGATGCAGGCGCGCATGACCGACATGTTGAGGAATGCCGTACCGACATTGATGACGATCTCGGAGCCGGTCGACTTGATCAGCGCCTTGGTGGCCTCGATGTCCATGGCGTCGAGCGCGTGGCCCTGGAGCACGCCTTCCTGCTTCATCGCGCTCTTCTCGGCGATGGAGGCGATGATGGCGGCGCACTTGGCCTTGGTGCGCGAGGCGATGTTGATGTCGCCAAGCACGTCGTTGTTCTGGGCGCATTTGTGGGCGACAACTTGGGCTACGCCACCGGCGCCGATGATGAGGACGTTCTTCTTCATGATGGGGGACTAACTCCTATGTCCAATCGTCAGATGCCTCAGGAGAGGCTGTGTTCGAAATCCGCGTAATCAAACTCACGGACCGTTCTGATGCTGCCATCCAGTTCCCGGATGGCGATTGACGGCATTCGCACGCCGTTAAACCAGTTTTTCTTGACCATTGTATAACCGGCGGCGTCCTGGACCGAGATCCGGTCGCCGATGGAAAGTTCGGTCGGGAAATTGAACTCGCCGAAGATATCGCCGGCGAGGCATGACTTGCCGCAGATCATGTAGCGGTGATCGCCTGTGTTTGGGGCAATCTTGGCGTTTTCGCGGTAGATCAACAGATCCAGCATATGGGCTTCGATGGAGCTGTCGACAATGGCGAGATTCTTGCCATTGAACAGCGTGTCGAGCACGGTGACTTCCAGCGTTGTCGACCGGGTGATCGAGGCTTCGCCGGGCTCTAGATAGACCTGCACGCCATACTCGCCTGAAAAACGCTTCAGCCGCTCGGCAAATTGTTCCAGCGGGTAGTCGTCGCCGGTAAAGTGAATGCCGCCGCCGAGGCTGACCCATTCGGCCTTTTTCAAGAGCGGTCCGAACTTCTGCTCGATCTCGGAGAGCATGGTGTCAAACAAGGCGAAATCGCCGTTCTCGCAATTGTTGTGGATCATGAAGCCGGAGATCATCTCCATCACCGGTTCGACCTTTTTCAGATCCCACTCGCCAAGGCGGGAATAGGGCCGGGCGGGATCGGCGAGATCGAAGGTCGAAGAGGAGACGCCGGGATTGAGGCGCAGGCCGCGCGTTATGCCCTGAGCCTTGTGAGAAAAGCGATTGAGCTGACCTATGGAATTGAAGATGATCTTGTCGGCGTGTGAAACCACTTCGTCGATCTCGTGATCGGCGTAGGCCACGGAATAGGCGTGGGTTTCCTTGCCGAATTTCTCGCGACCGAGGCGGACTTCGTTGAGCGACGACGAAGTGGTGCCGTCCATATAGTCGGCCATGAAATCGAACACGCCCCAGGTGGCAAAGCATTTGAGCGCCAGCAGCGCCTTGGCGCCCGAGAGTTCGCGCAAACGGGCGATCTTCTCCATGTTGATCAAGAGCTTTGACTTGTCGATCAGATAATAGGGCGTCTGGATCATGGTCTCATCCATCCTGGGGCATCCTAGCTCAATGGGGGAGGGCATGCCGGCAACGGCAGCGGGGCTGCGGGATAACGGGTTAAACGTTGTCCCGGCGGCCGGGCGTGAGGGGGAATTAGGAAAATCCGCTGTCATAGGCAAGGGCGAAAGGGGAAAATGGTGAAAAAGGGCGGCCTTCGCCGCATGTCACGCCAAATTCTCCGCGCGCGAAGTTTCGCCGGCGGGTTTGGATCACATTCAAGTCCGGAGGGCCGCACGCGGGCTTTGCCTCTGGATAGTGAGTAAAAACGGTGGCGCAGCGCGCGCACGGCCCGAGTATCGCCGGATGATGTCCGCATCCGACAGGCGGCGCCTTGCACTCCCGGGAGTGGCTTATCCACCAGGTTCCCGCCCGGATTGCTCCGGCCGCGGTCTGGACTGACCGCGTGAATGTTTCTCGGGGTCCGGCACGGACGCTGACGCGCCACGGATGGCTCGTCATGTCCGCCACAGGCCCGGACCGGAGCTTCCGTTTCCTGCCGCAATGGCGGCGTTGCGAAAACGGGTGCCGGCCCGGTGGCTGGCTTTGCACGGTCAAGGTCGACCGCCCGCCAGCGGAGCCCCGATGGCCTCCGCCTCCTTGCGCGACCTGCCGCACGTTACGGCAGATCCCGAAAGGCCTTCCTCCCGCCTGGTCCAACACGTTCAGGGTCCATCCGGCAGCGGGAGCGGACGAAGTATGGCATGGGGGTGGAAGGTGGGGATGAAATGGGGGTGGATTTTGGCTAAGGGGTTGTTTTAATTGGAACGTGCGGCTTTTCCCCTCCCCCTTGAGGGGAGGGGTCAGGGGTGGGGGTGGGCTTCCGCACAGATGTTGATTTCGAATGTTTTTCACCCAGGCCAAGATACCCCCACCCGGATCGCCTGCGCTGACGCTTGTCTCTCCGACCTCCCCTCAAGGGGGAGGTGGGGTGCTGCGGGCGCGACGTCCGATCTCCCCCCTTGCGGGGAAGATGCCCGACAGGGCAGAGGGGGGTAATGATCCGGATTCGGTGTTTGCGGTGTCACCCCCCTCTGTCAACTACGGCGACCAAGGGCGAGCCACGGGTCTCGCCCGTCCTTCGGACCCCGCCGCAAGGGGGAGATTGGGGGCAGTGGTTCGCTTGTGCTCCATTGAGCTGGTGGGCCCCGCTCAACTGTGGGGAGGGGCCTTCCCAAAGGCCAGATAATCTTTGTATTGTCTGTCGAGCCGCAATTAAGGAGCCGCCATTGTCCACCGTCCGTGAAATAGATACTAAGGCCAATTTTGGTGAGTTTCTGATGTCCGTTCTGGACATGCATCAGATTGAGCGCGGCCTGTCCCGCATGAGATATGTCGATCTTTGACCATTGGACGAGAAGACCGGTATTTGAGACGCATTGGTAAAACACGATTTCTTTCGGTTGCCATTGTGGACTCTGCTGGATCGGTGTTGTTGAAAGCCTCGCACACGCTAGCTAGTGCAGTCTCGATTCGGAAGATAAGGATAAAGCCAAATGGTCCAAATGAGCTTAGAGCAGTCACGCGCGACGGTCGTGGAGTCTGACATGCGGGGCCACCCTTCTAATAGGGCATCGGAGAGCAAATTGGACGTTTATTTTTCCGCTGACATTGAAACAGACGGACCGATACCTGGACCATATTCGATTTTGTCATTCGCATTGGTTTACGCTGGGTCGTATGACGGCAAGCATTTTAGGCGGCCAAAAAACTATGAACAAAGCTTTTATCGAGAATTAAAGCCGATTTCGCCAAATTACGAAAAGGAAGCTCTTGAGGTCAACGGACTTGATCGGTTGTCGCTTATTGAGAATGGGATGAACCCCGAACGGGCAATGGAGGAGGCTAGGGATTGGGTTTTGGATATTGCTGGTAACGGCGACCCGGTATTTGTTGCTTATCCTTTGAGTTTTGATTGGACCTGGATCTATTGGTATTTTGTTCGCTTTTCAAAGCATGGTTCCCCGTTCGGGCATTCTAGATGCTTTGATATTAAAACTGCTGTTTCGGTGAAAACGGGGTTTCCAATTGCAGACTCTGGCAGGTCGAAGCTTCCGAGGCAGCTTCTTCCTTCCGGGCCACATACGCATCATGCCCTTGATGACGCTGTTGAGCAGGCTGAGATTTTTGCAAATGTCTTCGAATGGGAGGCTTGAAATTGGAGTATCTTGCAACTCGTAAGGTCGACACGGAATTGCGTTTAAGTAAGCTCCAGGCTGAATTAAAGGATTCGGCCAATCAGCTGGGAGATAAGGCTTGTGTTTATGCAACAGGATCGTTTGGGCGCCTTGAGGCCGGTAGCAAAAGCGACTTAGATCTATTTATAGTAAGTAAGATTGCGGAAGTTGATGGCGCAACAACTAGCCAACTCCGTAATTTGGATGCGATTTTGGTGAAGGCAGAGCTAATCCGTGCAATCCGTAAAATGAGTATTCCTGATTTTGATGCTGACGGTAAATATTTGGGGCACTACTCAGTTACCCAATTTACTTCCTCCATTGGCGCTCCCGACGACGATGCCAGCAACACTTTGACTGGTCGATTATTGTTATTTCTTGAGAGCCGGCCTTTGCTGGGTGAGATTGCATACAGTGATATCATTGATGATGTTATTGCGTCGTACTGGCGCGATTATGGTGATCATGCAGAAGGTTTTATGCCCGCGTTTCTAGCAAACGACATCCTGCGTTTGTGGCGAACATTTTGCGTGAACTATGAGGCTAAAACAGTGCGCGATCCGCACGATAAGAAAATAGAAGGTAAGATAAAAAACTATAAGTTGAAGCACAGTCGAATGCTTACTTGCTATTCAGCGCTTTTATATCTTCTTGGGGTTTTTGAATTAGATCGAACCGTCTCTCCGGAACGTGCAAAAATAATGACGCAACTTACCCCTACGGATCGGTTGCGGTGGTTGTTGGAGAAGTCAGAATTTGAAGCTGTTCATTCTACAGTTTATAAGCTTTTGGAAAAATATGCGGAGTTCTTGAAAAGAACTGATCAGCCCAAAGACCAGCTGATCGCTGAGTTCGAGAAAAATAGCAAAGAGTGGATGACCGAATCTTATGAGTTCGGAGATCTGATGTTTGACGCATTGTCCGGTCTTGGTGGCAATAACAGATTCTATCGCCTGATTGTTGTTTAATGCCTTTTCGGGCCTCCGTCTGGGTTAGCCCACCAATCCCCCCTTGCCAACCCATCCCACCCCCGCTAATAATCGCCTCCATGAACCCGACCACGCGCTCCTCCGAGACCAACTTTGCCCGCTTTGCAGCGGCGGTGGTTTCGCATGCGCGTCTGGGCGGTCTACTTCTTCTCGCGCTTAGCGGCGATCGCCGGGCTCGTTGAGGAGCGTCCGGCGGTCGAGACCGCCGTTTGCGCGACCCGCTCCTCTCTCGCGACTTTACATTTTTTCCTGAATGCAACATGACGGCTTGAGGCCGGTTGATGTCGCCAAAGCGCGGCTCCCGGGATTTGGGCCAGGAAACGAGAGACACTCATGACCGCACATTCTTCATCCGGACAGAAGGGCATGCCGACGGCTGCCCAGAAATACCATGCCTATCCGTTGATCAATCTTGCCGACCGGACCTGGCCGTCCAAGCGCATCGAGACGGCGCCGATCTGGTGCTCGGTGGATTTGCGCGACGGTAACCAGTCGCTGATCAACCCAATGGGGCATGACCGCAAGGCGCGGATGTTCCAGCTGCTCATCGACATGGGCTTCAAGGAAATCGAGATCGGGTTTCCCTCGGCCTCGCAGACCGATTTCGATTTTGCCCGTTGGTGTGTTGAACAGGGCGGGGTGCCCGATGACGTGTCGCTGCAGGTGCTGGTGCAGTGCCGGCCGGAGCTGATCACCCGCACCTTCGAGGCGCTGGAGGGTGCGAAGCGGCCGATCGTGCATTTTTACAATTCGACGTCTGAATTGCAGCGCCGCGTGGTGTTTGACAAGGATGTGGCGGGCATCAAGCAGATTGCGGTTGATGCGGCGAAGATGGTCAAGGACATGGCCGAGAAGGCCGGTGGCGATTTCCGGTTTGAATATTCGCCCGAAAGCTTCACCGGCACAGAGCTCGAAGTGGCGCTGGAGATCTCCAATGCGGTGATCGACATCATCCAGCCGACGCCGGACAACAAGCTGATCCTGAACCTGCCGTCGACGGTGGAAATGGCGACGCCGAACATCTATGCCGACCAGATCGAGTGGATGTGCCGCAACATCAACAACCGCGAGAACGTGCTGATCTCGCTGCATCCGCACAATGACCGCGGCACCGGAATTGCGGCGACGGAACTGGGGTTGATGGCAGGCGCCGACCGGGTCGAGGGCACGCTGTTTGGCAATGGCGAGCGCACCGGCAATGTCGATGTGGTTGCGCTCGCGCTGAACATGTTCACCCAAGGGGTGGACCCGAAGCTTGACTGCTCGGACATCGAGCGGATCAAGGCGGTGTTTGAATATTCCAACGAGATGAAGATCCCCGAGCGGCATCCCTATGTCGGCGAACTGGTCTACACGGCGTTCTCCGGCTCGCACCAGGATGCGATCAACAAGGGCATCAAGGCGATCCGCCAGGCCAACAAGCCCGAGTGGGAAGTGCCTTACCTGCCGATCGACCCGGCCGATGTGGGTCGTTCCTATGAGGCGATCATCCGGATCAACTCGCAATCGGGCAAGGGCGGCATCGCCTATATCCTGAAGGAGGATTACGGTCTCGACCTGCCGCGCAACCTGCAGGTGGAGTTCCGTGAGGAGATCCAGCGCATTACCGATGAAGAGGGCGTGGAGCTTCCGCCGAAGCGGATTTACGAGAGCTTCATGGAGCTCTATGTCAGCCAGCCGGGTTCGCGGCTCGGGTTTGTCGATCATCACACACACACCGACCCGAACAACAAGGGCATCCGCATTGTCTCGGCCGAGATCACCGACAATGGCGAGACCAGGCGCATCGAGGGCCGCGGCACCGGCCCGATCGACGGGTTTGTCAACGCGCTCAACGCCTATCTCGGCATCGAGCTGACGGTGGCCAATTATTCCGAGCATTCGATGCAGCACGGATCGAATGCGGCGGCGATCTGCTACATGCAGATGGAAACGCCGACGGGCAAGCTCTATGGCGCGGGCGTCAACACCAACATCGTGGCGGCGTCGCTCGAAGCGGTGGTATCGGCGGCCAACCGGGCGCTGGCTGCCAAGAGCTGAGATGACATGAATGGACCGCCGCGCCCCACCAGGCGCGGCGGTTTGTTTTTGACTGCGACAGTTTGAAATGGTGCATGTAACTTATCGTGCAACTGAACGAATTTGACGCGACATGCATTGGAAGGAGAGCAGCTTGAGCGAACTTCACCTTGATATTTCGGGACCCGAAGACGGTATTCCGCTGGTGCTCTTGCACGGGTTTGGCGGCGACGGCTCCACCTGGGATGCGGTGAAGGCCGGATTGCCGGGCACGGTTCGGGTGATCACGGTTGATCTGCCCGGGCATGGCGGCTCGCTCAATGCTGATGGTCGTGGCGGCGCAGGCAGGATGGCCAAGGCCATTCTCGCGGGGCTTGAGGCTGCAGGCGTCGACCGGTTCCATCTCGGCGGGCACTCGATGGGCGGCGCGGTTTCGGCGCTGATGGCCATGCGTGCGCCTGAACGGGTGAAATCGCTCACACTGGTGGCGCCCGGCGGCATGGCGAAGGCGATCAATGCCGATCTGCTCAATCGCTATGCCAAGGCCACGACCGAGGCCGAAATCCGTGGATGTCTCAACGAGATGTCGGCGCCGGGGTTTGTGATGTCCGAGGCTGTGGTTGCGCATTGTGTCGCCGCCCGCTCGAAGCCCGGTCAGCTCGAGGCGCTGGACGAGACCTATCAGGCGATGTTCCCGAACGGGGCGGAGGAGGGGCAGGGCGTGTTGCCGGGCGATGCGCTTGCGGCCCTTGCGATGCCCGTTTTCGTGATCTGGGGCACCGAGGACACGGTTCTGCCCTGTCCGTCGCCAAGTTCGCTGCCTGCCTCCTTCGCTTTCAGCGTGTTGCCCGAGCTTGGCCACATGCTGCCCGAGGAATCACCTGACGCGATCATCCGGGTGCTGGGGCAGGCGCTGACCAGCGGCGCCTGACGACCGGCAGTAGGCTTGCCCACACAGGGGCGTGAATCCGGTGCAAACCGCGGCTGAGCCCGGTTTGTGGCCCTTTACCACGTCCACAATCGGGCGCTGCCGCATTGTCGCCATCAACGCCGGTCTGTGGTAAGGAGTTGTTAACCAACCCTGTCCGGAACATTGCCATGACCGACCGACCCAAGACACCAGCCAATGACCGCCGCCTGTCGGATATCGTGCGCGAGGTCAAGATCGCCGCTGCTGACCGCACCGACGTGGTCGTCGACATGCGTGACGCCGATCGCGCCCGGCTGGAACTGCTGGCCGACGAAGTCCGCCCGATGCTCGGCGATATCGAACCGAGCGACGACCGGTTTGATTTTGGCATTTCCACCGGCCTGCAGCCGCGGCTGTGGATAGATGCGGTTGCGCATGTGCACATGGGCCATGACCGCCGGGTGTTCCGCTTTGTCCGCGACACGCGGCTTGGCCGGGTGATCATGTCGGATACCAGCGACATGGCGGCGACGGCGGATTCGGTCGGACGCTACATCGCCGAACGGGTGATAGAGCGTGAACGGATCCTGGAGGGCGATTTCGAATCGCTGAAGGCCGGTGCTGCAGGAAATGCGGTGTCGGATGAGGCCAGCGAACCGGCGCCTGCTGCCATGCCTCGTGCAATGAATGCGTTTTCCGAGCAGGAAGAGAGCCGACAGGATGTGGCTGTCAGCCAACCGGCACAGCCTGCTGCCAGCGCTGCGCCCGTCAAGACACCCGCGGCGTCCGCTTCTGCACGCACCGGCGGTGCCGGTCTGGTGCTTGGCGCGTCATGGTTCATTCTGGGCTGTGTCGCAGGCGCTGCCGCCCTTGTGGTGGCCTTCTGGGACCGGCTGTCGGCAATGATCAGCTAAGGTCTCTTTCGAACCTTATCAGACCTTCCGGATTTTCGATCAGGCCGGGGCCATCGGTGCCCAGTTGCATGCGGCGATGAATGGTCTGCCAGTTGCCCGGTTCGCCGTCGATCTCGAACAGGTTGAAACCTGCCATCGGTTTGCGACCGCCCGGTCCCTGGCTTGCCGAGGCAATGCCCACGATCGGAACCGGTCCGTCACGGCCCTTGAGATGGTGCAGCGTATCGAGATGGGTATGACCATGCAGCACCAGTTCGGCGCCGTGCTGCTTCAGCATCTTTGAAAAATGGCCGATACCGCGCATCCGCTTGTGCCATTTGGCTGCGCCCCGCACCGGCGGATGATGGATCAGCACCACGCGGTAGAGCCCATCCTGCTTGGCCTTTTCGAGCAGTTGCCCTGCCGCGCGCGCCTGCTTGCGGCCGAAATCGCCGGTGGCCATGAAGGGCAGCGTGGCGTTGGCGGTCGACAGGCCGATGAGCGCAATGGGCCCGCGTTGGCGGTAACTCGGGAACAGCGAGCCGTCGGGCGCAGGACTGTCGGACAACAGCCAAGGCCGCCAGGCAGCCGTGGTCCTGCCCAGCGCTCCGCGCACATAGGCATCGTGATTGCCGGGCACCAGAGTGGTCTTTAGCGGATCGAAATGGGTCTCGAGCCAGAGCCGGGCAACCTCGATTTCGGTCCGTGTCGCCAGATTGACCAGATCGCCGGTGATCGCCACATGATCGGGTGCCGACAGACGCAGACCGGTCAGCACATTCTCCAGCGTGTTGCCAAAAAGGTGCTTGCGGCGATTGCGATGCCAGTTCACATAGCCGGTGATGCGCTTGGACGCGAGTTCGACCATGGTCACCCGTGGCAGGGGGCCGAGATGGATATCGGAAAGATGAGCAAGTCGGAACATGATGTGAGCAATAGCGATCCTGCGAGAGCGCCGCAAGCGGTGGATGGCAAGACTGCGCCGCCGCCCGAGATGCGAAACTGGCGGGCGCGGCTGGTAACAAGGGTGGTTCACATCTGGTTTGCGCTCTCGCGCGGCATGACGCTGGGGGTTCGCGGCGCAGCTTTTGACGATGAGGGCCGGGTGTTTCTGGTGCGTCATTCCTATGTGCCGGGCTGGCATATGCCCGGTGGCGGTGTCGAACGCGGCGAGACGCTGAATGATGCGCTGATCAAGGAGCTCAGCGAAGAGGGCAATCTTCAGATCATCGGAAACGCGGAGCTGTTCGCGGTCTATTTCAACAGCGGCACCAGCCGCCGCGATCATGTGGCTTTCTACCGTTGCAGGGTCACGCAGACAGCACTGAAGCTTGCGGACCGGGAGATCGTCGAAAGCGGATTTTTCGCTCTCGATGCGCTGCCGGACGGGGTGACGCCGGCGACATGGCGACGGCTCGAGGAACTGGCCGGTCGTGCGGCCATCAGCGAGAAATGGTGATGCGCGTCAACACTGGAGCGTGCCGATTTGTATCTCGACATAGGCTCGTCGCGGCTAAGGCTGCTGACAGGAATTGACACGACTTTGCCCTGCGGCACTTGAACACAGGCTGTGAGCGCTTAACTCTTGGCAACTTGTGAAACTTGCTCTCCCTTTCCGGCCATTGTGCAGCTGCCGGGTCATTCCGTTCATTTTGAAAAGAAGACCATGACCGCGATTCTTTCGGTTCAGAACCTATCCAAGCAATATGATGGCGGCTTTCAGGCGCTGAAAAATGTCAATCTCGAGATCGACGAGGGCGAGATCCTGGCGCTTCTCGGGCCCAACGGGGCCGGCAAGACGACGCTGATCTCGATCATCTGCGGCCTGGTCAATGCCAGCTCCGGGTTTGCCAAGGTGGGCGGTTTCGATGTGGTGAGCGACTATCGCCAGGCCCGGTCTTTGATCGGACTGGTGCCGCAGGAAATTGCGCTGGAGCCGTTTCAGACCGTGCTTGACGCGCTGCGCTTTACCCGCGGCCTGTTCGGCAAGCGCAATGACCCGGCGCTGCTCAAGAGCATTCTTGAGAAACTGTCGCTGTGGGACAAGAAAGACGCCAAGACGATGGAATTGTCTGGCGGCATGAAGCGCCGGGTGCTGATCGCCAAGGCGCTGTGTCACGAGCCGCGGGTGCTGTTTCTCGACGAGCCTACCGCTGGCGTCGATGTGGAATTGCGCAAGGAGATGTGGGACGTCGTCCAGCAGCTGAAGGAAGATGGCGTGACCATCATCCTGACCACCCATTACATCGAGGAAGCCGAAGCGATTGCCGACCGGGTCGGCGTGATCCGCGGTGGTGAGCTGCTTCTGGTGGAGAAGAAGGAAACGCTGATGCAGCGCATGGGCAAGCGGCAGATGCGGGTCGAGCTGATGCAGCCGCTCGATAAAATTCCGGAAGCGCTCGCTCGTTACAATCTCGACTATCTGGCAGACGAGCAGACGCTGGTCTATTCCTACGAGGCCAATGGCGAACGCACCGGCATTGCGTCGCTGTTTGCGGACCTGAGCAAGGCCGGCCTCATCCTGCGTGATGTCGAAACACGACAAAGCTCGCTCGAAGATATCTTCGTCGGTCTGGTTGAGGACAAGTCATGAATCTTCTTGCAGCAAAATCCATCTATTCATTTGAAATGGCGCGGTTTTTCCGCACTCTTTCGCAGAGCCTGATTTCGCCTGTTCTGTCGACGTCGCTCTATTTCATCGTCTTCGGGGCAGCCATCGGCTCGCGCATCGACGAGATCGATGGCGTCAGTTACGGCGCTTTCATCGTGCCGGGTCTGATCATGCTCTCGGTGCTGACCCAGAGCATTTCAAACGCCTCGTTCGGGATCTATTTTCCAAAATTCCTGGGGTCGATCTACGAGTTGCACACCGCGCCGGTATCGTTCGTCGAGATCGTGCTTGGCTATGTCGGCGCTGCGGCCACCAAATCGGCGCTGATCGGGCTGGTCATTCTTGGAACGGCCGAATTCTTCGTCGATTTCGAGATCCTGCACTGGGGTGCGATGCTGGCGTTCCTGGCGCTGACCTGCATATCGTTCAGCCTGTTTGGCTTCATCATCGGTGTCTGGTCTAAGAATTTCGAACAGCTGCAGATGGTGCCGCTCCTGGTGATCACGCCCTTGGTGTTTCTCGGCGGCAGCTTCTACTCGATCTCGATGCTGCCGCCAATCTGGCAGACGGTGACCCTGTTCAACCCGGTCGTCTATCTGATCTCCGGATTCCGTTGGGCCTTCTACGGGACTGCCGACATCAATATCGGCGTCAGCCTGATGATGATCGCCGCGTTCATGTTCATCTGTCTTGGAATTATCGGCTGGACCTTCAAGACCGGCTACAAGATCAAGACCTGAGGCCGAAAGGCAACCGACCCCAAAGGGGTCAGATGTCGCGAACCATGTTATCGAGCATGGTTCGGACTTCGCCGGCGACCTCTGTCAGACGGTCGTTGGCCACAGCCTGCATGGAGGCGACCGGGTCAACCGCGCTGACTGTCACTTCGCCATTGCCGCTGTCGCGGATGATGACATTGCACGGGAGCATTGCGCCGATCCGGGGTTCGATGCCGATGGCCTGATGGGCCATGGACGGGTTGCACGCACCGAGAATGAGGTAGCTCGGCATGTCGACGTCGAGCTTCTTCTTCATCGTCGCAGCAACATCAATTTCGGTGAGAACACCAAAACCATGGTCCGCAAGCGCCTTGCGGGTCCGTTCGGTGATGTCATCGAACGAGGACGCGCTGAATGCTCTGTCGATTGTGTAGGCCATAGCTTTGTCTCCTAGGTTCACCTGCCGTCAGGGATACTCATTGATATGGTATTCAATATACGAGATATCAACGTCGTGCCCCTGACGGAGGGCGATGGGAGAGCGCTCAGGCGGCTTTCGGCAAGCCGTTGCGACCGTGTGGCTCCAGCAGGTCAAGCGCCGGGCCGACGGGCACGATGCCGGTCGGATTGATGGTGTCGTGGCTGCCGTAATAATGGTTCTTGATGTGATCCATGTTCACGGTCTCGGCAATGCCGGGCATCTGGTAAAGTTCGCGCAGATAACCCGACAGCGCAGGATAGTCAGCGATGCGGCGGATGTTGCACTTGAAGTGGCCGACATAGACCGGATCAAAGCGGACAAGCGTCGTAAACAGCCGCCAGTCCGCTTCCGTCAGCGTGTCGCCCACCAGATACCGGGTCTTCTGCAGGCGCTTGTCGAGCATGTCGAGCGTGTCGAACAGGGCATCGACATTTTCCACGTAGGCTTCCTGGGTCGTGGCAAAGCCTGCCTTGTAAACGCCGTTGTTGACCGTGTTGTAGACGATCTCGTTGATCTCATCGATCTCCGACTGAAGCGCCGCCGGGTAGTAATCGGGCGAAGGCTTGGCAATCGCATCGAAGGCGGAGTTGAGCATGCGGATGATTTCAGCGGATTCGTTTGAGACCACGGTGTTGGTCTTCTTGTCCCACAGAACAGGAACCGTCACCCGGCCCGAATAGTCGGATTTGGCTGCCGTGTAGACCTGCCAGAGATAATCTGCACCACCCAGGTGATCCCTGGTGCCGCCATCGCGTTCATGAAACTCCCAGCCGTTCTTGCCCATGTAGGGATCCACGATCGACAGGGAGATCGCGTCTTCCAGACCCTTGAGCTTGCGGAAGATCAGCGTGCGGTGCGCCCAGGGGCAGGCGAGCGAGACATAGAGGTGATAGCGACCGGCTTCGGCCGCAAAGCCACCGACGCCTGACGGGCCGGCTGATCCATCAGCGGTTACCCAGTTGCGAAACGCCGATTCCGAGCGCTTGAATTGACCACCTGTCGATTTCGTATCGTACCAGACGTCCTTCCAGACGCCATCTACAAGCATTCCCATTTGCATTCTCCTTTTGACAAGACATAAGTCCGCGAGCTCAAAAAGCGAAGGCCGATAGGGTGAACGGTGCGTTTTGCATTGGACGACGGGGAGAAGCTTTGCTATGGGCGAAGGACAAGAAGGATAACCGGATGCCTGCCACGGCCTTGCGACGACGCTGAACAGATATTTCCCCTGCTCGATATGTGGGGCGGTTCAACACGTCTTGTCGATTCTTTCCGGATTACCATCATGACTTTCCAGGATATTGTCTTTCTGACCGAAGACGCCTCTCACGACGCGGTCATCAATCACATCAATGAAGAAGCCTTTGGGCCGGGCCGGTTCGTGCGCTCGTCTGAAAGGGTGCGTGAACAGGGCCCCCATGACCAGCAGCTTTCATTTGTTGCCAGTGACCGGGGGGAAATCATCGCGTCTGTTCGCATGACGCCGATTTATGCGGGCACAGTGGAGGGCCACCTGCTTGGGCCGCTAGCGGTTCGGCCGTCGCACAAGAACCTCGGCATCGGACGCGAACTGGTTCGCATTGTTCTGGCTGCGGCGCAGAAAGGCGGCAGCCATGCCGTTCTGCTGGTTGGTGATCCGCCCTATTATGCACCGCTCGGCTTTGCACCGACAAAGCCCGGCGCGCTCACCATGCCGGGGCCGTTCGATGCACGCCGGCTGCTGGCGGCCTGCTACGGAGGTGTTGATCCTATGGCGCTTGCCGGTGAGATCCGCCACCGCGACAGCTAGAGGCACTCAGGTCGGCACTGTCGTTCCGTAGGGTCTGGAGTTGCTCACACGGCCTGGCGTTCAGGTGCGGCAAAGGGCAGGTTCCGGTTCCCTTTGCCGGGGCTTGATCTACAGGTTTTTGCCTGTCGGGGTTGCGTTGCAGCAGCCAAGAGGTTGCGCTGCAGCACGAGGCAGCCTAAATAGAACCCCATGACTTATCTAGGCGAACAAGCCGACGACCTGTCTTCTCCTGCACGTCCCTACGCTAAAATCTGCGTTATCGGTGCGGGAGCCTGGGGGACCGCACTGGCCTCCGTGGCGCGCCGCGCCGGCCGAACCACGGCCATATGGGGAAGAGATCAGGCTACCGTCGATGCAATAAACAACGGCAATGAAAATCCCCGATACCTTCCGGGTATCGAATTGCCAGAGGGAATCATTGCGACCACCAATATGGCGGAGGCGCTGGCAGGGGCGGAGGCGGTGCTGCTGGTTACACCGTCGCGGACCTTGCGCGATATCTGTACCCAGATGCGACCGCATCTTGCGGCAGGGGTTCCGATCGCGCTTTGTGCCAAGGGGATTGAAGCCGGTTCCGGATATCTGCTCAGCGAAGTCGCATCGGAGATGCTGCCGGATCATCAGATCGGGGCCTTGTCTGGACCGACCTTTGCCACCGAGACTGCACTCGGCCACCTGACGGCGGCGACAATCGCGTTCCAGTTTTCCTATGCCGACAGGCTCGATACCGCTTCCAGTCCAGCGGCGCGTCTGGCGCTGTCGCTGGGGTCGGATTTTTTCCGGCCCTATATTTCTGATGATCTGGTCGGCGTCGAGGTCAGCGGTGCGGTGAAGAATGTCATCGCTATCGCCTGCGGAATGATGACCGGCTCCGGCTATGCCGAAAACACAAGGGCAGCGCTGATCGTTCGCGGCATGGACGAGATCAAGACGCTTGCCGACGTGTTCGGCGGTCGCCGAGAAACCGTGACAGGCCTTGCAGGCGCTGGCGATCTGACGCTGACCTGCTCCTCGCAGACCTCGCGCAACATGTCGCTGGGCGTTCAGCTCGGCAAGGGCATTCCGCGCGATCAGTGCTTCGAAGGCAGACCGGTTGTGGTGGAGGGCGAGGTGAACTCGGTCTCCGTCATGGACCTTGCGCGGCGGATGAACATCCACATGCCGATTTGCGAAAGCGTGTACCGGATCCTGCATCAGGGTGCTGATGTGAAGGAAACATTTGCCGAGTACTGGTCGCGACCAATTCAAGGCGAGAGGCGGGGGCTGTCAATCTATATCGATCACCCCCACGCTCTGACAGGGGACGTCGTCCAATGAACTCCATATCCACAGCGAGCCATGCGCTGAACACCCGAAAATTCGTGCTGGCCACGGATCTCGACGGCACATTTCTTGGCGGCAGCGAAGAAGACCGCAAGCGGCTCTATGGCTGGATCGAGGACAATCGCGACACTGTCGGGCTGATTTTCGTCACCGGGCGGGATCCGGAATTCATCGGTGAGCTCTGCTCTGAAAGAGGGGTGCCGTGGCCGGACTATGCGGTGGGCGATGTCGGCACGACCATTGCCACCGTGTCTCAGCAAGACGGTGTCTCGCCGATCCTGCATCTGGAAGAAGAGATTGCTGAACGGTGGGGCAATGCAGGCGAAATCGTCCGCGCCAGACTAGATGGCCATCCGGGCCTTGCCTTGCAGCCGACCAATTTCCGCTACCGCGTCAGCTACGATCTCGATTCCGCCAACTTTGACGATTCCGCCTGCTCGATCATCGAGGAGATGGGGCATCAATGGCTGATTTCCGACAACCGGTTCTTTGATGTTCTGCCCGATGGCGTGAGCAAGGGACCATCGCTGCGCAGGCTGGTGAACTATCTGGAAATCGAGCCAACCCGCGTTCTGTGCGCCGGCGACACGCTCAACGATCTTTCCATGCTCGAATGCGGCTTGCCCGCAGTCGCGGTAGGAAATTCGGAACCTTCTCTGGTTGAGCGCGTTGCTCATCTCGAGCACCTTCATATGGCGCAAGCGCACGGCGCTGCGGGCATACTGGAGGCTATTCGTGCGTTCGACATGCACGAACTACCAAAAGGATATTGAGTTCATGGCCAGCGATCTTGTCATCGTTTATCACCGTCAACCCTACGAGGAAGTCGAAGAAAACGGAAAGATCGTTTTCAAGGAAAACAAAAGCCCCAACGGCATCGTTCCGACGCTGAAGGGCTTTTTTGGCCGTGTCGACAAAGGCGCCTGGGTTGCCTGGAAACTGGCCGAAGATGCTTCCAATCCTGATTTTGAGCGCGTCATCGAAATTGAAGACAGTTACGGAAAATACTCCGTCACCCGTCTACCTCTGACTCCTGATCAGGTTTCAAGTTTCTATCACATCACCTCGAAGGAAGCATTCTGGCCGATCCTGCATTCGTTCAAGGAACGCTACAATTACGACCCGGTTGATTGGCCGACATTTCGTGAAGTGAACTGGTCCTTTGCAGAAGCCGCCGCTGCGGAAGCAGCCCCCGGCGCTGTGGTCTGGGTGCATGACTACAATCTCTGGCTGGTTCCAGGCTACTTGCGCAAATTGCGGCCCGATGTGCGGATTTCGTTTTTCCATCACACGCCTTTCCCATCTGCCGACATGTTCAACGTTCTGCCGTGGCGGCGCGAGATCGTCGAGAGCCTTCTGGCCTGTGATGTGGTCGGCTTCCATATTCCGCGTTACGCCGTGAACTTCGTTCATGTGGCGCAGAGCCTTCTCGACGTTGGCCCGGTCACGCGCAAGGATGTGAATCCCGATTTCATCTGGGAAGGGACGGCGCTTTCAGATCGGCGCGTGCCCGAAGCGGTGATGTATCAGGGTCGCGAGATCAAGATTTCCAGTGCCCCGGTGGGGATCGACTGGGACTTCATCCAGGACCTGGCGGCTTCAGACCAAACGCGCGAAAATGCGGCCGCCATCCGCTCGGAACTCGGCGATTGCAAGTTGATCCTGTCGGTGGGCCGCACCGACTACACCAAGGGTGGTGTTCAGCAGCTTGAAAGCTATGAGCGGCTTCTGCACGCCCACCCCGAATTGCACGGCAATGTGCGGCTGATGCATGTCTCTGTTGGTGCCAATCGAAGCATGGCCGCCTATGAAGAGATCCAGGGCGAGATCGAACAGGTGGCCGGCCGGATCAACGGAACTTTCGGTTCATTCGAATGGCAGCCGGTGGCGCTGATTTCGACCGCTGTGCCTTTCAAGGATCTGATTGCCTATTACCAGCTGGCTGATGTCTGCTGGATCACGCCGCTGGCCGATGGCATGAACCTGGTCTGCAAGGAATATGCTGCAGCCCGCGTCGATGGCGACGGTGTGCTGGTCCTTTCGGAATTTGCGGGCGCTGCGGTTGAACTGTCCTCCGCCGTCATTACAAATCCGTTCTCGCACCGGTCCATGGACATGGGCATTGAGCAGGCGCTGCAAATGCCTGAGGAAGAGCGCCGGCAGCGCATGACGATGATGCGCAAGACAGTTCAGAAGTATGGCATCAAGGCCTGGGCCGAAGATCAGATGAGTTATTTCGTCGACGACAAGGTAATGTCGAAGGCCAGTTGATCATAAACGCTTTACCGGCCTGAAATCGGCTTGGAACAAAGGGGAGAACCATCGCGGTTTTCCCCTTTTTCGTTTCAGCGGCCCTCGCGGAACCACGTGGCGCCGAGCGCCAGGATCATCAAGGCAAGGCCGAGGAAGCCGCCAAACAGCGGCACAGAACGTACGCCCTTGAGCACGGTTTCGTTGCTTGCGCGCAGGCCCATGCGCTCGCCCGCATCAATGCGCGCTGACCGGGTTGGCAGTATCTGCGGAAGATCGGTGGCGGCTGCATTGACCCGTGTTGTCAGGCCCCCGCTTTCTTTAGACAGCGGGGCTATCACATCGGTGGTCGAAACGGTGGCGCGGAATTCCGGCGCATCGACGGCGCCGACATGGGCCAGTGCCCGCAGATCTCCGGAGGTGACTTGGACAAGACCTGGCTGATCAAGCACCAGTTCGGACCGGAACAGGCCGTCGCCGGCTGGCGCCAGGATCACCTCACGGGTCTCACCCGAAGGCAGCGTGATGGTAGCAGGGTCCGTGGTGTCGCCCATGGTCTGACGCTCGACGACCAGCGTTCTGCCATTGGCGGTTGCTCTGAGAGCCTCTTCTTCCAATGACGGTTCTTTCATCAGCCAGTGGGCAATACGCCGGTAGAGCGCCACATGTGGACCGCCACCTTCAAAGCCGCGCGCCCAGAGCCAGCCGTGATCGGACAAAAGCATTGCCACCCGGCCTTCACCGTAGCGGTTGAGCACCAGAAGCGGTTCATTGTCCGCGCCACGCATGACGACATCACCAACGGTGTCGCGAACGCCAACACTGCGGAACCAGCGGCCCCATGCTGGAGGCTCGTTCAATCCCCCGGGAAGCATTCTTGTGACCGGGTGACGTCGGCCATCGTCCGACAATCGCGGATAGTAACCCGCATTGGTGACATCACCGGTTGGCACGGCAGGAAGCGCCGGCGCCAGCGGGGTTTCCGCGATTGATTCCATTCCAGAAAGTTCGGGACCAGCGGCAACCAGCAAGGCTCCACCATCTTCGACATAGCGGGCGATATAATCATAATAGAGCACCGGCAGCACGCCCCGGTTCTGGTAGCGGTCGAAAATGATCAGGTCGAATTCATCGATCTTCTCGACAAACAGTTCGCGCGTTGGAAAGGCAATCAGCGAGAGTTCGGAGATCGGCGTGCCGTCCTGCTTTTCAGGCGGGCGCAGAATGGTGAAATGCACCAGATCCACAGAGGCGTCGGATTTGAGCAGATTGCGCCAGGCGCGCTCACCGGCATGCGGCGCACCGGAGACCAGCAGCACGCGGAGGTTTTCGCGAATGCCTTCGATCAGGGTGACCGTGTGGTTGTTGGCGGTGGTTACCTCGCCATCCAGTGGATCAACGCTGAACTCGACGATGTTCTCGCCGCCGCGCGGCAGGTTGAGATAAAACGAGCTTTCCTGGCCTGTTGGGGCAGTTTCAGTGGCAATTTCTTCGCCATTGACCCGAACAGTGACATTGACCGGAGTGCCGGAGGATGCGGCGCCATCTTCATTGACGCGGTAGACAATTTCCTGGTCCTCGCCGACGATGCCGAAGCGGGGGCTGCGTACGATGTCGACCCTTCGGTCGATTTCATCCGGCTCGCCAACGATCAGCCCGTGAAGCGGCGCGTCCAGGCCGAGCGCCGAGAGCGAGCCGGGAACGTCGTGGACCTGTCCGTCGGTGATCATCACCGCGCCGGCAAGCCGGGAACTTGGAACATCGCGAATGCCGGAGGACAGTGCTTCAAACAGGCGGGTGGATGGCGACTGCGCATCAGGATCAGACACAGATTCGATGACCCGGGCTTCAAAGGTCGGATACCGGGCGATGCGCTCGGTGAGCGCCTTGAGCGCAGCATGGGTCCTTGCGGTGCGGTCCGGGCTCATCTGGCTCGGACTGCGGTCGACAACGATGGCGACCACGCTGGTGACCGGTTCACGGTCTTCGAAATTGGCGACCGGGTTGGCCAGCGCCAGAACGAGGGCTGCAAGCGCCAGCGCGCGAAGGGCAGCGCCGCGCATCCGCTTGGCAATGGCCCAGCCAACAAGCAGGATCGCGACAAAGGCGATTGCCAGGATCAGGGGCAGTGGCAGGAATGGATCAAATGCCAGGCTCATCTTATTGCCCCAACCGTTCAAGCAGTGCCGGGATGTGCACCTGGTCGGCCTTGTAGTTGCCGGTCAGCATGTACATCACGATGTTGACCCCGGCGCGATAGGCGTATTCGCGCTGCCAGGGATCGGCGGGGATGGTGGAGAACATCGGAAACCCCTGATCGTCGAGCGCCCAGGCCGCTGCCATGTCATTGCCGGTGATCAGGATCGATGAGACGCCGTCTCCGGTACGCGCAGGGCGCTCTGCCGGGTCGTTGGTTTCAGGCGTTGCCTCCACCCAGAGCGGGCCGTCGGAATAGCGGCCCGGAAAAGTGTCGAGCAGGAAGAAGGATTTTGTCAGCACGTGATCGGCGGGAACCGGCTCAAGCGGGGGAATGTCGAGGCCGGCAAGGATCTGCTGCAGTCTCACCGTCAGAGCGCTGGAGCCGCCACCGAGATCAACAATCCGGTCGCGGGTGTCAAACAGCACCGAGCCACCATTCTTCATGTAGGCGTCAAGCCGGCTTATGGCTTCCGGCGACGGCGTATCGGCATCCTCGCTCATAGGCCAGTAGATCAGCGGATAGAGCGACAGCGGTGCGGTCTCGAGATCGACGCCAATCGCTGTGCCGGGCTCGAGAGCGGTCCGGCTGAAGAGATAGTTTGACAGGCTGTCGAGACCCGCCTGGCTGGTTCTGTCGGCTTCTTCGTCGCCGGTGATCACATAGGCCAGACGGGTGCGATCAAGGCTTTCGAGAAGATCGACGTCGCCGGGCTGGGCATCCTGGGCACGGACTGTTCCAGGGGCAGTGAACATTGCCAGCGACAGGCCGACGATGAAAAGCGCAGGGGCTGCAGCAGACGCCTGTTTGAATGTCTTGCGACGGAAGGCGCCGTTGAGCAGCAGCACAATCAGCGTGTCGACCAGCAAGGCGAACAGGGCCGCTGCAAACAGCCATGGCCTGAAATCAACAGTGCTGTCGCCGGTGATGGCTGAGCGGGTGACCGGCGCTTCGAACTCGGGGATGGCAATCGGGGCCAAGGTCTCATCGGCACTGAAAAGGTTGAGTGCGACGAAACCGTCTTCGCCGCCATAAAGACCCGGCGGGTTGTCGGGGCCTGCCTGCACAACGGCCGTGCGGTCGGTAAGGTCAAGCGGCTTTGCGTCTCCGCTTGCCGGCAGCAGCGCGCCGTTGGCATCGAGCAGACGCCATGGCGGAAGGATGCCAGATCCGGCTTCGCCGCCGCCCGAGACCGCGCGTGACAGTTGCACCACGCGGCGCAGCATGTCGACGAAATGGCCCGAGATCGGAAGGTTGGACCAGCTCGCCTCTGCGGTGACATGGAACAGCACGATCCGGCCAGCACCGCGATCGGCGGCGGTGACCAGAGGGGTGCCGTCGGCAAGGCTTGCCCAGGTGCGGGCAGCAAGATCAGCCGAGGGTTCGGCCAGAACCTGACGCCTTACGGTGATGTCGCGCGGTGTCGGCAACCCGGCAAACGGCCCGGTTGCGGGATAGTTTGCCAGTGGCTGCGGCTCGATCCAGGAGAGGGCGCCGCCGAGTTCGCGCTCGCCCTTGCGCAACAGCACAGGCAGCAGCTCATCATTGCCCGGGGCTGCGGCCAGACGCGGGCCGGCAAAGCGGATCAGCGTGCCGCCGCGTTCGATCCATTCATTCAGGCTCTGGCTCACGTCTTCGGGCAGCGTGCCGATATCCGACATCACCACCACTGCGGGGGATTGCTCCAGCAGTTTCGGGATTGAAACGGACATTTCCTCGCTGTCGGCCTCGATCAGATCGGCAAAGGGCGAGAGTGCACGATTTATGTAGTAGAGCGGCGAGAGCAGCGGCTGGGCAATGTCTCTTGCCTCTCCCGATATCAGTGCCACCCGGCGGCGGCGGAAACTGTCGTCGAGCAGCCGCACTGAGCCGGCAGTGTCAATTCCGGTGACATCAAGGCGGGCAATGTCGTTGCGGATCTCGAAGGGCGTCGAGATCGTGCCTGTTGCTTCAGCTTCGCCGGTGTCGAAGCGGATTTCGCCGGCGGCAATTTCGCGGCCTTTGCCGTCGCTCGCGGTCAATCCATAGCTTGCCGCGTCCGTGGAATTCAGACGGCTCGCGGTCACGCTGAGTTCTTCGGCGCCATTATCAGCTCCTGTCAGAGCGAGCGCATTGGTGTCGTCTGCTCCTATGATGCGGATCGCCGAGGCCTCGAGCGCGGAGAGGCGGCTGAATGCATCTGTGGCGTCCGGGGTGTCGATGCCATCGGAGATATAGGCAATTGTGCCGGGCCGGGTCTGGCCCAGTGCTGCGATCAGCGCGGTCACAGATGCGCTGCGCTCGGGGCGCAGCGGTTGCGGCTTGGCTGCACGCAGCTGATCCCGGGCGCGCTCGAAGCTGGTCGGCGTCGCGTCATGGCGGCGGTTGGCGGTGAAAACGATCGACACCGGAATATCGAGATCCTCGGCTTCCGCGATCAGCGTTTCGGCGGCCTCGGTCCGTGCCTGCCAGTCAGGTGCCGTGGCCCAGCCGTTGTCGATGACCAGCGCCAGCGGGCCGTTCGATGACAAGGCCCGGTCGCGTGGATTGAGCACCGGTTCAGCAAGCGCCAGGATCACAAGTCCGGCGATCAGCAAACGCAGAAGGGTCAGCCACCAGGGGCTGCGGGACGGGGTTTCCTCGGCCTTGAGCACGCGGGCAAGAATAGCCAGCGGTGCAAATGGTTCGGCCTGCGGGCGCGGCGGGGTCAGGCGCAGAAGCCACCAGATCACCGGGAGGGCCAGAAGTCCGAACAGGATCGCCGGTGCGCCAAAGGCCAATGGGATGCCTGCAATCATGACAATGCCGCCTTCTTGGCTGCCGGAATGCCGGACAGATGGCCGTGCGCCGCGGCAAGGGCTTCGGATGCCAGCCGGTCGGTGCGATGGGCGAGAAAGCTCCAGCCCATGCGCCGCACGCCTTGTCCCAGCGCCTCGCGGCGGGCAAGCCAGGCTTTGCGGTAGTCCGCAGCGACCGTTTCGGCGCGGCCGGCGATCAGCTTCTGACCGGTTTCGGGATCGCGGAATTCGGTGCGTCCGGTATAGGGAAAGGTTTCCTCAGCCGGATCGGAAACCTCGATGATGTGACCGCGAATTCCGCGCCTTGAGGCAGGTCCGATGCAGGTTTCAAGCGTGTCGTCGGCATCAAGAAAATCGCTGATCAGGATGACATCGCTCATCCGCCCGATCTGACCCAGATCGGGAAGGGCGGTTTGTATCGGTGCATGGGCCAGAGCCAGCGCAAGTCGTTCCGCAGCGTTTCTGGAAGCAACAGGTTCCATGACGCCGGGGCAGCCGACACGTTCGCCGGAACGCGACAGGATTTCCGCGAGCGCCAGCATCAGCACAAGGGCGCGGCTTTCCTTGCTGACAAGCGCGACATCGGATTTGTAGAGCATGGAGGGCGACTGGTCGGCCCAAAGCCAGATCGTGTGAGCGGCTTCCCATTCACGGTCGCGGACATAGAGGTTGTCATCGCGGGCCGAGCGCCGCCAGTCGATGCGTGACAGCGATTCACCGTCGACATAAGGCCGGAACTGCCAGAAGGTTTCGCCGATGCCTCGTTTGCGGCGGCCATGCCAGCCGGCAATCACGGTATTGGCGACGCGACGGGCTTCGGCCAGGCAATCGGGCAACAGTGCTGCACGCTGCCGGGCACGTGCCAGCGCATCAAGCCGCGCGGTCTGCTGGGTCAGCTGGCCGATCGGGGCCATCGGCTCACCCCGCTTTCGGGGTGATAAGATCGGCGATGACGTCGCGAATGCCTATGCCCTCTGCGCGGGCCGAGAAGGTCAGCGCCATGCGGTGCTGCAGGATGGGTTCGGCGAGCGCGCGCACATCGTCAATCGACGGGGCAAGCCTGCCATCATAAAGCGCACGGGCGCGGGCGCAGAGCATCAGGGACTGACCAGCACGCGGGCCAGGACCCCAGGAGACTGTTTCGTCGACCTTGGCGTTGCCATGGCCGGGCCGCGCGGAACGGACAAGGTCGAGGATGGCGTCGACCACCGATTCGGGCACTGGCATCTGACGGATCAGCGCCTGGATCTCGGCCAGCCGCTCCATGGTGATGGCGGGTCGTGCCACTGACTCCTGAGAGCCGGTGGTTTCGAGCAGGATCCGACGTTCAGCCGCCATTTCCGGGTAGGGCACGTCGACCTGCATCAGGAAGCGGTCAAGCTGGGCTTCGGGAAGCGGGTAGGTGCCTTCCTGCTCAAGCGGGTTCTGCGTTGCCAGCACGTGAAAGGGGCGCGGCAGGTTGTGCGCGGCTCCCGCCACGGTCACATGGTATTCCTGCATCGCCTGCAGAAGCGCCGACTGGGTGCGCGGCGAAGCGCGGTTGATTTCATCAGCCATCAGCAGTTGCGTGAACACCGGGCCCGGAACAAAGCGGAAGGACCTGCGCCCGGTCTCGTCCTGGTCCATGACTTCCGAGCCGAGAATGTCGGACGGCATCAGATCGGGGGTGAACTGGATGCGGTTTGAATTGAGACCGAGAACGGTGCCGAGCGTTGTCACCAGCTTGGTCTTGGCAAGACCAGGGACGCCGACGAGCAACGCATGGCCGCCGGACAGAACCGCCAGCAGGGTCTGCTCCACCACGCTTTCCTGACCAAAGATGACGTCGGACACGGCCTGCTTGATCGCGGAAATTTCCGCCAGCGCCTGTTCAGCGGCAGCGATGACTGCCTTGTCGTCAATTGGCTTTGCGCCAGTGTCGATGCGTCCCATGGGTCTCTCCGCGCGTTCTGGTTCGTGGCTGGCAAACAGCTTATTCTACGCTCAAAGGCTGACAAGAGCCCTTCAGATGACTATCTGGTTACCTTTAACCATAGCTGGACAGGACAATGGCAAAAACAAGGACCAACACGAAATCAGATGCGGACGATCTTGCCGCGCTGATTTCGCGCGCCCAGGGCGACCGGAACGCCGGCAAGGATGGTTTGCCGCCGGTTGAGCACTGGAATCCGCCCTATTGCGGCGATATCGACATGGAAATCCGTGCAGATGGCACCTGGTTCTACATGGGCACCCCGATCGGGCGTCCGGCCCTGGTGCGACTTTTTTCCACGGTCTTGCGGCGCGATGACGACGACAAGACCTATCTGGTCACGCCTGTGGAAAAGATCGGAATCCGCGTCGTTGATGCGCCTTTTCTGGGTGTCGAGATGACTGTGGGCGAAGAAGATGGCTCCCAGGTGCTGACTTTCCGCACCAATGTCGGCGATGTCGTGCGCGCCGGGCCGGACAATCCGCTGCGATTCGTCGTCACCGGCGAGACTGATCAGCTCAAGCCCTATCTCATGGTGCGTGGCCGGCTGGAAGCGCTGGTCAACCGGGCTGTGACCTACGATCTCCTGGCGCTGGGCGAGGAAGTGGAGATCGATGGCGAGGCGATGTATGCGATCCGCTCAGCCGGCGCGGTGTTTCCGGTGATGCCGATGGCCAGGCTGGAGGCGGGTGTTTGACAGATACCGTGTCCACCATGCCGCAAGGGTTCGACGCCAACGGATTTAGATTTCGTGCGCAGCACCACAATCCCGATCACGCTTTCGGGTCTGAGCCGGCGCATCTCGGACATGGCGATCATGTGCTCAATCCCGGTATGGTTTCGGGACTGGTCGGCGCCAAGCTGAGAGAGGCTGCCGTTCTGGTTCCGGTCACAGATACCGGGCCTGAAGCGCAAGTGATCCTGACGCGCCGTTCGACCGCCATGCGCAGGCATTCGGGGCAGGTGGCGTTTCCTGGCGGCTCGGTTGATCCGGAAGATGGCAGCGTGGAAATTGCAGCCATGCGGGAGGCCGAAGAGGAAATCGGGCTGGATCGCAAGTTCGTCGAACCTGTCGGACGGCTGCCGGTCTACATGACCACCACAGGCTTCCGGATCACGCCGGTGCTTGCGGTGGTGCGGCCGGGCTTCACCCTTGTTGCAAACCCTGATGAAGTTGACGCGGTGTTTGAAACACCACTGTCATTTCTGATGGATCCGGCCAACCACCGGCGCGAAAGCCGCGTCTGGGAGGGCATCGAGCGGCACTATTATGTCATGCCCTACGGCGAACATCATATCTGGGGTGTTACCGCCGGGATCATCCGCACATTGTATGAAAGACTTTACGCATGAGCACTGAAGCGAACGTGGCTGACGAGAGCTGGTTCACCGATCCGGCGCTGGCGCGAATTTTTGCGCTGCTCAACCAGGACGGCGAGGAAGTACGCGTGGTTGGCGGCGCGGTGCGCAATGCCCTGATGGGCCTGCCGGTCACCGATACCGATCTGGCCTCGACCTGGGCGCCCGAGCAGGTGGTCAAGCGGGCTGAAGCTGCAGGCATTCGCGCGGTGCCGACCGGCATCGAGCACGGTACCGTGACGCTGGTGATCGACGGCCGCGGGTTCGAGATCACCACGCTGCGTCATGATGCCGAAACCGACGGCAGGCGCGCCAAGGTGACCTTTGGCAAGGACTGGCAGGTAGACGCAGAACGGCGGGATTTCACCATCAATGCGCTTTATGCCGATCAGGCTGGCACGATCATCGATCTTGTCGGCGGGCTGGAAGATATCGAGACCCGCACCGTGCGGTTCATCGGGGACGCCGACGCCCGTATTGCCGAGGACTATCTGCGTGTGCTTCGCTATTTTCGCTTCTTTGCCCACTACGGCACCGGCCGGCCCGATGCCGCAGCGCTGAAAGCCTGCGCCAGAGCGCGTGACAGGCTTGGAAAACTGTCTGCGGAGCGGGTCTGGAAAGAGCTCAAGACCCTGCTCAAGGCGCGCGATCCGGGGCGGGCATTATTATGGATGCGTCAGTCGGGCGTGCTTTCTGCGGTTCTGCCCGAGAGCGAAAAATGGGGCATTGATTCCATCGGCCCGCTGATTGCCGCGGAAACCGCGCTCGATTGGGAACCCGATCCAATGCTGCGGCTGATGGCCATGGTACCGCCGGATGTGGCGCGGATGGGTGAGCTTTCATCCAGGCTGAAAATGTCGCGCGCCGAAACCGACCGGCTGGTCAAATGGGCGGAGGCGCCGGCGATTGCGCCGACGCTGGCAATCACGGCGCTCGACCGTTTGCTTTACCGTCATGGCGTCCAGCCGCTCGGCGATCGCATCCGGCTGTCGCTGGTTTCCGCGCGCAGCCGCACCGAGATCGATGCCTCAGCGCTGACCGATACCGCAGGGCACAGCCGTCATCTTGCTCGGGCACTGAGTTGGGAGCAACCGGTCTTCCCGGTTGCCGGCGCGGATCTCATCGCTTTGGGCGTCGAGCCCGGCCCTGATATGGGCAAGCACCTTTCAGCGCTTGAACAGCGCTGGGTCGAGAGCAATTTCACTCTCGACAAGACAGCGCTGCTTGAAGCCAAGAACTGATTACGGGATGGATGATCGGCGCCCCGTCAGGCGGCGTCAGTCTCCTCAAGCGTCCGTTGCTTGATCTGCTCCACGATCGATGGACGGATGATGGTCTCGCCATGGGTTTGTCGCAGATGGTTAACGGTGCGGGAAACGATCTCTGCTTCGCTGTCAGACCGCGTGTGCCAGTCGCAACCGGGAACGAGGGATCCGCAATGGAAGGTTTTCATGGCTGTCTCCTCTTTTCGATGTCGAAGTTCAAGAGCCCGCCCAAGCCGGCGCACCGGCCGACGGTAAATCATCCTACATCAAAAACGCCACTGACGCACCCCGGACCGGGGACCGCTTGCGGGTAAACCACCACCGGCGGAGCTCGATTGAGATTGAGGCTTACGTTTTGTGTGCTGTTCGATTTTCGCCCTAATCGTTTGCCCGGCGATCAAACTGATCATGCTGGCCTCTGTCAATTTTTCGAAAGTGTTAACCTTGTTTCCCTAGCAGTGAACATGACGATTTCGCTCCTTTTGCAGGATTCAGGGATGATTGTGGGTTTGAGTTCGTTCGAAGCCGTTCTGGATCGCGTGAGCCATGAACAGGAAGACACCTCGACCCAGAGATCAGGGTCATGGTCAGCACGGCACGGCTGGAATTCGAGTTTCATTGCGGCTGGTCTCAGGGCTCAACCCTGGCCAAGCAGGGAACAGCCCGGGTTGGCCGCTTCGGCTTGTCACACCGACACACTTGTTCCCCAGCTCCCGCAAGAGCCGCCGCTGCAAAAGGCTAAACCCAAACCGACCATCGACACTTCGCTCTTCAAACGGCTAAGCCCCGAGGAGGTTGCGAAGGACATAAATTTGCTGGCCTCTGATACAGCGGCCGAGCTTCAATCAAAACGCCGAAGCTTCGCCCGGCTTAATCACCCGGACCGTACGCCCGCGGAATGGCGAGAGGCTGCCACCATCCGCATGAAGATCGCAAACCATATGGTCGATGAAGCGCTGCGCAGGATTTAAGCGTCGCGCAAATCATGGAAGCCCGGTTCTCTCTTATGGATACATCACCACCGGTGGCAGCGAGGAGAGGATCGAGGCGACATTGCCGCCGGTCTTCAGCCCGAAAATGGTGCCGCGGTCATAGAGCAGGTTGAACTCGACATAGCGGCCGCGGCGGATCAATTGCTCGGTGCGTTCTGCCTCGCTCCAGGGCTTGTTGAAATTGGACCGCACGATCTTCGGATAGACCACGTTAAACGCCCGGCCAACATCCTGGGTGAAGGCAAGATCGGCTTCCCATCCGCCGTTCTTGTCATCTGTGTGCAGCCAGTCGTAGAAGATGCCGCCGATACCGCGGGGTTCATCACGGTGCGGCAGGAAGAAGTATTCCTCGCACCAGGCCTTGTATTTCGGGTAATCGGCGACCGCATGGCGGGTGCAGGCGATTTCCATGGCGCGGTGAAACAGCTGCGTATCAGGATCGGTCTGGGTGCGGCGATTGTCGAGAACAGGCGTGAGATCAGCGCCGCCGCCGAACCACTGGCTCGTCGTCACCACCATGCGGGTGTTCATGTGGACGGTCGGCACATGCGGATTGGTCGGGTGCGCGATCAGCGAGATGCCCGAGGCCCAGAACCTGGGGTCTTCGTCGGCGCCCGGAATCTGGGCGCGGAATTCGGGCGAGAATTCGCCGTGGACTGTTGAGGTATGGACGCCGACCTTTTCAAACAGCCGGCCCTTCATGATCGACATGGTACCGCCGCCGCCGGCACCTTCGTCGCGCTGCCAGGGCGTGCGCTCGAAGCGCCCCGGCTCGCCGGTCGACTGCGGATTGTCGACTTCGTCCTCAAGTGCCTCGAAGCTCTGGCAGATCTGATCGCGCAGCTGCTCAAACCACTGGCGCGCTTTGGTCTTCTTTTCCTCGATGTCGTCGGGCAGGCCGACCGGCAGGCTTGGGCGTTGCATAGGGCTTCCTCGTATTGGCTTTTGACCTGTCATAGCAGCAGAGTTGGTTCGATGAAACCTTACCTTAGCTCCCGATTGCGGCTGTCGAGACGAGACTCGCCGAGCAAAATGTTTTGGGTTACTATCTGTGGAGCCATGAAGGCCGAGGAAGGACCATGAAACGGTATCAGCAACGCCCCCCGCTCGAGGGGCTGCGCCGGGAGATCGCCCGTGCGCGCCAGGAAAAATCCGGTGGTCAATCATCTGGCAGCTTCGTGCGCGAGACCTATCGGTTAAGCCGGGGCCAGGCGCGCGATAAGGCGCGGGAGTGGTTTTCCACCTGGCCGAAGGCCGCCTACTGGACCGAAGTCGAAAGCTGGCGTTCACTGCCGGGCGAGGGTGACACGATCGAATTCACCATGCGCCGGTTGCCGACTGCAGATTGATCGTCCAACTCGAATTCAGTCTCAACTCCCCTTCACAGATTTCTGCACCACCAACCGTGGCCCGGTTCCGGTTTCGCGGGCGCGGTCGTCAGGATTGTAGAGCTTGCAGGCTTTGAGCGAGAGGCAGCCACAGCCGATGCAGCCGTCGAGGCGGTCGCGCAGCCGTTCGAGCATGCCGATGCGGGCATCGAGATGGGCCCGGAAGCCGCGGCTGATCTTTTCCCAGTCGCGTTTGTTTGGCGTGCGCTCGAGCGGCAATTGCTTGAGCTGGGTTCGGATGTCCTCGAGCGAAAATCCCATTTGTTGCGCGATCAGGATGAAAGAGAGGCGCCTGATGTCGGAGCGGATGAACATGCGCTTTCCGCCCGGCGTGCGCCGCGCCGAGACCAGCCCCTGATCGTCATAGTAGCGGATCGCCGAGACCGCCAGGCCGGTACGGCCGGCCACTTCGCCGATTGTGAGGAGACCCTGATTGCTGTTTGCGGGCATGATGAAAAAACCTCTTGACCTCAAGTTAACTTGAGAAAGTAGCATGGTTCCAAAGTTAGGCAATCACGCGAATTTCAGGAGTAGGACCATGTCCCAAGCCGTTCTCGAACATGTCAATTTTACCGTTCCAGATGCACCTGCAACTGCCAGATGGCTGTGCGAGGTGTTTGATTGGAAGGTCCGCTGGCAGGGAGCCGCGCGCAGTGGCGGTCAGTCGATCCATGTTGGCTCGGACGATGACTATCTGGTGGTGTTCACGCCTAAGGACGGATCCTTGCCAAGTACCTCAAGCGGGGATGCGACGGGTGCGATGAACCACATCGGCATCGTGGTCGATGATCTCGATGCCGTTGAGGTCAAGGTCAAGGCGCAGGGGTATGCGACGTTCAACCATGCCGATTACGAGCCCGGACGCCGCTTCTATTTCGAGGATGAAAACGGCATCGAGTTCGAGGTGGTCAGCTATGACTGATGGCGTGTTTGGCTACAGCCCGAACCGCCGGGTGATCTCGCCGGCAATGATGGCGACGCTCATGGCGAGGTTGAGGCTGCGGCGGCCTTCGACCATGGGAATCGTCAGACGCGCGTCGGCGGCCTCATGGACCTTGGGCGGGACGCCCGCGCTTTCTCGTCCGAACAGCACCACGTCACGGGCCATGATCGTCTCCTCGCTGCCGTCGATATAGGGCGTGGCGGATTGTGTGGTCATCAGCACCAGGCGTCGGCTTTCCGACTGCCGCCAGATCTCGAATTCTTCCCATCCGTCGTGGCGGGTGAGGTTGGCCATCTCGATGTAATCCATCCCGGCGCGCTTGAGCGACCGGTCGGTCATGTCAAAGCCTGCAGGGCCAATGATGTGCACGCCGAGGCCAAGGCAGGCGCCGAGCCTCAGGATGGATCCGGTATTGCCGGGGATGTCGGGTTGGTAAAGCGCGATGAGAGGTTTGGTCATGGAGACGGTTTCTGTGGTCATTTTATCACAATATCAAGCAAGGATGTCAGGTCATGGAGCAAAAACTGACGGCGCAATCTGGCGGAATTGGCAAATCCTGTCTAAATGGCTGCATCTTCAACGCGAACCTGACGGAGGCTGACATGCGCATCATCGATACCAGCTTTCTTGCAGCGGCAAAGCCACGCTGAACATACAGGTCTAACGCGGTTTCAGTTTCACAAGTCAGCTTTCGTGCCCGAATCGCCGGGCGGCAGTCATCCTCTCGTGACCTTAGCCTGACTCTCTGTCCTGCCGGTGCATCCGAGATGCCGGCATGCGGAGTTCTTCAAGGAGACATCCATGTTTGGATGGTTTGAACGTCGACTAAACCCCTATCCCGAGGCGGTGCCGACTGCGCCGCCCGAAGGGCTCGTGGCTTTTTGCTGGCATTATTCGCGGGAAGCCGCACCCTGGCTGATCGTCCTCTCTGTCCTGACCGCGCTGATTGCCATTGGCGAAGTCATGCTGTTCGGATTTCTGGGCTCGATTGTCGATTGGCTGTCCAACACCGACCCGCAAGGGTTCCTGCAGCGTGAATGGTTGCGACTTGTGTTGATGGGTGCCGTGCTGCTTGTCGGCCTGCCGATCACGGTGATGCTGCATTCGCTGATTGTGCATCAGACCCTTCTGGGCAACTACCCGATGATCGCGCGCTGGCAGATGCACCGCTATCTGCTCAGGCAGAGTCTGAGCTTCTTTTCCAATGAATTCGCTGGTCGGGTCGCCACCAAGGTGATGCAGACGTCGTTGTCGATCCGTGAGTCGGTGATGAAGCTGCTCGATGTGTTCGTCTTTGTTTCGGTCTACTTCATCGCCATGATCGGCATGGTGGCGAGCGCCGAGTGGCGGCTGGTGCTGCCTCTGCTGATCTGGCTGGCGATCTATATCTGCCTGATCATGCATTTCGTGCCGAAGCTCAAACGCATTTCTGCTGATCAGGCCGATGCCCGCTCGGCAATGACGGGGCGAGTGGTCGACAGCTACACCAATATTTCGACAGTCAAACTGTTTTCCCACGCAGGCCGCGAGGAGGCTTACGCGCAGGAAAGCATGGACATGTTCCTTAATGCTGTGCACCGGCAGATGCGCCAGGTGACCCTGTTTGAATCGCTCGTGTACTTCAACAATTGTGTTCTGGTGTTCCTCGTTTCGGCAATGTCGATCGGGTTCTGGATGACCGGCATTGTCTCGGTCGGCTCCATTGCTGTCGTCATCGGGCTTTCGCTCAGGATCAACGGCATGTCGCAGTGGATCATGTGGGAAGTCTCGGGCTTTTTCGAGAATATCGGCATTGTTCAGGACGGCATGAGCATGATGATTCAGCCGCATGACGTGGTCGACGAGCCAGGCGCCAACGATATTGTGGCCAGGAAGGGCGGCATCATCTTCGACAATGTCCGGTTCCACTATGGCAAGCAGAGCGGCGTGATCGAAGATCTGTCTCTGACGATTGAGCCGGGTCAGAAAATCGGTCTTGTCGGAAAGTCGGGTGCGGGCAAGACGACGCTCGTCAATCTGCTGCTCCGGTTTTACAATCTGGAATCCGGGCGTGTGCTGATTGACGGCGAGGATATCTCCCAGGTGAGCCAGGACAGTCTGCGCGGCCAGGTCGGCATGGTGAGCCAGGATACGTCTCTGTTGCACCGCTCGGTGCGCGACAACATCGCTTACGGGCGGCCAGAGGCGACGGAGGCCGAGATCATCGAGGCGGCGCGCAAGGCCAATGCGCTCGACTTCATTGAAGGTCTCGAGGATCTGGCCGGGCGCACAGGAATGGACGCTCATGTCGGTGAACGCGGGGTCAAGCTTTCGGGTGGCCAGCGCCAGCGCATCGCCATCGCGCGCGTTTTCCTCAAGGACGCGCCGATTCTGGTGCTCGACGAAGCAACGTCTGCGCTCGATTCGGAGGTGGAATCGGCGATCCAGGAGAACCTGTTTGCGCTGATGGAGAACAAGACCGTGATCGCGATTGCGCACCGGCTATCCACCATTGCGCAAATGGACCGGCTGGTGGTGCTGGACCAGGGCGAGATCGTGGAAACCGGCGTGCATGACGAGATGATCAAGACAGGTGGCATTTATGCCGACCTGTGGTCGCGGCAATCGGGCGGGTTCATCGACGCGCACGAAGATGCGACGGCGGCGGAGTAGGGTGATGTCCATATTGCCAAACCCGTCGCCCGCTCTATTCTGTCGACCATGATTTTCAGACCACTGCTTGACCTTTTTGAAGGCTGGATTGATCCGTTTGTCCGGCGTTCGAGTTACCGGCCGCCCAATTCGACGCGCAAATTCCTGTGGCACTATGTCGGACAGGCGAAAGGCGCGTTTGCCGCGATGCTGGCGCTTGGCGGGCTGGTGGCGCTGCTCGAGGCGGCGTTATTCTATTTCGTCGGACAGCTGGTCGATGTGCTTGATGCGTCGGAACCCGCTGCAGGATGGGACGGACTGATCGCCGCGCATGGTCCTGCGCTGGCCTTCATGTTGTTTGTTGTGGTGCTGGCGCGGTTTGCTGTGGTCACCATCGCGGCGCTGGTTGAGGAGCAGGCAGTGGTGCCGGGATTCTTCAATCTCGTGCGATGGCAGGCCTATTCCCATGTGTCGCGGCAGAACCTGGCGTTTTTCCAGAACGATTTTGCAGGCCGCATTGTCTCAAAGGTCTGGTCGGCGGGCCAGGCCACCGGCGATTTCATGGTCTCGCTGCTGCAGGTGGTCTGGTTCATCATGATCTACACCGTCACCACCATGGCGCTGGTGGCGCAGCTGGACTGGCGGTTGTCAGCGCTGGTTCTCGTGTGGATCGTGGTGTTCGGCTTGCTGGCCCGGTTCTTCGTGCCGCGTATCCGCCGTCACGCCAGGGCAAGTGCGGAGGCTTCCGCCATGCTGACGGGGCGGATCACGGACAGCTATTCCAACATCCAGACGCTCAAGCTCTACGCGCGTGACGCAGACAATGACCGCTATATCCGTGAAGGGTTTGATCAGTTCATTGCCACCATTCTGCCGTTCACGCGGCATCTGACCGGGGTTCGCGCCTCGTTGGCCGCACTCTCCGGGCTGATGATTGCGATCATTGCTGGCTTTTCCATCGATCTGTGGCTGGCTGGCGCCATCTCGGTCGGCTCGGTCGCGTTCACGCTGTCGCTGGTTCTCAGGCTCAACATGCTTCTCGGACGGATGATGACCCAGCTCAACGGGCTGATGCGCAATCTCGGCACGCTGCAGAATTCGGCCGAGCTGGTGGCGCGGCCTATTGGCCTTGAGGATCGAGACGATGCCAAGCCGCTTGTGGTTCAAAAGGCAGGCATCCGGTTTGACAAGGCGAGTTTCGGCTACAACGCCGAGCGGCCGGTGATCGACGACCTGTCGCTGATGATCGCGCCCGGGGAAAAACTTGGCCTCGTTGGCCGGTCCGGCGCGGGCAAATCGACATTCGTCAATCTGCTGCTGAGGTTTTATGACCTGCAATCGGGTCGGATCGAGATCGATGGCCAGGATATTGCCAGCGTGAACCAGGAATCGCTGCGTCACTCGATCGGCATGGTGACCCAGGATACGTCGCTGCTGCATCGGTCGATCCGCGAGAACATCGTGTTCGGCCGTCCAGACGCCGATGACACGGAGATCCTTGAGGCGGCGCGGCGGGCCGAGGCGCTCGATTTTATCAACCAGCTATATGACCAACGCGGACGCAAGGGGCTTGATGCCCATGTTGGTGATCGCGGGGTCAAGCTGTCAGGCGGCCAGCGCCAGCGAATCGCCATTGCAAGGGTGATGCTGAAGAACGCGCCGATCCTGGTGCTGGACGAGGCCACATCAGCGCTCGATTCGGAAGTCGAAGCGGCGATCCAGGAAAATCTGGATGAGCTGATGCAGGGCAAAACCGTGATTGCCATTGCACACCGGCTCTCGACGATTGCCCGCATGGACCGCCTCGTGGTGATGGACAATGGCCGGGTTCTCGAGACTGGCACCCATGCCGAATTGATAGCGCGTGGCGGGCTTTACGCCGATTTGTGGGCCCGTCAGTCAGGCGGATTCATTGGTGTTGATGAAGCCGCGGAGTAGTTGGCCCAATTTCCCCGCGACATTGTGCCCCTTTGCTCTTGTCTGGTCTGGACTTCTCCTTCTATCCCGCATAGAAACCGCGCGATTGACAGAATTCCGCCGCATTGTCGTTCGTGGCCGAATCTGCCTATAGCGGACCAAGTGGATCTGCGTGGGGCAGTGAGACGGGATACTTGTCCAGACGCAGCTTGAAGAGGACGTTGAGCCGTGAGTGAGCCAATGACACAAAGCGAAGGCACGGGCGAACCGACCCGTCGCGATTTTCTTTACATCGCTACCGGAATGGCGGGCGTGGTCGGCGCAGGCAGTTTCGCCTGGCCGTTCATCGACCAGATGCGTCCGGATGCTTCGACACTTGCGGTGTCCTCGATTGAGGTCAACGTCGAGAGCCTGGAGCCGGGAATGTCGCTGACAGTAAAATGGCGCGGCAAGCCGGTGTTCATCCGCAACCGCACCGAAGCTGAAATCGAGGAAGCACAAGCTGTTGCGCTTGCCGATCTCAAGGATCCGGTTGCGCGCAACGCAAATATTTCCGGTGCGGCCGAGGCGACCGACATTGATCGTTCGGCTGGCGAAGGCAAGGAAAACTGGCTGGTGATGATCGGCGTCTGTACCCACCTGGGTTGCATTCCGCTCGGACAGGCCGGTGACTTCGGTGGTTGGTTCTGCCCTTGCCACGGCTCGCACTACGACACGGCTGGCCGTATCCGTAAGGGTCCTGCGCCGCAAAACCTGCCGGTTCCGGTGTTTTCCTTCGTGTCTGACAGCGTCATCAAAATCGGTTAAGGGGCAGTAGACCATGAGCAGTGATCATTCGACCTATCAGCCCGCTACCGGTTTCGGAAAGTGGATGGATGCACGCCTCCCGCTTATGCGGATGGTGCATGACAGTTTCGTCTCCTACCCGGTGCCGCGGAACCTGAACTACGCCTACACTTTCGGCGGCATCCTTATGGTGATGCTGGTGGTGCAGCTTCTGACCGGCATCGTGCTGGCGATGCATTATGCGGCTGACACCGCGATCGCCTTCCAGTCGGTTGAAAAAATCATGCGCGATGTGAACTCCGGCTGGCTGCTGCGCTACATGCATGCCAACGGCGCGTCGTTCTTCTTCGTCGCAGTTTACATCCACATCGCCCGCGGCATGTATTACGGCTCCTACAAGGCTCCACGCGAAGTGCTGTGGATCCTTGGCGTCGTGATCCTGCTTCTGATGATGGCAACAGCGTTCATGGGCTACGTTCTGCCTTGGGGCCAGATGTCGTTCTGGGGGGCTACGGTGATCACCGGCTTCTTCACGGCTTTCCCGGGCATCGGCGAGCCGATTCAGCAGTTGCTGCTTGGTGGCTTTGCGGTCGACAACCCGACACTCAACCGCTTTTTCTCGCTGCACTACCTGCTGCCGTTCATGATCACCGGCGTTGTGATCCTGCACGTCTGGGCGCTGCATGTGACCGGTCAGACCAACCCGACCGGCGTTGAAGTGAAGTCGAAGACCGACACCGTGCCGTTCACGCCGTATGCAACCGTCAAGGACGGTCTGGCGATGAGCATCTTCCTCATGGTGTTCGCCTACTTCATCTTCTTCATGCCGAACTTCCTCGGCCATGCGGACAACTATATCCCTGCGGACTCGTTGAAGACCCCGGCGCACATCGTTCCTGAATGGTACTTCCTGCCATTCTACGCGATCCTTCGCGCCATCACCTTCAATATCGGACCGATCGACTCGAAGCTTGGCGGCGTGCTTGCCATGTTCGGCTCCATTGCGGTGCTGTTCGTGCTGCCCTGGCTCGACACTTCGAAGGTTCGTTCGGCGGTCTACCGGCCCTGGTACAAGCTGTTCTTCTGGATTTTCGTGGCCAACGCGATCTTCCTAGGCTGGCTCGGCGCCAAGCCTGCTGAAGGCACCTACACGACGATGGCGCAGATTTCGACATTGTACTACTTCGGGTTCTTCCTGATCATCCTGCCAGTGCTGGGTCTGATCGAAACGCCGAAACGTCTGCCGAACTCCATTACCGAAGCCGTGCTCGCCAAAAAGGGCGGCAATGGCGGGGCTGCGGCATCCGCGGCTGCGTCACCAGAAACCCGCGGCTGAGCGGCGAGACGGAAAGGATCCGAGATATGAAAAAGCTTCTTGCAAGCATCGTTCCGTTCGCTCTGGTCGCCATGATTGGCGCGGGCTCGGCTGTCGCAGCCGAAGGGGAGGGCGCAACCCCGCACTACCCCATTCATCATCCAAAAGAGCAGTCCTGGTCGTTCTCAGGGCCCTTCGGTACCTATGACAAGGGCCAGCTGCAGCGCGGCCTGAAGGTCTACACCGAGGTGTGCGCGGCTTGTCACTCGATGAACCTTGTCGCCTTCCGCACACTGGAAGATCTGGGTTATTCCGAAGACCAGGTCAAAACTTTCGCGGCGAACTATGAAGTTCAGGACGGTCCGAATGATGAAGGTGAGATGTTCACCCGGACTGCCATTCCGGCGGACTACTTCCCGTCGCCTTTCCCGAATGACCAGGCGGCCGCCTACGCCAACAATGGTGCAATTCCGCCTGACTTTTCGCTTCTTGCCAAGGCACGGTATGTCGAGCGCGGCTTCCCGCAGTTCATTTTCGACATTTTCACCGGCTACAACGAGAGCGGTCCGAACTACATCTACTCGCTGCTGACCGGCTATGAAGAGCCACCTGAAGGTGTGGAGATTGCTGAAGGCACGCATTACAACCCGTACTTCATCAGTGCTGCAGCGCTCGCCATGGCTCAGCCGATCGATGACGGTTATGTCACCTATGATGACGGATCGCCCGAGACACTGGACCAGTATGCTCATGACGTCGCTGCGTTCATGATGTGGGCAGCAGAGCCGCACATGGAAGACCGCAAGCACACCGGCTTCATGGTGATCCTGTTCCTGGCGATCTTCTCGGCGCTGATGTTCCTGACCAAGAAGGCTGTGTACTCCAACAAGGAGCACTGATCCCTTTCTCAGGATCCGTTCTGTATCGAAAGCGCCGCCTTCGGGCGGCGTTTTCATGTTCAGTGCTTTCCCCTTGACGCTTGCCAGACTTGAGGCGAGCCGATGGGCCGCACGTGTCGTGGAGTTGGCCTGGCCACGAAAGAGGCTTGCACAGGGGGTGGGCCCGCCGCACATTGAGACATCCATACAGGAGCTAACATGTCTGATCTCGAAGACGAACTTCGCGCGTCCATCCGCACCATCAAGGACTATCCCAAGCCGGGTATTCTGTTCCGTGACATCACCACCCTTTTTGGTGCGCCGCGAGCCTTCCGGCGTGCGGTAGACGAGCTGGTGCATCCCTATGCGGGTCTCAGGGTGTCGAAGGTTGCCGGCATCGAGGCGCGCGGGTTCATTCTCGGCGGTGCGATGGCGCATCAGTTGTCGGCAGGCTTTGTGCCGATCCGCAAGAAGGGCAAGCTGCCGCACCACACCGTCCGCGTGGCTTACAGCCTCGAATATGGCGTCGACGAGATGGAGATGCACACTGATGCGGTGGCTGAGGGTGAAAGCGTCATTCTGGTCGACGACCTGATTGCAACGGGTGGCACGGCGGAAGGTGCCGTCAAATTGCTTCGTCAGATGGGCGCCAACATCGTTGCCGCCTGTTTCGTGATCGATTTGCCGGACCTTGGTGGCCGCAAGAAGCTCGAGGATCTCGGCGTTCAGGTGCGCACGCTGGTGTCCTACGAAGGCCACTGACAGCTGCAAGAGGCTGCTGCTGGCGGCAGCTATCCGTGGGCCAGATGTCGCGCTGAACGTGTGTTCTGCGCCGGGATGTCAGGTCGTTTGGTCGATGCCGTCAGGGAGCCGGATCAGTGCTGCGGAATCAAAGCTCATGACCAGCTCGCCAGCCTTGTTCCGGGCTTCTGCGGACGATTCGAGGATCGACCAGCCGGGACGTGAGTTCAATGGCCTTGTGCCCCTGACAGTGCGCGAGTAAGAAATCTCGTCTCCGGCAAAGACAGGTTTGAACCATCTCAGATTACGGATCCCTGGAGAGGGACCGAATTCGGGGAGTGAACGGCCCTCGGCGACCGCTTGCTTTGTGTCAGCCTCACTGGCAGCGATGTTGAGCTTCATCCACGTCGCCGCAGTCTGCCAGCCTGATGCGCACAAGCCGCCAAACATGCTGGCCTTTGCGGCTTCCGCGTCAACATGAAAGCGTTGCGGGTCAAATTGTTGCGCAAAGGCAATGATCGCATCCGCGGTGAATACGTAGCTTCCCAATTCCCTGCGAGCGCCTGGCTCTAACGAAGAATCGATACTCATGAACTGGCACTCCCGGGGTTCCGTAGACGGATCATCACCGGGTTTTCCGATTCCAGCACGGTTTCACCGTTCTGGTTTCGCAATTCATGGCGAAGGCTGACAATGCCAATGCCTGGCCTGGACTGCGATTCCCGGCTGTCGAGCACCCGTGTTTCCCCGGACAGCACGTCGCCGGCGAGGACAGGTTTCTTCCATTTGACGTAGTCGATGCCCGGAGCACCTTCTGCCGCTGTCCGGAGAAGGTAGGCATCGGTCATCATGCGCATCATCATGGAGCAGCTGTGCCAACCCGAGGCGGCCAGCCCGCCCAGAATAGACTCCTTGCCCGCTTCTGCATCGAGATGCATCGGCTGCGGATCATATTCCATGGCGAATGCAATGATTTCGTCCGCCGTGACATTCTTGGGTCCGAGAGGGAACACTTTCCCGGGGGGCATGTCCTCAAAATGGAGAAGGTCGTCCTTGGGCATGGATTTGAAGCTTCCTCTGTATGGCTTGAAACCTAACCTATTGGAATTTATTCAGGTATGGAAGGTCAGCGCCGATCCGGCTAATTGATTTTGCCTTGGTCCCGCTGGCCTGCCTGAACAGACTGGCGATCGCATCGGCCTTATATGTTGATCCCCGTCAAAGCGCTTGTTCCTGCATGCTCTAGTTTGTTTGAAATTCGGTGTGTTTGCCGAATGAAAGAAAAACAGGAGCTATAAATGTTCAATTCAAATGTCGGTGGCCTGGATCGCGCACTGCGCATCATCGCAGGCCTGGTGTTGATCGCGTTGTTCTTTGTCTATCCTGATGCATCCTGGCGCTACTTTGCGCTGATTGGAATTGTCCCGCTCGCGACCGGCCTGTTTGGCACTTGTCCGCTCTATTCGATTATTGGTCTATCTACCTGTCCGGTCAAGAAGGCCTGACGCAGCGGCGCTTGTCTGTCGGCCGTGCGCCCGAGTTTTCAAGCTCGGGCGTGTTTGTGTGCCAAGGCAAGCCGGGAATTCGCCACTTGCGGCCCGTGAGCGCCGACCGTGGCACCGGCGACCCCGCCAAAATGGCTGCCTCAGCTTTGAGAGCGTATGCCCTCAGGTGTTGAAGCGGAAGTGAATGACGTCACCATCCTGAACGACGTATTCCTTGCCTTCGTCACGCGCCTTGCCGGCTTCCTTGGCGGGAACTTCACCGCCGAGCGTGACATAGTCATCATAGGCAATTGTGAAGGCCCGGATGAAGCCGCGTTCGAAATCCGTGTGGATGACCCCGGCGGCGGCAGGTGCCTTGGTGCCGCGCTCGATCGTCCAGGCGCGGGTTTCCTTCGGGCCAACGGTGAAATAGGTGATCAGGTCGAGGAGCTGGTAGCCCGCGCGGATCAAGCGGTCGAGGCCTGCTTCGTCCAGACCAAGGGCTGAGAGGAATTCCTTTGATTCCTCATCCGGCAGCTGCGCCACTTCCGATTCAATGGCTGCAGAAATGACGATGCTTTCGGCACCCTGTTCTGCGGCCATCTTGGCGACGGCTTCAGTGTGCGCATTACCCGTTGCAGCATCTTCCTCGGATACGTTGCAGACATAAAGCACGGGATGCGATGTCAGAAGGTTCAGGCCCTGGAGGATCTCGATGTCCTCAGCGGCCAGGGACTTCAGCATGGTGCGGACTGGTTTGCCGTCCTGCAAGAGCTTCAACGAAGCTTCCATCATCGGCAGGACCGTCATTGACTCCTTGTCCTTGGAGCCGGCGCGCTTGCGGGTCTGCTCGGTGCGGCGCTCAAGGCTTTCAAGATCGGCAATCATCAGTTCGGTTTCGATGGTCTCTGCATCGCCAACCGGATTGATGCGCCCCTCGACATGGGTGATGTCATCATCCTCGAAACAGCGCAGCACGTGAACGATGGCGTCGACTTCGCGAATGTTGGCGAGGAACTTGTTGCCGAGACCTTCGCCCTTGGAGGCGCCGCGCACAAGGCCGGCGATATCGACAAACGAGATCCGGGTCGGGATGAGTTCCTTGGAGCCGGCGATCGACGCGAGCTTCTGCATCCGCGGGTCGGGTACTGCGACTTCGCCGGTGTTGGGCTCAATCGTGCAGAACGGATAATTTGCCGCCTGCGCGGCGGCCGTCCGCGTCAGCGCATTGAACAGTGTGGACTTGCCGACATTGGGCAGGCCGACGATGCCGCATTTGAAACCCATGGAATTGGTGTCCTTCGAGTAGATACTTGCGGCTTTGTATGGATGTGGCGTGCCGCGTCAAGGGGCGATCCGGCGGCGAGTTGCCAACTTGCCGCCAAATTAGTGCGTTCGCCCGGTTAAAGAAGGCCGCTCAGACCGCGATGGCGGAACGATAGGCATCGTTTCGCGGAGGGGTGCCGAACTTGCGCGAATATTCACGGCTGAACTGGGTGGGGCTCTCGTAGCCAACATCATAGGCCGCAGACGATACCGATACCCCATCGATGGCGATCAGGCGCCGCGCTTCCATCAGGCGCAGATCCTTCTGGTATTGAAGCGGCGTGGTTCCGGTGATCTGCTTGAAGTGCTCGTGAAACGATGACGGGCTCATGCCCGCCTCATCGGCAAGGCCTGCCACTGCCAGTGGTGCGCGGTAATCAGTGCGGATCTTGGCAATGGTACGGGATATCCGGCTGGCATGGCTGTCGCGCTGCATCAACTGCCTGAGCATGCCGCCATGACTTGCCATAAGCAGCCGGAAATGGATTTCCTTGAGGATGAGGGGCGCCATCACCTTGGCCTCGACGGGGTCGGAGGTGAGGGCGAAATACCGTGCAATCGCCTCAACCAGCCTGAAATCGGTCATGTTGGTCGAAAGCGATCGCGCCTGGCGCTCTTCGAGAAAGGCGTTTCCGACTTCATCGCTGAGACTTAGCAAGATTGCGCTGTCGAGTGCCACGATGACTGCCAGATAGGGGCGTTCCGGGCTGGCTTCTGTCACCCGTGCCATCACCGGCAGACCGTGGCTTACGATAAGGGATTGCCCGGCGCCAAATTCCACCGTCCTGTCACCGATGGAGATTTCCTTGCGCCCCTGGAGGTTAAGGCAAATGACCGGCTCATAGATCGTCGCTTCGTAAGCATTGGGCATTGTCTGACGGTGAACCCACAGTCCAGAGATGCTCGTTGCGGAACTCTTGATGGTATCGGTGCTCTTGCCGATGAACTCATCGACTTTTTGAGCGAAATCCAGCGTGGTCATGACGTGTTCCTTTCACTTCAAAGAGATACGCTCTCGGGGGCGGCAGGTCACTCTCGGATTTGCTGTTTCGGAGGAATGGGCAGAACTCCCGGAGGATATGGCAGGCTGTTCGCCCGCGCTGCGGCTTACAAGGGCACACAGCCAACCTAAGGAACCTGTCATGACCAACAAAATCGCACTTATCACCGGCGGCAGCCGCGGCCTGGGCCGCAATGCAGCCCTTCATCTCGCTCGCCAAGGGGTGGGTGTCGTCATCACATATCTCTCCCGCGCCGAGGAGGCGGCGGAAGTCGTCGCGGAAATCGAGGCACTTGGTGGCAAGGCTGCGGCCCTGCAGCTCGATACCGGGAAGACGGCAGGCTTTGACGCCTTTGCAGACCAGTTCACCAAAACACTCGGGACTGTGTGGGAGCGAGGCACATTCGACTTCCTATTCAACAACGCCGGCATGGGCATCAACGCTGCTTTTGCAGAGACAACTGAAGAGCAGTTCGACACGCTGATGAATGTCCATGTCAAAGGTGTGTTTTTCCTCACCCAGCGGCTGCTGCCGCTGATGGCCGATGGTGGTCGCATCCTCAATGTATCTTCAGGCCTGGCCCGTTTCAGCCTGCCGGGTTATGCCGCTTACAGCGCCATGAAGGGGGCGGTCGAGGTTTTGAGCCGCTATATCGCGAAGGAAGTCGGGCCGCGCGGCATTGCCGTCAATGTAATCGCTCCTGGTGCCATCGAGACCGATTTCGGCGGCGGCGCGGTTCGCGATATTGCGGATTTGAACGCCATGGTGGCGAGCAACACCGCGATGGGCCGGGTGGGGTTGCCTGATGACATCGGCGGTGCTGTGGCCTCGATCCTTCTGGGCGATAACCAGTGGATGACCGCGCAGCGTATCGAAGTGTCGGGCGGAATGTACCTGTAAGTCACGGGCGCCACGTCAGGAGCTGTTGCGAGCAGGGGCCGGCCGAGATCGCCGGTCCCTGCGGCGTCAGGGCAATCAACCCGGTGGAAAGGTTTTTGTATGATCCTGCGACGGTCAGTTCCAGGAGAGAGTGTCATGGAAACCGAGCTTGCCACCTGGCATTTTGTTGTCGCCGGTTTTGCGTTCGCGCTGTTTGGCGTGCTCGCGCATGTTGGTCGGGCGGTATTCAACGTTTTTCCCGACAAGATTTCCGATACACCGGCGGTCAACATATTCGTGTCCGGCGACTACAGTTGGGGTGACCATATCTGGGGCACGGAATTCGATGATGCCGGGTACTACCGCCTCGACAGCCTCAAGAACCTGCGGCTTTACGTGGTGTCCTGCGTCCTGGGTGGCCTTGCCGCGATGCTGTTCATGGATGGTGCAGGAGTTGGTATTGCCCAGCTTATCGATGCTGGCATCGACGCATTTGTCGATCTGTTCTGGCAGCGCATCGCGGAACTGTAATCGCTCGGGCTTTGCCGGATTTGCCTGAAATTATTGCGAAGCCCAGTAGACATCCGCCTTGCTGATGTAACCGGCTCGGTCCTGGTCCCAGCGCGTGCGGACATCGGCATTGTAATTGAGATAGAGCTTGCCGTCGGTGATGGTGAACTGCTCAGGCTCGATCGAGGCGTTGTAGCCCTGAGATGCGCCATAGGCACAGTAGCCGCCATATTGCGGGACATACTTTTCCGGGTCGGCGTCGAAGGCCGCCTTGTGGTCCTCAGAAGCGAACTGATAGATCGCTCCGTCATGCGCCGCGGTGATATCGGGGTTGCCGGGGACCGGTTTGTGATCGGTGAAATAGGCGACAGGGTCGTAGCCCTGTATCGCTATGCCGTGGAACGTCAGGTTCTTGTCGCCGGCGATTGCCGCGCCCGCAAGGATCATAAAGGCCAGAAATGACGAGGCTATCGTTCTGCCTGCTTTTTCGATCATGGTCATTTGCGCTCCTCCGGGCTTTGATCTTCAATTCAGAGCCTAGCAAATTCGCCGTTCAAGCGGGAATGACGATCGTGTGAGCTGCGTCATGGTAATCCGTGATAACGCCCCGCCGCGGTGCAGCACCTTGAAACACCGCGGCCGTGATGCAAGTATCAAGGTGTGTCAACGCTCCACCCCTCTCAGGAGGTTTTTTCGATGAGCGACAACAACACCAAAGTGGCGCCGAAGCAGAAGGTGAAACCGAAGCTCGAGAAGCCAAAGCTCTACAAGGTCATTCTGTTCAACGACGACTACACGCCGCGCGAGTTCGTCATTCTGGTGCTCAAGGCGGTTTTCCGTCTGAGCGAGGACACCGGCTACCGCCTGATGCTTACGGCGCACCGTTTCGGCAGCTGTGTCATCGTGGTGTGCACCAAGGATGTGGCTGAGACCAAGGCCAAGGAGGCGACGGATCTCGCCAAGCAGGCTGGTTTCCCGCTGATGTTTGCCACTGAGCCGGAGGAATGAGCAGGCAGCTAATAAGCTGTCCTGCTGTCTGATCGCCGTGCAGAAGCGGCTTACTCGTCCTTGTTGCCGAACAGTTTTTTCAGCATGTCGGCCATCGGGCCGGAGGTCGGCAGTTTCTTCGGCTGAGCGGAGTTGTGGGCTTGCCGGATGTGGGATTTTGCCGTCGCAGCGGGTTTGCCGCCGGCACCGGCTTTCGCAGGCTTTTCGGGCTTGGCCTGCTTTGGCTCAGCAGCTCCCGTGGCCAGCGCGATCTTGTTCAAAAAGCCAGCGTCGTCGCCCTTGGCGATCAGCTCGGCATTGTCGGCAATCGCATCGAGCAACGGCTCCAGCCATTCGGCGTCGGCCTTGGCAAAGTCGCCCAGCACATGCGGGTTGACGCGGTCCTTGTGCCCGGGATGGCCGATCCCGATCCGGAGCCGCCGGTAGTCCTTGCCGCAATGGGCGTCGATGGATTTGAGGCCATTATGGCCACCATTGCCACCACCGAGCTTGAGTTTGAGCTTGCCGGGCGCAAGATCGAGTTCGTCGTGAATGACGATGATGTCGGCAGGGCTGAGTTTGTAGAACCGCATGGCTTCGCCGACGCTGTCACCCGACAGGTTCATGAAGGTCATGGGTTTGATGATCAGTGCTTTTTCGCCGGCAAGCGTGCCTTCGGCGATTTCACCCCGGAATTTTTTCGAAAACCCGGAAAACGAATGGCGGCGGGCAATTGCGTCCGCCGCCATGAATCCGACATTGTGCCGATTCCTGGCGTATTGAGGGCCGGGATTTCCAAGTCCTGCGATGAGCAACATGGAGCCAGACCCTCAAAAATCCGCCAAGCGGCTTATTCTTCGGTTTCGTCTTCAGCTTCTTCAGAAGCGTCGTCGCCGCCAGCGGCGTTGTCGTCGCTCTTGAGGCCGGCAGGCGATGCGATGGTGGCGATGGTGAAATCGCGATCGGTGATCGTCGGCTCGACGCCTTCAGGCAAGGTGACGTGCGAAATGTGGATGCCTGCGCCGAGTTCCAGACCGGTAAGATCGATAGTGATCGAATCCGGGATGGCGTTTGCAGGGCAGTTGCACTCGACCGTGTGACGCACGACGTTGAGAACGCCGCCGCGCTTGAGACCGGGGGACTTCTCTTCGTTTTCGAAGTGAACCGGAACTTCCACAGTCACCTGGGTGTTTTTCGACACGCGCAGGAAATCGACGTGCATCAGAAAGTCACGGACGGGATCAAGCTGATAGTCCTTCGGCAGCACGGAGTGCTTCTTGCCGTCGACTTCGATGGTCACGAGAGTGGTCAGGAAACCGCCGTCGTGGATCTTCTTGGTCACATCCTTGCGCGAGAGCGCGATGGAAACAGGGTCTTTGTTGTCACCGTAGATGACAGCAGGAATCAAACCGTTGCGGCGAAGTTCACGGGCGGACCCCTTACCAACCTGTGCGCGCGCCTCGGCCTTCAGCTCATATGCAGCATTGCTCATGGCATAACCTTTCGAGGTTCTATATGGGGCTGTTTTTCGGTCACCGGCTTGCGTCGGTCCTAAAAAACATCAAGCGCCGTTTCCGGCGCTTCATCCGCGTTGCCTCCAAGGGTGTCTGCACGGACGTGGCCGCTATAGACGAGCGACCGCGCAAAAGCAAGCTTGCGAGGGGCATTTGCAAGGCTTTGGCAGGTTCAGCGACCTGCTGACGGTTCACCGGCAAGGCATTCGGATGTTTTTTGCAGGCAGGGTGGCCATTGAAGCCGAACTAGGCTTGGCCTTAGCGATGCCCCGGTTCAAGAACCTGACATAGTCGGTCGATGGTCCGGCGAACTTCAGGCAGATGGCGATCATCGTGATGGGTGACGATCCACTGGTCATGGTCGAGCTCGGGTATGGTGCCGCCGGCTCGTTTGAGCCCGCTCTGCCGGTCACCAAGGAATGTTGGCAGGAGCGCGATGCCCTTGCCGGCCAGCGCCAGGTCTAGGCTGTTGCGGGGCGATGTGACCTCGCAGACGGCATCGTTGCCGATCATCCTGTCGAGCCAGCGTGCCGATGGGGTGTCAGCCAGGACCTTGATCCAGCGTTCGGGCGCATCCTTTCTTGCAAAGGGTGCGAACTCGACGCGTGACAATTTCCGTCCGGCCAGACCGTCTTGTGTCGGACGCTGGTTGCGGAAGCCAATGACAACTTCGCGGTGTTGAATGTCGAGAGTGGCTTCGGCGGACACAAAGCGGATCCGGATGTCGGCGGGTTCTCCGGTGATGTCGTCCAGTCCTTCAAGCAGGGCGAGGGTCGTCCATGTTCCTGCGGAGACTTTTACCAGTGGTCGGTCCTTGCTGTCAGATGAAGCAGGCAGTCTGGCGATGCGGGTTTCCACCTCGGCCAGATCGTCGAGCAATTTGCGTGCTTCCTCCGTCATCTCATAGCCGCGTTCATGGCGAACGAAGAGTTCCCGCCCGAGCGAGCGTTCGAGCGCCAGCATGCGCCGTCCGAGCGTGGCGGCGCTGCGTCCGGTCACTCTGGCGGCAGGCGACAAGCCGCCTTCACGCGCGACCGCGAGAAACAGGTGAAGGTCGTCCCAGCTGATTTTCGTTTCATTCATGAAAAGAACTGTTCAAAGCGTTTCATTTCATTGCCCGCACCGAGCCATTAAAACGTGCCCACGTCAAGGGAGCGGCCCGGCGGATTTTGAAAGGAGACAAAGATGGAGAACGACAAGCCCAGCATGGGAAATGGCAATGTGCCATTTCCGCAAGCCGATAAGTCAAAGGCGCTGCGGGATGAGGACGCATTTATGGAACTGCATGGCGGATGGAGCAGTTGTGCGATTTATGCTTTGGTCGATTGGCTTTCGTTGAGCGCCCGTCTGCCCGGGCGATTGCTGCGGCCATATCGGATCGTCCGGTTCAGAACTGCGGGATCAGCGGCAGGCCCGCGAGGGCGCCGGCAAAGCTTGCCGTGATGAAAGCGGTGAGAAGGATGGCAAAGGCCCAGACGGCGAGTGATGCCAATCGTTGCGGCAGCAGTGCTACCGCCAGCAGTCCGGCGACCGGCAATGCATGCATCATATGGGTGGCGAAGAAATGCGGGGCCCGCATGTCGCCCACCTCGCGTGACCAGCCGATGATCGGCACAGTTGCTCCCGTCAAAGGCGTGCCGACCAGATGACCGGGCAGCGAGGCCATGGTTCCCGCGACCATCAGCGTCAGAATGAAAGTCAGAACCAGAGCGAGCGCAATGGACAGATGCAGGGCTGGCGCCAGGCCGGTCCGGGGATTGCGCCAGATGGCAATGCCATGAACAAGCGTCGCGGAGGTGAGCAGGACGGCAAAGAGCCCCATGAGGCCATAGATGCCCTGCATCACCGGAGTGGTCACGTTGAAATGGGACGCGACGCCATACATGGCAGCGCCGCTGACCCAGGCCAGTTCTGCCACGATCGCAAAGATGACAACGCCTGAGTAGAGCCGATAGCTGCGGCGTGCGGTCATGCCTGTTGGCAGCCAGCGGGCGAAGTAGGCAAGCGTCAGCAGATAGAGCGTCAGCGCGATCTGGAACTTGATCGGCTTGAGCCAGACGTTTTCGCCGAGAAACTGCCTGTGGTCTAGCGCCATGGCCGCCAAAGTGGGGGCGAGCGACAGGCCGATCAGCAGCCCGGTTGCTGCAAACAGCGGCTCGGCGTCAAACAGGCCGGGCTTCCGGGTTGAGCGGGAGAGGGGAGCGAAAGCCATGTCGGTCATGCGGCACCTTTGGTGGTCTGGGTTGCGAACCGGCCATGCACCAGCCGCAGGCCGAGAAATGCCAGCAGACCGATGGGGCCGAAGAGGAATGTGAGAGCCAGGCAGGGCAGGACCAGAAGATGCGGGATGGACGCGGAACGCGCGGTGCGAACCTCCCAGGCGCCGACGAACAGGTCGAATGCGAGGTAGTGCAGCCAGCCGGCAAGAGCGACTGCCGGATTGGTGAAGAGCAGCATGACATCGGGCAGGCTGCTGAACCCGCCCTCCGCACCCGACCAGTTGGCAAGAATGAGAGCGGTGTAGCCGAGCGACAGGATGACCGGAATGACAAGGCTGGCTGCAAGCTGGGTCAGCCGAGGGGCGAGCGGGGATGCCGCCAAGGCCAGCCAGCCGAGCATCGCCAGCGGGCCGGAGAGTTGAAAGAGGGTGTCGGATTGCATGGGAGAACTCCATCTGGACAGTGACTAGATCAAGGCTGAGGCTTTATCTTGTCATTGTCAAGATGAAATTGACGCTGTCCAGATGGCGCGCTATTGTTCGCTCATGCTCAAATCAAAAGATAGCTACCATCATGGCGACCTGCGCGCGGCGCTGATCAAGGCGGGCGAAGCCGTGCTTTCGGAAACCGGGGTTGCGGGCTTTTCGCTCAGATCGGTGGCCAAGAATGTCGGTGTCAGCCATTCGGCGCCGGCGCATCACTTCGGCGATGCAAAGGGACTGCTTGATGCGCTCGCCACTGAAGGCTTCAGGCGTTTTCTCGCGGCCATGCAGGCGCGACAATCAGCCGAGACGAGCAAGGACGCACGGCAGCAATTGCTTGCCTCCAGTCACGGCTATCTGGATTTTGCCATCAGCTCGCCGGCCTTGTTCAGGCTGATGTTCGCGACCGACATGTCGAACGTCAAATCAGAGGAACTGGCCGCAGCCGCACAGGCCTCGTTCATGCATCTGGCTGATGGGGTCGCCCGGCTGCGAGGCGTGTCGCCTTTCGAAGAGCCAACGGCAATGACCGATGTGATGGCGATCTGGAGCATGGTGCATGGTTTTTCGGAGCTTTACATTTCCGACAGACTTGGCTTCCCGGACTGCAAGGCGCCAGAGGACCGGGACGCGGTTCTCAACGATATCATCAAGAGAGCGATGGCCTGACCGGCGGGCTGAGCACAGGAGATGGTCGAGGCACTGAGTGCGAGAGGGGGCATTCCAATGCTGCGTATTGACCATGCAACTCCACATGAGTAGTTTTCACGAACGGGGAAATCCGGACCTCCCGTTGAGAGCCTACCACGTGCTGGAGTGGCTCCAAGCTCCGCGAAAAACGCAAGATCTTGCGGAGCGCACTCATGTCACAAAACCACAACGAAATATCTGTATCGGCAACCGAGCTGGAAACGCTTGGGGACGAAATCATCATCCTTGATGTCAGAAAGCCCGCAGCACGATCTGGGTCCGGTCTGGCAATTCCCGGCGCGCGCTGGCGGCATCCGTTCGATGCGGCAAACTGGGCGGGTGAATTCAAGGGAATGAGGGTGGCGGCGTATTGCGTCCATGGACATGAGGTGAGCCAGGCAGTGCGCGGTTATCTCGCTGATACGGGGATCGAGGCTGTGCTGCTGGAGGGCGGCTTCGAAGCCTGGAAGCAGTCCGGTCTTCCGGTCGAGCCGGTGGCTGACACCGATGCGTGAGTTCTCCATTGCGACGCCATCCTACAGCGAACTGTTCCGCATCTTTGGGCGCATCGGGCTTTTGTCCTTCGGCGGGCCAGCCGGCCAGATCGCGCTGATGCACCGCGAACTGGTCGAGGAAAGGCAATGGCTGGATGAGCCGCGATTTCTGCATGCGCTGAATTTCTGCATGCTGCTGCCCGGGCCTGAAGCCATGCAGCTGGCGACCTATTCGGGCTGGCTGCTGCGGGGTGTTGGTGGCGGCCTGCTGGCCGGTCTGCTGTTCGTCCTACCGGGCTTCGTGGTGATCATGGGACTGTCCGCGCTTTACTTCCATCACGGGGATCTGCCGGTGGTGGCGGGCATTCTGTTCGGGCTGAAAGCCGCGGTGCTGGCAATCGTCGTCGAGGCGCTGATCAGGGTGTCAAAGCGTGCGCTCAAGTCGCGTCTCGCCTGGGTGCTGGCGGTCTCGGCGTTTGTCGCCATCGCGCTGTTGAAATTGCCATTTCCGCTCATTGTGCTTGGGGCAGGGGCAATCGGCATCCTGGCTTCGGTGATCCGGCCTTCAGGTGAAATCTTGCATCTGGAGAAACTGGCCACCGATTTGCCGGGGTTGGCCGGGCCGACGCTGCGGGCGGTTCTTGTCTGGGGCCTGATCTGGCTTTCGCCGCTGGCCATGCTGCTTCTCGTGCCCGGCGTTCCCGATGCTTATGCCGCCATGGCGCTGTTCTTCTCCAAGGCGGCGATTGTCACCTTCGGCGGCGCTTACGCGGTGCTGGCCTATGTCGGGCAGCAGGCGGTGGAGGTGCATGGATGGCTGATGCCCGGCGATATGCTGGCGGGCCTTGGGCTTGCGGAGACGACGCCGGGGCCGCTGATCCTGGTGCTTGTATTTGTCGGTTTTCTCGGTGGCGCGCGGGAAGCGGGGCTTGATCCGCTGACGGGAGGGCTGATTGGCGGAACGCTGGCGATGTTCTTTACCTTCGCGCCGTGCTTCCTCTGGATCTTTGCCGGTGCGCCGCACATCGAGCGGCTGCGCTCGGTCAAATGGCTGTCAGCCGGATTGTCGGCGATCACCGCAGCCGTGGTCGGCGTGATCTGCAATCTTGCGGTCTGGTTCGCGCTTCACGTGTTGTTCGGACGTGTGCGCGAGGCCGCGTTCTGGCCGTTCACCCTGCCGGTTCCGGATGTTTCGACGTTTAATATAGCCGCACTCGCCATTGCGCTTTGTGCCAGCGTGGCGCTGCTCCGCTTCCACATCAACCTGTTCGTGCTACTTGGCGCCGCCACGCTGGCCGGTATCGCAGCCGTCTTGTTGAGCTGACCGATGTCAGTCGAACAGGCTGGAGACCGACTGTTCGGCGGCGGTGCGGTTGATGGCTTCGCCGATCAGGGCGTCGGTCGAAATCACCCGGATATTGGGAGCCTGCTGAATTTCCTGTGTCGGCTGGATCGAATCCGTGATCACAAGCTCTTTCAGCTTTGAAGACGAAACGCGTGCCACCGCGCCACCCGACAGCACACCATGGGTAATGTAAGCCGTCACTGACTTTGCGCCATTGGCAAGAAGGGCTTCGGCGGCGTTGCACAAGGTGCCGCCGGAATCGACGATGTCATCGATCAGGATGCAGTCCTTGCCCTCAACTTCGCCGATGATGTTCATGACTTCGGATTCACCCGGCCGGTCGCGACGCTTGTCGACGATCGCCAGCAAGGAGCCCAGTCGCTTGCCCAGCGCACGGGCGCGAACCACGCCGCCGACGTCAGGTGATACGACCATGACATTTTCGAGCTCGTACTTCGACTTGATGTCACGTGCGATCACCGGAATGGCGAACAGGTTGTCCGTCGGGATGTCAAAAAATCCCTGGATCTGGCCTGCGTGCAAGTCAAGTGTGAGAACACGGTCGGCGCCGGCTTCGGTAATCAGGTTGGCGATGAGTTTGGCCGAAATCGGCGTACGTCCCGACGCGCGGCGGTCCTGGCGGGCATAGCCGAAATAGGGCAGCACCGCAGTGATGCGCCTGGCCGAGGAGCGGCGGAAGGCGTCGATCATGATCAGCAGTTCCATCAGGTGATCATTGGTCGGATAGGAGGTCGACTGAAGAATGAAAACGTCTTCGCCGCGAACGTTTTCCTGGATTTCGACAAATATCTCCTGATCGGCAAAGCGCCGGACGCTTGCCTTGCCCAAAGGCACATTGAGATAATTGCAAATGGACTCCGCCAAACGCCGGTTCGAGTTTCCTGCGAAAACCTTCATTTGGGACCGCCTGTTTTTCCGGCCGCGTCGCTCATGCGCAGGATCACGCATCAGGACGGGGCGCCAACCCGTTGGCCCGCGTTTTAGCGGGGGATTTGATGATTGCAAGCGCGCATCGGTCAGCGATGTAATTTTTCTGTTAAACTTCTTGAGAAGTGACGCCGGCAAAGCACAGAAGAACCGGCTTTCGAGCTGTCAGAGACGGCGCCAAGCGGCGTAGTCCGCCAAGGTCCGGGTTGCGATCCGTTCCATCACTTCGGCTGACACCGAAGCCCATGGATCGCCGCTGCCTCCAGGGAAGGCCTCCTGTCCCTGAATCCGGGTCAATCTGTTGCCTGCTGAATCCAGAATGTCCCAGACGTAAAACACGGTTGTCTGGCCATCAAAATTGTCGGCTGAGAAATAGCCTTTCAGGACGTGGTCGCCGCCGGGATCGGAAGCGCTCAGAATCGCCAGTCCGCGATTGCGTGCTTCCACAGCAAGTTGGCGCGACAGCGGCGTCACTGCGTTCACGGGTGCGCCGATAACCGGCATGAAACGGATCTGCCCGCGCATCTGTCCTGCGGGCAGGGAGGCCTGGCCTTGTGCTGCAGCGGGCGCGGTTCCCGGTGCCTGAGGTCCAGTCGCAGGGTTTGGGGTGCCAGCAAACGGATCAACGCCGCCCGGCGTCATCGTGTCTGCCGTGGCCTGCTGGTCCCCGGGAATGGGCTGAAGCGTCTGCTCGGTGCTGTTGCAGCCCGCAATCGCTACGGCCAACGCCCCTATCATGCCGACTGTCTTGATGCGTTGCATCATGGTTCCCGCCCGTTTTCCGTTGTTGTTATGAAATCCCGGAGGCGGCCCTGTCAATCTTTGAAGGTTTGACAGGTCTTGCGACTGACAAGCTGTGCGGGGCACACAGGAGGCATGTGTCCCTAGGATGCGGTGATCAGGTCGAGAGATTTGGCCGACAGGGATTGAGGCTCGTCTGCCGTGGTGAGGTAGGTTTGCCCCAGGGTCATGGCGGTGCCGGTTTCAGAATCCATGATGATCATGTGAACGAAAAGCGTCATGTCAGGGGCAATTTCGAGCGGATTTCCCGTGTGGAACATCTGGTGCTCCATCCAGCTTGGCGTAAACCGTGCGCCAACCGCATAGCCGCAGGCGTTGAGCCGGTGCCTGGTCAATCCGCGTTCGTCCATCACCTCTGCATGAGCGTCAAAAACCTGGCCGAACGTGGTGCCGGGTTTGAGAATGCTGGTAATGGCGTCGAGCGATTCGCGGCAGGCTTCATAGAGTTCGACATGGCGCGGCGTCGGTTCGCCAATGATGACGGTGCGCATCATGGGCGCATGGTAATGGGCAAACACCCCGGCCCACTCCAGCGTTAGCTGGTCGGTGGCCGTCAATTGCCTGCGCCCGGCCTTGTAGCGGCACAGAAGCGCGTCATCGCCCGAGCCGATGATGAACTCGTTGGCCGGATAGTCGCCACCGCCCGAGAAAACCGCGCCCTGCATGGCGGCGAGAATGTCGGCTTCATTGGCTCCCGGCTTGATCAGCGGCAGAGCCGCATCGAGTGCCGCGTCGGCCAGCTCGGCTGCGCGTCTGGCATAGGCGATTTCTGCTGGGCTCTTGATCAGCCGCAACCGGCTGACGAGATAGGATTCGTCAACAAGTTCGGCAAAGCTCTGCAGCTGATTGTCGAGCTTGCGGCAGTTCGCGCCGGTAAGCCCGTGCGTGTCGTATTCCACGCCAATGCGTTCGCCGAGCAGATCCAGATCGGACAACAGGTTCTTCAGATCCAGCGCAGGGTCGGCATTGGTCCGGTCTGTCCAAACGACAATGCGCTCAATGTTCGAGGTCTGGCGGGCCTGACGCAGATCCGCCGAACGCGTCAGCAACGTCATCGTGCCATCTGCCTTGACCACAAGGCACTGGAAAAAGCAGAAGCCAAACGTGTCGTAGCCTGTCAGCCAGTACATGCTCTCCTGGGCAAACAGCAGCATGGCGTCGAGTTTCTCCTCGCGCATGCTGGCTGTCAGCTTTTCCAGACGGGCGGCGTATTCCTCGCGTTCAAAATGCAGGGCCATGGGCATCCTCCTTGATGGCGATAGCGGAGATCTGTCGTCCGTAATCCGGTTCGTTGCGATGGGTGGATCGCCGGTAGGAATACCAGGCGTCCTCATCGGCGTAGGTGCACTTGGGCAGCATCCCTGCCTTCAGTCCGGCTGAGCGCAACCGATCGACTGTATACTGTTTCAGGTCAAAAAGTGCATGGCCTGATTTGGCCGACGGCACAAAATAGGTTTGGTTGGCCTGGTCTTGCTGCAGGAAGCGATCGACGAATTCAGGTCCGACCTCGTAATTGTCCTGGCTGATCGAAGGGCCTAGCACCGCTATGATGCGGCCTGTTTCAGCGCCGAGGCTCTGCATTGCGGCAACTGTGCTTTCGAGTACGCCATCAAAGGCACCGCGCCAGCCGGCGTGGGCCGCGCCGATGACGCCGGCTTCCGGGTCTGCGAACAACACCGGTCCGCAATCCGCCGACAGTACGCCCAGCACCAGACCGGGCGTGTTGGTGACCAGCGCATCGGCCTCCGGGCGTTCGTTGCGGTTTTCCAATGTTGCGATCTGGACGCGCGGCGAATGAACCTGGTGCACGGTGACAAGCCGGTCGACATCGAGGTCAAACCATTTGCTGACCCGGGTCCGGTTTTCGATCACGTCGCTCCGGTCGTCCTTCGAGCCCAGTCCGACGTTCAAACCGCGATAGAGCCCCTTGGACACGCCGCCGGCCCGGTTGAAGAAACCGTGGGCGATCGGATTGGCAGCGGAACTGTCACCCAGCAGTGCGCTCCGCACCGGATCGGGTGCGCTGCGGTCAACCGTCATGAATTAGTCCTCCCGTGGGCCCAAAGGGCGAGGCGAATCCGCAGATTATGCCTTACTCCGTGCCGATGGTGGCCATCCGGGCTCCGTCTGTCAATTCACCAACTCACGCAGGCTGGGGATCAAAGGGTGAGATCCGGACCGGCTTGCCACTGATGGCGAGCACCTTGAACAATGCTCCCATGCGGCCTTCGCCTTCTCCTGCGAGGCGATTGACCGCGTCGCTAATGGTGGCCTGAGTCAAAGTGTCACGACCTGTCCCGAGGGCGCCGGCGCGTTCCACAATGCCGAGACCGACGAGAAAATCTCCCTGAGTGACGGGTCTGTGGACATGGGCGCCCGCTGCCCTGGCGGCGTCGGCCAGGACCTGAAAATCCACGTGGCTGGTCAGGTCGGACTCACCGGGCCGAGCCAGTGGCGGATCGAATTCATGCTGGTGAACAGCCTGCAGCGTGTCGCCGAAACCGGTGATGAGATGGCCATAGTCGATGGTCAGCGCAGTGCCTCCGTCGCTCACTATCTTTGCCGCAACAGCTTGCATGACAGCTGACCTTGCCGGTGAGATTTCAAAGATCTCTCCATTGGGGATCCGGTCCTCATCAATGGGCAGGAGCGATATGTCGAGGCCGTCCGGGCCGAGGCCGAACGTCAACGCTCCCTTGTCGTCCAGGCCCACCATGCGTTCGTAAAACCCGTGCGGTGTCTTGACGAACTGTCGGATGGGAATCGCGTCGAACAATTCATTGGCGACCATAAGGGTGAAGCCAGCCGGAATTTCTTCAAAGGCGTCGTGCCAGGTTATCCGCTGCTTCATCCTCACCAGCGTCTGGCGCTGCACGTTGCGCAGCCGCTCGCTGGTTTCGACCATGTGAACGGTGGCTGACGCATAGAGCTCCGGAGCAAGACGAGCGATCACCCGCAAGGCATCCGACATCAGGGTTCCGCGACCGGGGCCGATCTCGACGATGCGCACCTGTTCGGGCGCACCCTGCACCTGCCAGGCCTGCACCAGAAAGACTCCGATCATCTCGCCAAACAGCTGCGAGATTTCCGGCGCGGTTGTGAAGTCGCCTGACTCGCCGAAAGGCTCGCGGGTCTGGTAATAGCCGTGATCCGGATCTGCCAGACACATGGCGAAATAATCCGATACCTTGATCGGGCCCGTCTGCGCGATCAGATTCCTGATTTTCTCGGCAAGCGGCGTCATGGCTGGGACCTTTCCGGACCTGCTCAAGCGCGCGACCTTGCGGTGGCGACGACAAAGAGGCCCACAGCGAGCATCGGCAGGGACAGCACCATGCCCATGGTCAGCCAGCCGCCGGCGAGATATCCGATCTGGATATCAGGCTCCCTGAAAAACTCGACGAATATGCGCGACAGTGCGTAGCCCATGACAAAACTGCCGGCTATGAGCCCGCGCTGCTTGAGCGCCTGGCGGCGGTAGATCATCCAGGCCAGCACCGAGAGCAGCAGCAGGCCTTCGAGCGCGGCCTCATAGAGCTGGGTCGGATGACGCGGGAAGGGGCCGCCGGTGGGGAACACGAATGCCCAGGGTACATCGGTCAGCTTGCCCCAGAGTTCGGAATTGATGAAATTCGCCAGCCGGCCGAAAAACAGGCCCACGGGAACAACCGCGCAGACCACATCGAACAGGTTGAAGACCGGGATGTTTCTGCTGCGGGCAAAAAGCAGCATGGCGACAAGCGTTCCGAGCAATCCTCCATGGAACGACATTCCGCCATTCCAGATCTCGAGAGCACGCACAGGATTGGCTGATACGGCAGCAAAGTCGTAAAACAGGATGTAGCCTATCCGTCCGCCTGCAACGATGCCGACCGTTGCCCAGAGCAGGAAGTCATCGACATCGAGCGCTGTCATGCGCGGGCCGGTGGCTGGCCAGAGCTTCTCGTTCTCAACGAGCTTGCGGGCGTAGCGCCAGCCAAGCAGGATGCCGATGACGTAAGCAAGACCATACCAGCGCACCTGAACCGGGCCGATGGCAAAGATCACCGGATCAATGTCCGGAAAGGCCATGAGCGACAACAGCGTTGCTGTATACTCCAAAGCGGCATCCTTCCTGCTTCCGGTTCTGTCTTATACGGCCGGACCAGCATATTTATGGCTTCAACGAAGGTTTCCCACATGGATTCCGTAAAACTTTGCTCCTGTGGCATGCCATACGTGCTTTGCGCAAGCCTTGCGCCATATGCTTTGGCTTGCAACCGGGTGCTGGAGCGCCTACCTCAAGGGTGTTGACTGCATACGCAGAACTGCCCGAACTGGACCCGAAACAGGGATGATGATGATGAACAGCGGATCGAACAGACTTCTAGACGAACTTGCCAAGCTGATGACAGATGCTGCGGGCGCGGCACAAGGTGTGAGGCGGGAAATGGAAACCGCGATGCGCAGTCAGCTCGAGCGGCTTCTCAATTCCATGGATCTGGTCAAGCGCGAGGAATTCGAGGCGGTTCGCGACATGGCGATCAAGGCGCGCGAAGAGAATGATGCGCTGTCGGCACGGCTCGACGCGCTGGAGCAAAATCCAGCGAAAAAGTCTGCAAAGGACACTGCGGAAGGCGAAAAACCGTCTGCAGCCAAGAAGGCCTCGACCAAGAACGCCTGACCGCAGATTGTACCCACTTTTTTTTACGCAGGTTATCCACCGCACTGCGAAGCTTAAAAAGCCTTTTGCGTGAGTCAGTTATGAGTCACGGCGGAATCAGATTGGCAGCTTGGTCCACAGGCAGCGGCTGACAAAATGCGGTTGGGGGACTGGCGCTCAGACTCTGCATTTATACACTGATTCTAAATGATGATTCGGAACGGGCGTCAAAATGCCCCGGCAGAAGTCGCAAGTGCGGACGCCCCGGGTCGCGGGTGAATCATGCGTAGAAAATGTTGTTGTCTGGTTCCCGTTAGCGCGGTGCGGCAGACGCTTGAAATGAAACTAGGGTGGGGCATGAATCTCAGTAATCTCGAATTCGAACGGCACTCCAATCCGGTAGACATGATCGAGTTCGTGGCGGCGTCCAACGACTGGACGTTCGAGCGGTCGGGCGAGCATGAAATCGCGATGACGGTCGAGGGGCACTGGACGGACTACCACGTCTCGTTTTCCTGGATGGAGGATTGCGAGGCGCTTCACATCGCCAGCGCCTTCGATATCAAGGTGCCCGACGTTCGCGTGACGGAGGTTATGAAGCTTCTGTCTCACGTCAACGGTCAGGTGCTGATGGGGCATTTCGATCTGTGGCAGCAGGAGCACGTGATCATTTTCCGCCAGTCGCTGCTGCTCGCCGGTGGGGCTGAGCCGACCAACCGTCAGGTCGAGGTGCTGTTGTCGAATGCGCTCGATTCCTGCGAAGCCTATTTTCAGGCCTTCCAGTTTGTCGTCTGGTCCGGGATGGACGCCAAGTCCGCGATCACTGCAGTGATGTTCGAAACCCGCGGCGAGGCATAAGATGGTTTCTCCCGCCAACCCTCTGGTTCTTGTCGGTGCCGGAAACATGGGCGGCGCCATGCTGAATGGGTGGCTGGACGCGGGAACCGATCCTGCTGCGATTGTGGTGATTGACCCCAAGCCGTCGGAAGCGATGGCGGCGCGGCTGGCTGCGGCCGGGGTTCGCTGTGAAAGTTCCGTACCTGAGGGATTGACGGCAGGTATCCTGATGCTTGCGGTAAAGCCGCAGGTCATGGATGCCGTACTCGAAGGATTGACCGGTCTGGTCGGTCCCAAGACTGTGAGTCTGTCGATCGCGGCAGGCAAGACCATCGCCTATTTCGAGGAACGTCTCGGTGGCGCAATTGTGCGGTCGATCCCGAATACGCCGGCCATGGTTGGCCGTGGCATCACCGGCGCGGTTGCCAATGCTGCCGTCAGTGCCGAGGCCAAAGATGAGATCGATGCTTTGCTGTCGGTTTGTGGCCCTGTCGAATGGGTCGAGGATGAAGCCCTGATCGATGCCATTACAGCGGTATCGGGTAGCGGCCCGGCCTATGTGTTTTACCTGGTCGAGTGCATGGCGGAGGCGGGACGCAAATGCGGCCTGCCGGCGGACCTCGCCATGCGGCTCGCACGCGCGACCGTCACGGGGGGTGGTGAACTGATGCACCGGTCCCCTGACGGCGCAGCAACCTTGAGACAGAACGTGACGTCCCCCAATGGCACGACCGCAGCGGCGCTGTCGGTGCTGATGGCGGAAGACGGCATCCAGCCGCTGTTTGACAAAGCGCTCAAGGCAGCCGCCGATCGCTCCCGCGAGCTGGCTGGCTGAAGCAGACTTGAAACGGGTTTTTCAATGACTGACACCATCACCTGGAACGATTTTGAAAAGGTCGACATCAGAACCGGAACTGTGATTGCTGCCGAGCCGTTTCCCGAAGCGCGGAAGCCCGCGATCAAGATGCGGATCGATTTTGGCCCCGAGATCGGCGAGAAGAAATCCTCGGCGCAGATCACGGAGCACTATTCTCCAGATGAGCTGGTCGGACGTCAGGTGATGGCGGTTGTGAATTTTCCACCGCGCCAGATCGGGCCGTTCATGTCGGAAGTGCTGACGCTCGGATTTCTCGACGAGCAGGGCGCAGTGGTGCTGGCCGGGGTCGACAGGAAGGTCGCCAACGGTTCACGGCTGATGTGAGCCGGATCAGAGCCGCAATCAGATATCGCGCACGATGTTCTTGACCAGAACATTTGTATCCGTCCACGGGTAGCCGGGTACGGTGATGATGCAATGCATGACACCGTGAAGGCAGCAGATAAGTTGGTCAGCCTTCTGTTTGACTTGTTCGTCCTTGCGGTCTGATGCGGTGATTGCCGCAATGGCTTCAAAGAAGAGCTCCAACTTGGAAACGGCCGATCCTTCAGCGACAAACTCGGTCACATCAGCCTGCGTCAGGCCGGCAGACATGAACACCAGGTGATAGTAATCATGTCGTTGCAACCAGTACGAAACGTATGCTTGTGACAATGCCAACAGGCAGGCTCTTGGCGTTTGGGCGCCGGCGGCGGCCTGTGTCATTTCCCCGCGGACTTCCTCCAGTATGTCTATCCAGAGACAGCTCAAGATCGCAAGTTTCGACGGGAAATAGGAATAGAGCGCCATTGGCGTCACGTTCATCTCTTTCGCAAGGCGGCGCATCGAGACCGCATGATAGCCCTCGCTCCTGAACAGACGAGACGCGGTGTCGGCGATCTCTTGTCTGACCGCTGCCTGTTGCGCGTCCGTTTTCCTGGGCCGTCCGCGCTTTTGGGGAGGCGCGCGCTCGTCGGGTGGGCTTGGGTTGCTGCTCATGCGTCTTGACTCCGCAAATAAATAATTATACGCGTACATTAAATAATAAAATATACATGTATGATAAAATAAGCGGAGATGAAGAATGTCAACCAGAATACTCAGAGCGGTCCTTGTCTCCACCGGTCTCATTGTGGCTCTTCTGGGCTTGAATGTCGGCATTGGAGGCATCAGCACACTTGGGCTGCAGGGGCCGACGGAGTTCTTCGAGATCACCAACCAGCAGGTCTTCGATATCCGCGACAACCACATCCGGTTTATCGGCGGCACATTGATCGCGATCGGAGGATTGCTCGCCTATTCCGGTTTCAGGTTCGAGTTTGCCAGAACTGCTGTACCGATTATCGCCTTGCTGTTCGTGACTGGTGGATTGGCACGCTTAAGCGCCACAGACGTGAGCCTGCTTGTTGGCTCGGACATTGCCCCGTCATTGCTGATCGAGTTGATCGGCTTTCCACTGCTGGCGCTTTGGGTGATGCGAACGAAAGCCGGGCGGGGTGCTGCGGGCTCCTGAAACGAGTGGGGCGCATTGGCGCAAGCCTGCGCAAAGGCGGTAGCCTTCATCCGGAATTTTGAAGCATGGTTCTGAAATGCTTCTGAACCTACGCGGGCAGGCGCACAGTGGCGCGCAGGCCGCCCATGGCGCTGTCGGACAGGGTGACATCGCCGCCATGGCTGCGGGCAATGTCGCGGACGATTGCCAGTCCGAGGCCTGTGCCGGTTTCATCCTGATTGCGTGCAGCATCAAGACGATAGAACGGCCTGAACACATCCTCACGCGCGTCGGCGGGAATGCCCGGTCCATCATCGTCAATAGTTATGGTGAGCCATCTGCCGCGGTTTACCGCTTCGATGGAGACCTCGTCGGCGTGGCGGCAGGCGTTTGACACCAGATTGGTCAGGAGCCGATTGAAGGCGTTGGGCCGTACACTGATCTCATCGTTCCCTTCCACTGACACAGCCACTGTTGTTCCGCGCAGGCGGCCGTCTGCCGCGATTTTCTCGATCACGCTGTTGAGGCTGACCGCGCCAACGTCTTCCTCGGCTTCGCCACGTGCGAAGGACAGATAGCTGTCGAGCATCGACTGCATGTCGTCGATGTCCTTGTTGAGGTCGTCCATCTCGGGGCCATCGCCAACAAGCGCCAGTTGCAGGCGGAACCGGGTCAGGATGGTCCGCAGGTCGTGGCTGACGCCCGAGAGCATGGCGGTGCGCTGTTCGAGCTGGCGCTCAATGCGCTCGCGCATCTTGATGAAGGCGAGGCCGGCGCGGCGCACCTCGTCTGCACCGCGTGGCCGGAAGTTATCGGGCATGCGCTGACCCTTGCCAAAGCTTTCCGCGGCTTGCGTCAGTTGCAGGATCGGCCGTACCAGCCCGCGCAGGAACAGGATGGCGATGACCAGCAGCACCAGCGAGGTGCCGACCATCCACAACAGGAATATGTGAGTGTTGGACGCATAGGCCTGGCTGCGTTTGGCGAAGACGCGGAGGATCTTGTCTTCGAGCTTGATCCGCACCTCCACAATGTTCGAATTGCCAACCGTGTCGATCCAGAACGGCAGCCGGATCTGGCGGGTGATCTCTTCCGACAGGATCTGGTCCAGGATCGAGAAAAACGGCTTGGGACGCGGAGCGGGCAAGTCGCCCGGCGGCTCGATGGCAATGTTGAGTTCCAACCGTTCGCGCGCGATGCGGATGATCTGGTCATAATTAGCATCTTGCGGGAAGGTAGCAAGCACATCGATGATGGCGGCGATATCACGCGTGACCGCCATGGACAGCCGCTGGGTCACGGTCTGCCAGTGCCGTTCCATGAAGACGAACGCGATCACCGACTGCAGCAGCACCATTGGAATGATGATGATCAGCAGCGCACGTGCATAGAGCCGGGTCGGGATACGCTTGGTGAACCAGCGCGTGAAACGGCGCAAGCCGCTCGGCGGATAGCGCTCGTATTCCCGGCGAATGGAGTCCATGCTGGTCATGTCAATTAGCCCGGTTTGCCTCCTCGGGCGGCGCCTGTCGCGGCGCGCGCCTCAGCCTTTATAGCCAAGTCGATGGGCAAAGAGCTACAGCAGGGTTCGGTAAATCGTCGATTGGCCCGCAACAAGACGTCGCGGACTATCTGAGGTGATAGGCATTCTTTTTGGCGCCGGACAGTTGCGCCACGACCTGACTGTTCAAGTAGACAATCAGATCGGCCACGACAAAAGTGTTGCTGGAGTTATCGACCCAGTCGGTCCTTGCGAAAGCGCTGACACCGGCTTGCCCGCCCTGAAAGTTTGCCAGTCCCTCGAAAGCCTCGACAATGATGCCAAACCCGGTCTTGCCGCCTTTTTGCATCTTGTTGAGGTAATCCGTGCTGGAGGTGTAGGCCTGAGCCGTCATCTTTCCGGCGTTCTCGAGCGATTTGAGCGCTGTCTGAAGCAGGGTCCAGCGCGTCTGATCAAAAGATCTCGGGCGCGTCTTCTCTCCGCCTTCGCCGGGATCGTCAGAGCGATAGAAGCCGTCAGGGCCTTCAAACAGATTGATAGGTGCCCAGACCACCGGACCAAGGTTCCAGGCTGCCGGAGGGCCACCTGCAGCACCCGCCGAGATGGTCCGAATGGCGGCCACCAACCGGTCGCGCAAACTCTGATCGCCGACAGTGTTCAGCAGGGCAAGGCCTGCCGCCGCCTGCAGATAGGTTTGCGGGATAATGTGATGCTTGGCGAAGTTCCTGCCGGTCCAGGTCGCGTTGGTGACACCGGCCGCAAGTGCTTTTCCTGTCAGCGCCGCGGCAACATCTGTGTTTAGCTGCGGGCTCCATCCGGTCACAGCAGCGGCCTGGGCGGGGCGGGGGACAATCTTGACCGTTACCTTTTCCGCCTGAGCGGCGGTCACTGCGAGGGCGGAGATCACCGCTGCGCTTATCATCGGCAGCAACAGGCGGTACAGGAATTGGAGCGATGTCATCATGTCACCTCAAGATTTTTGGTTGCAATGGTAATCATAATACAACCAAAAATTACCGGGTGACACATGGCGCAGTCACCAATTTGTTTGGGAGAATTTGCTCCAGACGCGCAAAAGCCCCGCAATTTTGATTGCGGGGCTTTTTGTTGGCTGTGCGGAGTTGAAGCTGTTGCCAGCTGCCCGGGAAAGCTCAGGCAGCTCTGGCGTGCCGGGGCGCGGAACGTCCAGCGTTATGGCCTGATCCGATGTCGAACTGGTCGACCATGCTGGTGAGCTTCTGGGCGCTGTCTGCAAGCTTGTGCATGACAGCCGTGGCCTCCTCAACCATGGCTGCGTTCTGTTGCGTGACCTGGTCCATCTGGTTGACCGCGCTGTTGATCTCGCCGAGGCCGGTTGTCTGTTCCCGGGCAGAAGTCGCGATGGAGGCGATATGATCATTGATCGCGGCAACCTGCTCGGAGATCGTGCCGAGAGCTTCGCCGGTCTCGTTGACCAGATGCACACCGCTTGCGACTTCGGTCCCTGATTTGGTTATCAGCTCCTTGATGTCCTTTGCGGCGCTCGCCGAGCGTTGCGCCAGTTCACGGACTTCCTGGGCGACGACGGCGAAGCCTTTACCGGCTTCCCCTGCGCGGGCCGCTTCAACGCCGGCATTGAGTGCCAGCAAGTTGGTCTGGAAGGCGATCTCGTCGATCACGGTGATGATTTTTGAGATTTCGCCCGATGCCGATTCAATCCGCGACATGGCTTCGACTGCGTTCGACACTACGCTGCGGGAGTTTACGGTGCTGCCCTGTGCCTTCACCGCCATGTCGCGGGCTTCTTCGGCACGGTTGGCAGCACTGCGGACTGTTGCGGTGATCTCATCGAGTGCAGCCGATGTTTCCTCAAGCGAGGCAGCCTGCTGCTCGGTGCGGCGTGACAGGTCATCGGTCGCAGCCTGCATTTCAGATGCACCGGCATTGATCTCGTGGGTCTCACCACGAAGCTCTCCCATCGTATGGCTCAACCGTTCGGCTGTCTGATTGAAATCAGTGCGCAGCTTTTCGAACTCGCCGGAGAACGAGTGTTCAAGTCTGACCTGCAGATTGCCTTTGCTCAGTTCGCTCAGGCCTGCGCCCAGTTCAGCGACGGCGGATTCGATCTCCTGATCGTGGGCGGCCTTGTCAGCCTCGCGGCGCTGGCGCTCCTGGTCGGTTTGCTGGCGGCTGCGAACGGAGTCGGATTCCAGGGCAATTTTCTCGATGGCGCCGTCGCGCAGCACCACCAGGGAACGGGCGAGGGAGCCGATTTCATTGCGCTGGTTCTGGCCCGGGACTTCGATTTCGAGATTTCCGTCTGCGAGAGCTGTTGCGACAGCCGTCAAGCGCGGGATCCTTCCAAGAACCTGCTTGGTAACAAGTGCTGCGATGGCGGTTGCTATCAGCAAGACCACAATGGCGGCGATGCTGATGGTCCATGCGAGTTCGCTAGCCACCGCATTGATCTCCGCCGAGCGGACCCCGGCGTAGAGGATGCCGATGGTTTCACCTGTTGGCGAGAAGATCGGTTCATAGATCGTATAATAGGGAGTGCCCAGAATCACGGCCTCGCCACGGAACGTCTTGCCTTGGGTCAGCACCGGATAAACCGCACCTTTCTGACCAAGCGGCGTTCCGACGGCCCGGTTGCCGTCAGGCTTGATGATGTTGGTGGTCTTGCGCCAGAAATCCTTGGTCTCAGTATCCCATGCAAAGATCGTCGCAGTCTGGCCGGTCATGCGGCCGATGGTGTCAATCATGTCATGGCTTTCGAACCCGGTCGGGATCGATTCCATCACGATGCGTTTGACGTTGCCATCTTCGGCCCAGGTCACGTTCGTGCCCGGAAGATCGCGCGTAACGATTGTTGCCGCTGTGCGCAAACTGGCGTTTTGGCTGTCAATGGCCTGTGCCTGGATTCGTGTGCTGATGGTGGAGGAGACCGCAAGTTCCAATACTGCAACTGCGATGAGAAGAATAGCAATGGTCATAACAGTGACAGTTTTGACCACACCGAAGCGAGAGAAGATCGACATATTTACACCCCATATTTTGGGGGTAAATCTAGTCTTTTCTGGTTAATAAAAGTGTACACTAATCTTATGGTATTTCGAGGTTGTTCCAGTATGAATTCATTCAAGAGTGCAGGATGGAGTTTGTCCCCTCCTGTTTGTGTGGACCTGTTCAATTCCGGGAATATTATCTTAGTCTGCAACTTTATCGACAGCAAAGCTTTTGCCTCAAGAGCACGGCTTTCAGTCGCAAGCGATACTACGGATCTCTAGACCTTGGTCTCGACACTCAACCGGTAGCCTATCCCGCGCACGGTCTGTAGCCAGACCGGGTTGGCCGGATCATCCTCGATCTTGCGGCGCAGCCGGTTGATCTGGACGTCGATGGTGCGTTCGCCGACTTCGATGTCGGCGCCGACGAGTTCATGGCGGGGGACGGTGTCGCCGGCATTCTCGGCGAAGGTGACCATGATCTCGCGCTCCCGGTCGGTGAGCCGCACCGGTTCGCCGGATTTCTTCAGTTCCCGGCGGGCGATGACGAAGGTGAAGGGGCCGAAGACCACCTGTTCGACCTTGGGTGTGGCAGGCTGGCCGCCGCGTTTGAGGATGTTGTTGATCCGGAGCACCAGCTCGCGCGGATTGAAGGGCTTTGCCAGATAATCATCAGCACCGGCTTCCAGGCCGTCGATGCGGGCTTCGCCCTCTGCAAGTGCTGTGAGCATCAGGATCGGAACGGTCTTGATCTCGCGCAACGACCGGGTCAGCGACAGTCCGCTTTCGCCCGGCATCATGACGTCGATGACAAGAAGATCGAAATCGATGCCCTCGAGCTTGCGTCGTGCCTCGCTGGCGTCAGCGGCTGTGGTGACACGAAACCCCTGTTCGGTGAGATAGCGTGAAAGCAGATCACGGATACGGGTGTCGTCATCGACGACGAGGAGATGGGCCGCGTCATCATCCGGCAAGGGGGGTGTCATTGCTCTTGTCCCTCATTTGTGTCGTCCTCATCAAGCGCCGCTCCGCGCGTGACAGGATTGATCATGCCGGAAAGGAACGTCTTGACCGCCGCACGTCCACTTTCGTCAAGACCTTCCATTGCATTGGCGATACGGCAAGACTGTGGCCTTGCCAGCGCCAGAGCAAGTTCGCGTCCCCGGTCCGTTGGAAAAAGGCGGCGTTGCCTGCGGTCCTCGGGTCCTGCGACCTGTTCAATATAGCCTGAATCGATAAGTTGCTTGAGCACCCGGGCAAGCGACTGCTTTGTGATCTTCAGCGTGTCGAGCAAGGCCGCCACCGTCAGCCCGGGCTCGCGGTTGACGAAGTGGACCACGCGGTGATGGGCCCGGCCAAAGCCAGAGGTATCGAGGATCGCATCGGGGTCCGAGATGAAGTCGCGGTAGGCGAAAAACAGCAGCTCTATGATTTCGAAATCAATGCCCTCGGTTTCCCCCATCGGCTGGTCGAGGATTCCTGCTGAATCGGACTTGATTGCGCCCTCAAGGCTCATGGCGACTTTTCCTTTCGAATACGTCAGCTATGTTGACATAAATTGGCGCAATTGCTAGCTAGGAATTGCGCACGAGGCAAACTGGCCTTGCCCGCCGGCTTGCCAATGTCCGTTTGTCTCACACCGCGCTCCGGCGCTTGTGCCACGGTCACCGACACCGGCTTCAGACAACCATTATCACGGCGGCATACCGCCTGGAGGAAACGCGATGGCGTCCGTACCTTTTGACCAGCTCGAAGGCGAAATCTGGTTCAATGGCGAGTTCGTGCCGTGGAAAGATGCGAAAATTCACGTGCTGTCCCATGGGCTGCATTATGCCAGCGCCGTATTCGAGGGCGAGCGCGCCTATGGCGGCGAGATCTTCAAGCTGACCGAGCACACCGAGCGGCTGCACACATCCGGTGAAATCCTCGGCTTCAAGATCCCCTACAGTGTTTCCGCAATCGATCAGGCCTGTGTCGAGCTTCTGGCGCGGCAGGGTTTCGAGGACGCCTATGTCCGCCCGATCGCCTGGCGTGGATCAGAAATGATGGGCGTGTCAGCCCAGAAGAACACGATCAACCTGGCGATCGCCATTTGGCAATGGCCAAGCTACTTCAAGCCGGAAGAGCGGATGAAGGGCATTCGCCTTGATATGGCCGAGTACTGCCGGCCCGACCCGCGCACGATACCGTCGAAGTCCAAGGCTGCCGGGCTTTACATGATCTGCACGCTGTCCAAGCACCGGGCCGAGGAGCGTGGCTATGCCGATGCGCTGATGCTCGACTGGCGTGGCCAGGTGGCGGAAGCTACCGGCGCAAATGTGTTCTTTGTCCAGGATGGCAAGATCCACACGCCGACGCCTGATTGCTTCCTCGACGGCATCACCCGCCGCACCGTCATCGGTCTTGCCAAGACGCGCGGTTACGAGGTGATCGAGCGCGCGATCATGCCGGAAGAGCTTGAAGGTTTTGAGCAATGCTTCCTGACTGGAACCGCGGCTGAAGTGACGCCGGTGTCCGAAATCGGACCCTATTCCTTCACGGTCGGCGAGATCGCGATGAACCTGGTCAATGATTACATGGCCGAGGTGCAGCCAAAGAAGGCTGCCGCGGAGTAGGTCTTTCCCCTAGAAACAAGAAAGGCGGCGTTCCGGATGGAGCGCCGCCTTTTTCATTTTCGGGATGCGGTTGTTACTCTGCAGCGTCGGTCAGAACGCCGCGGCGGATCTGGTCTTCCTCGATGGATTCGAACAGGGCGCGGAAGTTGCCCTCGCCAAAGCCTTCGTCACCCTTGCGCTGGATGAATTCGAAGAAGATCGGGCCGATCACGGTCTTGGAGAAGACCTGCAGCAGGATCTTGGTCATGCCGCCATCGACCACGCCTTCGCCATCGATCAGGATGCCGTGCTTCTTCATTTTTTCGATCGGCTCGTCATGGCCGTGCACGCGTGTCCTAGACAGCTCGTAATAGGTTTCCGGCGGTCCGGGCATGAACTTGACGCCCTTGTCGGCGATCCAGTCGGTGCCCTGATAGATGTCGTCGGAGCCAACGGCGATGTGCTGGATGCCTTCGCCGTTATATTTGCGCAGGAACTCCTCGATCTGGCTCTTGTCGTCAGTGGACTCGTTGAGCGGAATACGGATCCGGCCACACGGCGAGGTGATGGCACGCGAGACCAGACCGGTCATCTTGCCTTCGATGTCGAAGAAATGGATCTGCTTGAAGTTGAACAGGTCGCGATAGAAATCCCACCACTTGTCCATGTTGCCGCGGATGACATTGTGGGTGAGGTGGTCGAGATAATAGAAGCCCGCACCTTCTGGCTTCGGGTCGCGCTCACCCAGCCACTCGAAATCGGCATCGTAAACCGATCCTTCGTCACCCCAGGTATCAACGAAATAGAGCAGCGATCCGCCGATGCCGACGATGGCCGGGACATCGAGCGTCTTGTCGTCACCGGTGTATTCTTCCGCACCCTTCGAAACTGCATGGGCGAGCGCCTGTTTGGCATCGGCAACACGCCAGGCCATCGACGGAGCGCAGGGGCCGTGGGTGCTGACGAAGCGGTCTGCAAAAGAGCCCTTTTCAGCATTGAGGATGTAGTTGATGTCACCCTGGCGCCAGACAGTGATGGCCTTGGTGCGGTGGCGGGCGACCGGCTCGTAGCCCATGCGGGCAAACAGCGCTTCCAGCGCTTCGGGCTCAGGATGGGCGAACTCGACGAACTCGAACCCGTTGGTGCCTGCCGGGTTGTCTTCTGAAATGGTTGCGCGCGGTGCGTCGTGCGGAAACGGGCCCATCTTGTCTCTCCTCTTTTGTACGCGCGGATCATAGCCGCCCGCGCTTGTTGACTGTTGCGCATGATGCTGCATATTTGCTGCAAGGTGCATGCGTTGATCGCAGTTTGGCGAGAATTGATGCACATATCGTGCACATTCTGCTTCAAGAGGCCCATCATCGTGCATCTGGATGAATTCGACCGCAAACTGCTTCGCCTGTTGCAGGCGGATGGGCGGCTTACCAACAACGAGCTCTCGCAGAAGATCAATCTGTCGGCCTCGCAATGCTCACGGCGTCGAACCCGGCTGGAGCAGGAGGGTTACATAAGGGGCTACCGGGCTGATCTGGACCGGGAGAAGCTCGGTATCGGTATCGTCAACCTGATCACGGTGACGCTGGCGACGCATAATCGCGACAACGCCCAGCGCTTTGCGCGGCTGATCGGAGCGTTGCCTGAGGTTCTCGAAGCCTATTCGCTGACAGGGGAGATGGACTACATCATCAAGGTGGTGACGCCGGATCTGCGCAGTCTGTCAGCCTTTGTCAGTGATGTTCTTCTGCCACATGAATCCGTCCAGCACGTCAAAACCGCAATCGTTCTCGACACATTGAAGGAGGGCGGCGGGCTGCCGGTTTGAGTTGCAGCTCGGCTGCTCGTTGACAATCCCGGTAGTCCGTCCTCAATCGAGCGTTGATGTGCGGATCGAAGGCGTCTGATGCGTCTTGCACCAATTCGGTGGAACAAAATCTCTTGACTCGCGTTGTCCTGGCTTGGCCAATTCGGCTGCTCGAACACAAACGCGGATTCAGAGAGTTAAGATAATCAATATGGAAAATGAAACAACGACGGCATCTCCATCGGGATTGGGCGACATACTGGGCACCTGGGGTGATGCGATCAAGGGTCTTGAAGTTCTGGTCGTGACCTACGCATTGTCGGTGATCGGCGCGATTGTTATTCTCATCGTTGGTTGGACAGCGGCTCGCCTGTTGGGCAGCTGGGTGCACAAGCTGCTGTCCAGAACTCAGCGCATAGACCCGACAGTCGCCGGATTTTTCTCGATCTTTGTCCGTTACGCGGTTCTGGTCGTTGTCGTCATCATGGTGCTTGGCCAGTTCGGTGTGCAAACGGCCTCGATCATCACCGCCCTTGGTGCGGCAGGTCTGGCCATTGGTCTGGCGCTGCAGGGCACGCTGCAAAACATCGCCGCGGGCATCATGCTGATGGTCCTGCGGCCCTTCCGCGTCGGTGAATATATTGATGCGGGCGGGATCACCGGTACCGTTGTGGAGATCGGGCTTTTCGCGACTGAACTTAAGACATTGGACGGTTTGTACCGGATGGCGCCCAACTCGGAGCTGTGGAATGTCGAGGTGACCAATTATTCGCGTTTGTCCGAGCGTCGGTATGATCTGGTTGTCGGGATCGGTTACGAGGATGATATCGAAAAGGCACAATCGGTTCTGATGGATCTGGCAAGAGCGGACGGTCGGGTTCTGTCCAATCCCGAGCCTTGGGCCTTTGTGTCTGAACTTGGCGATAGCGCGGTAGCTGTGACGCTGCGCTACTGGACGACAACATCGGACTGGTGGACCACAAGCCGAGAGTTGACCAAGGCCGCCAAACTTGCATTTGACGCGCAAGGCATTTCGATCCCGTTCCCACAGGTCACCTATTCCGGTTCCCTGGACCTTGAACCGCGAGACCCGCAGGAAACGGGTTCGGATCAGGCCCAGCAATAATCTGCACCACCCCGGCAAGCACGGACTTTGCAGGGTGACATCCGTCGTCCGTGCGTCCAATTTACCGCCAATGAGTCGAAGAACAGGAACAAGCCTTATGGGAAATCTGCAAGCGGGCATTATCCCCGTCACTCCTTTCCAGCAGAATTGCACGGTGCTGTTTGACCAGGACACCAAGTCTGGCGTCGTCATCGATCCGGGCGGTGACGTTGACGTGATCATGCAAACCATCACCGAGAACGGGCTTACCATCGAGGCGATCTGGCTGACGCATGGGCATATCGACCATGCCGGCGGTGCCGACGAGTTGCGCGACAAACTGGGCGTCAAGATCATCGGCCCGCACAAGGACGATCTTCCGCTTTTGTCGGGGCTCGAGGCGCAGGCCAAGATGTTCGGTCTGGAAATGGACGTGCGCAACGTCACGCCGGACCAATGGCTTGATGAAGGCGACAAGGTGTCTTTCGGGGTGCACGAGTTCGAGGTCTCGCACACGCCCGGACATGCGCCAGGTCATGTGATCTATTTCAATCGTGCAGAGGGGTTTGCCCATCTGGGCGATGTGTTGTTTGCGGGCTCGATCGGCCGCACCGACCTGCCGGGCGGCGACCACCAGACGCTTCTCAACTCGATCCGTGACAAGGTGTTTCCGCTGGGCGATGAGACCGGCTTCATCTGCGGCCACGGACCGGGTGGCAAGATCGGCAACGAACGCCGCACCAATCCGTTTCTAAAAGGCCTGTAGCCGAGGCTATCTGCCTTTATCGCCAGTCGTTACGCAAAAGGCCGCCGCGATCTCTCGCGGCGGCCTTTTTGTTTCGTTCTGTCAGATCAGCTGGCGCGACGCATGGTCTGGGCCATATTCCTGAGGTTCTGACCGGACGCGGAACCGGCTGATACCTTGAAGCTGCGGATCAGTTCCAGAAGGTCCTCTGTGTCGGTGGCGAGCACTTCGGCCGAAGCCGTGGTCTCTTCCGCCATGGCGGCATTCTGCTGTGTCACCACGTCCAGCTGGTTCATGGACGACGAGATGCTGCCCAGGGTCGTGCCCTGTTCCGAGGCGGAGTGGGCAATCTTGGTGACAATGTCGTTGGCCGATTTGATCTGGTCGGAAATCCGCTTCAGCGCCTCGCCAGCCTCGCCGACGAGTTGCACGCCGTTCTGGACCTGTCCGGAGGAGTTGGAGATCTGGCCCTTGATTTCCTTGGCAGCCGCGGCCGAGCGCTGGGCCAGTTCGCGAACTTCCTGGGCGACGACAGCAAAGCCACGACCTGATTCACCGGCGCGAGCCGCCTCGACACCTGCGTTGAGTGCCAGAAGATTGGTCTGGAAAGCGATTTCGTCGATGACACCGATGATCTTGGTGATCTCGGCCGATGACTGCTCGATGCCGCTCATCGCGCCAATTGCTTCTGCCACGATGGCATCGGATTTGGTTGCCTCTTCGCTGATCGAGGTCACCCGCTTTGCGGCTTCATGGGCGCCGTCGGCGGTCTGACGGACTGCAACGGTCAGCTCGTCAAGTGCTGCGGACGTTTCCTCAAGGTTTGCGGCCTGCCGTTCGGTACGCTGCGACAGCTCGTTTGATGCGCGACGGATTTCTTCCTTCGAGCCGGAAATATCCACGCCCTTGGCGTTGACCTTGGCCATGGCGGCTTCGAGGTGGGAGAGGGCATCGTTGAAGTTGTCGCGAAGGGTTGCGTACTTGGTTCCCAGATCGTCGCAACGGATTGTCAGGTCGCCCTTGGCAAGATGCCCCAGAGCAGCACCGATGGTGGAGACAACACGGGCCTGCTGGACTGTCTCTTCCTGCTGCATGTCGGCATTGTGCTGGCGTTCCGTATTGAGCTGCTGCTGCTGCTCTTGCTGGCTTTTGGCCATCGTATGACGATCGCGGACCTTTTCCTGCAGTTCCTTTGTAGCCTTTGCCATCATGCCGACTTCGTTGCTCATGTCGGTATGGGGTATCTCTATGGTTACGTTTTCGTCCGCAACGGCGCGCAACGCGCCATGAATGGAGGCCAGGGGATTGGTGATCCCGCGGATGACGAACCAGGCGGAGATCAGGGCCACTGCCAGCACGCCAAAGCCCAGTATGACTGCGCCCCTGATATCTTCGGCGATGGAGGCATCGAGATCGTCGAGATAGGCGCCGGTCCCGATGGTGACCTGCCAAGGTTCAAAGGCGAGAGCGTAGGCTGCCTTGGGGTAGAGATTTTCTTTTGGCTCGCCAGGCTTCTGCCATTCGTATTCGGTCCACCCGCCGCCACTGCGGGCCTGCTTGATGATGTCCATGAGGAACTTGTTGCCTGCGCTGTCGGTCAGGCCTGCATAGTTCTTCCCGATGCTCACCTTGCCAGGATAGAAGATGCGGTTTGCATCATAGTCATAGCCAAAGAAGTAGCCATCTGGCTCGAACCTGATGGCTTCGATAGCGTCGTAAGCAGCAGTTTGTGCCGCTTCTCGGGTCATCTCGCCTGCTACTTCGGCTGCATGGAAGTACTCCATAAGCGACCGTGCCGATTCCGTCTGTGTGCGCAGCATGTCATAACGTTCGGAATAGATCGCCTCGGAGGCCGATTTGATCTGGAAATATGTAGTTGCTGCGAAGGCAACCATCAGGGCGCCTATGAGCAAGAACAGCTGATGGGAGATTTTTAGATTTCGCATGGCGCGACACTTTCGAGGTAGGAGTAAACGAGAACCAGATTTCAGGTTGTGCAACAGTCGCAATTGCAGGTCTCTCGCGTGAGAGTATTGCCCTGTTCCATTAGCTCATGACCTAAACTTAAAACTTTAATCACTTATGAATGGTCCAGCTCGAGAAATTGCTCTTCCTATTGTTTTTCTTGAATCTTTTGAATTGGTTCAGGCAAGTGAGAGCCAGTTCTCGTTCCGTGCAAGGACGGCGCGCGCAGCTTATCCTCGTTATCCTGGATCGAGCTCGAAAGTGGAGATTGGCGGTGCAACAGTCCGCTCGTGTAAAGTTCACGGACGCTGTCGTTGCCACAATAGAAAAACCGGCCACTCGCGATGCGATGGCCGGTTATTACTTGCAGGGCCTGAGTGAAGTCTCGGATCAGTTGACTTCGCAGAAGTGGTCGCGACCGTCATATCCCCGATAGGTGCCTGTCGAGGCATTGAAAGAGCGGTACTTGTTGGAACAGAAACGATACCATGACCGGCTCCAGGGCTCGTAGCCGCCACCGCTGGCCGCCTGGGGGGCAACTGGCTGCCTGTAGATCACACGCGGATTGTTCTGGCTGTTGGCGATTGCTCCGCCAATGATGGCAGCAGCGCCGAGACCGATGATGCCGAGAACAAGGGCGTCATTGTTGTCGCCGTGACGCCGGACGCGGTCGCCGCCATGATGGCGCCGGGGAGACACATCGCGCCAGCCGTGATCGCGATGACGCTGTCCCTGATGCCAGGAAGACCGGTCGCCGGCCTGGGCCATGCTTGTGGTCAATGGCGCAATCGCGGTCACTGCTGTGAGCAGGGTGATGCTGAGCTTCTTGGCGAACTGGTTCATCGGAATGTCCTTCCCGGTTGAGGTATCTTGCTTCGGCCGATGCTTCCGGCTTGCATGAACACTATCAAGGCCAAGCTGAACGGTGGCTGAACGAAATCCAAACACTTCTATCGGTTGAAAATCAGACGGACGGCAGCAAACCTGAAAATAAAAAGCCCGGCGATTGCGGCGCCGGGCTTTCCAAACTGTTGTGGAGTCAACGTCAATCAGGCGAGGCGCAGATTAACGGCTTTTGGTCCCTTGCCGCGGCGATCGGGCTCGGTGTCGAAAGCTACTTTCTGGTTCTCCTCAAGGCCGGTCATTCCGGAAGCCTGCACTGCGGAGATGTGAACAAAGATGTCCGCACCGCCATTGTCAGGCTTGATGAAGCCGAAGCCCTTGTCGACGTTGAAAAATTTTACGGTACCAGTTTCGCCCATGCTGTCAGGTCCTTTGATTGCCTTCCGGTCTCCGCGCGGGTGTTCCGGTCGGCGCGCATCATGTCATATCCCGCATTGGCGCGGGGGTTATGGCAGGCAGTTTTTGAAAAGTTTGGAAAGGTCCCGATTGTAACGGCTTCGCCCCTTCACGCAGTTGTGCGTGTGGGCTTTTGTTGAAGTCGTCCGAAGTTTTTTGTGCGGCTTCGGCGCGCATGTTTCTGGTCTTCCCGTGTTCGCAAATTGCCCGAACGGAACAAAGATGATTGTTTTGTTGGAAATTGGCAAGCAAAAGTTTGTTGGCGTCTGCCAACGCAGGTTGCCGTTCCTGGCCGGACCACCTTGCGTGATCCGGCCAGGCAGGTGCGATTACTCGACGATCGCGATTTCGGTGGCCTGGGTGGTGCCGTCGTCGAACATGATCATCACAGTCTTGCCGGCTTCGATGCCTTCGAGTTCAACGCCTTCGGCTACGGTGTAGACTTCACCGGATTCCAGTTCGATGGTGCTCGTAGCCTGGTCAAGTGTCTTGACGACACCTTCGACTTCGCCAGCGAAGGCGGTCGAGAGCATGGCTGCGGATGCGAAAGCGATTGCAACGATCTTTTTCATTGATGTTTTCCATAGGTTGTTACCCGATCCACAACCGGTTGGCAGATGTGCCAGACTGAAGTCGGCAGTGGCGGGGCGGCGCTGATATGCGCCGGTTGAGAGGTCCGCGCAAGCGGCAAAAAGATATATTTTCAAGGCTGAAAGCAGCACAATTTTGCCATGATCGGATCAGATCGATCTGTCTTTTTGTCCACATTCCAGCCTTGAATTTTGGCAGTTTGGCCAGGCAGGTTTATGTCTGACCAATCCTTGGAAATTACTCCACCATGCTCACGGCCGTGGCATCGGTGGTGCCGTCGTCATAGGTAATGACAACTTTGCCACCGGGTTGAAGGTTGTCGAGCTGAACGCCATCGGCGACGCTGAATGCCTCACCGCTTTCCAGAACGATCATCTTGGTGGCTGGGTCATAGCTGGTCACAACACCTTCGACTTCGGCAGCGTAAGCAGCACCCGTCAGGCTCAGTGCTGAAACTGCGGTGATAATGATCTTCTTCATGGTCATGTCTCCCTTGTCTTGCTTGCGCACCGTTATTGGTGCTTGCAGGACATAATCTGGGGGCGATTGACGCGTTGAGCAAATCACTTGGCGTAAATAAAATCAACAATATCAATGACATAATCTTGCCATATTGCAGCCGGGTCTGGCGGCGAGATTTGGCGATTACAGTCTGCGGAGCTTCGGATCTCTGGCCCGGCAAGGGGTTGGCTTCGCCCTGTTTTGGCCCGGATCATGGCGAGCCTGCGGCTCCTCGCATGTAAGCCCGATCACGAACCTTGCGCCTGCATGTGCAATCGGGATCAGGAGACAGGCCTGGGCCTGAGAATCGGGCCAAGTTCAGCCAGCAGGATTGCCAAAAATATCAGCATGCCGCCGGCATAGCCAAGTGCCGGGATCTGTTCTCCGAGAACGAGAGCCCCGAACAAGGCGGCGAAAAGCGATTCCGTTGACAGGAAAATTGCCGCTTGTGGCGCTGTGGTGTAGCGCTGGCCAATGACCTGAAGCGTGAAAGCAAGTCCGGTGGCGATCACGCCTGCAAACAGGATTTCGGGCAATGTGGCTATCACCGAAGCGAGATTGAAGCCTTCCAATGTGAGGCCAAAGCCGAGGCCAAGCGCGCCGGCGAGCGAGAACTGCACAAAGGACAGCGTCAGCGGGCGACCACTTGGGCCGACAAAACGGCCGACCAGAATGACCTGCAGCGCCCACAGAACAGCACAGCCGATGGTCAGGAAATCGCCGTTGTTCAGGTCGGCGAGACTGCCGCCTGCCAGCATCCAGATGCCGGCGAATGTCATCAGCACCGCAGGCCAGATCACGGGATGCGGCGGCTGTCGCAACACCAGCAATGTGATGAAGGGAACAAACACGACGTAAAGGCCGGTCAGGAAGCCTGAATTGGTTACGGTGGTGATGGTCAGGCCAACCTGTTGCAGGGCCATGCCGAGGAACAGCGCCAGTCCGATCAGCGCGAAGCCACGAAGATGGACAGCCGAAACCGGATGTTCTGCCTTTCGGGATTCAAGCCAGGCGAATGGAGCCAGTACGACTGCGGCGACGAGAAAGCGCAGGCCGATAAACAGGAACGGACCGATATGATCCATCGCCGTCGATTGCGCGACAAAGCCCGCACCCCAGATGGCTCCGGCTGAAAGCAACAGCAGATTGGCGAGATGACGCGGCATGGGATTGTCCGGGCAGCATTATTGATCGCGGACGGCTAGCAGTTGGCTTCAGGAGGGGCAAGAGGCAAGCTCGTGCGTCCCCGAGATCGTCAAGATCCTGGCAAACGGACGTCGGTCAGGGTTTGCCGAACAAGGCCTCAAGCCTGGCGCGGTTCTTGCCCATGTCATCGCTGCCCAGTTGCGCGCGGGCATAGGCCATGATTCCGGTGCGGCCGTCGGGCATGGGCCTGGCTTCGAGATGGATGACATCGGGAAACCGCATCAGTGGCGAATAGGTGATAAAGCGCGCCTTGGACGGGTCTTTGCGGTCATCGACCCGGCGGGCGAGCGGGTCGGAGGTGACGAGGCGTTGTGACAGGCGCTCTATGGCAATTGCCGGTGCATCCTCGACTGCCGCGATTTCAAAATCGGGCTCGCTGCAAAGGCCGGGACTGCAGGCGAGCGCATCGTTGGGATGGGGACTGCGCCGGGCGGCATCGAAATCGTGCTGTCCCCGATCCGGCGAGCCTGCGATCAGCTCCCAACTGCGCTCCCGACCGATGAGGACAAAGGCAGCGATTACAGCGCCTATAAGAACGATGACGCCCAATATCACTGTCTTTACCATTGTCGTTCTTGGCCTTCTTGCGGGGCGGGCCCTGCCGCACGACCGGCGAGGGTGAGACCCACAGTTGGTTGATCAGGGCCAGGGTCCCTAATTGCTCGAAGCTGGTGCGCGCGATACCCGCAGAATAGAGCCGTTATCTTCGTCGGTTACCATCAGAACAGCGCCGTCGGCTGCAACCTGCACATCGCGAATTCGTCCGTATGTTCCCTTGAACATGCGTTCTTCCGATAGCATTTCGCCGGATTCCTCGTCGAGGTCAAGCCGGACAAGCAACTGGAACTTGAGTGCAGCGACCAGAAGGTCGCCATCCCATTCCGGAAACATCTCTCCGCGATACACGGTCATGCCACCAGGCGCGATCGAGGGATCCCAATAATGGATCGGTTGCTCGAACCCTTCGGCCGCGGTGCCCATACCAATTTCCGCCCCGGAATAATGACGCCCGTAGGAGACCTCGGGCCAGCCATAATTGCGTCCCGGCTCGGGTCGGTTGACTTCATCGCCGCCACGAGCGCCGTGTTCAACGGCGTAAAGAACGCCGGTCTTGGGATCGATATCAAGACCTTGCGGGTTGCGGTGGCCCTTGGACCAGAGTTCTGCTGCCTCATTACCCGTGGCGTTTGCCTGATTGGGTGCAAAGGGGTTGTCAGAGGGAATCGTGCCGTCGGCGTTGATCCTGAGCACCGCGCCGGCATGATCACCGAAATCCTGTGCTCTCTCACCTTCGCCGCGATCGCCGATTGTGAAGAACAAGGTTCCATCCTTTGCCACTGCGATGCGTGATCCGAAGTGCCTGCCGACTTCCGTGAACCGGTTCATCCGGAAGATTTCTTTTACATCCATCAATGCGCTGCCGTCTTCTGACAGGCGAGCACGGGCGATTGCCGTGCCCAGACCATTGGTGTTGCGGGTGGAGTAGCTGATGAAAATGACCCGGCTGTCGGCGAAATCATGCGCCAGCGCAACATCGAGCAGGCCGCCCTGGCCAGCGGATGCGATCTCCGGCAAGCCTGAAATCGGCGCGGAGACTGTGCCGTCACGCACCAGTCGCAGGCTGCCCGACCGTTCGGTGACAAGCAATGCGCCATCGGGCAGCGGTTCTATGCCCCATGGGTGGTCAAGGCCGGTGGCGAGGACCTCCACATCAACGTTCACTTCGTTTGTCGGTGTGATTTCGCCAGCTGGAACACTCGCGGAAGAAGCCAGCCAAATTGCAGCGGAGAGGCCAATGAGTGTCTTGATAGCTCGCGGCCGTGAGTAGATTCGGTCTTTTGCCATTGTTTCCTCGCGTGTGGTCTCTGTTTGGGTCTGGGTATAGATATGGTGCTGCAAAGGCGCAGGAAAAGCCCTTGAAGCGATGACAGCGCCGGTGACGGTGGCAAAAATCCGGCTAAACTCGCCGGTAATGGACAGCGCTGATTCGCCTATCAAGTCTTCGCACCCTGCTTCCGACGGCGCCCAGCGCCGCGCCGTGTGGCAGGCAAGCGCGTTTGCGTTGTTTCTTCCTGCACTGGTGGTCGCTGCCGGATATGGCGCGCTGTGGGCGGCGCTGTACTTCAACGGAAGGGGAGATGGGGCTCTGGCTCGTGTCTGCCTGATGGTCTTGATCCTTGTCGTGCCGTCACTGCTTGCCTATGCCGGGCTGCGCCTGTCGACCACGCGGCTTACGCTTCGTGGAGCTCATCTGGAGGTTCATCCGGGCTTTCCGGCGCGTGATCCGGTGAGCGTGGCTTATGCTCAGGTAACCGGACTGTCGCTGCGCAACGGTCTGTCCGGCTGGATCACCGGCGCTGGCTCGCTCGTTATCGAGAGGAACAACGGTTCGCCGGTGGTCGTTTCAGGGCTGTCGAGCCCGAATGCTGCGATGGATGATCTCTCTGCCCGGTGCAAAGCGTTCCACCGGCCCAGCGCTGCTTTTTGATCAAGACTTGGCTGATCAAGATTTGGCTGATCATGATGTGGCTTGTGGGCCCACAGTCGGCTGCACAACAGCTGGCTGCAGAAGCTCATGCTGGCGCATTTCCCTGAGTTGCCGGTCGAGCATTGCGTCAGGCTCAGCGCGGGCCTGAATGACCAGGACTGCCAACAGGATAAGGCATCCCAACAACGCCATCAGCGCAATTCTCAAGGCCGTGACGGATTCTCGACGGGCTGGCTTGTTTAGCAGGAAGTCATCTTCCGGAATCATGGTCGTTCCCCGATCATTGCTGTTCGGGTGTCATCTAACGGGGCGAAGGCGTCGCCAATCGGACCGGATTGTGGCGGTGCCGGAGTATTGTGGTGTCAAGATTGTGTTTCGGGTTAACGCAGGCGTTTGCCGAAGGCTGCCGCCCGCCGCGGCACAGCGGTTCGCGGCGTGAACTCGCTCGTTTGCGTGGCCTCGGGCAGATCGTGCCGAATGGCCGTTTTGTAGGCAGTTGGAGCAGGGTCGCCGACCTGGGAAAGTGCAGGTTCGGGAAACCGGTCATCAAATGTCCTGGGCACTATTTCCGGTCGTGCCAGTGCATATCCCTGCATCAGCTGCACGCCGATTTTCTGACAGAACTCGATCTGGTGATCCTCCTCGAGCCCCTCGAACAGAACGGTGATGCCGCGTTCTATGAACTGTTCGACCATCAGCTTGAGCAGTCCCATGCCTGCCGAAGTTTCGGTAAAGCGGCGAACCCAGGCAGCATCGAACTTGAGCACGTCGGGTTTGAGATCGTTGACGCGCTTCGAATCTGAATCGTCGGCGCCATAGTCGTCGACTGCGATCTTGAACAGTCTCGAGCGCAGACCGTTGACAAGTCGATTGAGCACTTCCTCGTTGCCGCTGCCCTGTTCTGTGATCTCGCAGACAATGCGGCCCGGTCTCAGACCAGCCCGCAAGGTGACATCGACCATGCGATCGACTTCCGCGTCGATGTTGGCGATGACGTCAAACAGGCCGGGATTGAAGTTGATGAACAGCCGCGCCTTGCGGCGGCCGAGTTTGCCCATGTTGAGGATGTGCAGTTCACGGCACAGCGTATCGACCGTGACGGCGTCTTTTTTCTCGACCATTGAAAAGAAATGAGGGGGCGAGACCGGTTTTCCGTCCTGCTGGGCGCGGATAAGCGCTTCGAAAGCCTCGATTGTCAGGTGACCCTGATCATTCTGGCTGAAAATCGGCTGGAAGGCTGAACGCAGGACAAATGGTCCGTAGGACGTTGTGTAAAAACCTCTGTCATCTTGCAAAAAATGCGGTTCGCGATGCCCGGCCATCATGTCCTGGACTCCGATTCATTTTCGTGACGACTGCGAATTTTAGACTTTAAAACTTTCCCCAAGGTTAAATCAACCGTTACAAGCTTACCTGGTGGCTTGCATCGGGGGTCGGCTTACGACATAGAAGGCAACGGGCGCGGGCGCCGCGTCCCATTGCATTACGTCTCAGCACCGGAGCGCATTCCATGGCCTTTCTCGCCAACGCCCTTTCCCGGGTCAAACCGTCCGCCACCATCGCCGTTAGCCAGAAGGCGCGGGAACTTAAAGCCAAGGGTCGCGACGTGATCGGGCTTGGCGCCGGTGAACCGGATTTCGACACGCCTGACAATATCAAGGCAGCGGCGATCGATGCTATCAATCGCGGAGAGACCAAATATACACCCGTGTCGGGTATCCCGGAACTTCGCAAGGCGATTGCCGCAAAGTTCAAGCGCGAGAACAATCTCGATTACGACTGGCAGCAGACCATTGTCGGCACCGGCGGCAAGCAGATCCTGTTCAATGCCTTCATGGCGACCCTGAACCCGGGCGACGAGGTAGTCATTCCCGCGCCTTACTGGGTCAGCTACCCGGAAATGGTGGCAATCTGCGGCGGCACCTCTGTGTTCGTGCCGACCACAATCGAAAACGGTTTCAAGCTTGACGCCGCCGATCTGGAGGCTGCCATCACGCCGAAGACCAAATGGCTGATGTTCAACTCGCCATCCAACCCCTCGGGCGCGGCCTACACCGAAGCCGAACTCAAGGCGCTGACGGATGTGCTGATGCGCCATCCGCATGTCTGGATCCTGTCTGATGACATGTACGAGCACCTGACCTATGGAGATTTCGTCTTCACCACGCCTGCCCAGATCGAGCCAGCTCTTTATGATCGCACGCTGACCATGAATGGCGTGTCGAAAGCCTATGCCATGACCGGCTGGCGCATCGGCTACGCGGCCGGCCCGCTCGAGTTGATCAAGGCGATGGACATGATCCAGGGCCAGCAGACATCGGGTGCTTGCTCGATCGCACAATGGGCAGCGCTGGAAGCATTGAACGGCACGCAGGATTTCATTCCGGAGAACAAGGAAATTTTCCGTGGCCGCCGTGATCTGGTGGTGTCGATGCTCAACCAGGCCAAGGGGATCAAGTGCCCGGTTCCTGAAGGCGCTTTCTATGTTTATCCGTCCTGCGCCGATCTGATCGGCAAGACCGCGCCATCGGGCAAGGTGATCGAAACCGACGAGGATTTTGTTACCGAACTGCTCGAAACCGAGGGTGTTGCCGTGGTGCACGGTTCAGCCTTTGGTCAAGGTCCGAACTTCCGTATTTCCTACGCCACGTCGGAAGAACTGCTGGAAGAAGCCTGCAACCGGATCCAGCGGTTCTGCGCGGCTCTGCGCTGAGCAGCAGGTTCACATTTGCCGCGGCGCCGAACAACGCCGCGGCCTGATCATTGCGACCGCCTCATCGGGCGGTCGTTTTTAGTTTCCGACCCAGCGCAGCATCCAGTATCCGGTCGCAGCTGCGCCGGCTGTGATCACAGTTCCCCAAACCATATCGACAAGGCTCACGACAACCGGCCAGTTCTTGAGCGTGGCCAGATTCGTGATGTCATAGGTTCCGTAGGCAGCAAAGCCCAGAATGGCGCCAAGCAGCAGTGCGTCCTGAAGCGAGCCTGACCGGAAGGCTGGAGCCGACGCCAGCATAACAACGGCCGCCGAGTACATTACATAGAACAAGGCCGCGATCGACAGACGCGGCGAGTCCAGCATCAGGTCGCCGAGATAGCGACTGTAAAACCCCTTGGCGACAAGACCGAGCCAGACGGCGTCAATTACAAGGATGAAAGCCGCGGTTCCGGCCCATGCTTTGAGAAATCCTGCCGGGATCATGGTGTTGCCTCCTCAGCGGGTGCTGCGCTTCGAGCGGGGCCAGACGTGAGCAGGATCTTTCGGGTCATGGGAAATAGCCTTTCTGGGTAATAGCGCGATTTACGCCGATGCCTGTTTAAGCAAATGGAAGTTGGTTCTGGCATTGGCTGCATAGGCTTTGGGAACGAGCGTGCGCAGTGCGCCTGGGTGGCACACGCATTCAACGTCTCGCTCCAGCGGGATGATCTCGCCATCGATCGCGGCTTTCGTTCCACTGCGAATATTCGGGAAACTCAAGGTGACCTTGTGCGCTGACTCGACGCTCATGTCTGGGTCTTCCTTGATCTTGCCAAATGCCGCGCGCAGGGTCATGCGAAAAACCTTGCCGGGCTCGAGTGCGCGGGACCGGTAGACTCCTAGAACGCCTTCGTCGAGTGCCTCTGCATAGGCCAAAGGCGTGTCTCCAAACAGATTGTTTGACACAGAGACTGCGGAAACGATCTGGCGTGTCCGCCCAGACCCGGTATCGATCTCGGCTCCGAAACGTGGCGGATGCAGGATAACCTGGCCAAGGGACTTGATCGTTGACGTGATCTTGCGAAAGCGCGTCGAAGTGTCGAGTTTCTGTCGCTGGTGAACGAGGCGCGCATGCAGGCCGACTGAAAACTGATGCACATAGGGGCGGCCATTGGCGGTGGCGATATCAAGTTCGCGCTCGTCGGCAGTCACAAGTGCATCAAGCGCTTCAGATGGATCGAGCGGAAGACAAAGGCTGCGCGCGAACAGGTTCATCGTTCCTAGCGGGAGCACACCAAGTGTTTTGCCGGACTTGAAACACACACCAGCAGCAGCAGAGATAGTGCCATCGCCACCGCCGGCCACAATGGTGTCCGTCTCGCCGTCGTTTGCGACTTCTTCCAGTGTCTTGATCAGATTCTCGCCCGTCACCAGACGCACAACACATTCGCTACCGCGTTCGGACAGTCTGGCACAGGCCATATCTCCGAACTGCTGTGCGTCCATTCCGCGAATGGTGCCTCCGTCCTGATTGAGTATCATGGTGATGCGCATTTGAGACCCCGTGAGAATGGAACGACCCAAGACAACAAACTTGCTGCGCCAAAGTTCCATCGCACCTTACATTCGTCACACTGTACGGGGGGGCGGAAGCAGTGGATCACTGCTGCATTGAGATCAGATCCGGGATCTGGTTGAGCAAGCCAGGCAAAGGGCTGAACGCAGACTGGTATTGCCACTCAGAGCGTAATCCCGGATATCGATCCGCGATAGGCAAGCAGGCCGTCGGCGAGAGCGTCAAAGGCAACGCGGCAGCGCGGCACCATCTTCAGGTTCTCGTGCATGACCAGAAAGGTCATCAGGTGCAGATCGGCTTGCCCGGCAAACAGCCCCACCAGATCAGGATCACGGGCGGCCAACCCGACCTGGCACATGCCGATCCCGCCTCCGGCACGGATCATGGCCAACTGAGCCAAGTTGCTGTCGGTGCGGACGTCGAAGCGTATGTCAGCGATTTCGGGACGGCTTTTCAACATCTCGCGCACATAGGCGAGTTGCCTGTCAAAGCCGATCATCCGGTGCGAAGACAAGTCTTCAATGGTCTTTGGCGTGCCATGCTTTTCGAGATAGCGGCGATGGGCAAACAGGCCGATCGGGATGCCGCCAATCCGCCTGCTTATCAGTGCGCCCTGGGTTGGTTCCACCATTCGGACGGCGATGTCTGCCTGCTGTTTGAGCAGATCCTCGACGGCATCTGAGATCGAGAGCTCGATTGCCAGGCGCGGATAGCGATCCTGCAGCTCGGTCAGTATCGGTGGTAGCACTTCGACACCGATCACCTCGCTGGCGCTGATCCGCACGGTGCCTTCGGGGCTTTCAGTGTCGCCGGAGGCGGCCCGCGCCAGCGCTGAGGCGCTCGCAGCCATGGTCTCGGCATAGCTGCGCATGCTCAGTGCTGTCTCGGTGGGCAGCAGGCCCTGGTAGGAGCGCAGGAACAGCGGTTTGCCTGCTGCAAGTTCCAGCGCGTCCAGATGCCGTGCGACGGTGGGTTGGGTGAGCCCGAGCGCGCGGGCAGCACCGGACTGCGACCCTTCCTCGATGATCGCTAGAAATGTCCGGTAGTGATCCCAGTCGAGAGAAATCATAGCCATACATTTATGTATATCAGATCCAATAATTAAGGCAATTTCGTTTAACACGGCCTGCTGTCATGGTGCCTTCATCGAAACCGAAGGAGAATGACAATGGCTGAGATTGAAAACAATGAGAGTGCAGCGGCGTGCAAGCCGGTAGCGCTCGTTCTGGGCATAACCGGTGGCATTGGCGGAGCGGTTGCGGGAAAACTGCTGGCCAATGGCTATACGGTCCGGGCGATGCACCGGAATGCTGAAGCCAACGCCACCAAGTCACCGCAGTATGAATGGGTGAGCGGCGATGCGATGAACCGCGATGATGTGATGAAAGCCGCTTCCGGCGTCGATCTGATCGTGCATGCAGTCAACCCGCCCGGATATCGCAACTGGGGCGCGCTGGTTTTGCCGATGATCGACAACACCATTGCTGCCGCCGAAGCCGTCGGCGCCCGTATCCTGATGCCGGGGACAGTCTACAATTTCGCACCGGAAACGTTTGATACCATCACCGAGGACAGCCCACAGAACCCGGTAACGTTCAAGGGCGGGATCCGCGTGGCGCTGGAACAGCGGCTTGAGGCTGCGGCCGGTCGCGGGATACAGGTCATCCTGGTCAGGGCAGGGGATTTCTTTGGTCCGGGTGCTGGCAACAACTGGTTTGCCCAGGCGGTGGTCAAGCCTGGTGCGCCTTTGAAGGCCATCACCAATCCGGCTGCTCCTGGCGTGGGGCATCAGTGGGCTTACCTGCCTGACGTTGCCGAGACGATGGTACGGCTGGTCGCCCGGGCGGATGAGCTGCCGACCTTTGCACGCTTTCACATGGAGGGCTTCTGGGATGCTGATGGTAAGCAGTTGGGCAACGCCATACGCCGGGTCACCGGCCTGACCGAGCTGCCGACCAAACGCTTCCCATGGTGGATGTTGCGCATTGCAAAGCCCTTTGTACCCGTATTTCGGGAGCTCACGGAAATGCGCTATCTATGGCAGAGAGAATTGCATATGCGGAATGACAGGCTTGTGGCGCGGCTTGGCGTCGAGCCACGCACGCCGATCGATCAGGCGGTTCGGGAAACCTTGAGCAGTCTTGGCTGTCTTGACGCGCAAGCTGGCCCGGATACGCCGAAGAGCCTTGAGGTTGCAGGTGAAACGAGGCTTTCGGCATGAGGGCAGGGCAGATCAACTGGAGGACCCCGGCGCCGGTGTTTGCGGTCATCATTGCAGGCGGTCTGGTCGGTCAGGTTTACCTGGCCGGGCTTGCTGTCTTCGGGACTTCGGGCGGCTGGGCGGTGCACGGCATGTTTGGCGGCTCGCTGTCCATTCCGATCATCGGACTTGCCTGTTATGGCTGGCTCGGATCAGGCGGCTGGCTCTACCGCCGCCCGGGATCGCTGCTGCTTCTGTTTTATCTGCTGCAACTCGCTCTGGTTGGCGCCGGTATGCAGATGGGGAACGCATGGATCGATGCGTTTCATCCAGCCAATTCCCTGCTGATGCTGATCGTCGCTCTCGACGTGTTGCGCAGGGCCGCGCTGAACCCGCAGATGGCGGAGCTTTGACCTGGGTCCGATCCGGCCAAAAAAAATGGGCCACGAGATTGCTCTCGGGCCCAATAGGTATGAAGGTCAAAAAACCTCCAGAGGGGAACAGCTCATGCGGCGGCACTGGGAGGAGTAGGCCGCCAAAGGTGCATCAGCTGCAACCGATATGGTGCTTATTTGTGCATTAGGCAAGGGAATGATGCGCATGTCAGCCATGCGGGCAATGCATGGCTGATTTCTGTTCAATAATTAGGCAAAAAACGCGACGCAAGTTTCGTGACCACTTCTTGATTCCCGGTCCCGCTCGACATGTCACAAGCGTTGATCAAAAATTCCAGTTGCGGGCCTTGCTGATCAGAAAATCGCGGAAGGCTTTGAGCTTAGCCGCGTTTTTCATTTCCTCAGCGTAGCAGAAATAGGTGTCGAAGGTCGGAATGTCGGCGGGAAGATTGAGCTGCACCAGTGCCAGATCACGATTGATCATGTAGTCGGGCAGCAACGAAATCCCGGCGCCGTTGAACGTGGCCCGGCGGATAGCCGGCAGATTGTTTATCTGCAGCTGCGCCTGCCGTCGGTTCTCGGGCGTTCGTCCGGCTGTTTCAAGCCAGTTTACATCAGTCAGGTAGGCCGGAGCGGGCTCACCAAAGGTGATGATTCGATGGTGGTCCAGATCCTCGATGGTCTTGGGTTCACCATGACGCGCCAGATAGGTTTGCGATGCGTAGACATGCATATGAACGGTGAACAGGCGGCGCATGATCAGGTCGGGCTGTTGCGGCTGTCGCAGACGGATGGCGCAGTCGGCCTGCCGCATGTTGACGTCGAGTTCCTCGTTGTCGAGCAGCAACTGCACCTGAACGTCAGGATAGAGCGTCTGGAACTCCTGCACCTTTTCGGTCAGCCATCCCTGGCCGAAGCCGACGGTGGTGGTGACACGCAGTTTGCCCGAGGGGCGCTCTCGGGTTTCGGTGAGCTGGTTCCTGACGGTCTCCAGCTTCATCAGCACTTCATGAGCAGTCTGGTAGAGAATTTCGCCCTGCTCTGACAAGATCAGGCCGCGCGCGTGGCGGTGAAACAGCTTTGCGCCGATGTCCATCTCGAGCGCAGAGACCTGCCTCGAGATGGCGGATTGCGACAGATGCAACTTCTCGGCCGCATGGGTGAAGGAGCCTGCTTCCGCAGCGGCATGAAAAATGCGCAGTTTGTCCCAGTCTAACGGCACCAAACTCTTTCCCCCTGGCCCGTTGTTCGGACCTTGAAATGGCGCGGATGCGCCTATTCGGCAGCTTCCGCGTGCCTGACATGACTTGCCAGATACCGCTCGGCTTCCAAGGCCGCCATGCATCCCATCCCCGCCGCCGTGACGGCCTGACGGTAGATGTCATCGGTGACATCGCCTGCAGCAAAGACACCCGGTACATCTGTTGCGGTCGAGTCTGGCGCTGTCCACAAATAGCCGTTCGGCTTGTGCTTGAGCTTGTCCTTGAAAAGGCTGACGGCAGGCGCGTGGCCAATGGCGACAAATATGCCGTCAATCGGCATGTCGGTGATGATGCCGGTCTTGCGGTTCTGAAGTCGCACGCCGTTGACCGAGGCGGGCATCGGCGGAATTGCCGGCGCGCCGAGGTATTCGACAACTTCGGTGTCCCAGATCACATCAACATTGGCTTTTTCAAACAATCGCTGCTGCAGGATCTTTTCAGCGCGGAACGAATCGCGGCGATGAACCACGGTGACGTGGGCGGCCAGGTTGGACAGATACAGCGCCTCCTCGACAGCGGAATTGCCGCCGCCGACAACAACGACATTCTTGCCACGATAGAAGAACCCGTCACAGGTGGCGCAGGCGGAGACGCCAAAGCCCATGAATTCCTTTTCAGTGGGAATGCCCAACCATTTGGCCTGGGCGCCGGTGGCAATCACCAGCGCGTCGCAGGTCCAGACCGTGCCGGAATCAGTCTTCACCGTGAACGGCCGGTTGGTCAGCTCCACTTCGGTGACCAGGTCATTGACGATTTCGGTTCCCACATGCTCGGCCTGCTTGAGCATCTGCTCCATCATCCAGGGGCCTTGCACCGGGTCAGCATAGCCCGGGTAATTTTCGACGTCCGTGGTGATCATCAATTGTCCGCCCTGCTCCATGCCGGCGATCAGCACAGGCTTGAGCATGGCGCGCGCGGCGTAGATCGCGGCGGTGTAGCCTGCAGGGCCTGAGCCGATGATGAGGACGGGGACGTGGCGAGTGGACATGGAACGATCCTGAAACAAATGTTGCTTGGCACCAGTGTGGGACATACCCGGTGACGCATCAATGACGTAAGCCCGGAATTCGGCTGTCTGTGTCACAATGCGCTGTGACTATCCACCATTTAGGTACGCGCAAGCCAGTGTTTCAAGCTTGCCGGCAGAGTTACGCACAGAACTTCGCTTTAGGAAAGCCGCCGAGGCTTTACAGATGCTGCGCGCTGACGCAATAAAGTTTCGCCGTCCCGGTGTCCTGAGGCAGGACCGCGGCGTTGACAACAGGGAAGATTTCATGGCGATCAAGGCCGAACTCGATGCGATTGACCTCAAGATCCTGCGCGAGTTGCAGAACGATGGTCGCATGACAAATGTCGACCTGTCGGAGCGGGTGGGTATCTCCGCACCGCCGTGCCTGAGGCGCGTGCGCAAGCTGGAACAGGCCGGAATCATCAGCGGTTACCGGGCGCAACTGAACGCACCAAGCCTCGGGTTTGACCTCGTCGCCTTCTGCATGGTCGGACTCCAGCACCAGACGGATGCAAACCTGAAGGCATTTGCCGCCAAGACCAATGAGTGGCCGATTGTCCGGGAAACCTGGATGGTGTCGGGCGAGAGTGATTTTCTGCTGCATTGCGTTGCGCGCAATCTCAGTCATCTGCAGGATTTCGTGATCGAGGAACTGACCGCAACGGACAATGTCGATACTGTGCGCACCATGCTGACAATCCGTCAGGTCAAGAACGAGGGACTGGTGGCGCTGTAACCGGGTGGAGATGCCGATCGCTGGAATGTCAGATGAAAGCAACAAATCGATATGAACTTTATCTACCGGCAGCTGGCAAAGATTTTGTTGGATATTGCTTCCAAAGAAGAAAAACTCCTGGGCGGAAAAATCGCCTGCTTTTCGCATGATATCATTTCACAGAAGATCATGATCGATGGACTTTTTGAAAAGCGTGAACTTCTCGCATTCCAGCATTTTGTTCGCCACAGGAATGTAGATCTCGCAACATGTCTGGATGTCGGCGCCAATATCGGGAATCACTCTCTGTTTTTCGCTCGAATGTTCAAGAAGGTTGTCTCTTTTGAGCCGAATGACAGGACGTTCCGCCTGCTGAAATTCAACTCGGAACTCGCCGACAACGTCGTCGTGGTCAATTATGGCCTGTCCAACCGTACTGCTGAATTGCCGGCCATTGTGGACGATTTCAACATTGGCGGAGCGCGCATCGCAGATGGGGAAACCCCAAATTTGCTGTTCAATGTCGTTGCGCTGGACAGTTTTCTCGCTGAAAATCCAGAGAACAAGATCAGTTTCATCAAGATCGATGTAGAGGGTCATGAATTGGAAGCGCTTGAGGGGGCCGCGCAGACCCTTCGCGCGCACCGGCCGCTGCTTGCGATGGAAATGCGAGCAAGAAAACATCGTCAGAAATTCTTGGACGTATTGGATTTGATCAGTCGGCACGGGTACGAAACCGCCCATGTCATCGACGCAAATCCGTTTCTCCGCGACAACGCCCGGTTTTTGACAATGAGCCTGTCGGAGTTTCGCAATGGCCGCGCCAAAAACCACAAAATGGTGCTGTTTTCCTGTGGCTGACCCGAGCCAGGCACAGTTATCGCCGCATCCTCGACGGACTGCCGGTCATCCCCATCAACGGTGCGGATTCTGACTCTAAAATATCAAGCCTGGAACCGCTGCCATACCTCTTCATAGCTCTCGGAAAGCCGCTCTGCCTCGCCCTCTATGGTGAAATTCGCCAGCACATGCGGACGCGCTCTGTTTGCGGCAGCGTCGCGCCTGGCGTCATCGTCAGTGAAGGCTGCGATGGCGCCGGCGAGGGCCTCGAGATCATCCTTGGCGACGACAAGGCCGGTTTCCGCGGTACCTTGCGCAATGATTTCCTGGAACGCGCCGACATCGCTGGCAACCACCGGCACGGAGCTGGCCTGGGCTTCAAGCGGTGTCAGGCCAAAGCCTTCCCAGCGCTGTGGCGCAACGAACAGGTCGAGCGCCCGGTACCATTCATTGATGTCGGAATGCTCTCCGACAAACAGGATCCGGTCTTCAAGCTTTGCTTCCGTGACCCGGGCTTTCAGCTCCGCCAGATAGGACGTGTGGCTGGCGGTGGTCCGGCCGGCAACGATCGCGCTCCAGCCCGGCCGCGACGGCAGCAGACGGATCATCGCATCAACGAAGACATCGGTGCCTTTCTGGTGGCGGATGCGGCCAAAGCAGCCGGCAAGCTTCTGGCCCGGGGGCAGCGAAAGTGCGCGCCGCACTTCGCTGCGGTCAGCCGGCGGCGAAAATCGTTCGGCATTGATGCCGTGCAGGCTCACCCGGTGCGGCACTTTCAGGTAGGATGCAGTCTTGTGACTGGTGGCAATGACACCGTCCATTCTGGAAATCAGAAACCGCGTCCAACGCGAATGCACCCGTTGCGAGGCTGAGGTGAAAACCAGCCTGAGCGGCATGCGCAGGATGTCGCGCATCACCACGCCCATCAGCATTTCGACATTGCGCCTTGCGTGCCAGATCCGGAAAGGCCGGCCTTCGGGCGCACGCCACAGCCGAGGCAGGTCGCGGAAGCGCAGCTTCGGTAAGTGGTCGGGGAGGCCGGGGCCGAAAACGGCAATCTTCTGTCCAAGCCGGTTCTGCACCGGGATCAGCTGGATGATCGACGTCGTCACCCCGGACAGGCGCCGCTTGAGATTAGGAGCGATGACAAGGGTCCGGGATGGATCGGAAAGCACTGGATCTCCCCCGGACCTCAATTCACGCGTGTCGGGTTTCAGCCCCACTTCACCGCAAGGATCTCGTAGGCCTTGGAGCCACCGGGTGCTACAACTTCGACGCTGTCGCCGACCGACTTGCCGATCAGCGCGCGGGAGATCGGCGAGGAAATCGAAATCCGGCCTGCCTTCACATCGGCTTCCTGATCGCCGACGATCTGGTAGGTCCTTTCCTCTTCGGTGTCCTCATCAACCAGCTTGACGGTGGCGCCAAACTTGACGGTGTCGCCCGAGAGCTTCGACAAATCAATGATCTCGGCGCGGCCAACATAGTCTTCGAGCTCGCCGATGCGGCCTTCATTGTGACTCTGGGCTTCCTTGGCAGCATGATATTCGGCATTTTCGGACAGGTCGCCATGGGCGCGCGCTTCTGAAATTGCCTCGATGATCCGCGGCCGTTCGGATTGCTGACGCCAGCGCAGTTCTTCCTGCAGCTTGGCATAGCCTCCTTGCGTCATCGGAACCTTCTCAACCATCAGTCTTTTCCTTATCCCTATCGCCCCGACGCCAGCATCACTGGCGGCAGGACACAAAAACAAAACGCGCCCCGAAGCACACACTTCGGAGCCGTTCCAGAGTCCCTTCTTTCAGGCTTATCAAATTCGATAAGAAAATTCACCTGAAAAAAGAGATGGTAAACCGCTATGCTGGCGGTCTTGTGGTCGACCGCAATGGCCCCGTATTACTTTGGTGTTCTGAGGGCGGGTTACAAGTGCTGTGCTCAACCCGAACAACCCGCACCGATGAAGTCCTTTCACCAGGACCGCGGTTCGGCGGATCATCCGCCAGTGCCGATGACCTCGATGGGGCAGGGCAGGGTGGTCGCGTGATCGTGACCGAAGACACGAGAATATCGGTCCCCAGGTCTTGATTTCAACGGAAAGGGTCCGCAAAACCGGGCTTCACTGATCCTGCTGCCTGTCTCGACCCATTTCCGGAGCCTGTATGTTGTCCCACCCCGCGGCGCCCATCACCGCTGCCTCTCCGATCCTGTTCTCCGATCCGCTGCCTGCCGAAGTCGATGTCGTCATCATCGGCGGTGGCGTGATCGGGATCATGAGTGCGCTCTATCTCAACCGGCTTGGGCTTTCTGCCTTCGTGGTCGAGAAGGGTAGGGTCGCCGGCGAGCAGTCGTCGCGCAACTGGGGCTGGATTCGCCAACTCGGGCGCGACGAAGCGGAGCTGCCGGTGATGATGGAGGCCTCAAAGCTCTGGGAGCAACTCGATGCCGAGACCGGCAGCCGCACCGGATTCAAGCGTTCTGGCATCCTGTATCTCTCGAGCACCAAGGCGGATCTCGACAAGCAGGCTGAGTGGCTTGATGTGGCCATGCGGCATCAGCTCGATGTGAAGCTGCTCGACAGCGCGGGCGTTGCCGATCTGGTTCATACCGGTCCGGGCGGAAAGCGCTGGGCCGGTGGTGTGTGGTCGCCAACTGATGCGCGTGCCGAGCCTTGGGCTGCCGTGCCGGCGGTGGCCGGATTGGCACAAAGCGAAGGCGTGGGCATCCGCGAGAACTGCGCGGCGCGGACCTTCGAGACGACAGCCGGCAAGATCACCGGGGTTCATACAGAAGACGGTTTCATCGCCGCCTCGCAGGTGGTCGTCGCCGGTGGCGCCTGGACATCGCTGCTGCTGAAACGCCATGGCGTTTCGATACCGCAATTGGCGGTGCGTTCGAGTGTTGCGCGCACTGCGGCGATGGCTGAGGTGTTTTCCGGCAACGCGCTTGACGAGGAACTGGCTTTTCGCCGCCGCGAGGATGGCGGCTACAGCGTCTCGGCGCTTGGCAGTCATGATCTGATGATCGGCCCGGATGCGTTCCGGCACTTTGTGACCTGGTTGCCGGTGGCGATGAAATCGCTCGGTGACACCCGCTTTCTGCCGTTTGCGCCCAGACATTATCCCGATGCATGGGGGACGAAACGCAGCTGGAGCAAGGACGAGGAGACACCGTTCGAGCGTTGCAGGGTGCTCAATCCCGATCCCGAACACCGCCGCACCGAGCCGACGCGCAAGCGTTTCGCCGCGCGCTTTCCATCGCTTGGCGCGCCGGAGCTGCTCAATGTCTGGGCCGGAATGATCGACGCCATGCCGGATGTGGTTCCGATTGTCGACCGTGTGCCCGGGCATGAGGGCCTGATTGTCGCCACCGGCATGAGCGGCCACGGCTTTGGCATCGGCCCGGGGTTCGGCAAGGCGATTGCCAATCTCGCCGCCGGCCGCCCCACCGGCCATGATCTCTCGCGCTTCCGGTTTTCCCGGTTTACGGACGGCAGTCGACTGGTGCCAGGCCCGTCGCTTTGATGCAGGCAGGGAACTTTGACTAAGATCCGGGCGCAGTCTGTGTCTTCACCACCTCATAGGTCCTGGGCAGGTTCGGCGGTTTGTAGTCAGGCCTTTTCCTGAGCCGCTCGATCACCGCTTCATGCAGTTTTGCGCCCTCGGGAATGCGGCGGTAGTCAAAGACCGGCCAGTAGACTTTGCCGATCTGCAGCTGCCGATAAAACGATGTCTTTGGCACCTTGCGCGGCAGGAACTCGACAAAGGCCCACGCGGCATTCATCGAATTGTTGATGTCGGCCAGAGGGTCGGGTGCGCCATAGCTCTTCGTGCTTTTCTCCGCCTGGTCACGGGCCTGCCCGGCGTTCATCTCGGCACCGCCCTTGGGCATGGTTCCGTGGGTCAGGAGCTCGAAAACCTTTTCGTCGCCCACCACGCCAGCTGCCACGGCCTCGCGGTAGAGCCATTCGAGCGGGATCTTGGCGAGGCCGCTCTTGGCATCCGGGTAGCCGCCGCCGACATCGCCGTGGCAGCCGGTGAACCAGACCTCCTCAAAATCCTGCGGGGACTTCTCATAGGACCGGGTCTTTTGCGACCATGCCTCATAGCTCTGCCCCGGTTCCCACAGCGAGGGCTGGAAATAGGTCCGTCGCTCGTCAATGGCGACCGCGTGGCGGACGATCTTCACCCGGTCGTTCTTGTTGGTGTAGGCCTTCTGCGTGGTGGTCAGCCAGGGGAAGCCGGCAGTGGCGTCGAATACCGAGGCGACCGTGTCCCACAGCCCCATGAATTCGATGCGGACGCCCGAGCCATCGAGGATCTTCTGGAAATGGCCGATCTCGGCCCTGAACCCCTCGGATCCCGGCTCTCCAAGCCGCGCGTAGGCCCGCCAGGCATAGCGCACCAGCTGCAGCTGCTCGGCCCGCACCAGCCCGAAAATCCGGATGAACCCGGCCAGCAGCCTGGCGGTGTAGGACCCGCGGGAAAAGCCAAAAATATAGATCCGGTCGCCATACTCATGATTTCTGACCAGAAACTCGTAGGCCTGCATCACATTGTCAGAAATGCCTGCGCCAGTGGCGAGGCCAAGCACGATCCGGGTTTTCGACTTGAACCGCTGCCACCAGCCACTCAGGCCAAAAGTGCCGACGCCTGGCTGATAAAACACCAGCTGGCTCTTCGATCGCTCGAGGCTGCCATAGAGTCTCAACACATTGGTCCGGTCGCCGGAGATCTGGTTCGACGTGCCGTCCAGCAGAATGACGATGTTTTTGGCCATCGCTCGGCCCTCCACCGGGAGGATGGTACGCGAAGGTGGACGATGGTGCAATCGGAGGGGGAGGGCGACCTTCGTCCAAGGCAGGGCTCGGGCTAGCGCGGGGAGATGTCAGCGGTCGTCTTGACTCTCTTCAAGAAGCCGCCCAAGCCGGTCAAAATTCTGCTCATTGGCGGCGTGCAGGAACTTCTGCATGGCCTCGTTCTCGTCCGTGCGGTCGAACTGCATGCGCCATGACATGCGCGCGCCGCCATCGTCATCGGCAAAGCGCATCTCGAGCGTGAAGACATGAACCGGTTCGTGGTGCGTCATCCGCACCATCTGGCTCGGGACAACCTCCTCGAAGCTCCAGCGATTGTGGAAGTTGGTACCGTTGTCGGCGGTCATTGTGATCAGCCAGCTTCCGCCGGGTTTCAGATCGAAGGTTGAGATGTGGTTGGTGAACCCTTCCGGTCCCCACCATAGGGCCAGCTTCTGCGGATCGGCGAAGGCATCGAACAGCGTTGCCCGGTCAACCAGGAACAAGCGGCTGTTGAGGATCTCGATCGTGTCGCTCATGCTCCGCTCCTGCCCGATGTCTATCTTAACAGTGCTTCACCGCAAAGCCGCGCGGTTGCTTATCCCGGCTCAAGTCGGGGAGGCGGAAGGTGAGGGCACTAAGCCCCCAACTCACCCCTCAAGCCGCCGGGAAATAGCTCTGCAGCGGATGTACTTCCAGATTTCCGGCCCTCAGTGCGGCGATGGCCTGGGCGGTCGACAGGCTGCCGGCCATGGTGGTGAAGTAGGGCACCTTCTGCATCAGCGCCGCGCGGCGGAGCGATTTCGAATCCGAGATCGTCTTGGCGCCTTCGGTGGTGTTGATCACCAGCTGCACCTGACGGTTCCGGATTGCATCCTCGATGTGCGGGCGGCCTTCGAGCACCTTGTTGACGTGCTCGACCTCAAAACCCTCAGCGCGCAGATAATCGGCTGTGCCTGATGTCGCCATCACCTTGAAGCCGTTGTCGACCAGAATGCGGATCGCTTCGATGACGCGCGGCTTGTCCTCGTCACGCACCGAGACAAACACCCGGCCGGAGCGCGGCAGGTCGACGCCGGCGCCGAGCTGCGCCTTGGCAAAGGCCAGCGCATAGTCGCGGTCGAGGCCCATGACTTCGCCGGTCGAGCGCATTTCCGGTCCAAGCAGCGTGTCGACACCGGGGAACTTGGCGAACGGGAACACGGCTTCCTTGACCGCAATGTGGGTCAGGGTACGATGATTGGGCACAGCGCCGTAAGCCGCAAACGCGTCTGCCAGGCTCTCGCCGGTCATCACCCGTGTGGCCACCTTGGCGATCGGCGAGCCGACGGTCTTGGCCACGAATGGCACGGTTCGCGAAGCGCGCGGGTTGACCTCGAGCACGTAGATCACATCGTCCTTGATGGCGTACTGCACGTTCATCAGCCCGCCGACATTGAGTGCCTTGGCGAGCGCGATGGTCTGCACTTCGAGCCTGTCGACCATCTCGGACGACAAGGTGTGAACCGGCAGCGAGCAGGCGGAATCGCCCGAGTGAATGCCCGCTTCCTCGATGTGCTCCATGATGCCGGTAACATTGACGTCGGTGCCGTCGCAGATGCAATCGACATCCACTTCGATGGCGTTGGTCAGGTAGGTGTCAAACAGCAGCGGGTTGGTGCCGAGCAGGGTGTTGATCTGGCCGGTCTTGTCGTTGGGATAGCGCGCCTTTATGTCCTCGGGCACGAGCTCCGGCACGGTGCCGAGCAGGTAGTTGGACAGATTGGACTCGTCGCGAATGATCTGCATGGCTCGGCCGCCAAGCACGTAGGACGGGCGGACAACAAGCGGGAAGCCGATGTCTGTGGCCACAAGCCGCGCCTGTTCGACCGAATAGGCGATGCCGTTGTTGGGCTGGATCAGGTCGAGCTTGTGCAGGAGCTTCTGGAAACGGTCGCGGTCCTCAGCCAGATCGATCATGTCGGGCGCGGTCCCGAGAATCGGGATGCCGGCCTTTTCCAGGGCTTCCGCGAGCTTCAGCGGTGTCTGGCCGCCAAGCTGGACGATGACGCCCAGAAGCTTGCCCGCTTCCTGTTCCTTGGTCAGGATCTCGAGCACGTCCTCATCGGTCAGCGGATCGAAATAGAGCCGGTCGGAGGTGTCGTAGTCGGTCGACACGGTTTCCGGGTTGCAGTTGATCATGATCGCTTCATAGCCGGCATCCTTCAGCGCGAAGGCGGCGTGGCAGCAGCAATAGTCGAACTCGATGCCCTGGCCGATGCGGTTGGGACCGCCGCCGAGGATCACCACCTTGGTACGGTCTGAAACGCGGGCCTCGCAGGCAAGGCTGCCGGCAAACGGAAGCTCGTAGGTTGAGTACATGTAGGCCGTGGGCGAGGCGAACTCGGCAGCACAGGTGTCGATCCGCTTGTAGACAGGGCGGACGCCCAACGCCCGGCGCTGCTTGGCCACTTCATGGCCGCGCTTGCCGGTGAGCGAGCCCAGCCGCGCATCGGAAAAGCCCATGGATTTCACCAGCCGCAGGTTCTCCGCATCGGTCGGAATGCCATGCTCGCGGATGCGGGCTTCCATGGCCAGAATGTCCTCGATCTGGGCCAGGAACCACGGGTCGATCTTGCAGATCGAATGCACCTCTTCTGCGCTCATGCCAAGACGCAAGGCTTGGGCCACCATGCGCAACCGGTCCGGCGTCGGCGTGCCGATGGCTGACTTTATGGCGTTGTCATCGTCGCCTTCGCCAAGGCCGGGGATCTCGATCTCGTCGAGCCCGGTCAGGCCGGTTTCAAGCCCGCGCAAAGCCTTCTGCAGGCTTTCGGCGAATGTCCGGCCAATCGCCATGACTTCGCCGACGGATTTCATCGCGGTGGTCAGCGTCGGTTCGGCGCCGGGGAATTTCTCGAATGCAAAGCGCGGGATCTTGGTGACGACATAGTCGATCGACGGCTCGAACGAGGCCGGCGTCGCGCCCTGGGTGATGTCATTGTCGAGTTCATCGAGCGTGTAGCCAACCGCGAGCTTGGCCGCGACCTTGGCGATGGGGAAGCCGGTGGCTTTCGAGGCCAGCGCCGACGAGCGCGAGACGCGCGGGTTCATCTCGATCACCACCAGGCGGCCGTCAGCCGGGTTGACGGCGAACTGCACGTTCGATCCGCCGGTCTCGACGCCGATCTCGCGCAGCACCGCGATCGAGGCGTTGCGCATGATCTGGTATTCCTTGTCGGTCAAGGTCAGCGCCGGGGCCACGGTGATACTGTCACCCGTGTGCACGCCCATCGGGTCGATGTTCTCGATCGAGCAGATGATGATGCAGTTGTCGGCGGTGTCGCGCACCACCTCCATCTCGTATTCCTTCCAGCCCAGCACCGATTCCTCGATCAGCACTTCGGTGGTCGGCGAGGCATCGAGCCCGCTCTCGATGATGTCGAAGAATTCGGACCTGTTGTAGGCGATGCCGCCGCCGGTGCCGCCCATGGTGAAGGACGGGCGGATGATGGCGGGCAGGCCGATGAGATCCAGCGCCTGCACGGCCTGGGCCATGGCATGGCTCATGTAGCGCTGCTTGCGATCGGATTCGCCGAGGTTCCAGGTGTTCTCCAGCGCGTCGAGCGCGGTGTCCAGTTCGTCGCCCGAGAGCTTGTCGCGCAGCACCTTTCGCTCGGCCTCATGCAGCTTGCGGTCGGTGTCCTTGATGTCTGTGGCATTGGCCAGGAACGAACGTGGTGTCTCAAGCCCAATGCGGGCCATCGCCTCACGGAACAGCGCCCGGTCCTCGGCCATGTCGATGGCAGCCGGCTTGGCGCCGATCATTTCGACATTGTAGCGCTCGAGCACGCCCATGCGCTTGAGTGACAGCGCGGTGTTGAGCGCGGTCTGGCCGCCCATGGTCGGCAGCAGCGCGTCAGGCCGTTCGCGGGCGATGATCTTGGCCACCACTTCCGGCGTGATCGGCTCGATATAGGTGGCGTCGGCCAGCCCCGGATCGGTCATGATGGTGGCAGGGTTGGAGTTGACCAGGATGACCCGGTAGCCCTCTTCCTTCAGCGCCTTGACGGCTTGCGTGCCGGAGTAATCGAACTCGCAGGCCTGACCGATAACAATCGGCCCTGCACCGATGATGAGGATCGACTTGATATCGGTACGTTTTGGCATGGTCCGGGTCCCTGTTGAGCAGGCTTCGCGCAAAAATCCCCCGTCGGATATCAACCCTTCGGGAGACGCCATGCGCAATATGTGAGGCTAGACGCGGCTTATAGGGAAATGCATGCGTTGAGGGAACCCCCAATGCGGGTTTGTTCAGGGGAAAGTGGGGGACTAGCAGGGGGATGGCGGGATGGGGGAGATTATATGTCTTTGCGAATACGCTCACTTCTCCCGCTTCTGCAAATCCAGCAGCCACTCCACCACATCTGCTTTCTCGTGATCAAACAGGCGGAACGTCGTCATCGGGAAATGGTCGGCTTGAAGAAACGCCTCGAACCAGGCGCGGTCGCGGCCGGGGATCGAGACCAGGTCTGAGTAGGGCGGGGCCATTTCGGGGGTCAGTTTTTCGCCCTCGCGGACATGGCAGTCGCGGCACCATTCGTCGACCACGGCCTGGCCGCGTTCCACTGCGGCGGTATCTGCCCGGACCGACGATGCCGTTGCCGCGAGGAACAATGCGTTCAGCGCGAGCAGGGCAAGGGCCGTTGCACAGGAAGCGGTCTTGTTCTGTCGAATTTCCATGGGTTTCCTGTTCATTTGGGACGGATGCCGATATCCTGTCAGGAGCATGCGCCAGCGGCGCGCGGCGCGCCTTGATCCCGGTCAATTTGCGTGACGGAAGCCGCAAAGGCGCAGGGCGGAAGGCGTATGGGTAACTGCATTTTAAGCAAATGCCAGCAGTCTCGCTGCATGATTGCTCTGCACCGGCTTAAGTATGTTATCGCGACCGTCATCACACCAGCACGTTGACCGTGCCCTCTTGTCGGATGTTATGGCGCGTGTCTGGCGGGACGCGTGGTTTTATTGTGCGGTGCTTGTCTACACAGTTGCCGGCCTGATGTTTCTCGCCGCCGCGGGCAATATCGGCGGTACATCCTATTCAAATTACATCATGCCGGGGATCAAGTGGTTGCTGATCTTCGCGCCTGCGGTGGCGCTGAGCTATGATGGGATTGCCGTCATTGTCCGGTTTGATCAGCGCCGATCGCTAGCCTTCAGGCGGGTGTTTTCGCGCAAGCGGTTGGCCAGCCTGCTGGCCGGGCTGCTGATGATGGCCGGTATCATTGTTTTCTACGGGACCTTCACATCGGTCAAGACAACGCTCCCGATCATGTTTGACGGGTTTCTCTATGACCGGTTCCAGGCTGATCTCGACGCTATGCTGCATTTTGGCATAGATCCCTGGCGTTTTCTGCATGTGATGGAGGGCCAGGAAACCATCACGGCCATCATCAATTTCAATTATGGCCCGATCTGGTTTTCACTGTGTTTCGGTGTTTTGTTTTTTGTGGCCACATCCCCCCGGGCTGATGGTTACCGGATGCGCTATCTGATGATGTTCATGTTTGTCTGGGTCGTGATCGGCAATCTGCTGGCAGGCGCTTTCCTGTCCGCGGGGCCAGTTTATTACGGTCAGGTTACCGGTGATACGGATCGGTTCGCCGGATTGCTGGCTTTCCTGGCGCTGGATCAGAGCACCCGTTCGGTCCAGGAGTATCAGCAGTATCTCTGGATGCTTTATGAGGCGCGCATGCCGGGCATTGCCAGCGGCATCTCGGCCTTCCCCAGCGTGCATGTGGCGCTCGCTACCATGAACGCGATGTTTGTGTTCGAGCGCTCCCGGTCATGGGGTATTCTGGCAACAGTCTATGTCGGCGTCGTGCAGGCCAGTTCGGTCTTTCTAGGCTGGCATTATGCGATTGACGGATATGCGTCGATTGTACTGGTTGTCTCGGCCCATTTCGTCTTGCGCCGATTGATGCCGAAATCCAGCGGCTCCGTGCCTGTGCGCTCTGCTAACCGCCGCGGATCAATCGGGACATCCGCAGACGTGGCAGCGCCAATCTCACCCTAGCCGCTGATCCGGTCGCTCCAGCGGGTGCGGACCTCGGCCAGCTGGCTGCGGCTGACGGGCAGTGACTGGCCGTCGGTGGTTTCCACAGTGAGCCGCGGGTTCTTGCCGCCGTGTCGGGTGACGGATTTGAGGCCCGCATCGGCGACCCAGTGCGACCGGTGGATCTGCTGGCCCGCGCCGGCCTCGGCCATCGCGTCGGCCAGCCGCATCAGCAGAAGTTCCGAGCCTCTGGTGGTGACCGCCAGCACATAATGATCCTGCACCTCGAGCCGGATCAGGGGGCCGCGCTTGTCCAAAGACATTCGGTCGAGAAGGGCAGGGCGGTCCGGCAAGTCGCCAGTGGCGACGTCGGCAGCAGATCGGTTTGCGGTGGGCGCTGATGCCGGTGCAGAAACGTGCTCTGTGTTCAGCGGGTAGGCCTCAAGCGTTTCCGGGGCCTGCTCGCCGCTGCTGAGGCTGAGCCAGGATAGCAGGCAGAATCCGATGGCAATCGGCAGGGCGATGAGCACGTTGCCGGCAAGCTGATCGAGGTTTAGCGGCGACTTGATCACTGCGGTGTTGATCACCGTGATCACCAGTCCCACCGGTAGGGCCGATATACATCCACCAATCATCAAGCGGGTGATCTGGTTCGGTATACGGCTGATGAGGGCTGCTTTCACAAAGGAAATGCAGATCAGCGCCGTCGCCCAGGTTGCGGTGTTTACGGTTAGCCAGTAGCCGAGCCGCGAAACGAATGGCAGCCGTTCATAGCTGCCGAAGGGTCCGGTCACGGCAAACAGTCCGCTCACCAGTGCAAACACCAGCCAAAGCCTCGGCCTTGCCAGGAGTGTGTGCAGTTCACGAAGCGTGGATTGCAGCAACGTGTCGCTCACGAAGTTCTCCGGGTCACAGGCGCATGAGGCGTTGAGGATTTGCGGCGACCATGGCCGATGGGGGCAGATTTGGCAATCGGATCACGGGCTTTTCAGGTTTCTGCCAGCCGCGATCCACAACAACGGACCTTCTACCATGACTCTCGAACCTTTGCTCAATGCCACCCCGGCCGTCCAGTTCCATGTTCTCACCGTGGTGCCCGCGGCGCTGATTGGCGGCGCCATGCTGCTTGCGAATAAAGGAACCTATATCCACCGGATGGGAGGCCGGGTGTGGATTGCACTGATGATGCTCACCGCGCTGTCGACTTTCTTCATTCACGAGATCAACATGTTTCACGGCTTCTCGCCGATCCACCTTTTGTCGCTGGTGGTGCTGGTGGCCTCGGTCGGGGTGATCCGCTCGGCGCGGCAGCGCAATTTTGCCAAGCACAAGCGGATTGTGAAGATGCTCTATTTCGGCGGCATCGGCATTGCCGGACTGTTCACACTGCTGCCGGGCCGGATCATGCATGATGTTGTGTTCTCCAGCGCAACTGCCCAACCGGCTCAAACTGCCGTTCCGCTGAGTGTACAGGTGGCGGCTGGCGCGCCGGTCTGGGTGTGGCCGCTGCTGCTGGCGCTCGTTGCGCTTGGTGTCAGCCGCATGCGTGACCGCGACATGCCGTTGTGGCGGTTGCTATTGCTGCCTGTGATCCTGACCGGGGTCTCGCTAACGACAACCATGAGCGCGCAGATGACGGGTTCGACCCTTGCCGCTGCAATCGCCGGGGCCTCGGCTGGCCTCTTTGCCGGATTGTGGTCCATGCGCGCGGTGCCGGTTGTGATGCTTCCGGGAAACCGGGTGCGGGTGAAGGGCGAATTCATCTCGCTGTTTGCCATCCTCGGCATCTTCGCCAGCCGCTTTGCCGCAGGCACGCTTGCTGCCATCGCGCCGGAAATTATCAGAATGCAGGGTGTGACGGAACTTTTTGCGCTGCTGCCGGTTTTCTGTGCGGCGCTGATGGCGGCTCGCGCCCTGGCCCAGGCGGGGTACAACCCGCTCGGCGCCGCTGATGAGCGGTTGACGGCGGAAGCATAGTATTGAAACTGGTTCCGGCGCCACGTACAAGCTCAGTCAAGCAGTGTCTAATGCCGGCAGGAGAGCTGAGACCATGGACTGGAAAGGCCGTCGCCAGAGCGACAATATCGAAGATCGGCGGGGACGTTCCTCGCGTGGCGGCAATCCGTTCGGACGAGGCGGCATCAGGCTGCCCTCGGGCGGCATGCGCGGCTCAGGCGGCTTCAGCTTCAAGACAATTATCGTGTTGGGTATACTGTTCGTGGTGCTCAAGGCCTGCGGCATTGATCCGCTTCAGATCCTGGCCGGCGGAGACCCCGGTGGGCTCGCTGGCGGACAGAGCCAGACCGAACGTCAGGTGTCGCCGGCGCGGCAGGACGAGATGACCCAGTTCGTCGCCACCGTTCTGGCTGAGACCGAAGACGTCTGGAATGGCATCATGAAATCGCAAGTGATGGATTACCCGGAGCCGACTCTGGTGCTGTTTTCAGGCGCGGTCAGTTCCGCCTGCGGCAATGCCAGTTCCGCGTCGGGGCCGTTCTACTGCCCAGGCGATCAGAAGCTCTATATCGACCTTTCCTTCTATGACGAGCTGGCGCAGCGCTTCAAGGCATCGGGCGATTTTGCCCAGGCCTATGTGCTTGCTCACGAAGTCGGCCACCATGTGCAAAACCTGATCGGCGTGCTGCCCGAGTTCAACCGGATGCGCCAGTCGATGAGCCAGACCGAGCAGAACCAGATGTCTATCCGGGTCGAGCTGCAGGCCGATTGCTTCGCCGGCATCTGGGGGCATTTCACCGAGCAGAAGGGATTGCTTGAACGTGGCGATCTGGAAGAAGCGCTCAATGCCGCCCAGCAGATAGGTGACGACACGCTGCAGCGCCGGACGCAAGGCTATGTCGTGCCCGAAAGCTTCAATCACGGCACCTCGGCGCAGCGCAAGACATGGTTCGCCCGCGGCTTCGAGAGTGGCCGGCTGGACGCCTGCGACACGTTCAACAACCCGGTGTGAACGGCTTTGACCTGACTGATGATGGCTTCCCGGGCGAGAGCGCGCTCCGCGACCACAGACTCCAAGATTGCTTATTTCGGCTACATTGCCTTCATCTTGGATATAGTTGGTCGGGATTTTATCCTGAGAGCAATGCTTCCTAGAAGCTTTTAGAAAAATTTTGCAGTTTCTTATATACTTAACTTAGCAATTCAGAAACCATGCAATTTTAAAGATAGGCAAAGGACCGGGATGATCCAATGGTCTGTTGCTTTCAACACTGTGCTTTTTGCTGGATTGAAGTCCAGACGTCACGGGTTTCAATATCAGGCATGAGGCCGGCATTGGAAATAACGCTGGGATCAAACAGCAATGCAATTGACGAGATTCAAAGTTGGAGCCAAATTTGCGGCCACCTTCGCGGTACTGATCGCACTGTTCCTGGCTGTCGCCGGAACGACCTATTTCAGCCTGCGCACAGTCAAGACCGCCAGTGACTGGAACAATCACACCTATGAAGTACTCGGGAATGGTGATGCACTGATTGCCGCTGTCGTCAATCAGGAAACCGGGGTGAGGGGATATCTCGTCTCGGCTAACGAGAACTTTCTCGAGCCCTTCATTGCCGGGAAGGCCACATTCGCCGACAAGATGAAGACGCTGCTCGATCTGACATCGGACAATGACGCGCAGCAGGCACGGTTGAAGAGGGTTCAGCAGCTCGAAAACGAGTGGCGGACGACGATTGCCGAACGCGAGATCGCTCTGATGAAGGATCCCGCCACCATTGAGCAGGCGCGCGCCATCGAGACATCGGGCGCGGGTAAGGGCCTGATGGATGCGCTGCGGGGTGCCTATGACGAGTTCCGAACGGCCGAAAGCGGGCTGCTCGGCACACGCGGCGCCATGCGTGCCAATGCGATCAATTTCGGCCAGATGGCCATCCTCGCCGGCATTGCCGCCGTCCTCGTGATCGGTCCGCTTCTCGCGTATATGCTCACCCGCCATATCGGCGGCGCGGTGTCCTCGCTTACGAAGACCATGGCGACACTCGCCTCCGGCAAGAACGATGTAGAGGTCCCCTATCAAGACCGTGGCGACGAAATCGGAGAAATGGCCAAATCCATCCTCGTATTCCGTGATGCGGCCATCGACAAGGAGCGCATGGAGCGCGAAAGCAATGAGAACCGCAGCCTGAGCGAAAAGGAACGGGCGGAACGCGAAGCCACCAAGGCCGCGGAAGCCCAAAGCCTTAACGTCGCAATCGAAGCGCTCGCCAAGGGCCTGCAGGGCCTTTCCGACGGCAACCTGACGGTCCGTCTGCAAACCCCGTTTGCCGGCGATCTGGATCGTCTGCGGACCGACTTCAATACATCGGTCGAGAAACTCGCAGAGACGTTGTCGGACGTGAAGGTAAACATCAGCTCCATCCATGGCAATGCCGGCGAAATGCGCTCGGCAGTGGAAGACCTGTCGCGTCGTACTGAACAGCAGGCAGCCGCGCTCGAGGAAACCTCGGCGTCGCTTGAGGAAATCACTGCTACGGTGAAGAGTTCCGCCGAGCGGGCACAGGAAGCCAGCCAGAAAGCCTCGGAGGCAAACAAAGCCGGCGAAGCTTCTGCCCTGGTCGTCGCGGATGCCGTCGGCGCCATGAGCCGCATCGAAAACGCCTCCGGTGAGATCGCCAAGATCATCGGGGTGATTGACGAAATCGCCTTCCAGACCAACCTGCTCGCGCTCAATGCAGGTGTAGAGGCCGCCCGGGCGGGTGAAGCTGGCAAGGGGTTTGCCGTTGTTGCGCAGGAAGTGCGGGAACTTGCTCAACGCTCAGCCACCGCCGCCAAGGAGATCAAGGACCTGATCAGCAAGTCGAGTTCGGAAGTCGAGAATGGCGTCGACCTGGTGAAAGCCACCGGCGAGTCGCTGAGCAAGATCGCCGCTCATGTGGTCGCCATCAATGCGGACATTGAATCCATCGCCACGGCAGCCCGGGAACAGTCAACCGGACTGCAGGAGGTCAACTCCGCGGTCAGCCAGATGGACCAGGTGACCCAGCAGAACGCGGCCATGGTTGAAGAAACCACCGCTGTCACGCACCGCCTGGCGAGCGAGGCTGACGGACTTAGCACTCTGGTGTCGCGCTTCACCACCGATGCATCGTCCGCTTCGGCGCGCAGGAGCGCGCCTGTGGCTGCGGGATCGGGCGCTGCCGCCCGTCCGTCGCCGGCAAAGGCCATGGTCAACAAGGTGCGGCAGGCTTTTTCAAGCAACGGATCTGCCGCTGTCGAACAGGAATGGGCGGAATTCTGATCGCTTCGAAACGGAATGGTTTCAGCACTATCTACCGGGGGCCTTTGGGCCCCCGTTTTTTTGATCTAACGGGCAGTGCGATCGGGGCGCAAAGATATGCCTGCTGCTTTGCGTGCCTTTGTCAATTTCGTGCGCGTGGCTTCGGACTGATAGCGACGAACCGCGGCCGGAACCCCATAAAATTCACTTAAATACGCTTGTTCTAATATTTTGGGGGACGTGCTTAACCCTTTGTGAGTGAGCCGCATGAGAAATAACTAAAACAACGGGCCTGATTGGCTCGGCAAAGATCAGTGGCATGACGCTGCACTTCGGACCGATGAACGGTTCCTCCCCCTGAATTTCGAAGCAGGCAGACGATATGACACTCAAGGCACGAATCTTTCTTCTCGCACCGCTCGCGATCCTCGGCATGTTGATGGTGGGTGGGATCTTCTATTACGGGGATTTGGTTGAGCAGGAGCATCGCACCAACCTCGACAATATCCAGGAACTCTACACGCTGGATCAGGACATCGAGATGTCGCTGCTTCAGGCAAGACGGTCAGAAAAAGACTTCCTGCTGCGCAAGCGGGAAAGCGATGTGACCCGTCATGCCGAGGTGGCCGCGAAAGCCGCCGAACAGATCGAGCGGCTGCAAACACTCGCCAAGCAGGATTTCCCATCCGCACTTGATAGCCAGATCGAAGCGTTGAATGCCGGTTTCAGCCGGTATGTCGTGCAGTTCGACAAGCTGGTCGAGAAGGTCAAGCTGCTGGGCCTTGATGAAAAGACAGGACTGCAGGGTTCGTTGCGGGACGCGGTGAAGGAAGCGGAGGGCGAGCTGGGGACCCTCGAGCAGCCTGAACTGACCGTAAAGATGCTGATGATGCGACGCCACGAGAAAGATTTCATCATGCGCGTCGACGAGAAATACGTGAACAGCCTGGATGAGCGTATTGCCGAATTCAAGCAGTTTCCGGTTGCCGCATTCGGTTCCATCAGCAAACGCGATGAGATCTTCCAGCTGATTGACAAGTACCAGGCTGACTTCCATTCATTCGCAGCGGCCACTTTGGAAGAACAGGCTCTTCGGACCGAACTGTCTGCGATTTACACTGAAATCGAGCCGCCATTGGCTGAAATCCAGGCCTTTGTGTTCGAAAATCGGGACGCAACCGCGCAGAATCTCGAAGCTGCAAAGGCCAGTATTGCGAAGATCGTCGTTCTGGTGACAGGACTTGCCATCCTCGTCATCGGTGTTGTCGCTGTCATGGTCGCCCGGTCTGTCGGAAAGCCGTTGGCTGCGACCGTGTCAGCGCTGCAGGCACTGGCACGTGGGGAAAACGGCGTTGTCATCGAAGGCCGGGATCGCAAGGATGAAATCGGCGAGATTGCCGTTGCTTTCGATGCCTGTCAGGCGCTCGCGATTGAGAAAGCCCATCAGGAGCAGCAGGCGGCCAGCGCGCGCGATGCAGAAGATCGGGAGCGCCGCGAAGCGGCAGCCCGCGTGGATGCAGAGCGCAAACGGGATCTGGAAACGGCGATCACGGCGCTGGCCAACGGGCTTGGCAAACTGGCCGATGGCGATCTGACCGCCCATATCTCGCAGCCCTTCGTCGGTGAACTCGATAACCTGCGCATGTCATTTAATGGTTCTGTCGCCAAGCTCAGCGAAACGATGATCGAGGTGAAGAACAACACCGACAACATCTCCGCAAATGCGCAGGAAATGCGCAGCGCGGTCGACGAGTTGTCGCAACGCACCGAACGGCAGGCCGCAGCGCTTGAGGAAAGCTCCGCAGCACTCGAGGAGATCAACTCCACGGTCGCCAGTTCGTCCAACCGCGCGCAGGATGCCAACGCGAAGGTCTCCGAAGCCAAGACTGCCAGCGAGGCTTCGACCCGTGTCGTTGCCGATGCCGTCGCGGCAATGGGCAACATCAAGGGCGCATCCGAGGAAATCTCCAAGATCATCGGTGTGATCGACGAGATTGCTTTCCAGACCAACCTGCTGGCGCTCAATGCCGGTGTGGAGGCAGCGCGCGCCGGTGAGGCGGGCAAGGGCTTTGCGGTTGTGGCCCAGGAAGTGCGCGAGTTGGCGCAACGCTCGGCAACGGCGGCCAAGGAAATCAAGACCCTGATCGGCAAGTCCTCGGAGGCGGTGGACAGCGGTGTAGACCTGGTCAAGGCTACCGGCACCGCCCTTGCGACCATCGCCGGGTACGTCGTCGATATCAATGACCACATCCATTCAATCGCGACGGCTGCGAGGGAGCAGTCTACCGGCTTGCAGGAAGTCAGTTCCGCTGTCAGTCAGATGGATCAGGTCACGCAGCAGAACGCAGCCATGGTTGAAGAAACCACCGCGGTCACGCATCGCCTTTCCGATGAATCGACCCGGCTTGCTTCCCTGGTTCAGCGGTTCCGTCTTGACGGAACTGTCCGGGAGCCCTCCAGGCCGGTTGTTGCTGCGCAGGCCTCTGCGGCCCGGCCATCACCGGCCCGCTCCATGGTCAACAAGGTCAGACAGGCTTTTGCATCCAACGGCTCTGCTGCCGTCGAGCAGGAGTGGTCCGAGTTCTGACCGGATCCATATCAGGGTGTTTTCATCAGCTTGCCGGGAGCCCAAAAGGCTCCCGGCTTCTTTGTGCGAAGGCGCTTGTTGCACTCCATGATCGTCTGGTGCCGGTCAGTCCAGGCAGACGAACCTCAGCCGCTTCAGTCTATTCGGCTTCAGGCGCATCGCGGCGCACCACCTCGACCGGGCTGCGCATGATGATCTCGCGGTGTGGGAACGGAATGTTGACGCCGTTCTCCTTGAATATGTCCCACAGCGCGATCAGCACCTTGCCGCGCACATTGGTGAGGCCGGCCTGCGGATCGGAAATCCAGAACCGCAGTTTGAAATCCAGCGACGAGGCGCCAAACTCCGTCATCCAGCAGACTGGCGGACGTAACGTCAGCACCCGGTCAACCGACCCTGCGGCGCTGATTGCAAGCTTTGTCACCTCATGCGGGTCACTGTCATAGGAGACGCCGAAATCCACATCGAGGCGGACCAGCTTGTCGGAGAATGACCAGTTGACCACCTGCTGGGTGATGAAGTCCTCGTTCGGAATTAGATACTCGCGGCCGTCACGGGTGATGACCGAAACGAACCGCGCGCGCAGTTCCCTGATCCAGCCGAAGGTATCGCCGAGCGCAATCGTGTCTCCGGGCTTGATCGATCTGTCCATCAGAATGATGACGCCGGAGATGAAGTTGGACACCACCTTCTGCAGACCGAAGCCGAGGCCAACGCCGACAGCGCCGGAAAATACGGTGAGCGCGGTCAGGTCGATACCTGTCGAGGACAGGGCCATCATGCCAGCAAAGATGATGAAGGCGATCTTGACCACCTTGCCGGCCAGAACCTTGAACGATGGAGAGAGGTCTTCAATCGTATTGATGCGGCTTTCGAAGAAATTGCCGACAATGTTTGCGATCCAGAGAAAGCCTGCGGTGACAATCACCGTGCGCAAAACGAAAAGCGCCGAGATCCGCAGATCGCCAATCTGAAGTGCCAACTGATCGAGAAAGGCCGCTGCCTCGACGCGAAGATCGAGGATGCCCAGCGCGACATAGACAAAGATGCCGAGTGCCACGAGGCGGGCGATGGTCCTGTTCTGGATGATCCGGCTCGAGACCGAAATCGCCAGCCAGGCGGAGCCCAGTGCCAGGGCAAGCGCCATCAGATAGGTACGTGATGGCCAGGTGAGCTCCAGCGTGATCAGCCGGGCAATGGCCAGGAAAAGCAGAAAGAATATCCAGTTGGTCCTGCGCATCACCGCAATGAGCAGACGCAGCAGGCTGGGTTTGCCCTTGATGGTGCGGGCCCAGCTTTCGACACGCGGTTCGACCTTGCGCGAGACGAGCCAGCCAGCCAGGTAGCAGGCTGCCACGATAAAAATCTGGTAGTAGGTCCAGGGCAGGCCGAAATAGGCTTTCGCGGTCTCGGCAAAGGTCCTGACGGCTTGCAGGTAGGCGGGGAGGTCAATGCTATCCATGAAATCATTATGGAAGCGAATGGCTTGCTTGAGAAGCGCTGAGTTCGGCTGACCTTGATTTGTCCGCATCGCAATGTGACTGACCGAGGATCCTTGCCTGTTGCGCCCGGCAAACGCGGGATGCCGACCCCACACTGTTTCGGCCCGGTCATGCCTTGCCAATACCGAGGCTTCCGACCATAAGCGGGTCACTGATTTTTGGAGTTTTTCATGACTGGTTCATCCGTGGATAAACGGAAAGAGCAACGCTGGGGTGCTCATATCTGGGCGACGCTGGCGCTTGGCCTGCCACTTGTCGGCACCCAGATTGCGCAAATCGCGATTGCCACCACAGATGTGGTCATGCTCGGCTGGTACGGCACGGAAGAGCTGGCTTCCACCGTGCTGGGCTCGCAGGCTTTCTTTGTGGTCTATATTTTTGGTGCCGGCTTTGCCAACGCGATCCTGCCTCTGGCAGCGCAGGCAGAGGGCCGCAACGATCCCACCCACGTGCGCCGCTCGGTGCGCATGGGGATGTGGATCCTGCTGATCTATGCCGTCGTGGTGATGCCGTTGCTGTGGTTTCTGGAGCCGATGCTGCTTGCGCTTGGGCAGAAGCCTGAGCTTGCCGCACTTGCCAGTGACTACATCCGGATCGCGCAGTGGGGCATGTTCCCGGCGCTGATGATGATGGCGCTGCGGACCTTCTTTGCCGCGCGCTCGCGCGCCAGCATCGTGCTCTGGTCGGCGCTGATCGGGACAGTGGTGAACGGTATCCTCAATTACGTGCTGATCTTCGGCCATTTCGGCGCGCCTGAAATGGGCGTTCGCGGCGCGGCGATGGCTTCCGTGTTCAGTTCCACCGTGATCTTCCTGATCATGGCGGGCTGGGCGGTGTTGCATCCGGGGCACAAGGAATACCGGCTGTTCCAGCGGTTCTGGCGGCCTGAGTGGCCGGCCTTTTTCGAGGTTTTCCGGTTGGGCTTGCCTATCGGCTTCACCATTCTTGCAGAGGTCGGCCTGTTCATGGCGGCTTCGGTGATGATGGGGTGGCTCGGCACGGTTTCGCTTGCCGCCCACGGCATTGCGCTGCAGCTGGCCTCGATCAGCTTCATGGTGCCGCTGGGTCTGTCCAATGCCGCCACCGTGCGCGTCGGTCAGGCCTATGGCCGCGGCGACAAGGCTGGACTGGCACGTGCGGGGCATACGGTGATGGGGCTTGCGGTGGTGATCGCGCTGGCCTCCGGCGCTCTGTTCTGGGCGTTCCCGGAGGCGCTTGTCAGCCTGTTTCTTGACGAGACCAATGCCGACGCAGCCGAACTCCTGGGGGTTGCGGTGCCGCTCTTGCTGGTAGCGGCTGCGTTTCAGCTGGTCGACGCCATCCAGGCCATCGCCGCAGGGCTTCTGCGCGGCATCAAGGACACCCGCATTCCGATGGTGATGGCGGTGATCAGCTACTGGCCGATCGGGCTGTCGGCAGCCTACGGGCTTGGCTTCGGTCTTGGCTATGGCGGTCCGGGCATCTGGGCGGGCCTCGCCATCGGCCTCGGCGTTGCGTCGGTCCTGCTCAACCTGCGCTTTGCCAACCGGCACCTGTTTCTGGACGTCGCCAAGACCTGAGGCGCCCCGCGACCGGGCTGGTCAGGCACCAACAGGCTGGCAGACATCAAAGCCCATCGGACCAGAGAGCCGCCCCGGCCCTGCATGAAGCGAGGCCTGAACGGCGCCATAAGGGATCAGGCCACCGGATCCGGCAATGTGCAAGAATGGCACTTTCGGCCCTTTGCGGACCTTGACGAAGAATGCAACGAACGGCAGCTACATCTCCAAACAGATATGATGCAGACATTCATGAATGGCTCGACATGGGCATCGGCGGAGCCACACCTGCACACACTGAAAATGACTGCATGAAATCCAGCGTAACCTTATGTTAAAACGCGCTAATATATAAAGCTACTGATGACTGACCAGAAATTAGGCTGGGCCGCTGCCGCACGCAATCCTCGTAGATAAAGAAATCTTTCCATGAGACTCGCCACCCTGGTCAACTATCTCAGAAAATCGGACGATCCGGCACGACAGCAGGCAATGGCGGATGCATATGCACCTATTCTGCGGCCTATCCTAATACCCGCCTGCGCCTATTACTTATTCGTTACATGGGAGCATTGGCAGACGCAGACCGGTCTTATGCTGGTCATGTTCTCCCTGATCAGCACAACGACGGCTCTCAGCTTCTATCTGTTTCACAGGTATCTGACGAGCAATCGGAAAATGTCTCTGGCCAGGCTCGAAATGCATGGTCTGGCAATGCATCTTTTCATGTATCTCAACCTTCTAAGCTATCTTCTCGTCTACAATGTACAAACGCGTTATATATATTTCGTGGTGCTAGCATTCATTTTCGCCATAACTGGCGCAACAACACGCACGGTAATGATCAGCGTTCCACTGACGCTGGCGACGCTTTACTGGTTCTCCACTTCGCTTCCCAGCGACCTCTACGCAGAATATGTCTCCATTACCGTTGCGACCGCCTTCGCTTCGATCAGTATGACGGGACTTCTCAGGCATGCGATCATTCGTCAGATCGATGCACGATTACTTGCCGATGAAATGACAGTGAAGGCGCAGACCCTTGCCGACTCCGACATGCTAACCGGGATTCCCAACAGGCGTGCGATCTTCGAGAGGATCGACAATCTGGTCGAACGAGGTACGCCATTCTGGCTGGGAATATTTGACCTCGATGGGTTCAAGGGTATCAATGATGTGTATGGTCATTCGATGGGTGACCGCCTATTGCGCGCAGCAGTCGAGCGGGCCATGGAAATGGCTTCCGAGGGGGTTATGATCGGCCGGATCGGTGGTGATGAATTTGCCGCCATTATTCCCGGTGACCTTACCGAACTGCAGGTCAAGAAGCTGGTCGGCAGTCGGATATTAGCTATCACTGCTCCGTACATAATTGAAAACCAGGAACTCTCAGTGGGGGCTTCGGCGGGTTTCTCGCATTTTCCGAATATGGGAACCTACAGCGCCCAGCTTTATGAGCAGGCTGACTTCGCTCTCTACAAGGCCAAAACCCATTTCCGTGGTCAATGCATCCTTTTCGACACCACCGACAACAAGGAAATGGAACACGCAATCGCCATCGAGCGGGAATTGCGTGAAGGCAACCTCGAAGAGGAACTCTTCATTCTGTTCCAACCGCAATACTCACCGAGCAAGCAGCGTGTCGTGAGCTTCGAAGCGCTGGCCCGCTGGCGAAATCCAAGACTTGGACTTGTCGGCCCTGACCATTTCATTCGTGTGGCCGAACGCTCCGGCTTCATCCAGAAGGTCACCGACATTCTGTTCCGTAAGGGGTTGGCGGAACTCAAGAGATGGCCTGACGACATCAGCCTGTCCTTCAACCTTTCAGCACGGGACATTTCAGACCAGACCTTCGTCCTCTCTCTTCTCGGTAAGATCATGAAGGCGGAAATCTCGCCAAGCCGTTTGGAATTCGAGATAACCGAAACCGCGGTCATGTCTGATCTGGCAACATCCAGCGCAGTTCTCGACAGTTTGAGAAGCAGCGGTTGCAAAATCGCGCTCGATGATTTTGGTTCTGGCTATTCCAGTTTCGAGTATCTCGATCAACTGCCGCTCGACAAGGTCAAGATCGATAGGAATTTCATTCGCAAGGTTCCCCACAGCATCACTTCGCGTGAAATTGTGGCAGCCATCATTGGGTTGTGCTCCAAGCTTAACTTGAGGTGTGTGCTTGAAGGCGTCGAGACCGAAGACGAGATGACCCTTCTGGCGGCCCTTCAGCCCGATCTGATCCAGGGATACCTGTTTGGCCGGCCGATGAGCGGGGAGGACGCAAGACAGTTAATAGCAGAACAGCAGCAGTCAAATGCAGAGCAAACCAGACTGCAGGCGCAACCGGCTTAAAGCATCGCGTTGGAAATCATCACTGGATTTGGCTGTGCTTGTGGTGGTCTCCTTGTCTCAAAATTTGGTTAGAAGGCGTCTACAAATGTAAGGGCTACTCACTCCAGAAGCTGCCTGATCTCTGACACGACAGCTCCCAAATTACTCGTGATGGTTTTAGTAGGCTCATGAGAAACAATTAATCGTCCTGCAAGTTTAACATCATCTAATGGGCGGTAGGAGATGACCAGAAACTCGATGCCGACCGACAAGGCGGCTACGGGCCAACAATAGAATGAACGCTTAATGGATAATCAACGCACTGCGGTTCTTGTCGTAGAAGATGAGGCGCTCATCAGAATGAGCATAGTCGAAGAACTGGAGGACGCTGGCTTTGAAGTGTTTCAGGCGTCGAACGCGGCGCAGGCGATTGAGGTTCTTATTGCCAACACCACCATCGAGTTGATGTTCACCGATATAGATATGCCTGGTGGCGTCGATGGTCTGAAACTCGCGGCATCGGTTCGTGACAGGTGGCCGCCGATAAAGATTATTGTTACGTCGGGACATCGCAAAGTCGATGTCGATGCTTTGCCTGTGGAGGCTCGGTTTATGGTGAAGCCTTATGATCCGACTGCAGTCATCCGCTCCATTCGAGAAATGACGTTGAATTGAAGCAGTTGAGAACCCGCCGCCCATTGCATCGAACCTGATTAGTCGTCGATTGATGTCCAACATGTAAAGTTGCCGCTTGATCCTTCAGCTGCGAACTTCCTCTCCCCGCCCAGTCCGGTCGAGAACAATGCCCCCCCACAGCCAGCCTCGCGGCTCAGCCCTCACTTGCGACGAGCGCCTTCAGCACCTCCCGTGTCTGCTCGTCAGCTGGAAACAGGTGTTCAATCCTGCAGTCGGCCAGCGCGATGTCCTCGGCAGTGCTGAACTGGCTCAGCGTCGAGAAAAACGACAGGGTGCTGGTCCCCATCCGGTATCGGGTGGGAACGATCGCCTCGCCGCCTGCACCACTTCCTGGCGCGAAGGTTCCAATCTGCGCGGCCAGTTGCGCGGCCCTCTCGTCGAGACAGGCATCTCCGCCAAAATGGGCGGATTCGGCGCGCAGGCGATGGACCAGATGTTGCGCCACCTCCTGCCAGTTTTCGATCACGGAGGGCAGGCGAGTGGCATCAAGGAGCGCGTCGATCAGGCTGTCGCCTTCGCCGATGCCAACCTGCGAAAGCATCATCTGCGCGGTCGCATTTGACCGAATGATAGTCCAGTGACGATCCAGCACCATGGCCGGATAGGGCAGATGCCGTTCGAGCATCCATTCAAGGGCTGCCTTGACGGGCACCATGTCGGCTTCGTCGAGATCGCGGGCGCGGTAGCCGGGTGCAAACCCCGCTGCATGCAGCATGGCATTGCGCGAGCCGCGCGGCACCTCAAGCACGGAGCCGAGATTGAGAACCATGGCACGGCTGGGGCGAGCTCGCCCGGTCTCAAGAAAGGAAATATGCCTCGCCGAGACATCGGCGTTGAGCCCCAGATCAAGCTGGCTGAGCTTCCTGGTTTCGCGCCACTCCCTCAGCAGTCCGCCAAATTGTGTCGTCATGCGTGCCTCCGTCAGCCCGTATCATAGATCCGTGATCAGCCTTGTCACTTACCTCGGAGGTAATTGATCAACGTCAGGGGAGGCGGTTTTCTGGTCGCCTCAACAACGGAGATCTTGACATGGAAAGCACACCTGCACTGGCATGGGTCAAGGCGGCGTCGGCCGTCGTTATCGGTTTCGGGCTGCTTCTCGCGGCTGCGGCGTGGCCGCCTCTTTCCGGGCCGGTGGTGTTACTGGCAGATCTGCTGATCTGGCCATTAGACGGACTGCAAAACCTTGCAGCCCACGAAACCCGCGTCTTCATCGCCATTTCCGGCGGCGTCATGGTCGGCTGGGGCGTGACGCTTTGGAAAACGGCCGATTATCTGATGCCCGAGCATCTGGCCGCGGTTCGCTCGATCACCATGACCGGGCTTTACTCCTGGTTTGTGGTGGATTCGATTGGATCGGTGATGGCCGGCGTCCCGCTCAACGTGGTTGGCAATATCAGCTTCGTGGTGCTGTTCCTGCTCGCCTTCCGGCAACCGCGTCACGCCCACGCCTGATCGACATGCATTTCGGCCATTTCCCGCGGCGGGTGTCTCCTGCTGCGGCATTGTCTGTCAATTTTGGATGATTGGGGCGTTCCTGCAAGCAGTCAGTCCGGTCGTCCGGGCTCGCTCCTGTTGTTACAGTACAGTGCGATCTTGTTGCCCTGAGGGTCGCGGAGATAGCCCACGTAGAAATGCGCGCTGTACTCGGCCCGGAAGCCGGGTGCACCTTCGTCTTGCCCGCCAGCGGCGAGTGCTGCGGCGTGCAGTTCGCGGACCATGGCCTGAGTTGGGATCTGGAACGCCACCATGGCGCCGTTGCCGGTCGATGCCGCTTGCCCGTTATAGGGCGGCTTGACGTAGAAATCGGGTGGTTCGTGGCCCTGGTCCCCGGTAACCGGGATCGAATAGCTCAGGCCTTCAGACGACACTTCCAGACCATAGCCGAGGCTTGGCAGGAATGCCGAGTAGAACTTTTCGGCGAGCGGGATGTCGTCGGCACCGACCGTGACGTAGCCAATCATTGTGCCTCTCCATCCGTCCAGCAGGCTGATGTCGCCTTTGGGGCCTCAGCGCTCGGCTAGGACCTCAAGGCCCTTGCGTTCGCCGACCATGTTCATGAAGCGGCGGAACAGGTAGTGGCTGTCCTGAGGGCCGGGGGAGGCTTCCGGGTGATGCTGGACCGAGAACACCGGCTTGCCGACCAGACGAAGGCCGCAGTTGGAGCCGTCAAACAGCGAGACGTGGGTTTCCTCGACGCCTTCTGGAAGGCTCTTCGCATCCACCGCGAAGCCATGGTTCATCGACACGATCTCGACCTTGCCGGTGGTGTAATCCTTGACCGGGTGGTTGGCGCCGTGATGGCCCTGATGCATTTTCACCGTCGTGCCGCCTAGCGCCAGTGCCAGAATCTGGTGGCCAAGGCAGATGCCGAACACCGGAATGCCGCTGTCGATGAGGTTCCTGATGACAGGCACGGCGTATTCGCCGGTTGCCGCCGGGTCGCCGGGTCCGTTGGACAGGAATATGCCATCGGGGGCCATGGCGAGAATTTCTTCGGCGCTCATGGTGGCCGGAACCACGGTGACCTTGCAGCCGAGCCCGTTGAACAGCCTGAGAATGTTGCGCTTTACGCCGTAATCGATGGCCACGATGTGTGCCACCGGTTCACCGGTTTCAGGGAAACCCTCGTTCCAGAGCCAGGGGCCCTGGGTCCAGCTAGATGACTGGCCCGATGTCGCATCCTTGGCCAGATCAAGACCTTCCAGCCCGCTCCATTCAGCCGCCTGCGCGGTGAGCGCAGGGATGTCGAAATTGCCCGATGGATCGTGTGCGATAATTGCGTTGGGAGCGCCGTTTTCGCGGATCCACGCTGTCAGCGCGCGGGTATCGACGCCCGACAGTCCGATGATGCCGCGCGCCTTGAGCCATGTGTCGAAATGCGTGGCAGAGCGGTAATTGGAGGGTTCTGTGATGTCTGCCTTGAGAACCGCTCCGACCGCGCCAATGTGGGCCGCAGGTGTCAGATCCTCGATATCCTGGTCATTGGCACCGATGTTGCCGATATGGGGGAACGTGAAGGTGACGATCTGGCCGAGATAGGAGGGATCGGTCAGGATTTCCTGATAGCCCGTCAGCGCAGTGTTGAAACACACTTCAGCACGGGCCTGGCCGGTGGCGCCGACGCCATGGCCGTGAATGACGGTACCGTCCGCAAAAACCAGCACCGCGGTTGGTTTCTTCTCAGTCCAGGGGCTTGTGGTCATGTCAACTCCGTTCACAGCTGCAAAGCCGGTTCACACCGGGCTGAGGCCCCCTTGATGTTACATCGGGGCATCGCCATTTATGATGTCCGGAAGCCAGTCGCGGTCAGCAGTTCTCGCGATGGATGGATCTTCGTCCGGTCTTTCAAATCCCGGTAAATAGAGAAGCCGCAAGCTGCGGTCAATCAATACCGTGGCGTGGATCGACCAATAATTCGCTTGAACAGGACGGCGCCAAGGGGGTAATCCTCAGCTTCTGCATGTGCAGCCCCGAAAGGGATGTGAAGGAACTGCCGGAGAAAGTTAGATGATGCGTGAACGTTTTACCGAAACGCTCAAAGACGCGATTCGCGCCAAGGATACGCGTCGTATGTCGACGCTACGGCTGATTCAGGCTGCCATCAAGGATCGTGATATCGCCAATCGCGGCGGCGGCAAGGATCCTGTCAGCGATGACGATATCCTTCAGATTCTGACCAAGATGATCAAGCAGCGCGAGGAATCCGCCACGATCTACGAGGAAAACGCACGTCTTGAGCTTGCCCAGCAGGAGCGGGATGAAATTGCAATTATCCGGCAATTCCTGCCTAAGCAGTTGCCGGAAGAGGAAGTGCGCGAGCTGTGCAAGTCAGTGGTGTCGGAAACCGGCGCTTCGGGCCTGCGCGACATGGGCAAATGCATGAACGTTCTCAAGGAGCGTTATCCCGGCCAGATGGACTTTTCCAAGGCATGCGGCATGGTCAAGGGACTGTTGCAGTAAACGCATTTCCAGAGGCAGGTAAATTCTATATATCGAGGCAAGTCTGTGCGCATTCGATTCTGTCTGACACGAATGCGTATCTGGCTTCCTTGATGCCGGAGCGGGAAAACTGCATGTGCGCTTGCAACCACGGGGTCGCGTCGGATGTGTGAGCCGGTGACGTAATGGCTGGCACTCAGAGGTAATCCAGATGTTGCTGAAATCCAAATCACCGGTGCATTTCGATCATGTTGATCGCAAGCCTGAGCCGCAGAATGAGCAGGTGGGCGTATCAAGTGACGAAGTCGTGGCTTTGCTGGGATCGCTCTATGCGTTTGGAACATGGCGCCTGGAGATCAGGACGGGTCGTGTCTTCTGGACCGAGGATGCATCTCACGTCCATGGTATGAAGCCAACTTCCGAGCCGCTCAGCTTGGCAAGGCTGCTTGCCTGCTATCATCCCGAAGACGCTGTACTGATTGAGGAATTGCTGGGATCGGCGACCTACCGGCGCAACAGCTTCCGTTTTGTCATGCGGGTTGAGGATGGCAGGGGGGCTTACAGGTTAATCGCCGTCGCCGGCCGCTTCAGGCCGGACAATGGGGGGGAGCTGATCGGGTATTGCCATGAGTACCATGACATGGTGCGCGCGGTGGTGCTTGAGGGCGGCGAGCAATGAGTATTTTCCAAACCCCGCCTCATCGCTCCACACCGTTCGATTCGATCGGGGATGTCCGCACCATATTCGATGCCATGCAGGTGCTGCGCAAGACGTGCCTGTCTTACGGATTCCAGTATTTTTCGGTGATCACCCTGCCATCTTCGGTTTCCGGCGACGACCACTCGATTGCTCATCTCGCAACAATTTCAAGCTGGCCGCCCGAGCTGATCGCGGAATACGACCGTTTGGGGCTTGCGCGAAACAGTCCCATCCTCGAACAGTTGCGCAAGCAGATCACGCCGATCATCTTCCGGGTTGATGCTGTCAACAGTGTTCGCCCCGGTCAGGAGCCGGCCACTGCAGGCGAGCTGTTTGGCAGGTTCGGTCTGACGATGGGCATCTATTTTCCGGTACATGACAGCCACGGTTTGCGCCATGCGGTTTCCTTCATGGGGGATCGCAATCCCCTGTCTATGGAGGAGTTGTCGACGCTTTCCCTGTTCGCCTCCATGCTTGTCGAACAGATATCGAAAATCGGCGTTGCAGATCATGCGGCGAAATCGGTTCTCAATGACCGCGAGGTCGAGATTCTCAAGTGGACCGCAGAAGGCAAGACCAGCCCCGAGATTGCCCGGATTACCGGTCTTTCGGAGCACACGGTCAATCATTATGCAACGCTTGCGACCAAGAAGCTGGGCTGTTCCAACCGCACCCATGCCGTGGTTTACGCAATGCGTCTGGGCCTGTTCAAATAAGTCGTCTGGCGGACTGCTGGCGCTCACCTGAGTGACTGCAGATGACACTGTTGCGCAACCATTCCGGTACCTAGGGATGGGCTCTTTAACAGCCCTCCGGCGGCAATGCGATTGAGGCTGTCCTTCAGCGGATTCTTGCTTCTCAGTGTGGTCCATAGTTCGAAATCGCAGCGTTTCATCGGCTTGGAAAAGTAGAAGCCCTGCAGTTCATCGCATCCGAGAGCCGCGGCTGCAGTCACCTGTCCAGCGGTTTCTGTTCCCTCGACGATTACCCTGCATCCCAGGTTCTTGCCCAGTTGAATGATCGCTCTTGAAATTTCCCGGGAGGTGCCCTCGTTCTCTATCCCCGAAACGAAGGAGCGGTCGACCTTGAGGATGTCGAACTTCAGATCGTTCAACTGCGCGAGATTTGAATAGCCGGTGCCAAAATCATCGATTGCGATGCGAATTCCTGCCGAGCGGAGCGTGGCGATGTGACCTGCAACACCACCAATGTCGGTGTTGGCGATGGTTTCTGTGATTTCGATCGTGATCAGATGGGCGGGACAATCATTTTTTTCGATGATGGAAACCAGCATTTCTGAGAAATCGGCTTTCTGGAGTTGTTCGATTGACACGTTGATCGAGACTTCGATCAGTCGTCCGGCACGCGCCCAGGCGGCGCATTGGGCAACCGCGTCCTCAAGGACAATTCGGCCGATGTCGAAGATGAGTCCGGTGATTTCGGCGACCGGTATGAATTCGCCGGGCCCAACTACACCTCGTTCCGGGTGGTTCAGTCGAACCAATGCCTCAACACCCGTCACGGCCCAATCATGGGCACTGACCTTGGGCTGATAGTAGACTTCAAACTGGTTCTCAGCGATCGCAGTGCGAAGATCGCGCTCAATAGATTCACGGGTCTTGATCACCTCCAGCATCTTGGATTGAAACAGCGCGGTCTTTCTTGTTTCAGGTGTGCTCATGGCATGGTTGCAGGCCAGCGCCGCGTATTGCTTGACCTTTTTTGCCGAGACGGAATCGTCGGGATACCTCGCAATGCCGATTGCGATTTTCGGCTGAAACTGGCGGCCTGTGACTTCGATGAGGTCCACCATAGCCTCGTGAAGCCGGTTCGAAATCGCTTCAATCGCGGATGGGTCCGTCAGCCCGGGTATGGACAGGATCAGTTCCGTTCCGCCGAATCTGGCAATGACCGGAGCAAAGATAGTCGCGTCGTTCTTCAGATTCTGCTGGTTTTGATAAAGGGTGCGGCAAGGCGAGGCCCTGACGATCAGGTTTGCCACGTTCTGGAGCAAAGTGTCAGCGGTCTCATGACCAAACCGGTCACTTACCTTGCGAAGCTCTATGACCTTTATAAAAAAGACTGATCCGCTCGCATTCGTTCCATCCGTTGATTGGGCTGCCATCTGTCGCTCGAGCAAAGTCTGGAAGCGATGGCGATTGGGAAGCCCGGTGACGGGATCATTGTCGGCAAGGTCGCGAATTTCGGCGGTCGAATCACGCAAGCGTCTGACCATTGTGTCCATGCTCTTGCTGAGTGCGCCGATTTCGCAGGAACAATTGGTCGGCACCTTGACATCCAGGTTGCCTTTCGCGATCGCTTTGGCCACCGCGGTGAGCTCGCGGATAGGTCCGGTCAGCTTGCGGCTCATCAGCGCCATCAGAGCAGCGGTGCCGACAAGACCGATGAGCGCATAGGTGAAGTGAACACCCGTGTCTTCCGCGCTGTGCTCGGAAAGAAATGGTTTTGTGACAAGCAGAAGGCACATGCTCGCCAGCGTGGCGTAGATTGCCGTCAACCTGAAACCCAGGGAATTAATTCCTGTGCCGTAATGATTTTCTTTTTCAGCCATAGGCGCCGCCTCGGTGGTCAGGCCAGAAATTGGATTGGCCAGGACCCATATGAAAATATCCCGAACATGCCGTTGCGTGCGGCTGTGCAGTGGCCGGCGTCATCATGACCGCGGATCTCGTCCCCACTGCACCTGAGGAATAAATAACAGTAGTTTATGAAAGCATGTTTTGAAATATGCCTAAAATTCGAACGATTGGGTGACTCATCATACCCGCTCACTCAGCTGGGTGTCTGCTTGGGCGGGCCGGTGTGCATAACGTGGAGGGTGGCATCAAGGCCTTTGCCAGCGCCGACTGCCGTGCCTATATAGACGTCATCTTCAACCCGATCCCTGCTTGCGCCGGAGGCGCGCCGATATTGCGGTTTTCACCGTCCTTTCTTGACGATATCCGCGAACGCGTTCCGATCTCGGACGTGATTGGCAGACATGTGACGTGGGACCGCAAGAAAACCAACACCTCGCGCGGTGACTGGTGGGCGTGCTGTCCCTTCCATGGCGAGAAATCTCCGAGCTTTCACTGCGAGGACCGCAAGGGTCGCTATCATTGCTTCGGCTGCGGTGTGTCGGGCGATCATTTCAAGTTTCTCACCGAGCTTGAAAGCCTGAACTTTCCCGAGGCCGTGCAGCGTGTGGCTGACATGGCGGGCATCGCTACGCCGGTGCAGGACCCGCAAGAGGCGCGTCGCGAGCGCCAGCGCGCCAGCCTCGAGGATGTCATGGAAATGGCTGCCTCCTATTTCGAGGCCGAACTGCAGGGGCCACAGGGCGCCAAAGCGCGCGCCTATCTGCGTGACCGCGGTCTCTCAGGACGTACGATTGCCGCCTTCCGTCTTGGCTACAGCAATGACAGCCGCAGCGCGCTCAAAGAGCATCTTGCCTCACGCGGTGTCGACAAGGATCAGATCGAGGCCTGCGGGCTTGTCGTGCACGGGCCCGAGATCGCGGTGTCCTATGACCGGTTCCGCGACCGCATCATGTTTCCCATCCTGTCATCGCGGGAGCGCGTGATTGCGTTTGGCGGTCGCGCGCTGGCGCAGGGCGCGCCTGCCAAATATCTCAATTCCAACGAGACCGAGCTCTTCCACAAGGGCAATGTGCTTTACAACTTTGCCCGTGCCCGACGCGCCTGCGGTCAGGATGGTACGCTGATCGTGGTCGAGGGCTATATGGATGTCATCGCGCTGGCGCAGGCGGGCATCGAAAATGTGGTGGCGCCGCTGGGCACGGCGCTGGGCGAAAACCAGCTCAAGCTGCTCTGGCGGGTCACGCCGCAGCCGGTGCTTTGCTTTGATGGCGACGAGGCAGGTCAACGTGCCGCCCACCGTACGGTCGATCTGGCCTTGCCGCATATCGGGGCAGGACGGTCGTTGCGGATCGCGGTGTTGCCCTCGGGCAAGGATCCCGATGATCTTGTCCGCCATGACGGTCGCGATCCGTTTGACCAGGTGATTGCCTCTGCGCGGCCGCTGGCCGATGTGGTGTGGTCGCGCGAGGCCGGCAGCGGCGTGTTCGAAACCCCTGAAAGCCGGGCCGAACTTGAAGCCAAGCTCAGGCAGACCACCTCGTTGATTGCGGATGAAAGCCTGCGCCGCCATTACCAGCAGGACATGCGCGACCGCATGCAGGCGTTTTTTGGCGGTGGTCCGCGTTACGGCAACCGCGATCAAGGCAAATCCGGCAGCGGATCCTATGGCCGTGGCGGGTTTGACCGCAATGGCGGCGGGCGTGGCGGACGGCCCGGTGACGGGCGAGGCGGCGGCGGGCTGCAATCTTCGCGCACGATGGCTGTCTCCGAGCGGCTCAGCCAGTCAGGGATGGTGCGCGGCCATGGCGCCATGCCGTCGCTCCGCGAAACCGTGCTGGTGATGACGGTGGCCAACCATCCGCAGATGCTGCACGACGAATTTGACGAGCTGGCCGCACTCGAGTTTGACGACAAGGGGCTGATGCGGGTCTGGCAGGTGATGCTCGATGCGGCTTCGGTTGGCGGGCGGTTTGACCGTGAACGGCTTTATGCTGCGCTGGAGGCCGACGGGCAGGGCGCGTTCATTGCCCGGCTTGAAGCGCAGATCCGCAATGCGCGGATCTGGACGGCAACCGTGGAAGCGGCGGCGGAAGACGCCCATGAAGGCTACCAGCAGGCGCTGGCTTTGCACAAACGCACCCGTGCGCTCAAATGGCAGAAGGCTGAGCTTGAGCGCGACATTGCGGAGGCCACCGAAGCCGGCGACGGCGTAACGATTCCGGGATTAATGCTTGCGCTTCAGGAAGTCCAGCTGGAAGTGGTGCGGCTTGAAAACCAGGAAGCTATCATTGACGGTTTCGGCGTCCTGTCCGGCCGCATCAAGGGCGGCCGCGGCAGCTGATAGATGCGCCTGAGTCTTGCGATTCAGCCTTGCTGCTCTTGTGGAATCAAACAGGGCCCCTAAATAGGGTGATCTAGCGATGAAACCGAAAATGCAGGCAATTGCGCGCTATTCTCCGAATCGGAGTGGTTTTTGCCCGCAAAGCCTTGACGGATAGGTTTTTTGTGGGAATCACCTGTTTGATATAAAACACGCGGGATCATGCGGCTCGACGGGTATGTGATGATGTTGCGTTACCCGTGGTGCATACGACCGCAAAGCCAAGGACCGAAGAGTTCAATGACCGGCATGGTTAATAGGGAATTAAGCATGCATACGCCACAACAATCCGGATGATTCGCAAAAACTGTCTGCCTGTCGGGCGGGCATCATGCGCCAGCTAAAAAGGCGCAGCAGATATCAACCGAATGAAATCCGGGGAAAGTGACTGCCCATGGCAAGCAAGGTAAAAGAAGCAGCAGACGATACTGAGACCGAGCGCGAGGGCAATACGCCTGACGGGCCGTTGCTCGACCTGTCGGATGATGCCGTCAAGAAAATGATCAAGACCTCGAAAAAACGGGGTTACGTGACCATGGACGAGCTCAATGCCGTGCTGCCGTCGGAGGAGGTGACCTCCGAGCAGATCGAGGACATCCTTTCGATGCTCTCCGATATGGGCATCAATGTGGTTGAGGAAGACGAAGCCAGCGAAGACAAGGAAGCGGAAGACGATACCGAAACCGAAAGCGAAGGTGGGGAAATCACCACTGCTTCGGGTTCTGCTGTTGCCGCGACCAAGAAAAAAGAGCCGACCGACCGCACCGATGATCCGGTGCGCATGTACCTGCGCGAAATGGGCTCGGTTGAGCTTCTGTCGCGCGAGGGCGAAATCGCCATTGCCAAGCGCATCGAGGCCGGCCGCGAAACCATGATCGCGGGCCTGTGCGAAAGCCCGCTGACTTTCCAGGCGATCATCATCTGGCGTGAGGAGCTCAACGAGGGCGCCACGCTGCTGCGTGAGATCATCGATCTTGAAACCACCTATTCCGGTCCCGAGGCCAAGGCTGCGCCGCAGTTCCAGAGCCCCGAGAAGATCGAGGCCGACCGCAAGGTGGCCGAGGAAAAGGAAAAGGTCCGCGCCGAGAAAGCCGCGTCCGACGACGTTACCAATGTCGGCGGCGAAGGCCAGTATGAAGAAGACGAGGATGACGACGACGAGAACAATCTCTCGCTCGCCGCCATGGAAGCCGAGCTGCGTCCGCAGGTGATGGAAACCCTCGACACCATCGCCGAGACCTATAAGAAGCTGCGCAAGCTGCAGGACCAGCAGGTCGAGGCGCGTCTCGCCGCCACCGGCACGCTGTCGCCGGCGCAGGAGCGCCGCTACAAGGAACTGAAAGACGCGCTGATCACTGCGGTGAAATCGCTGTCGCTGAACCAGAACCGCATCGACAGCCTTGTTGAGCAGCTCTACGACATCAACAAGCGTCTGGTCTCCAACGAAGGCCGTCTGCTCCGGCTCGCCGAAAGCTATGGCGTCAAGCGCGACGACTTCCTGGTGCAGTACTCCGGTGCCGAACTTGATCCGAACTGGCTGAAGTCAATCGCCAACCTGTCGGCCAAGGGCTGGAAGGATTTTGCCAAGTCCGAGCTCGACAATATCCGCGAAATCCGCGCCGAGATTCAGTTCCTGGCAACGGAGACCGGCATCTCGATCTCCGAATTCCGCCGCATCGTGCAGATGGTGCAGAAGGGTGAGCGCGAGGCGCGCATCGCCAAGAAGGAAATGGTTGAAGCCAACCTTCGTCTGGTGATCTCGATTGCCAAGAAATACACCAACCGCGGCCTGCAGTTCCTCGATCTGATCCAGGAAGGCAATATCGGCCTGATGAAGGCGGTCGACAAGTTCGAATACCGCCGCGGCTACAAGTTCTCGACCTACGCCACCTGGTGGATCCGGCAGGCAATCACCCGTTCGATCGCCGATCAGGCCCGCACCATCCGTATTCCGGTGCACATGATCGAGACGATCAACAAGATCGTCCGGACATCGCGCCAGATGCTGCACGAGATCGGCCGCGAGCCGACGCCGGAAGAACTGGCCGAAAAGCTCGCCATGCCGCTCGAGAAGGTCCGCAAGGTGCTGAAGATCGCCAAGGAGCCGATCTCTCTCGAAACGCCGGTGGGCGACGAAGAAGATTCGCATCTCGGAGATTTCATCGAGGACAAGAACGCCATCCTGCCGATCGATGCGGCGATCCAGGCAAACCTCAGAGAGACCACCACCCGCGTGCTTGCCTCGCTCACGCCGCGCGAAGAACGCGTGCTGCGCATGCGCTTCGGCATCGGCATGAACACCGACCACACGCTCGAGGAAGTCGGCCAGCAGTTCTCGGTCACCCGCGAACGTATCCGCCAGATCGAAGCCAAGGCGCTGAGAAAACTCAAGCACCCGAGCCGGTCGCGGAAGCTCAGGTCGTTCCTCGACAGCTAAGGGATCTAGGAAATCAAAATTGCAAAACCCGGCCTTTGTGCCGGGTTTTTTGTTGGCTTGCGAACTCCTTCGCAGCTCATGGGCATCGGTGAAAAGTCTCCCGGGCTCACCCTAGCTCGATCCTGTGAGCTGAGCGCAGTTCTGGCCGACAGTAATTTCCGAAACTTATAAGTATTGGCTTCCGTTCCTGATTGGTTCATCATCAGTTTGAAAAGTTGCTGGAATGGACGTGGAAGTGTCAGGGGAGTCTGATATGTCCCAGATGATTAAGTGTATTTGGACCATCGTCATTTTCATGGTGCCGATCCTTGTTTCGACGCCTGAAAGCATGGCCCAGTCGGTCCCGGCGCACCAATATGCTGCACTCTGTGAAAAACTGATAAGCGATATCCCACTGATAGATTGCAGCAAGGGCACGGAAATAGTGGTGAATTCTGCCGGGAAGGACCAGTTCGGCCGAGACCTGTGTCACGAACCGTCATTGCTTCCCGATACCGGTTGCAGTTCGGGGTCGCGGCTTCTGCGGCTCAACCCGGTCAACAACACGCCCGACACGGAGATTGTTTTCCTCTGTCGGTCAGGCAGTACAAAGGGAGTGTTGAATTCCGTCATCGGGATTCATCACAACACGCGAACCGGCACGACGTGTTGGTACCATACACAGGGCCATAACCGTCTTAGCGTTGCGACCAAGCTGGATCCGCCAGCCACTTCTCCGCAACAATCGCAGCAGGCTGGCAGTTGGGCGCCGCTGTCCCAGGCAGGGATCGCTGGCAGTGTCTGCAACAGCTGCCATGACGCCGATCCCTACATCGTCACCCCGTTCCTGGCGCGCACTGACGATTCAAATGCCTTGCCGGGGTTCAAGAAAATGGAAGGGCGTCTCGACTGGTATGACCGGCCATACGCGAATTTCTCCATGCGGCGCGGTACCGGGGGGACGAAGCTTCCGCAATGGGATGCCAACATCAGGATGAAACCGGATCCGCAGAATGAATGTTCGCGCTGTCACGGTTTCGGCACGAGTTTCTATGTCGAGGATTATTTGTCATTTTCGGTGGGCCAAAAAGTCGCATTGTTCGCGCCGGATGAGAAAATCTGGATGCCGGCAACGGAGCCGTCGTTTACAGTGCGGTCCGGAAAATTTTTCACCCTGCCGAAGACACATAGGGACGCCGTCGGAGAGATCGAGAATTGCTTCAAGGATATGGCCATGCTCGACATCCGAACCTGGATTGCCGGTGGCGCGTCGTCCCGGCCTGCCGACGTAGCGGCATCCTTCAAACGCTGCGGCTGGCATTACAGCTCGATCGAACTGGCGGCCGCTTCCATCAACGGCGCCAGTTGGCAAAACAATTCGCTGCGCGGCAGCTATAAGGTCCGCAACGACAACCGTTTTGTCGCGCGCGATGTCAAGCTGATGGTCAGCGTGGATGACACCGCTACGCCCGCGCGACAGTTCTTTAGGGAGACGCAGACAGGTACTCTCGCTGCCAACAGCGTGTTCACTGGCCAGTTCCAGACAAAGGGCGTCATGCCGGATCAGGACTCGATCGTCTTGAAACTTGATGTCGATGTGATGCCTGACCCGGATTTGAGCGATGGCGAGTTTCTCGAAGCAAACGAGGACGACAACCATGCCAAGCTTGTTCTGCAGCTCAATGATCTGGCCGTGCAAAGCCCGGCATCGGCGACGCAATTGTTGCCAGGAACGCCCATTCGGCTCGCCTTCACCGTGCGCAATGAAGGTCCTCTGCCGGTGCTCGGCGCCCGAACCAGCGTCTCGGTAACCAATGCCGGTTCCACATCTCTCAATTGTGTCTCTGCACACTGGAACAAGCTCAAGCCAGACTTGGGAGCCGGAGAAGCGCGCACGCTGGTGGTTTCATTGTACAATCATTGCGCGGTTCAGAATCGGACAATCCAGATCCGTGTCGAGGTCGACCCGGATGGACATATTCCCGAGCGGACCTCCAGCAACAATGTCGCAGTCTACGCCTACACGATGCCTTATCCACCGGCTCCGCCGCCGCGTCCGGGCGGGCCTGCTGATCTGTACCCGGTCGTCAATGTGCTCACTCAGCTGATCCGAACCCGCGCGGTTTTCACCGACATGTGCAAATACATGCGGGTGACGCCGGACAGCAACATTTGCACGGGGCTGGAATTGCTGCCAAAAGTGCGCAATCCCGAGGATATCGTCGTTCCACGGCCGATGCCGGTGCCGTCGCCGGTGCTCGAGCAGATGCTGGAGGCGGTTCGCGCGCTCGGCAAGGTCGATTCCCCCCAGCACAGCATGGCAATGGAGCGTCTGGAACAGGCACTCGGTGGAGAGCCGGTTGATTTGGCGCCGGTTGCGATGTTGTTTTCGATGCTGGCCAATGAAGCGGCTGCGGACATCTTTGAACCGGGAACCCTGGAGCAACCGGATGATGCGCAGGTGACGGTTGCCCCGGGGTGGTCATGGTCTGCCGAAGCTGCGGGTTCCTATGTTTCCCTGCGCCCGTCCGACCTGCTCCTGAATGATTTCGGTGTGCCCATAGGCAGCGTGCCCTTCATGTGGATCAACGGAATTCAAGACCGGCCGTCGGCATCCATCAATGTGAACATTCCAGTGGAGGAGGTGACCACCCGGCCACAGGCCATCGGCATGGTCGACGGTCTGCTCATGCCTCTGGAAAGTGAATGGGATGCCGAGTACGGACGGGTTTCGCTGCGCGTCTCCAGCTCGGTTTCTGGATTGGGATTTGTGCAAGCCTACCGCTGAGACCGGATCTGCGCATGTCTGGCACCGGCTATATGCCGCCGACCACACGCTCGAAGAAGTCGGCCAGCAGTTCTCGGTCACCCGCGAACGTATCCGCCAGATCGAAGCCAAGGCCTTGCGGAAGCTGAAGCACCCGAGCCGGTCACGGAAGCTCAGGAGCTTTCTGGATAGCTGATCGCAGGGACTGACGGAAACAGAAAGACCCGGCCACCGCGCCGGGTTTTTTGTTGCGCGGGGCGCAGCTTTGACGTGTAGGCGTCTGTGTGAGAACCTGCGGCGGATACTTAACGGATATTGCGCAGGTAATCGGTTTCAGGAAATGAATGATACGAATGGGCAGGCGTCAGAAAAGCACCCCGGTCTCGAGATGCGTCCGGTCGACCGATGGCTGCGCTATGTCACGTTATCCCTCATGTTCATCGGTACGGCACCAATCCTGCTGGATATTGCGCAAGTCAAATTCTTGCCATCACCCGCTTTCACTGAGGCGAGTAGATTCGTTGCGTATTTCTTTGCGGTTAGTGTGGCCACCGGGTCGATGTTTGTTTTCTGGTTCACAAGCACTCCCAAGCGCTGGTTAAGTCAGTGGACCGGAAAACCGCCATCGGACTCCAAGTCTTTTTTCAGCAAATTGGCCTTGCCATGTTTGTTGGCCTTTTGCGCCTCAATGGTGGTGACGAACGTCTATCCGATGCTCCGCGCAGCATTGAGCGGCGAGGAGATCACCTTGGGATATATCATAGCAAGGGTACACATCGGACAGGTCAAAGGTTGCTCGGACGGAGCTCAGCTTCAGTCCCTGCGGTTCCTGCCTGACAATGTTTGCGGCATCCCGAAGCCCCTTCGCCGGCAGCTTGAGCCCGGAACCCGGATCGAGCTTACCGGTTGGGGCACAGAGGACGGGCTCTTCTACAACAGCATCAGAATAGTCGAAGGCAATTGAACCGGACTACCCCACCGCGACATATTCGCGCAATTGAATATATTCTGCTGGAAATCCCCGCCCATCCGCATGACATCTGCATCAAAGCCGCCCGCGTCCCGCGCGCGGCCATCTCACGCCGGAGCCTGTCGCGATGGAATTGCTTGCCCAGATCCTCAACCAGTTTTCCTGGCCGATCGTCATTATCCTGTGTCTGACGCTGGGTCTGGCGCCTTTCTTTCCAGAACCGCATATCTGGGAGAAGCTGAAGATGCTGGCGTCCGGAACGCTGTCGAAGCCGATCGACATTTTTGACCTGTTGATGCACGCCACGCCGTTCCTGATCGCCGGGCTCAAGCTGGCGCTGACGGTGTACCCGGTCAAATAGGGCCTGATCCCCGCGCGCTTTTTCCTTACGCGCGAAACTCGTGATGCCGCCAGGCGTCGCTGACGGCAGGGTTCTCGAGCACGCGGCCCACCAGCGCCTTGATCTCCGGCGTGTTCTTGGCGGGATCGTACCAGTCGGCCAGCATTGCCGCGTAGACATCGGTGATCGTCATGGTCTGGCCGGTGAGAAACGGGCCTTGAACCACTGCTGCGAGCTGGGCGAAATCGCGGTCCATGTCGAGAGCTGCCTGGCTCCGGATCGCCTCGGCGGCCTCGGGCGCCGGGTCGGCGGTGTGACGCTCGGGGTAATAGTAGCGCAGGCAGGCGGGGTAGATGTTGGTGGCCATGAAGATCAGCCACTGCACCGCCTTGACGTGACCTGACCTGCCGCGCGGCGGCAGGAGCCGCGCCTCGGGGAACATGTCGTCGAGCGAAATCAGGATGGCGGCGCTCTCGGCGATCACCGGACCGCAGGCGAGCTTGAGAACAGGCACCTTGCCGGCCGGGTTGAGGGCCAGGAGTTGCTGCCTTGCCTGCTCGTCCGCATCGTCAACCCGGACTTCGTCAAAGGCTACGCCGATCAGTCGCAACGCTGCCTCTACCACCATCGAGCCCGAGCCCGGTTTCCAGTACAGCGTGTATCCGCTCATGTGGTCGTCCCCCGTCTGCTGCGCATGCATCTGTCATGGCAGCATCGGGGCACATCGGCAAGGCGGAGCGGAGCAGGGGGGAGCGTGTGAAACGCCTAGTTGGTCGGCATCACGAAAACCTCGCGCACGGTTGCGCGCGGGTCAGCGTCGAGCGCAAACACCACGGCATTGGCGATATCCTCGGGCTGCAGCTTGTCGGGCTTTGCCTCATCGAAGAAGGCGGTGTTGACCATGCCGGGCGCGATCACCGTGCAGCGGCCGCCCCATTCCTTCATCTCTTCGGCCAGGTTGCCGGCATAGCCATGCACGAACCATTTTGACGCGCCATAGACCGAGCCTGCGATATGCACCCGGCCTGCCGCCGAGCCGGTCATCACCATGTGGCCCTTGCGCTGGCGCAAATGCGGCATCGCTGCCTTGGCGGTGTTGAGCAGGCCCTTGATGTTGACGTCGACAAGCTTGCTCCATTCCTCCGGGTCGCCATGTTCGGTGCCGGCTGTCTGCACGCCCATGCCTGCATTGGCGAAAGCAGCATCGACGCCGCCATAGGTGTGGCGCAGCATCGCCAGCGCCTGGTTCTGATCATCCATGCTGGTCACGTCGCCGGGCAGCGCCAGCGACCGGTCGCCGAGTTCTTCGGCCAGTTCGTTGAGCTTGTTGTCCGAGCGGGCAAACATCCCGACATTCCATCCGGCCAGTCGTGCGGCGCGGGCGGTTGCTGCGCCGATTCCGCTTGATGCGCCGGTGATGAAGAGGGTCTTTGCGGTCATGGGTCATGCTCCTTGGTAAAGGTCTGTTGCCTTGCCAACGCAAAAGGGCCCAAGCCGTTCCAATTGAATGAAACAGCGTGACAGGTCCAAATCTCCGGGCAGGCAAAATTCGTGAACAAATTGTCGTCATCTGAGCTCTTCACCCTTGTTTCGCCTGATTTTCTGCTATGCATCGGCTGATGATCGATACCAGCAGATTCAGGCTGAACGCCTTGAGCGCGGGAGTGCTTCTCTCGCTGTTTCTGCATGGGCTGATCGTAGCCGCATTGCTCATCGACCTGCCAAAGCCGGAGATGGAAGCCGAACCCGAGGAACAGGTGGTCACCGTGACCATCGTGCCTCCGCCCGAACCTGAGCCCGAACCCGAGCAGCCCGAGCCCGAACAGCCGACACCAGAAGAGGCTGCACCGGAACCTGAGACGCCAGAACCTGAGACGCCAGAACCTGAGACGCCAGAGCCGGAAGCCCCAGCCCCCGAAGAGCCTGCGCCGGAAGAAGCTGTGCCGGAGCTCCCGGCTGCCGCAGCCGATGCAAGTGAAGGCGAGGGCGTGCCGATCCCGGTGCTCAGGCCGGTGTTCCAGTTTGGCGAAGAGGATGCCGGGCCGGAAATTGCGCTCGATGGCGGCGCCAGCGCAGCGCCGGCCGAGGAAGCGCCCGTTGAGGAGACACTCGTCGAAGAGCCGCCCGCTGAAGAGCCGCCCGCAGAAGAACTGCCAGCCGAAGAATTGACTGTCGAGGAGTTGCTGGAGACGCCACCACCGGAGCCTGCCGCGGAGCCCGAAGCCGAAACCGCAGTGCAGGATCAGCAGCCAACCGATACTCCGGCGGATCAGCCGCCAGCCGATCCTGCCCCGGTGCTGGCGATGCCGGACGACATCACCCTGCCTGATGCCGAGCTGGCCGGGGACACGCCCGGCGCTCTGCCAGACGCTGCCGCCGAGACCGAGCTGGCGTCGTTGCCCGAAGACCCCGCTGATCCGGCATCCGCCGTGCCCGAGCCAAAACCTGCCGAGCCGGCAAAGCCCGCAGCCAAAGTCATAGAGCCGCCAGCCGACCCCCGGCCAGCAGACAACGCGCCTGCCAGCGACAATGGCTTGCCCGGGGTGCGGCAGCTGTCTTCCAGCGTCAACACCGGCCGCGCTGTTGCGACAACCGCCATGCGCAACATGCCGCGCGATGCACGCGGCAGCCAGCTCTGTACAACCGAGTTGCGCGAGCAGTTGCGCCGCGCGCCCGAGCCCTACCAGCCCGAATTGCTGCCGTCCTACCGTCTTCCCGGCGGCAATGTGCTCTCAGTCCCCAAAGCCGCCTTCCGCGCCCGTGGCATCTGGTACGATCTGAATTTCCGCTGCACCGTCGATGCCGATGCGCTCAGGGTCGTGGACTTCACCTTCAAGGTCGGCAACGCGATCCCGCGGTCACAGTGGCAGGCAAGGGGCTTTCCGTCCTATTGACGGGTGCGGGCGGGGGCTTGCACGTGCTCCAATCTCCCCCGCAATGGGGGGAGATTTGGCTTCGCGCAGACCGAATAGGTCCTTTGCAAAACGGACCGGATGGGGCGTTTACACCCCGAAATTCCGAAAAATCGCCCGACTTTTTCCCCACCCCCCAAACCTCATGCCACACTTCCCGTGCTCCCGCTGCCGGATGGATCGCGAACGTATCGGACCAGGCGGGAGGAATGCCCTTCAAATCTCACCTTAACGTGCGGCGAGGCTTGAGGGGAGGCGGTGACCAGTGTGGCTCCGTCGGCGTTCCCGGTCTTCGCAAATGATGACCCGGGTTCAGTCGGCCACCGGGACGTCCTCGCAATCCGCAATCGCCTTCGGGCGGAGGGGCGGATTGGACAGCGGACCGGGTCTGTGGCGGAGGTTTGCTCGTTTCGCCTGTCGCGTTCAAGCGGGTTCGCTTGAACGATAACGGACAGGCGGTCTTAAGACGCGCAGATGCTTCGTGCCGGAAACCGCGCAAGACATGCTTCGACCACTTCCCTTGTCCAGGGCAGGCGTTTCGAAGCGGTGACTGCCTGTCGGATGCGGACATCATCCGGCGAAGTTCGGGCCCGCGCGCGGAATGCGCCACCCAAACTCATACTTCATTCAGAGGTGCAGTCCGCGCGCGGCCCTCCGGAGCCCGAATTTTTTCCACCCGCCGGCGAAATGTCACCGGCGGAGGATTTGGCGTGAGTTCAGCAACGCCGACGATCTCTCGACAGATGCCCCGGCCTGTCGGGCCGGTCAGAACCGCTTGATCAGGCCCAGACGCAGGTTGTGGGACTGGAAATCAACCTTGTGATTGAACGATCCGCCAGCGGTAAACGAGGATGTACCGCTGATCGCCCTGGGGAAATAGTTGAACACGTAATCGCCGCGCACCGCCCAGCCTGCGTTGAGCTGATGGGTCAGGCCTGCGCCGAGTGAAAGGCCGATGGCGGTTTCTGATGCATCAAGCCGGGCGACGGTTGTCGCGGGCGAAAACGTATCGCGAAAGGCGGCCGAATACTTGATGTTGGCGATCACCGGGCCGGCAGAAACATGGACGAGAGTCGAGCCGAATGAATAGCCGATCTTGGCCCGCATGGCAGCGGAAACGCTGGAGCGCACCGTGGTGTCCATGAAGAAATCTCTGGGTGTGTTGAGATACCTGACCGCACCGGAAGCCCGGGTCTCCTTGAAATTGCTCAGCGTCAGGTCGCCTTCAACGCCGTAGGTGTAACGGTTTGACTGCATGTCGTAGCCGAAAATCATCGATGCACTGACCGCATCGCCGCGGATATTGCGGTTCAGGACAGAATCCAGCAACGCCAGGTTCTGGGTGACAAAATAGGTTCCCTGAACGGTGGAGGAGTTTGGATTGCTGACACCATTGAGCCAGCCAACGGCTCCACCGAGATAGAAGCCACTCCAGTCGCCTGCGGTGTCGATATCTTCAGACTGCGCCGCTGTTGCCATAAACGCGGCCATGCTGATGGCTGCGGTTGCCCTGATGATATGTTTCACTGGATTGCTTCCTGTCGATGCTGGGTGATTCGTCGGAGAAATCCGACCCGGAATCTTAATATCAGCCATAATTAATGGTGCAATTGCTAATAATGCACGGTCAGAAAGCACTGATGTAGAATAAATACCCGTTGGCTGGAACGACTGGCTATCCATGCCCGTTCTCTTGGTACACGCCCCTTGCCCGATGCTGTCCGCATGTGGCACCTGTGGGTAACCGACTTTTGATACTGGAGCCTTCCATGAGCCGAGATGACACCGCCGCCCTGATCCGCCGCTATCTTGAAGCCTTCAACGCCAAGAGTTCGGATGGCATGCTCGACTGTCTGTCCGACGACGTGGCGCATGACATCAATCAGGGCGGGCGCGAGATCGGCAAGGAGAAATTCCGCTGGTTCAACGCCAAGATGACCCGGCATTATGACGAGGAACTCGGCGACATCGTCATCATGGTCGATGACAGCGGTGGCCATGCGGCGGCGGAGTTTACGGTGCGCGGCACCTATCTTTCCACCGATGAGGGCCTGCCCGAGGCCAACGGCCAGCGCTACACGCTGCCAGCCGGGATCTTCTTCGAGATCGACGACGATCTGATCAGCCGGGTGACGATGAGCTACAATCTCACCGACTGGATCGCGCAAGTCAAAGCCGGCTGAGGTTTGCGTTTGATGGCCTCTAAGTCCGGTCTGAGTTTCTCGCTTCTCACGGCTGACGAGGTCGAGTTGGCGCTTGAGGATCTGGCCCGGCTCAGGATCGCGGTGTTTGCCGACTGGCCCTATCTCTACGATGGTGACGCGGAGTACGAGGCGCGCTATCTGGTTCGCTTTGCCGCTTCGCCGGGCGCAGTGGTGGTGGCCGCACGGGATGGCAATGGCCGCATGGTGGGGGCGGCAACGGCCGCACCGCTGTCAGACCACGCGGATGAATTCGCTGTACCTTTCGCCCGTGTCGGGCTTGATCCCGACGCCTTCTTCTATCTGGCTGAATCGGTGCTGCTGCCCGAGTATCGGGGCCAGGGGGCGGGGCGTCAGTTCTTCGAAATGCGCGAGGCTGCGGCGCGCGCGCAGGGCTTCGAGCACACTGTGTTTTCCGCGGTGGTTCGGCCTCATGATCATCCGGCCCGGCCCGAGGCCTACGTGCCGCTCGACGCCTTCTGGCGGCGTCTGGGGTATGAGCCCTATCCCGGCCTGCTGGCTGAATTTTCCTGGCGCGACATCGGCGCGTCCGCCGAAAGCCCCAAGCCGCTGCAGGTCTGGGGCCGGGAACTCTGAAGCGCGGTTTCCCAAGCGATGCCGCAAGCGCCCGGATGGGCCGTGATTTTCATGAACACAGGATGAATGACCAGTTCCAATTCGGTTCAGGCGAGGCGGATTAGTGTGGGATCAATCGAACGGGACAACCGGTCGAGACAAGAGATCCAAATCAGGGACACCCACACAGGCGCCAGGCGCCGCCAAATCTGGAGAACAGTCATGAACACCTTCATCCGCAATGCACTCGCAGCCCTCGTTGTCGCCACAGCCGGCATCGCAGCTTCCGCCCCTGCCGCCAACGCCGGCGGCATCGGTTTCGAATTTTCGATCGGCGGCCCCGGCGGCGGTTTTGTCGTCCGCGATCATCGCCGTCATGGCGGTCGCGACCGGTTCGAGGGCCATCGTGGTGGTCGTGACGTCTGCCGGCCACACCGCGCCGTGCAGAAGGCCCGCCACATGGGCGTGCGCCGCGCTGATGTTGTTCGTGCCAATCACCGCCGTGTCGTCGTCAAGGGCTTCCGCCATCACCGCGCTGTCCGCGTTGTCTTCGCCAACCAGCGCAGCTGCCCGGTCATCGCCTTCCGTCGCTAGTCCGAACGCAATCGGACACACCGAAACCCCGGGGGTGCCTCCCTCCCGGGGTTTCGTTGCGTTCTGAGATGGCCGTGGGCGACGGTGTGACCGAGGCCGCCGGTCCACTTGAACACCGAGCCGGTTGAACAAGCATGAATGCACCATGAACGGGTGGTTCCGCTTCGGTTCAGGTGGGCGGGACTAAGGTCATATCAATCGAACGGGGCAGCCGGTCGAGACAGACACCAACCACCCCCCGGGCGCACACCACGCGCACACCACGCCACACCAGGAGACAAAGTCATGAACCGCTTGCTTCGCACCACACTCGCCATCCTCGTTGTCGCCACCGCCGGCGTCGCAGCTACCGCACCCGCCAATGCCGGTGGGCTGGGTTTCGAACTCTCCATCGGTGGCCCCGGTGGCGGCATCGTCATCAGCGACCGTGATCGCCGCGGCGGCGGGGACCGGTTCGACGGAAGGCGCGGCGGCTTCAACCGCTTCGAAGGTCACCGCGATGCCTGCAACCCGAACCAGGCCGTTAACAAGGCCCGTGACATGGGTGTACGCCGGGCCGACGTCGTCCGTGCCGGTCGCCGCAATGTCGTGGTCGAGGGCTTCCGCCATCACCGCCCGGTGCAGGTTGTTTTCGCCAATGAGCGCAGCTGCCCGGTCATCGACTTCCGCCGCTGATCCGGGACCTGTAACCGGATACAAAAAGACCCCGGGGGAGCCTGCCTCCCGGGGTCTTGTCATGTCTGAACTCAATTTGTCCCCGCGCGCGAATAGCGGGGTATGATTGCGTATTTGGTCTTACATCTGGCCTACTGGGCGATTTCCCAGGTGACGCTGACGGTGACGCGGTATTCGTTTTCGCCCGAGGCCATCGGCACTGAATCGGCCGATTTGGCCGACATCGCCATTTCGGCGCGCATCATCGGCACCGGCGGCGCGGAGTAGGAATTCTCCGAAACCTGGGTGATGCGGCCAAGAGTGACGCCCAGCGCTTCGGTCATCGCCTTGGCCTTGGCTTTGGCCTTTTCAATGGCATCAAGGCGCGCGCTCTCGCGGATGGTGTCCTGGTCGTCATTGGTGAACACCACGTCGCCGCCCTGGTTGACGCCGAGGCTGACCGACGTGTCGAGAATGGCGCCGAGACGGCTCAGGTCACGGATGCGCACAGTCAGCGTGTTGTTGACGGTGTAGCCGACAATCTTCGGCTCTTCCGTCTGGCCATCCTTGTTGTTGGGGTAGACCCAGCGCGGCTGCACCGAGAAGGCGCCGGTCTGCAGATCGCGCTCGGCAATGCCTTCGGCCTTCATCGCGGCGAGAACATCCGTCATCGCCTCGTTGTTGGCGTCAAGTGCTGCGCGCGCCGTCTCGGCTTCGCGCAGAACGGTGAGCGAAATGACCGCCATGTCGGGCGCAATTGCAGCCACGCCTTCGCCGGAGACGGATATCACGCCGGGCTCGGGCCGCTTTGCCTCATCGGCGAAAACCGGTGCGACGTGAGAAAACATCAAGGCTGAAAGCGCGCCGGCAGCAAGCATGCGGCGGCGGTTGGTGAAAACTGAGGTCATGAAAAACTCCGATCTTGTGTCAAATGTCCCGTCACCGGATCTAATGGCGAGGGAATGTGGACGGATTGCGGCGACCGGAGAAGTGGCAGTCAGCCAGCAGTTTCGCAAGCCGCGACATCGCATTTCGCCGCATCTTTGGCTGGGCTGAATTCGGGCGCCGTTTGATCGGCTGCCATGGCTGCGAACGCGCCACGGCACGGCTTGTGAAGGCAGATGTTTTGGGCTAAACCGCCAACGTCCGGACGGCAAGTCCGGCGGGGGATAGTGCCCGCAATTTTCAAAATTGCGGCTTTCGCGCAGCAGCAGACGCCGTCGTGAACCTCCGGGCCTGTAGCTCAACTGGTTAGAGCCGTCCGCTCATAACGGATTGGTTGGGGGTTCGAGTCCCTCCGGGCCCACCACAGCTTTCCCCACGTTCGCAGGGTCTCCAGAGAGTCGAAAATAATATCGCATTTTCAATGACTTGCGCGGCAACTCCGCAAACGCTTGGCGGAGAGACGCAGATTTCGGGCGATTTCCGCGGGATTTCCTCGCCCAGTCTCTGCAGGCTCCTTTCCTTGCCCAAGTGTTTGCGGAGACGATGGTCGCCGATTGCTGGCTGATGCGCTGCATGATTGTGATTGTCAGGCCGTGAGACCGATGAGCGCCGATTGCGCGGCCCAAGAATTGGGCAGACCGGTGATGCGTGAAAGACGCTGGGCATTAAGCTCGACCGGCTGTTTGCCGGTGAGAATTGCATCGACGATTGCGGGTGACAGGAAGGCCAGCGGCAAAAGCCGGCTGACTTCGGAAAAATCTGTGCCATGCTCGGTTGCGATCTGCGCCATGCTTTTGGCCGAACCATCGGTGAGTGCTGCGAAATAGCTGTTGGCCCTGAGGATGAGATCAACCAGCGCGGCGTCGGGCGCTCGCGATGCTGAGTTGCCGTTGGAGAGGATCAATCGCGATTCCACCCCACGGCGCCGCATCGACAATGGCCGCTCCAGGATCTCGATTGGATCGGTGTCCGATTCAGATTGGACGCTTACCTCACCTAGCAGCCATTCTACGAGTTCACGACGATCAAGATCCAACCGGATCCAATTCGGCGCCAGTGTGATGCTGCGAAACAACTTCGTGGTGGTGGAACGCTTCGATGCCGATGTCAGCCCATTCCACTCGTCGCGTCGTTGTTCTGCCCTGTTCAGAAGTTCGTGCAAGCTGTCTGTCGGACACCAGGGCTCTGTCCATTTCATCAATTGGCTGCTGTTGGCAAGGATCTGGTCGAGTTCGTGGCCGACGATGCGGTCGAGCTCTAACGCGGGGATTCGCCAGCCGGTACCATCCTCATCATCTTTGCGGGTTTTTGTGATCAGCCTGTTGGAGACATAATAGCGGTAGCGCTTGCCGTGTCTGTTGGCGTGGGTCGGGCTGAGCCGATCACCAGTCTCGTCGAACAGGATGCCGGTCAGCAGATGGATGTCTTTCAGGTTTGTCGCATGACCGCGATCCGGTGCCTGAGTTGCCAACAAATCCCGCACCGTCTCAAACAGCTGCGGGTCGATGATCGGTTGCTGTTCGCCTTTGTAGATCGCGTCCTTGTGCCGGATCTTTCCGACGTAAATCGGATTGGAAAGCAGGCGGTGGAGAAAAGTGCGCTCAAAAATCCCGGCGCCATAAGGTTTGCCATTCCGCCGAAGAGTCCTCGGCGTGGTCAGCTTCAAACGGGTTGCTTCTTCGGATAGCAGTCTGACGGATTTCAGTTCGCAGTAGCGGCTAAACAGAAGCCGGACAGTTTTGGCCTCATCCTCGTTGATAAGCAGTTTGCGGTTTTCCACCCGGTAACCAAACGGTACCGCACCTCCCATCCAAATGCCTTTCTTCTTGGAGGCAGCGATCTTGTCACGAATTCGTTCGGCGGTGACCTCGCGTTCGAACTGGGCAAATGACAACAACACATTCAGCGTCAATCGGCCCATCGACGTGGTGGTGTTGAAGGCTTGGGTGACAGCGGCAAACGAGACATTCTTGGAATCGAGGATGTCGACGATCTTGGCGAAGTCCATCAGAGAACGGGTAAGGCGGTCGATCTTGTAGACGACGACGACATCGATCCGGCCCGCTTTAATGTCTTCGAGCATGCGCTGCAGGGCAGGGCGCTCCATGGTGCCGCCGGAGATGCCGCCATCGTCGTAGCGGTCTGGAACCAGTTTCCAGCCGAGGCTTGCCTGGGATGCGATGAAGGCTTCACAGGCTTCGCGCTGGGCATCAAGCGAGTTAAAATCTTGATCTAGGCCCTCCTCGGTCGATTTGCGGGTGTAGACGGCGCAGCGTAGACGTGGGGGAGTGCTCATTGCCCGAAGAACCTCGGACCTGACCATCGGGTTCCTGTTATCCGTCTGGCGATGGCAGACAGCGATCTATAGGTCTTTCCGTCGTGGATGAAGCCGTTCTCGATAACCTCGATGACGTGGGTTCTGCCGTTCCATTCGCGGACAAGCCGAGTCCCTGGGTCGAGCTGCTTGCGGGACAGAATGGCAGTCTGCTGATCCGCATGATTGCCCCTATTATGCGACTGAACGTTGTCAGCTCCGGCGCCGGATACAATCTCGCCAGCAAGCGCGGCAGATTTGGCGGCATGTAGGCGTCGCATGAGCCGCCTCGTATCAGCGGATAGTCCGCCAAGCCGCTTGGATTGAAGCTGCCACGCTGCAGAGCGTTCGAGCAGTGCACGTTTCACCCCTTTTGGAGGCGGACAGCCATGTGCCCGCACCCATCGGTCGGCGAGATCTTCCCGCGAGAGAACGCCAATCGCGCCGATCTCCAGTTCGAGTGTTTCGTTCGGGTGCATGAGGTTCACTCCGCTCCTGCTTCTGGTCCAGCCAGCCGATAGCGTCGCTTGCCGTCCTTGCCTATGTCGCTGGTCAGGGGGAGGCCGAGCTTCTTCCTTACCACCCCTGACAGAAATCCACGCACCGAATGGGCCTGCCAGCCAGTGGCCTCCATGAGCGCTTCGAGGGTGGCGCCATTCTTAGCCCGGAGTTTTTTGAGGACTATATCTGATTTCGACGCAGTCGATTTAGCCGAATTAGTCACTTTGGCCGCCGTCTTGGGGGCTGCCCGCCGACGTTCGGGCTTCTTGGCAACTGTCGATTCAGTGGCAGGTCCACTGTCTCCGATTCGTTCGGCCTCGAAGCTTGGCTTATCGTCTGGATTGATTTGCGTCATTGAATTTTTCCTCAGGCCTGGCGCCGGCCAATCCGACGCTCGCACTGAGCAAAACCCGCTCAATGAGCAGGTGGTAGGGTCTTGTGCCCCGGGAGCCGGCTACTTAGACCCCAAGCGGTTCGAACAGCAATGCTTGCTTTGCGCGGCAAGTCCACTCGGGAGTTGGGATACTTGGTAGGTATATGTCAGCAGCACTACAGCACCGCATGGGCTCGCAAAAAAAAGGCCCGCCTTCAACGCCAGCAGTGGCGGCGAAACCGCGCATGCACTAACATTAAGCACAGATCACCGCATTGGAGCACGCGGCCTTGTTCCGTGTTAACCTTAAGAATCAACGTACATTGAGCGCATTTTAGATGAACTATAGACACGCCTACCATGCAGGAAACCATACCGAGGTGTTCAAGCACGCAGTTCTCGTTCTGATTCTGGAGCATCTGTTGCAGAAAACGCAACCTTTCATGGTGCTCGATACACACGCTGGAATAGGTCTGTATGACCTAGACTCGGAGCAATCTCAGTGCACCGGTGAGAAAATTAATGGCGTAGAAAAAATCAATGAGGTTGGTATTCCATCTTGTCCGCGTTATTTCGATATCATTAAGTCAATTAACCCGGGTAAGTTCAGGTACTATCCTGGCTCCCCCGAGATTTCATGTCGCATGCTTCGTCCGACCGATAGGTTGATCGCCTGCGAATTGCATCCCGACGACGCTATCCAGCTTGAAAACAGATACCACTTTGATCAGCGTGTCACAGTTCAGAATAGGAGTGGATATGATGCCATTAACGCTCTACTTCCGCCACTCGAAAGACGAGGCCTTATTTTTGTCGATCCACCATTCGAACAAAAAGACGAAGTTCAAAGCATGATATCCGCCCTGAAAAAGGGGCTACGCAAATGGTCTACGGGTATTTTCTGCCTATGGTACCCAATCAAGGATTCAAAAATAGGTGACGCGCTGGCGGATGCTGTTGTTATTGCTCAGTATCCAAAGTCTTTGCGAATTGAATTCCTTCCGTTCAGGAAAGACGGAGTGAATTTGGCCGGAAGCGGCATCATTATTTGCAATACTCCATGGAGAATGGATGAAAAAGCTACACTTCTTTGCCGAGATATAGCTTCGAAATTAGGTGGGGGGAAGGGAACATGGTCGATCAAATGGCTGACCGAAGAAAGAGCACCTCAATGAACTCGATCGTTCGGCTGGATCTCATCTTCAGTCATCGCATGAATTGCTACCATAAGGTCACGCAAACGATAACACATGGCGATATTCTTACTATTATAGCATTTTTCCGCGCGCTCGTCCAAAAGTTCGAGAGCTAATTCCGGTCCGTAGCGCCTCATCATCCGAACGCCACGAAGCCAGGCCGAGCGCCGAATTCCGTAGTCATGGAGTCGCGATTCATCGTTGACAATTAGTTCAACGGAAACCTCATAATCTCCAAGGTCGTAGGTCGACTTTTCTCGCTTCATGCGCTGCTCGTCCTAGCGGTGTCACAATAATATTGCAGTGTGTCGTCCGAATGTGAACTCGTAACGATTAGCCATTCAAGCTACTGTGTTTTCGGTAGAATCACAATCGGCAAAGCCACTATGACAACTGCAACAGGACTGCGGAGAGGAATCCTAAGCCTCTCGAACGAATTGGGGAAGTCGGGAGAATTTAGTCCTGTACACATTTTGGGTGCGCGCGCACGGCGTGTAGCTTTGGAGTTCTGATGCCAGATGCACGTCGTATGTCCACAATGACTCCAACTGTACCTCGTCGTCTGCCACGACATCTGAAGGAAAATTTGGCACTTTGCGCGTCTTATCCTGACCAGGTTTTGTTCCTAGATATCGAGACGACAGGTCTCAGCCATTACTACGACGAAATCACAGTGGTTGGATGGGCTTATAACGGCAAAGCCTCGACCTTTGTTAAGGGTGATGATCATCGCAACCTATTGGCAGACGCACGTCAGGCGAAAGCGATGGTGACTTTCAACGGCATTCGCTTTGATCAGCGTTTTCTTCGACAAGAATTTCCAGACGTTCGGTTGCCGGAAACACATATTGATCTGATGTACCTCTGCAGGCGCGTGGGTCTTACCGGTGGCCAGAAGTCGATTGAAAAGCAGCTTGATCTGGATCTTCGCACTGACCTCTCCGACGTCGATGGATTTGCAGCTGTTCTATTGTGGCATCGTTATTTGAGGGGCGAAATCGGTGCTCTGGAAAAGCTGGTCCGATACAATCGTCTTGATATCGCAGCCATGGGAGCAATCTTCGATCACGTCTGGGGGCAATTTGAAATTCAGCCGGACCTTTTTACTCAAGCGGTCGGTTTCTTTAATTGGTCCGCACCCGCTGGTTGGCAGGATTTGCCGAAGTTTAATCCGGCGGGAGGCCACCTGACAAAGGCGCCTCACTTTGAGGACGTTCTGGGGCGAGGGCCTGCGGCCAAGGCAAAGATTGTCGGAATTGATCTGACTGGTTCGGAAGCACGGGGTACAGGTTGGTGTGTCCTCGACGGAAACAATGCCACGACCGCAACGCTATTTTCTGACGAGGATATTCTAACGCGCACTCTGGAGGCTAAGCCCAAGCTGGTGTCCATTGATTCTCCTCTGTGCTTGCCGTTCGGTCGGGTGACCGTTGAAGACTCTGATCCTGGAAGAGACCTCTATGGCATTATGCGACAATGCGAGCGGGAACTGAAAAGGCGCGGTGTCAACGTATACCCTTGTCTGCTTCCAAGCATGCAGAAGCTAACCGCCAGAGGAATGAAACTTGCCAACACGCTCCGACAAAGCGGGGTCGCTGTAATCGAGAGCTATCCGGGGGCAGCACAAGACATAATGCGTATCCCTCGCAAAGGCGCTGGCATTGAATGGCTGAAGCTGGGTCTCCATGGTTTTGGTATCTCGGGTGACTATGTTGAAAATACCGTGACCCATGACGAACTTGATGCAATAACATCGGCTTTGGTCGGCACGTTCCATATGGCAGGATTGACTGAGGCTCTGGGCACGGAAAACGAACCGCCTTTGATTATTCCGAAACTTGACGCCGTTGCGAATCCGATAGTTGTCGGAGTAAGCGGCCCAATTGCTGCGGGAAAAACGACGTTTGCCGAAGAACTTCAGTCGCTCGGCTTCTCATACACTCGGTTCAGCCTGGTGATCGATGATATGTTGCGCGAAAGCGGAGTCGAATTGACGCGTTACAATCGTCAGGAACTGGGACGAGAAATCAATGCGACTGGGCGTCAACGGTGGCTGGCCGAAAAGACCATACAGCGGGTCTCGGGCGGCGTTGCGATTGTGGTCGATGGCCTGCGCTTTCCCGAGGATCACGCATATCTCGTGGAACGTTTTGGAGCCAATTTCCATCACATCTATATTGAAGCCACTGAACGTGTAAGAAAGATCCGGTACCATGAGCGGATGAGTGACGGGAATTTTGAGCAGGCTGCAAAGTCAGAGGTTGAGGGTCGTGTGGGAGAGCTGCGGTCGCTGGCTCACGAGATTTTCGTCAACGACTCAGATAAATTAACACTCAAAAATCGCGCGAGTGAGCTTGCAAGTAAACTGACTGAGGGGAAATCATGCCTGTTTCAATCGTCGTAGGGGGCCAGTTTGGCTCTGAAGGAAAAGGCAAGGTCGCTTTGGAAATTGCCCGCAGAGCTAAAGGGCCTGTGACCGTAATCCGTGTTGGCGGGCCAAACTCAGGTCATACTGGGTACGATCGTAGCGGTAAGAAGTGGGCTCTGAGGCAGATGCCGGCGTCGTGTATCGACAAGAACGTAGATGTCGTATTTCCGGCCGGGTCTTATATCGATGTCGAACTCCTGCTATCTGAGATTGAAGAGCTGCAGTATCCCAAAGAACGTGTATTCGTAAGCCCGTACGCTCGAATCATTCTACCAGAACATAAAAACTGGGAAAGGGAGGCGGGACTAACGGGCTCTATCGGTTCGACGGGCTCTGGTGTCGGCGGCGCTGTAATGGCGTCAGTGGCTCGTGAAGCCGCAAATTTCCCGCTTCCTTCTCCCGATGCGGCACACTTTGCTCCTCTGCAAGAGTTTGTAGCCGACGTGGCCACCTTGCTGCGTAATCAGCTAAATATGGGCTTTCGTATCGTGATTGAGGGTACCCAAGGGTTTGGGTTATCATTGCTTGACGGTGGATATTGGCCGAAGGCCACCTCGCGCTGTACTACTGCTGCGGGTGTTCTTGCTGAAGCAGGGCTAAGTCCAAGGGACGTTGATGACGTAACCATGGTGATACGTTCGTTTCCGATACGAGTTGCCGGGGAATCAGGCCAGCTAACTAACGAGACGACCTGGGAAAAGATCGCTGCAAAAACCGGAAAGAATGACATCAGAGAGTATACAACAGTAACTAAAAAGCTTCGCAGAGTTGGACATTTTGATTCTATGCTCGTAAGAAAATCTATCGACGTAAATTTACCAAATCGAGTTGTATTAAATCATTTGGACTATATCGGTGAATCATCTGATATTGGTCGATCTGAGAGTCAAGTAAGGCGTTTTATTCTGGGTATTGAGGCCAGTATTTCGCGCAAAGCAGATTGGTTGGGATTTTCGCCTTTTGACGTAATTGAGCGTCAGGAATGTTTAGCATGACTCAGAGTGTAGTCGCAGCCACCGAATGGTGCTCTCTTACAAGAGAGAGTGCTTCTGAGCTTGCCAGTGCGCACAGATACAAAGCGGATCCTCTTGCCAAAAAGAAAATACCGCCGTCATTATTATCTGCGGAGCATATCAGAGAGTATGTTCTTGCCACCGGACTGATCAGCCCGTTTTTTGAGGGTGGGAAGAAAAAGCGGCGGCTTAAGAAAGCATCGTATGAGGGGCGTATTGGAAGTGTTGCTTATACTTACGAAGAAAGAGTACTAAAGAAGGTTCCGTTTGAAGGCGAAAAGCTGAAAGTAAAGGCAAACTCCATCGTCTTTGTAGAGTGCGATCTAGATTTTAGATTGCCGGAATACATTGCTTTGCGCTTTAATCTTCAAATTCGACATGTTCATCGAGGGCTTTTGCTCGGCACGGGTCCTATCGTCGATCCTGGATTTTGGGGAAAGTTGTGCATTCCATTACACAACTTGACGTCTGAAGATTACTATATCCCTCTGGAGGAGGGGCTGATTTGGGTGGAATTTACCAAAACCACTTCGACTGTTTCTGGTGACGCGGCCATTGGTGCAGATGCAAGTACATCTGAGTTCTGGGATATTACAGAGTTTATACAGAAAGCCGCAAAAGAAAATGGGAATGGTAAGTTAATAGAAATTCAGAGTTCGATTGACAAAGTCGTAAGCGACTCTCGAAAGGACGCAATTTCTGCACGAAACGACGCTTCAATTGCTAGAAAGTACACTGCAAAAATATCATGGGCTGCGGGTTTAGCGATCTTGGCCGGATTTATTGGTTTGGTAACACTAGTCTATACGCAGTATTCATATAACGTATCGCAATTGGCGCTGTACAATAATTACATTTCAATTGCGGAGAAAAGGCTTGAAGATGCGCTCGCGATGAATGAATCGTTGAGTAAGAAGGCAGACGAATTAGGCATTAAATTCGACCAATACGCAGAATTAGAGAAGAAAATTGCTGAAATGTCTCAGATGATTGCCTCGCTAAGCAAAGATAATGCCTCCATTCGACAAGAAATCGCCAATATATCTGCCGAGAAAAGGCCATAGTGGGATTCGCGCAAGATTATCCCTTCACGAGGCGAAGTCTATTTTGGCCATCAGTGAATGCTGGTCCACTCGTTGCAGCCACAATTCCAAACAGCAGATTTGAAATTTCCCTTTCAGGGAGAGATAGTACTCTCGCTATATGGGATGTGGATACGCCCTCGGCCCATAGCGCCGTCAGGATTTTTCTACAGACCTGAGATGTTTCCTGTTCCATAGCGTCGGGTTCGTTTTCCCGGCCGAGTTTATTCAGTTGAATATAATTGCCGCGATAGTGCCATTCGGAAATCAGTTCGTTCTTACTAAGCGCATAATTTAGCGCCGCCGCTGAAACTCCCCATCGCTTTTTCCATTGGATGATCTGCCGCAAAAATTGGGCTCGCGGGAGCTTGGCTACCAGATCATTCGGTGGAATCAGAAGGGGAGCAGATCAGAGGGCATGCCCCCTCGGTTCGTCAAAGTTTGTAGACGTAACGTGCAAATCCCGGTTTCCCGAATTCTTGCGGCCTGACCTGCTCCCCTGAAACGTCCTCGAATTGAGGTTAGTCTGTTCCTACTGAAGGAGACAGACGATGAAACGATCAAGGTTCACCGAGGAACGGATCATTGGCATTCTGAAGGAGCACTAGGCAGGGCTGGGTGCGAAGGAGCTATGCCGAAAACACGGCGTCAGCGACGCGACCTTCTATAAGTGGCGCGCGAAGTTTGGCGGCATGGAAGTATCGGATGCCAAGAAGCTGAAAGCGTTGGAGGCTGAGAACGCCAAACTCAAAAAGCTGCTGGCGGAGCAGATGATGGATGTCTCGACGCTGAAGGAAATGCTGGGAAAAAACTTCTAAGGCCTGGTGCGCGGCGGCGTGCCGCGAATTGGGCCATGACACAAAAGGGATACCATCAGCGGCGAGCCTTTGCTTTGGCGGTTATCGATCCACGTGTTTATCGGCGGCCGCCAACACGGACGGAAGATGCTGAGCTACGAGCACGGCTGAAGGATTTATCGTCTGAACGACGGCGGTTCGGCTATCGGCGTCTGCATGTCTTGCTGCGGCGTGAGGGGTGGCAAGTGAACTGGAAGAAGCTGTATCGCCTCTACAAGGAGGAAGGGCTCACCGTGCGCAAACGTGGCGGACGGAAGCGTGCCTTGGGCACCAGAGCGCCGATGGCAATCCCGCAGGGTCCGAACCAGCGGTGGAGTCTGGACTTCGTATCAGACAGCCTGTCGTGTGGTCGCCGGTTCCGCATCCTGAACGTGATTGATGACTTCAGCCGGGAATGTCTGGCCGCTGTTGTCGATACATCACTGTCGGGCATCAGGGTCGCGCGCGAACTGGACCGCATCGCGGAGATGCGGGGCTATCCCTGCATGGTCGTCAGCGATAACGGCACCGAGCTGACGTCGAACGCGATCCTGAAGTGGCAAGAAGACAGCAAGGTCGAGTGGCACTACATCGCGCCAGGAAAGCCCATGCAGAACGGCTTCGTTGAAGGGACTATCCAGAATCTTGTGCTCGGGCCGGTTTCATTCATACGCTCTGAAGCGTTCTTCGAAGAGAATGGCGAACTGGTTTTTCGCCTCGACCCATTCGCGCGGCGGCCGTTTCCAGTCCTCGGCCGCGTTGCTGAGAACCAGATATAGCAGCTTCATGGCGGCGTCGTCATTGGGGAAATGGCCCCGTGTCCTGACTGCCCGGCGGAGCTTTGAGTTCAAAGCTTCAATTGCATTCGTCGTATAGATGATCCGGCGAACGGCCTCGGGAAAGGCGAAGAATGGAACGACATGCTCCCAGGCCCGCCGCCAGCTCTGCGCGATCGGAGGGTATTTCTGGCCCCATTGGCTGTCTTCGAAGGCATAGAGCGCTTCCAGGGCGGCCGTCTCATCGGTGGCGCGGTAGACGGCGCGCAACTCTCTGGCCACCTCCTTGCGGTCCTTCCAGGAGGCAAACGACATCGAGGCTCGGATCAGATGGACGATACAGGTCTGGACGACGGTCTTGGGGAAAACGGCGGTGATCGCGTCCGGGAAGCCTTTCAACCCGTCCACGACGGCGATCAAGACATCGGCGATGCCACGGTTCTTGAGCTCAGTCATCACTCGCATCCAGAACTTGGCCCCCTCGGTCTGCTCGATCCAGATGCCAAGAACTTCCTTGGTGCCGTCCGGTTGGATGCCAAGCGCGATGTAGACGGCCTTGTTGCGGACGAAGCCCTCGTCGCGGATTTTGACCCGGATCGCATCGAAGAAGATCAGCGGATAGCAGGCTTCCAACGGACGGGCCTGCCATTCCTTTACCGCCTCCATCACCGTGTCGGTGATCCGGGAAATCAGTGCCGGCGAGGCGTCGACGCCATAGATATCCTCCAGATGGCCCTGTATCTCCCGAACCGTCATGCCGCGGGCGTACATCGAGATTATCTTCTCGTCGAAGCCCGGAAAACGGCGCTGATAACGGGCGATCAGCTGTGGATCAAAGGTGCCGGCACGGTCGCGCGGAATGTCCAGCGGCACCTTCGAGCTTTCCGTCTGCACCGTCTTCGGTGAGGTGCCGTTGCGGCGGTTCGCCTTGCCCGAGCCCTGCTCGTTCTCCAGATGCTGGTCGAGCTCGCTGTTCAGGATGCGCTCCGCAAGCGCCTTCTTCAGATCGTCAAGCAACCCGTCCTTGCTGAAAACCTCTTTAGGGTCGCGGTCGCCAAGCAACTGATCCAAAATCTGTTTCGATATGGCCATGCGATGATACTCCTTTTTCCATCATCATGACCCGAAGCACAGAATTCGTGACAGTCCCTCGTTGAATCCTTCAATGGCCGGATGCGCGACGAACTCTTGAACGAGCACCTGTTCGACAACCTACGCCATGCCCGTAATCTGATAGCGGAATGGCGTGACGATTTTAACAATCACCGCCCACATTCAAGCCTCGCTGGTTTGACAACACGGGAATATGCTAATCGGTCAAAGGAATACCAAAACCTGAACAGGGCTAACTTATAGACGCGGACTCCATGGGGAGCAGGTCACATCGGCTAAATGAGCTAGGGATGCATCATTCCATCGCAGTAGTACAAGTTGAAATATGCCAGTATCTCAGGTCGCAAGATGTGCGTGGTAGTACCCACGCCATCTTGGTAAGGGAGGCCCGCTGCGCGCCTCCCGGCCTGTGGCACTTTCTCAGCCTTGAGCCTCGAAACGCCAGCCAACCGTTTCGCCGGTTGATCACTCACAAGGAGACTTCGCTCTCCCTGCACCCATCGACGTGAAGGGTGTATCGCTGCCCCTCACGGAACCCACTTGCCGAGCTTGGAGATTTCCCTCCCCATCGGCACCAAACCCTGGCCAAACGTCTGGCCGTCCGTTCGCCAGTCGGTGGAGCCTTCGAGCTCCCCGACGCCCCATGACCCAGGGGCATTTAGCGCCCCTTTGGAACCCTCGATCAACCCTGCGCGGATTGAATGCGGCCAGTGCTTACGCACACTGGACCACGCAGTTCAATAATCTCCGTTTCTGTGAATGACTTGCTTGCGTGCGGTAAGGTAATCCATGTAACCTAACCGCGAAATGGCGCAGCGACGTCAGTGGGAGGCTCGTGAAACTTAGTGCGTTAAAGAAACAGCTACAGGAGCACCTCGGTGACGGGCTCGTCCTTGTGATTGGTTCGGGGCTCTCTTGTGCCGAAGGTGTTCCAGGCATGGGAGCACTTGGCCATCACCTCGTCACGACCCTCCCGGCCAGACTTTCCGAGCAAGACAACAATCTATGGGAACAGATTCATCCGCTGATCTCAACGGTTGGGCTTGAGGCGGCGCTCCTTAAACACACCCCTACAGAGTCTTTGGAGGTCGCCATCGTCCAAAGCACAGCGGATTTTATCGCTGATGCCGAAGCGGCAATTATCGCCGACATATTCACCCATACGAAAACTCTCCGCCTTACCAAACTTCTTCCTTATCTGCTCCAACCAGATACGGGCATCCCTATCGTCACGACGAACTACGATCGCCTCGTCGAACTTGCGTGCGAGGAGGCCGGCCTCGGCGTGGACACGATGTTCTGCGGCCATTTCGCGGCGAAGCTAGCGCCGCTAGACAGTCTGTGGAGCTTTTGCCGTAATGCAAAGTTAGTTGCGAAGATCGTTCGATTTAAATGGGCGCCCAAAGCGAATGTTTTCAAGCCGCACGGTAGCCTTGATTGGTATCATCGGGAGGGCAATCCGGTTCGCTATGCTGGCACGCTTCCGCTACCCCGGCTAATTATCACGCCGGGGCTGAATAAATTCAGAAACGGGTATGAAAGCCCTTTTGATAAACACCGCGAAAAGGGCAACGATGCCATCGATAAAGCTCGGCGTTTTCTCATTGTTGGCTACGGGTTCAATGACGACCATCTAGAGACCCACCTCACACCCCGCATAAAATCAGGCGTAAAGACCGTAATCCTGACCCATATGCTTTCTCCAAAAGCTAAAGAAATTGCGTTGGAAAACAAAAATGTGGTGGCCATCGAATATCGCGAAGTGGCCGAGGTGCAAGGTGCGAACATCATATTTGAAGGCAACGAGTTTTTTTCTGCTGATATTGATTATTGGGACTTGGAGGGATTTGTTAAGGGGGTACTATCCGCATGACTGGCGCAGCGCTTGAATTTACAGAGAACGACCAGATTGGTCGCGTGGCGGGTGTTGATACCAGCCGCGTGGCTATAGATGTTACTAATTCCGAAATGCTCACCCGCGTTGGGATAGGCCAGTTGGTCGCCATCAAAGGCGCGACGCAAGCTGAATATCTCATTGCGATGACCGATCGGGTTACACGGTCGCTTCGCGAGGACTTGCCTGACCCGGAGGGTGGCGGGTTCGCAGCCCTTACCGTGTTACCATCCGATCACATGCAGGCATTTGTCATCGGCACGTACCGTACGGTGGACGGCGACAAAACTAACACATTCAAGCGTGGGGCCGATAGCTTCCCTCAAATCGACCGGCATTGCTTCGTTATTGAAGGTGGAAACCTCCAACGTTTCATGGGCATCCTTGGCGAAGGATTTCCTGACGACGAGCGTTTGAAACTGGGGACATTCGTCGCCGACCGCAGTGCGGAAGCAATCGCCAGCGGGGATCGGTTCTTTCAACGGCACGCCGCGATTTTGGGGAGTACCGGATCGGGTAAGAGCTGGGCCGTGGCACTTATTCTCGAAAGAGCTGCAAAGCTAAAATACCCAAATATTATTGTGTTCGACATGCACGGCGAATACAAGCCTCTTTCCGACAAGGACAACGGCGGCTTTGCTCAGCGCTTTCGAATTGCCGGTCCCGGAGATCTCGCCGCGTCAAAGGATGACACGCTGTTTCTGCCGTACTGGCTGCTGAACAGGGATGAGATGCTGTCGATGATTTTAGATCGCAGCGACCAAAACGCCCCGAACCAGGCGTCCCGCTTCACCCTTCATGTCCGTGATTTGAAGGGCGGAACGTTGGATGCATCCGGTAAAACAAAGGTCAAAGAGACCTTTACCGTTGACTCGCCGATTCCTTACAAAATCTCGGACCTAGTGAACAAACTCAATGAGGATAACACGGCAAAAGGCGTATCTGCCGCCACAGGTAAAGCCGTTACCGGAGATTGGGAAAACAAGCTCACGCGATTTATCTCACGCCTTGAGGCAAAACTTGATGATCGCCGCTACGGATTTATGTTCGCGCCCCCTGCGGAGGCATTGGACTATGGTTGGCTCGCCAAGCAAATCGTAAAGCTACTGCGCGCAGATACCGGAAACGGCATCAAGATCGTCGACTTTTCCGAGGTTCCTGCGGACATCCTCCCGGTAGTCACGGGAACGCTCGCGCGTCTATTATATGACGTACAATTCTGGATGAACGCTGACGCGCGTACGCCGGTCACGCTCCTCTGTGACGAAGCGCATCTGTATCTGCCCGTCAAAGATGACGCCGATGCAGTCCAGAGGCAGGCGCTATACTCGTTCGAACGGATCGCGAAGGAGGGCAGAAAGTATGGGTTCTCGCTGCTTGTAGTAAGTCAACGACCCTCGGATGTGAGCAGGACGATCCTTTCACAGTGCAATAATTTTCTCGCATTGCGGCTAACAAACGATAGCGATCAGAATGTCATCAAACGGCTAATGCCGGACTCTCTTGTTGGCCTTACCGCGATGCTACCATTGCTCGATACTGGCGAGGCACTGCTTTTGGGCGATGCCGTTCTATTGCCGACGAGGATAAAGCTCGATCAACCCCAAGTTCAACCTGACAGTGCTACCCGAGATTTTTGGAAAGAATGGGGCGCGCTTCAACCGGACGAGAATCTTTTGGAAGCGGCGGTTGAATGTTTGCGGAGCCAAACGCGCGCATATTGACTCCGTCTCGGCCTAACAAGACTGCACAGACCGAATGTTTAGCGAGTGTGTCGATGCGGTCGCATAGCGGGATCTATCAGGACTGATCTCGACGTTGGCAATGGATTACTTCTACTAAGATGGCGTTGATGACGGACCAAAGTACGGTATGCTTGATAGAAAACGAAAGAACTGAAGTAATCCGGGAACTGGGGCGGGGAATTACGTGCCTCAGCTGTGGTTCTTATCGGGGAAGCTGACGATCTCCCAATAATTGGCGGTCAGAATCTGGATGGTCAGAGTCAAAGCCAATTCTTAACACGAATCTGAAGTAAGCCCTCAGCGCAAATCAATCCTGTAAAATCATAGTATATTTGCCGGAACAATGTTGAGGGTTCATAGACTAAAAATTGCAGCCCACAGATCTACAACATATACGACGCGTCAAGGATTATAGGATGCATATTAAGCCCGGCGACGAATTGAGAAACCATGCAGTACGCTTGCTCTCAGCCCGATATGGCGCAGTCAAGGCAGAGGTCCGCACCGACGGTAAGAGGGCCGATGGCTTTTTTGTTCACGAGCATTTTGGTCGCAGGGAAGCTGTATTCATCGAGTGTAAAGACTATGCAGGTCCGCTTGGACGAAGAGCTGTCGAGCAGATTTGGGCCGCCTACTCAGGTCTAGTCCGGAAACACGCTCCGGCCCTGCTGTTGTTGATCACACGCAATGGGATCACACCAGATGCGGAAAGTTATATCCATGACGAGCAGACCCAGATGCGGCACGAGACAATTTGGCGGCTTGAAAACAAAATTCTCGGTTTATCTGACTACATCGAAACTCTAGAAAATATTTTTACCCAAGACGGGCTATCAAACTACTATATTGAAGCAAAGGCCACTCTTGTCGAATACAGTCCAATAACTCATGATATTTCGTCCGAGGTAGAACGCAGTTCAATTTTCGCCGACATCCAAGAGTGGGTCGCCGGAAACTCGCCAAAGCCAATTGCCATCTTAGGCGGATATGGTGCAGGTAAATCCAGCTTGGCAAAACGGATTGCTTCTTATCAAGCGAAGCTTTGCCTACAAGACCCCAGCTTGCGTCGCCCAATCTTAATCAAGTTGGGCGTTTTCACCGGTCACACCCGACTTGAAGGGTTGCTTGGCGCTATGTTTACTCACGATTTCCCGGTGCCGTCATTTAACACTCATCGATTCCTCGAACTAAACGCAGAAGGACGTCTTCTAATTATATTAGATGGATTCGATGAAATGAAACACGCAATGACCTTTGCTGATTTTCGTTCACAGCTCATTGAAATCAATAAACTCGTTCGTGGTAACAGTAGAGTATTATTACTTGGGCGACCAAATGCATTTCTTTCAGTGGATGAGCGACACTATGTGTTGAGAGGTCGGGCACGGATTGCCGACGATCGTTGGTATAGAATTCCAGACTGGCCCGAATTTACCGAATATCGCCTACGGGATTTCTCGGCGGAAGATCGCGCGAAATTTGTCATGCGCTATCTGTCATATGTGAGCTCCGAGGATGCCGGACAGGAGTGGATCAAGCAACGTGTCGAAGAAGTGAATCGACTAGCCGAAGCTGAGCCGTTGGTGTTTGGCAAACCTGTTCATGCGAAGATACTTAGCGATCTTGCTTCGGATCCGTCAATCGATCTGCACGAGTTCGGTCGCCGGGTGAGCCAATGGCAACTTTATGATTTGTTCTTTCGATCTTTACTCAGGAAAGAAGTAGAAAAAGATGCAAGACGCCCAATTGGAGAGGAGAATCGGCTAGAATTCCTCCGACGCTTGGCCTTCTGGTTGTGGTCCGAACAGGCTGGACAAACCGCTTTCAGTGCTTTCGACATCCCGCCGTCTTTATTAGATGATCTGAATGATGGTGATAGTAGCGATGAGCAATCAAAGAAGCGAGAATACCTTTTAGGCGCTTTTCTTGAGGAAAAAGGCGGTAGCACCTACTTCTTTCAGCATAGGTCATTTGCTGAGTTTTTGGTGGCGGACCATATGGTCAACAACCCACCTGATCATCAACAGCATCCTATGTATGCCTCTCTCGTGAAGGAGGGAGTAGAAGAGTTTCTTCTGAACCACCCAAATCCAAAATCTATAACCGGCTGGTTGCGAACATTGGGTAGCGAGTCGGAGTCTGATGCAGCTTTTAGTATGCATCTCCCCATTCCCCTTGGCTACATCAGTACACTATTGGATTTGACCCCCTCGCGCGCGGACTGGCCGCTACAGTTCAACAAATCCACCGCATGGCCGGAGTTTATTAGCTGTTTTGGTTCTGCCGTCAGTTTGACGGACTTTGATGTTGCTAAGGCAGGAAGCCTTATACGAGATAGCAAGAATATCGCCGTCTCGATTATGGCTTGGAGCCTGCTACTAACAAGAGTTGAGTGCGCGGTGGCTCCTAACCCGGCAGAGGAGTTATCTGACATGGTTGCTAACGTTTTGAGCCGATTGTTCAAATTGGGAAGAACAAACCTCCTTCGTGATCTTAGAGTGCCGGATCGTTGGTCTCCCTTAGGAAAAATCCTTCAAGCCAGCGTAGTGCGGGCGCCGAATATGCAGCCGAACTATAGAGATACGTGGGCGCTCGATGTTCAGTTAGGACCCATGCGGCACGCCCTCAACAACTGGCTAGATCGTAACAGCACTGGATTTGCGACACCGCTGCCGCTTCCGGAGGTAGCCATGCAGTATCAACTGCCAGTGATCCCCATAACAAATGTGATGCAATCAAATTCACGGGGGGCGAAGTCAAAATCTCGTGAGCTATTCTTGGAGTTCATTGAAAGAAATTCAAGCTTTAAAGATTTACAATACATGGAAACGGATGAGGATGAATGAGAACATTCTCGAACAAGCATAACTGTAATTGAATAGCCCCGAGTTTCCTAGACGCCCTCGGTGCTCATTTCCTGCTGTCTTTCGAACTCGACGGGTGGTAATCCCCCCGTTTTTAACGGGGCTCTGCAGTAGAATTCACGCAGCCATTTTCAGTTTCTGTGCGGGTGTGATGCCGCCGATGCCCATATTGGGCCGTTTATTGTTGCAGGTCCATAGCCATTGCGTGGCGAATTCCTGTGCCTCCTCGATGCTTTCGATGATGTATTGGTCGAGCAATTCATGCCGGACGGTGCGGTTTTAGCGCTCGACATAGGCATTCTGCTGCGGCTTGTCGGGCTGGATGTGGTTCAAGGCGATGCCCTGGTTCTCAGCCCATTCCATCAGCTTGCCGCTGACATATTCCGGGCCGTTTTCCACCCGAATGGCATATGGCTTGCCGCGCCATTCGATGATCTGGGTCAGGCTGCGGATCACACGCTCGGCGGGAAGAGAGAAATCGACTTCGATGCCCAGCCCTTCGCGGTTGAATTCGTCCAGGACGTTCAGCAGCCGGAACTGCCTTCTATCCTCCAGACGGTCCGCCATGAAGTCCATGGACCAGACCATGTTTGGCTGATCCGGGACGGCCAGTGTGTAGGGCTTATCCCGCTTCAAGCGCTTGCGTGGCTTGATCCGCAGGTTCAGCTCCAGCTCCCGGTAGATGCGGTAGACGCGCTTGTGGTTCCAGTGATGTCCCCGGACATTGCGCAGGTAAAGGAAGCATAGGCCGAAGCCCCAGCTCTTCTTCGCCCGCGTCAGTCCGATCAGCAGGTCGGCGATCTGCTCGTTCTCGTCGTTCAGCTTGGCACTGTACCGATAGCAGGTCTCGCTGACCTCGAAGGTGCGGCAGGCAAGCGCAATGCTCACCCCGCGCAACGCCACTGCCTTCCCGGCCATCTCTCGGCGTTGAGATGGCCGTGTCATTTTTTTCCAAGAGCCTCTTTAAGAAGTTCGGCTTGCATGGACATCTCGGCATACATCTTCTTCAGCCGACGGTTCTCGTCTTCCAGAGCCTTCATCTGGCTGATCATAGACGCATCCATGCCGCCATATTTGGCGCGCCATTTGTAAAATGAGGCAGTGCTCATCCCGTCTCCCGGCACAACTCTGGGATCGGGACGCCGCCTTCGGCCTGGCGCAGGATCGCCAGGATTTGTGGTTCGCTAAATCTGCTCGTCTTCATCAAAATCTCCTCGATCATATTGCCGAGAAAATTCTACTTTTGAAGCCAGTTATTTTGCGGGGGGATTACCGACGCCGCTTTCGAAATGGTCGTTGCTCAACAATGCAATGAATGGCAAGATAGGCACCGGAGATCTGAGGAACGGGCATGTTTGCGAACAGTGTTCTTGCACCGGCAGTTGTTAACTTCATTTCAAAGATGATTATTGCCGCCGCCACGCTTACTGCATCTCCCGCCCTGTCCGACACTATTTGCGCAAACACCGCAATTGAAAAGCTCCTTCTAGAAGATACTGGAAAGACCCGCAGAGCTAAGCTCCAGATAGCGCTCGAGTGTAAGAGTGGTGTCGATCGTGCGATCCTCGGGCAGGTTGCATATGAGCTATCGATCGAAGCCTATCTGAGCAATGATGACCCGCTTGCCAAGGTACTGGAAACGCTCAAGTACCTTGAGAGAGCCGACTCCGAACTCAAACAAAGCGATCGTCTGAACTGGCGACAAATCCGACTGGTCCGCTTGCGGCTGCTTGAAGAGGAATCCGAACTGCGAGGCAGCCGAGAGCCGTTGGATGAGGCCCGGGCGCTCCTGGAGGAACTTCGCAAGTCGGCTCCACAAAATGTCGATAACATCGAAGTGCTCGAGCGGACCGTTTGGCTCGAGTCGGCACTCCGGACGTGGCGTGACCCAGATGGCTGGCAACGGGCATTGGCGGCCATCGACACCGCGCTGGGCTCTGCTTCATTCGCCGACGAACTGCTGCGTACCGACCTTTTGGCGCAGAAGGCAGTGCTACTGGGCCTTGGTCCTGCGGAACGGAAGCCCACCGAAGATGAACTTGCTGCGGGTGTCGCCGCACACGAAAAGGCGATTTCCGAATACGAACGGCTAGGTGCCCCGCAGAAGGCCGTCAGAGAGCGCATCAACTTGGCTACATCTCTGATCTCGGTAGGAACACCGGCCGCGCTTGGGCAGGCAACGGATCTGGCACAGCAGGCGGCCGACGCCGCTGAGGATCCAGCTACCAAAGGAAGCGCTCTGCTCGTATTGGGGAACGCTTTATTTCAAGGCATCACCAGCGACGGCGTGACCAGAAATGAGAGAGCTGTCCAGGCCTATCGGCGGGCGGTCAGTGAGCTTCCAAAAAACCATCCGATGAGAGTGACCGCAAAATTCAATCTGATTCTGGCATTGTCGTCTTCGGCGATAAATGTCGAAGCCTATCTCGACGAAGCGGAACAAAGAGCCCGCGCCCTCGTCGAGCAGCTTGAAGATCATAATCGTGCTCACGCCAATCAGCTCTTGGGTACAGTCCTTCTGTCCCAGGCTACGCTCGATCACGAGCTCCTGCAGGATGCTGAACAAGCTATTGCGGATGCCGCGAGCGAGCAAGATATGCTCGAAATATCCCAGCAACTTGCATTACTGGGTGATATTGCGGAGCTGACGCAACTGAATTTGATTGAGGGAAACGCGACGCTTGCGGACGTCGAGCTGGCCTATCAGAAGGCGATTGCGTTTGCGGCAGCAAACCATGAGCTGCGCATATGGGCGTCCCTTCAAAATAATCTCGGCAACCTTTATGCCAACCGCAAACAAACAGACCTGATTCCATCTGCGCGTCGGGCATATACGGCGGCGCTGACTATTCGAACGACGGAAGCATTGCCGTCAGAGTATGTTGATACTATCACCAATTTGGCTAGCCTTGATTTCAATTCGGGGCAATGGCAGGAGGCCGCGAGCCTTTACATGACGGTGCTCTCCAAGCACTTGGACTTGTTCCAGGCGATGGATGGTCCTATCCGCGAGGCAGCGTTGGAGGATTCAAAGCGTCGCTTTGAGCGAGCAGCTTATGCACTCGCCCGCGAGGGCAAACTTTGGGAGGCGCTATCAGTCGTGGAACTTGGTCGCGCCCGGGCGATGAAAAAACGGCTTGGCGAAAACCTCGAGGATGCCGGTTACCCCTCGGCGCTGCAATGGCGTCCCAGTCCTCCTCCTGACGGCGTTCTCGTGCTTGTTCCGGTCATCACCACAAAGGGCACTATGGTTCTTGCCATTATGAATACACCGAAGGGCCCCACGATCGCGGTGCTATTTCTCGAAGGATTTGATGCCGACAGCGTCGTGGCGCATGTTGCGGGCGAGGGAGGTTGGCTAGAAAGCTACGAGACGGCGACCGATGCCGAAACGGCTTCAGGGAGCTTGGGCGCACAGGTTGCGCACCAACTTCCCAAAGGCATCGACGCCATAGATTTATGGCTGGGAACGGCCTTCGCTGCGCCAGTTCTGGATTGGTCAAAACAGCAATTTTCGTTGCCGTTCAATCAAATTGCCTTATCTGTTCAGGGCGAGCTTGCGATTCTGCCGCTTCATTCCGCCATCCTGCCAGGCGGGAGGCGGCTGATCGCAGACTATGAGGTTTCCTATCTACCAAGCTTGGCATTCCTTTCAGGAAAGGCTTCGCAGAAGCAGCCCGACCTGCTCGTCACCGTATCGAACCCGAGCAATGACTACGGTCTTCCTGTGTCCAACATTGAGGCTAAGGTTGCCTCCGAAGTATGGAAGGGCAAGAGCGAGAACCTCTCCCCAAGAGAAGTCACGCCGGCGCGGTTCCTCACTGCATTTAAAAATGCGGGGACGTTACTGTTTGTTGGCCATGGCAAGTATGACCCAGTTGATCCGCTCAAGTCCTACCTCGTGATGGCCAATGGCGATCAACTGTCTGTTTCGGAGATCCAAGGCGCCGGAGGAAGTGGTGCCCCGCGGCTGGTTATCCTGTCGGCCTGCGAGACTGGAATTGTCGGCGTAAGGACAGCCAGCAACGAATATGAAGGGTTGGCCGGCGCATTTCTGGCGCTGGGCGCGGATGGCGTTATCGCGAGCCTATGGCCGGTCAACGAATTCGCCACCATGTTGCTGATGGAACGGTTTCACCAGGAAATGAGACATGGCGCGGCGCCGCCGCGAGCGCTTTCGCTGGCTCAGAACTGGCTTGCCAACGCGCCAGCCTCAGAGTTACTTGCGATCGTCGAGAGCCGGTACTTGCCGCTGGCGATGCGCGACAGTTCAGCTCGTTCAGCATTGGCAAATTTCCGTGCCTATCTTGCATCGTCCGGCCGACTTCCCGTCTTCAATTCCCCATATTATTGGGCAGGGCTAATCTACACGGGTGCACTTGGATCATGAGAGTTTTTCCGCAAAAAACAGCGCTTTCCCTTATCTCGGGCTGTATGATCTATGTTTCGCAAGCATCGACTTTTGCGGCTGGTCAGGACATGGAGCCAAAGGAAATTTCCCTCAAAATAGTGAGATGCCTCGTCGACAATGCTGGCTGGTTGCAAGCGTTGCCCGATGACCCGCTGGAGTTCTTCGGCGATCTCTGTCCGGCGAGCGTCGATCGCGAAAGTATCGAAAACTCGGTACGGATCGGCACTCCCGATGTGTCGATGAGGCCTGATCCGACGGCGGCACCTCCAGTTCGGCTTGCAATCCGCAAGGACGGACTGAAATGCCTCGTTCAACACGCCAGCACAATATCGGCGCCGTCTGTCGATCTCTCTTGGGGCCACGGCGTGGTAATTGGGGTCGAGTATGCGCAGACGAAATTGGACCTAGGAAATTGCTCGACAACGAACACTGCGACAGCAGCGGACCGGCCATGATGACACTCAAGGATAAGATCGATCTTTGGCTGAAAGGTATCGGCCTGGTGCTCGCCGCCGTTGGTTTTGCTTGGGGCCTTGTCCAGTTCGCCGATGTTCTGCACCAACGCCGAGTCACCCAAACCCTTAACTATGTCGAGAGGTATGGCAAGGACGGGTTGCTCGGAGCGCGTATCGATCTTGGCAAGGCTTGGCTGACTGCCCGCGCGCAATTGGAGCAATTGCGCGCGGCCAGCGTGGATCCCGCTCGATTTGAACGAAGACACCGCCAACTGGTCTTCAGTGTGCTGAATTCGTTGCCGGGCGGGAACCGGGCTGATCTCGAGCAAGATGTGTCCCTACTCATCTCGTTCTTCGACGAACTTGCGATCTGTGTGCGCAGCAAGCTTTGCGACAAGAAGTCCGCCCAGGATTTCTTCCAGCCAGAAGCCCGTTCCTTCTATTGCCTCTACAAACCATATGCGGACTTTATGGCAAACAGTTATGCCGAAACCTACGGCGTTGGCGTAAAGGAACTCGCCGGGACGGGATCAGATAACTGCTACAAATAAAATCAATCGGGATTTTGCAGTCCCTTATTCGGTCAAGAACAATGGATGATCTATTGGGGGGCACTTCGAGTCTGCGGGAGCGACGGTTTGGCGTCACGACACGAAAGTGGTGGGTCTGTCCGACTTTTGAGATCGAAGTAAGAACTGTTCCATGTCAGCACCTATGGCCCAGATTTGAGGTTGTGATTTGAGGAGGGTTTTGGTTTCGTCGTAGTATCGAAGGAACGAAGATGAGACCCAAATCCTCAAGCGCCAAGCGCCTGCTGAGCAGGTTGTGAAAGACATCCGTCGTGCGACACGTCGGCATTTCTCAGCGGAAGACAAAATCCGGATCGTGTTGGAGGGCCTGCGCGGCGACGACAGCATCGCTGAGCTTCGCCGCAAGGAAAGCATTGCCCAGAGCCTCTATTACACTTGGTCGAAGGAGTTCATGGAAGCCGGCAAGCGCCGCCTGGCTTGTGACACAGCACGGGCTGCCACCACCGACGACGTGAAGGACCTGCGTCGCGAGACCGGCGCGCTGAAGGAGTGCTTCGGCGACCTGACTTTGGAGAACCGTCTGCTCAAAAAAGCATGATCTCGCCCTCTCGGTGATGCACGCATCACCTGCCGTGTAATAGATGGGGGCGACGAAGAATGAGATACCCTGGCAAACAAAGACACAGGGTGTTGGTTCGAGTCCAGGGAAAGTGACGACCGTTTGACATGATTATTGACGTCGAAACTGCCCGGCAGGGCGCCTCGTCTTGAATTCTCGTAACGGTTGTGTACTGTATTCTTCTGGTCGGGAATATATGGGTATGGAGGGAAGCGCAGTTGTTTAGATTGGCCTGGCCAAGGCGAGTGGAGGTGACTGGGCATGCCAAATTCCACGGGACTCCTCATCAAGATACGTGGCGACGGGGCGAATTTCGATAGGGGCCACCGTTCGCTTGGGCTCAGCAAGGCGAGCACCCAGCCCATCCTGACATTGCCGCCCGAAACGGGAGGACCGATGGGCCTGACCGGCGGCGAGGGTGCGACCTGGCTGAAAATCGGCGGTTCGGCGCGGCGATCGGACAATCCCTGGGATGATGCCTTTGCGCTCTTCGAACGGGGCGAAGCCTTCAACGCCGCCGGCGGCCCGGCGGTCATCGCCGTCGAGCCGGACTTCGAACAGCTGTGGGACTATACCGACAGGGATGGCGGCTTGCGCGGGATGGCGGCAAGCGCCAGTCCCAGCTGCAAGTTCGACGATCAGGACAAGCGCGGTGGAAAGGCCGGCGTAGAGGATGTCGCCGCATGGAATTTCGGCGACGCCTACAGCCAGTTTGCCGCCGCGTGCGCGAAAGTCGGCAGCAAGCAGAAAAAGATCACCATTGCCCATCTCGATACGGGACTCGACCCGAAGCATGCCACAGTGCCAAAGCATCTTGTTGAACAGGCGCTTTGGCGCAACTTCGTCGATGACGGGCATGGGCCGAACGATGCGGTTGACCATGCCCCCGCCGGCAGTCCGATAGCGAATCGCGGCCATGGCACTGGCACGCTCGGCCTGCTTGCCGGCAACAAGCTTGACGGCCATTCTCCGGGCTGGGGCGGTTTTGCCGACTATGTCGGCGCCGCGCCGCTCGCCCGCATCATTCCCGTTCGCATTGCCAACTGGGTGGCCCGGTTTTCGGTCGGCACCATGGTTCAGGGGTTCGATTATGCGCGGCAGCAGGGCGCGCATGTGCTGACCATGAGCATGGGGGGCGTGTCCTCTTCGGCGCTCGTGGATGCCGTCAATCTCGCCTATGAGAGCGGGCTGGTGATGGTCACAGCGGCAGGCAACAATTATGCCGGCGTGCCGCTTCCGCCGAAGAGCATCGTTTTCCCGGCACGCTACAAACGCGTGCTGGCCGCCTGTGGCGTGATGGCCGACGGCCGGGCCTATTCCGGGCTGCATTTCAGAACCATGCAGGGCAATTACGGGCCGGACGAGAAGATGGATACGGCGCTGGGCGCCTATACGCCAAACGTTCCCTGGGCCGAGATCGATTGCGGCAAGGTCGTTGACATGGATGGCGCGGGGACCTCTGCGGCCACACCGCAGATCGCTGCGGCGGCGGCGCTGTGGCTGGCGGAGCACTGGGACAAGGTGAAGACCTATTCTGAGCCCTGGATGCGGGTCGAGGCCGTCCGCTACGCGCTGTTCGCGGCGGCACAGAAGTCGACGCCGATGATGGATGCCAGGGAGACACACCGCAAGATCGGGCAGGGCGTGCTGCGTGCCGAGGACGCGCTGGCCATTGCGCCGCTAGCGGAAGCCAAGCTGAAGAAACTCAAGCCTGCACGGGAGAGCTGGAGCTGGCTCGACATGCTCGTTGGCGGCGGGGTCAGCCTTGCGCCGCTTGGCACGGCGGCACAACAGAAGCAGCGCATGCTGGCGCTTGAACTGACCCAGATGGCGCAGCGCGTATCCGCGGTGGACGAGGCGATCCCGGATCCGGGCGCCGATCCCGGCAAGATACCGCCAACGGCGCGCAGCCGCTATCTCGAGGCGGCCCTTGAGGAGGGCAATCCATCAAAGCCCCTCAAGGCCGTGCTTGAAGCAGCACTTGGAAGGAAACGGGTTGCCGCGGTGGCGGTCGAGGAGCCGCCACGGCCGACTGAAACTGTACGGCGCAAGCCGCGTGTTCCGCCGCCGCCGCCCAGGCGCTTGCGTGTCTTTGCGCTTGATCCGTCCATCGCCAAGAACATCTCGACTGTCGAAATCCATGAGGCGACGCTGAGCGTTCCTTGGGACGATGGGCCGGTGGCCGACCCGCTGCTTCCTGGCCCTATCGGCGAATATCTTGAGGTCATTGACGTCGATCCCGCCTCGAACAGGGTCTACGCACCGGTCGATCTGAACGACAAGACGCTGCTGGCGCAGGATGGGCTTGCTCCTTCGGAGGGCAGCCCGCAATTCCACCAGCAAATGGTCTATGCGGTCGCCATGACGACGATCGGGCATTTTGAGCGGGCGCTTGGCCGCAAGGCACTCTGGGCGCCGCGTTACGGCGAATACAAGGGGCGTGGTGGCGTGACCCGCATGAAGGGCTACGACGTCCCCAGACTGCGCATTTATCCGCATGCCCTGCGCGCAGAGAATGCCTATTACAGCCCCGATAAGAAGGCCCTGCTGTTCGGCTATTTTCCGGCGGAAAGCGATCTTGAGGTGGACACGCCGCAGGGATCGATGGTTTTCTCCTGCCTGTCGTCGGACATCATCGCCCATGAGACCTCGCATGCATTGCTGGACGGGTTGCACAGGCGCTTTCAGGAAGCCTCCAATCCCGATGTCCCGGCATTTCATGAAGCCTTTGCCGACATCGTTGCCCTGTTCCAGCATTTCACGATGAAGGAGCTCGTCCGTTTCGAAATGGCCAAGACCCAAAAGGGCATTGCTTCCTCGCGCAATCTTCTCTCCGGCCTTGCCAAGCAGTTTGGCGAAGGAACCGGGCGCCAGGGGCCGCTCCGCAATTATGGCGAGAGCGGCATGGTCGGGCTCGACTACAACAAGAGTTTCGAAGCCCATGCCCGCGGCTCTATCCTGGTTTATGCGGTCTACGAGGCCTTTCTGAAAATTGTCGAGCGGCGCACAAATGACCTCGTGCGTCTTGCAACCAACGGAACCCGGATCCTGCCGGAGGGGGCGCTTCATCCCGTGCTGGTGGAACGGCTCACCGAGGAAGTCAGCAAGACGGCAGATCATGTCCTGACGATCTGCATTCGCGCGCTCGATTATTGTCCGGCGGTTGATATCACCTTCGGCGAATATCTTCGGGCGATCATCACCGCCGATATCGATATCTATCCCGTCGACAGCCTCAATTACCGGCTTGCCTTCATGGATGCCTTCCGCCGATGGAAGCTGTTGCCGCGCAATGTGCGGGTATTCTCGGATGAAACGCTGTCCTGGGAAGCGCCAGCGGACCCGTCGCCGGACTGGCTGCCGGGGTTGCTGAAAGACATCGATCTCAGCTGGGACAATCGTTTCGACCGTTCGAAGATATTCGATCTGCATGAGGCCAATCGCTGGACGTTCTGGCGCAAGCTGAAGGCTATCTTCAAAAGTGATCCCGATGTCTGTCGTCAGTTTGGACTACAGGCCGATCTGCCGCGCTACAATGAGAACGGAACCTTGAAGCGGAAGGCGAGAGCAGGGGAAACGACGTTCGATGTCTTGGGCGTTCGGCCAACGCGCCGGGTGGATCCTGACGGGTCATTCCGGATCGAACTGATCGCGGTTGTCCAGCAGCGTTTGCCGCTGCGGCTGGATGGCAAGATTGCGCTTGAGGGCGTTGCCGAGGGCGAGAATTTCAGTTGGTTCAGGGGTGGCGCGACGGTGATCATCGACCCGCGGGAGGACAATGCCGAAATACGCTATGCCATCATCAAGAACACCGGCAGTCACGATCGGCAGGATCGGCAATCAAAAACTGCCGCGGCGCATTTCATGTCGCCGCTGAGGGCGCTTTATTTCGGTGCAACCGCAGCGGAGCCTTTCGCACTCCTGCATGGCGACCATGGGGAGGGAGAAGATGCCTAGGAAGCCAGCCAACCGGACACGGCGCAAGGGCACCCGTGCAAAGGCGCAAGTCAGCGCCGCGGTCAACGTTTCGCCGCACCAGCAGCCAGCGCCAAAATTGACGGTGCGCCACTATTGCCAGGGGATCGGCGACAGCCATCTGCTGACCTTCAGCAAGCCCGACGGTTCGCCGTTTCGGATGCTGATCGATTGCGGTGTCCACTCCTCGGTGTCGGGTGGTTCGAAGCTCATCCAGGCGATAGCGGCGGATATCAAGGAGGCCTGCGGGGGCAAGCTTGATGTGCTGGTCGTCACCCACGAGCACTGGGACCATGTGTCGGGTTTCCTTTACGCCGCCGAGATATTCAAGACCATCAGCGTCGGCGAGGTCTGGATGGCCTGGAGCGAGAATCCGGGCGATCCCGATGCCGTCGCCCTCGACAAGTTCAAGGGGGCGGCAATCACCGCGCTGCAAGGCGCAAGCCGCAGGCTCGATGCCGAAACGGCAGAAGAAAAAGGCTTTGTCGCAGGATTGAGGGACGGCATGCAGTCGCTGCTAGGCTTCCAGTTCGGCGCGGCGGGGGAAAGGGTGCGTGCGGCGCGCGATGCGGCGTCGGGCCTGTCAAAGAAGCAGCCGCCGAGCTATTTCGGACCGGAAACACAGCCATTCATCATTCCCGGACTGACCAATGTCAGGGTCTACGTGCTGGGCCCACCCCGCGACCGGAAGGCGCTCAGACTGGAGGAAAAGGCGAGCGAAATGTATCCGCTTGCCGAGCGGCTGACTGCCAGCCTTGCGGCCACCGAGGGTCCGGCGGATGGCGGTGGGGACAGTCTCAGCCCCTTCGAATCCCATATCGGCGAACCGCTCAGCGGTGCTATTTCAGGAAACCTTGCATCGACGATCACCGAGTTCGTGCAGGCCCACTACGTCAAGAGCCTGCCCGCGACCGGCCCCAAACCCAGGATCGACGACGTGGTGGTGCGCGACCAGTCGTGGCGCAGGATCGATGCCGATTGGCTGGGCGTTGCCGCCGATCTGGCCATGCAGCTTGACCGGGGCGTCAACAATACCAGCCTAGTGCTGGCGTTCGAACTGGTCGACAGCGGACGGGTCTTTCTGTTTCCCGGCGATGCCCAGATCGGCAACTGGCTGAGCTGGCAGGACAGCTCGTGGGAGGTTGGCGGCTCGACGGTGCATGCCGCGGATCTGCTTGGCCGCACGGTTTTCCTGAAGGTCGCCCATCACGGCAGCCAGAATGCCACGCCCATGGCTAAGGGTCTTTCGATGATGACGAACCCGGATCTGTCCGCGTTCATTCCCACCAACAAGGGCGATGCCACGAAAGTCCATTGGGGCGACATGCCCTACGATACCATCGTCGCCGATCTTGAGGCGAAGACGGGCAAGCGCGTTGTGCGCGCCGATGACGCCTGGCTTGCGGACAAGAACGGGAAGCCGGGTTTTCAGGTTCCGTCAGGCTCGATTCGGTCCGTCAAGCATGGCGTACGTGATCCAGCATTCGGCTCTGGCGGGCTCTGGGTCGAAGTCGAACTGGCTTGAGAGAATTACGGTACAATTTTGGGACAGAGAGTACATCTAGATTTGTCCGTCTGCAGATATGCGTTGGTTGCAATATGGATTGCATCATGTAACCATAACGGGAACGCAAATTCACATAACTTGGAATTATTCGCCCTTTGCAAAATGCGAGACATACCCCCGATGTGGTTCTTGTCGCGGATTTGAT